>NZ_CP094242.1:1287138-1930707 GCF_022749515.1 Morococcus cerebrosus
TTGCCGACCAAGCCGTCGATCAGCGCAACAACCGTATCGGACGCAGTATCGGCAGCGGCAAGCCCGGTGCGGACATGAAAGCACTCCTGCAAAGCGTTTTGTTCTACTACCACAAGGTAGGACTGTGGACTGCCTCCGAAGTTAAAGCCTCCGGCCGCAAAGTATGGAGAATCAGCCAAGAAAAATTAAGTGAAGCAGAATACCGCCGCGCTTTGAAAAACATCGCTCCGCTGAACACCAACGGAATGTTGCCGAACGAACAAAACCTCAAAACAGATACGTTCAAAGAAATTAAAAAAACAGTCAAAGTGATTACCAAAGTCGAAGACTGATTCGTATCAACATTCTATCTACTGCTTCAGTAATCGCCCAAAACAGCGTAAACTGTAACAAACCCATTTTCAGACGACCCCTGCTTGCAAAGAGGTCGTCTGAAAACATTTCTCCTGCCGATTCAGCCGTTTCCAAAAGGACAAAGGACGATTATGAACTTCCCACCGCGTTACGTTTCCGCCACCCGTATGCGCCGAATGCGCAAAGATGACTTCTCCCGCCGCCTGATGCGCGAGCATACCCTGACCGCAGACGATTTGATTTACCCCGTTTTCGTACTCGAAGGCAGCAACCAAGAAGAAGCCGTCCCTTCCATGCCCGGCGTGAAACGGCAAAGCCTGGACAAATTATTGTTCACCGCCGAAGAAGCTCTCAAGCTCGGTATCCCTATGTTGGCACTCTTTCCCGTCGTTACCCGAAATAAAACCGACTTGGCGGAAGAAGCCTACAACCCCGAAGGACTCGTTCCTACCATCGTACGCACCCTGCGCGAGAAATTCCCCGAACTCGGCATCATGACCGATGTCGCCCTCGACCCCTACACCATCCACGGGCAAGACGGGCTGACCGATGAAAACGGCTACGTCCTCAACGACGAAACCATCGAAGTTTTGGTGAAACAAGCATTGTGCCACGCCGACGCAGGCGCGCAGGTCGTCGCCCCGTCCGACATGATGGACGGCCGCATTCTCGCCATCCGCGAAGCCCTTGAAGACGCAGGACACATCCACACCCGCATCATGGCGTATTCCGCCAAATACGCTTCCGCATTTTACGGCCCGTTCCGCGATGCGGTCGGCAGTTCCGGCAATCTGGGCAAAGCCGACAAGAAAACCTACCAAATGGACCCCGCCAATACCGACGAAGCCCTGCACGAAGTCGCCCTCGACATTCAGGAAGGCGCGGATATGGTGATGGTCAAACCCGGCCTGCCCTATCTTGACGTTGTCCGCCGCGTCAAAGACGAGTTCGGCGTACCGACCTACGCCTACCAAGTTTCCGGCGAATACGCCATGCTTCAAGCCGCCATTCAAAACGGCTGGCTGGACGGCGAAAAAGTCATACTCGAAAGCCTGCTCTCCTTCAAACGCGCCGGTGCCGACGGTATTCTGACTTATTACGCTCTCGAAGCCGCCAAATTGCTGAAAAAATAAAACACACATAACGGCATTGGTTTTCCTGTAAGTTAGCCCAATGCGCTGGATATAGTAAATTCGGCAAAAGGCTGGTTGAAAGGCAAAAGGTCGTCTGAAAATTTTCAGACGACCTTTCTTGAATACACTTTCCCGATAACTAATTTACTATTCACGATCGACCCTTGTTAATTTCAATACTGCCAACATATCCACCAGCATGCCAAAGGACGCAGCTTAGATTTTCAAGTAAAATCTACCTCGTCTGAAACACACTCAATCTCTCAGTAAGGAAAACATCATGAGCAACCATCACAAACTCATTATCCTCGGCTCAGGTCCTGCCGGCTACACCGCCGCCGTCTATGCCGCCCGCGCCAACCTCAAGCCCGTCATCATTACCGGCGTCGAACAGGGCGGACAACTGATGACCACCACCGAAGTCGACAACTGGCCCGCCGATGCCGAAGGCGTACAAGGCCCTGAACTGATGGCGCGTTTCCAAGCCCATGCCGAACGCTTCGGCACCGAAATGATTTTCGACCAAATCCACACCGTCGATTTGCAAAACCGCCCCTTCACCCTCAAAGGCGACATGGGCGAATACACCTGCGACGCCCTGATCGTCGCCACCGGCGCATCCGCCAAATATCTAGGGCTGCCCAGCGAAGAAACCTTTGCCGGCAAAGGCGTATCCGCCTGTGCGACCTGCGACGGTTTCTTCTATAAACAGCAAGATGTAGCTGTCATCGGTGGCGGCAATACTGCCGTAGAGGAAGCCCTTTACCTTGCCAACATCGCTAACACCGTTACCCTGATCCACCGCCGCGACAGCTTCCGCGCCGAAAAAATCATGGTGGACAAACTCATGCAGCGCGTTGAAGAAGGCAAAATCATCCTCAAGCTCAACAGCAATCTGGATGAAGTCTTGGGCGACGAAGGCGGCGTTACCGGCGCTCGTTTGAAACACAATGACGGCACTACCGAAGACATCGCCGTCAAAGGCGTTTTCATCGCCATCGGCCATAAACCCAACACCGACATTTTCAAAGGCCAGCTCGATATGGACGAAACCGGCTACCTGAAAACCAAAGGCGGTACGGGCGACAACGTCGGCGCGACTAACATTGAAGGAGTATGGGCGGCAGGCGACGTCAAAGACCATACTTACCGCCAAGCCATCACCAGCGCGGCCTCAGGTTGCCAAGCCGCACTTGATGCCGAACGCTGGCTCGACCGCCAAGGGTTGTAAAACAACTCTGTACCGGGTAAAGACAGTTCGATTAGACTCATTCCAAACGGACAGGCTGCGAACCCAATGTCCATATGGCATTCTAAAAAGTAAAGCATAAGAAAAGGTCGTCTGAAACATTTTTAGCGAAACCCGCTATGTTTGTTTTCAGACGACCTCGTTGTTTAAATCAGGGGATTTCAAACAAAGCAATCACATTACACCCCTTTAATTCTGGCGACTGTTATTCCTGCCCGGTTAAAAAAACCCTAAGAGCGTGTTCATAGTCTTCGTAGCAGGACTCCCAAGAAAGCCAAAGCTACCATTTGCAGACTGGTACTCAACTTACGCTCGCAGTTTTTCCAAAGCCGCCTGTTCTTTTCCAACCAGGAAAAGCTGCGCTCTACTACCCATCGCTTCGGCAATACTGCAAAACGGTGAAATTCGTTTCGTTTGGCAATCTCTACCTCCGCACCAATCAACTCCTGTACCGACGAAGCAAATGCCTTACCCGTGTAACCACCGTCAGCAAGGATTTTTTGTATCGCACCAAGATTATCCCGCCCACGTTCCAATGCCACCAGGCAGCCTTTTCTATCCGTAACATCCGCCGTCGTTACCGCAAGGGCATGCGGCAAACCTTGCGTGTCAACCGCTATATGTCGCTTGATACCGCTAACCTTCTTGCCCGCATCGTAGCCTTTTTCCATGGCGGTATCCGTGTTCTTCACACTCTGCGCATCAATAATCAGGAAAGTAGTTGCTTCATGGCGCCCCTGCTTGCGGCGCTCCGCAACTACCTGATTTTTTTAATGCTTCCTCAAGGATGCTGATGCCACTCTCGCGTGGTTCGGTCCATCTCTGGAAGTAGGAATGCACGGTGCGCCATTTGGGGAAGTCGCCCGGCAAAGCGTGCCAGGAGCAGCCAGTGCGTTGCAGGTAGAGAATGGCACAAAAGACATCGTACAAGTCCACCTGGCGTGGCGCTGTGCGTTTACGGGCACTTTCCAGCAGGGGAAGGAGAGGCGCAAATTGCTCGCGACTGATATCGCTTGGGTAGGTTTTTCTGTTCATGCCGATAGTTTACAGCAGAGGCTGAGACAATGAACACGTTCTAAAAAAGTCGTCTGAAACCTTTTCAGACGACCTTTCAAATTACGGTAGAAGCAAATCAAAGATAAACGATTTCGCCGCTACGCCCCCTGCTCTCTTCACTTGCCCACCAAACAAACTGGGGCAATACGTCTTCGTAGTTTTTACGTTCGCTCTTCGATTCGCCGGGATGGGATTTGATGCGCTGCGGAGAATTAATCGGACCGGGGACCAAAACATTGGCACGCAGGTTTTCAAAGCGTTCCCATTCGTCGGCGGCAACTTTACACAAATAATTCAATGCGGCTTTGGATGCACCGAAACCGCCCCAGTAAGCTTTCGGGGTTTCGCCGTGGCTTTCGCCGACGAAGATGACGGACGCGTCGGGCGACTGCTTCAGCAGCGGAAGCAGCGCGCGGGTCAGACCCATCGGTGCAACGGTGTTGATACGGTATTGGTTGACCCATTCGGCGACGGTTTGAAAATCCAAAGGCGAGAGCGCGTAAAAATAGCTGGCGCAATGGACGATACCGTCGAGTTTCCCCTGAATCGCTTCGCCGATGGTTGCGGCAAACTGCTCGAATTCTTTTTCTTCCGCGCCGATTAAATCGAAACAAATGGCAAACGGCTCGGGACAGCCTGCTTCGACAATCGCATCATAAACTTTTTCCAGCTTTTTTTGATGGCGCGCAACCAAAATCACGGTCGCCCCCGCTTCGGCATAGGCTTTGGCCACCTGTTCGCCCAAGCCTTGCGATGCTCCGGTTACCAGAATCGTTTTATTTTGCAATGTCGGCATAATTCTTCCTTGATTGTGAAATTTGAGGGATTTAGGGTATTTTAACGGTTTGCCGTGTCTTGTAAAGGCAATCGGAATAGGTCGTCTGAAACTCGGATTTGAGTTTCAGACGACCTTTATATTAACCCGAAATCTGCCAAACACATTTCCGCAGCCGTCAAACCCGACTGTACCGCCGCTTCCAGCGTAGCCGGATAGCGCGGGTGCAGGTAGTCGCCTGCCGGATAGATACGCCGCTGGTGCAACCAAGCAAAATCAGGAGTAGCGGAATCGGGCGTGCAGGCTGTGGTTGCGCGTTTTTCGGTGATGACGCGGACAGCTTCGGGTTCGTCCAAATAAGGGCAGATGCGTTTTACGTCGGCATGGACTTTCTCTGCCCACTCTTGGCTTTTAAACGCGCCGACATGGTCGGAAACGCTGATGACGGCGGCGACTTCATTTGTCGGCAAACCAAGTGCGCCGCGATACACCAGCCATTGCGCCGTACCGTCGGCAAATCCGGTCAGCGGCGCGGGCAGATGGACGGGAACGGCATAGCGAAGATAGACGGTAGTAATTGAGTGATAACGGAGATTTTGATAGGTCGTCTGAATATAGTCCGGGGTATCTTCAGGGAAAAGATGAACGGCATGATACGGCGCAACCGCAACAATAACGGCATCAAAAACCTCGTCATTCACAACGACACGTCCGTCAGGAAGGTTTTTCAGACGACCTACGCGGGTTTCAAGACGGATGTCCGCACCGTATTGCTTGAGTTTTGCCAACGCAGGTTCGGCGATGATTGCGCCTAAATCGCGCTTGGGCAAAAGGTAGTCGCTGCCGGATTTATCCGCCCATACGCCGTCGGACAAAACATTGCACAACACCCGCAAACTTGCATGTTCCAAAGGCGTATTGAGCGCGCCCCACACCAGCGGCTGCCAAAACTCTGCAACCAGCCTGCGCGGGACATTGCGCTGCCGCAGCCATTGGGCAACGGCCAAATCAGCGCGCTTGCCGCGTGCGTAACGCTGCAACGCAGCCATATCGGATAACAGCCTGATTTTCAGCGAGAACGAAACGTTTTTAGCACGCAATATGCCGGTCAAAATATGCAGCGGCGAAAGAAAGTTGGTACTTTGAAACTGCAAACCCTCATACATATGCCATTGCAGCGGCAAACGGCAAAAAGCGGTTTCAGGGTCGGTACCGATGTGTTCCATCAGCGTCAATACGCCGCGATACGCGCCAAGCAAGATATGCTGCCCATTGTCCAAAAAACTGAATCCGTCGGTATTCCCAGCCAAAGTACGCGCCCGTCCGCCCGCCTGCCGACCGGCTTCAAACACAGTAACATCAACACGGCGCGCCAACGACACTGCAGCAGACAAACCTGCCCAGCCTGCGCCGACGACGGCAATTTTCGGGCGAAGATGCGGAGTGTTCATGGCTTAAATCCGAATAACCAGGTTTTCAGGGCAATACGCTTTTTGCGCGGCGAAGGAATGGCAATTTTATAAGTCAGGACGTTTTGCGCGCCGTCGCGGTCGATTTCGTTCAGCAACGCGTAATAAATCGCCGCCATCACCAACCCGACTTTTTGAGATTTTTTATCGGCGGCGGGCAAGAGCGACATCGCCTCACGATACATCTCGCGGGCGCGTGAAACTTGAAAACGCATCAGTTTGGCAAAATTATCCGTCGGCTTACATTGCATAATCACGCTTGCAGGTACATCAAACCGCTGCATTTCCTCCATCGGCAGGTAAATCCGACCGTTGCGTGCATCCTCGCCGACATCGCGGATAATGTTCGTCAGTTGCAGCGCAAGTCCCATTTTATCGGCGTATTCCAACGTTCGGTCGTCTGAAAATCCCAAAATCCGCGCAATTAGGCAACCGACTACACCTGCGACGCGGTGGCAATACAGTTTTAACTCTTCAAAACTGCCGTAACGCGCCTGAACCAAATCCATCTGCATCCCGTCGATTAAGGCTTCCAATTCATATTTCGGCAGCTTGAAAGTTTCCTTAACCTGTCGCAAAGCCTGATTGACCGGATGCTCCGGCATCATGCCGCCGAATACCTTGTCCAAATCGCCGCGCCACCAGTTCAACGTTGCCTGCGCCACATTCGGATCGGAACAGTCATCGACCACATCGTCCAATTCGCGGCAAAAAGCATACAAAACCGTTATCGCATCCCGCTTTTCCTGCGGCAGGAAACGGAAGCCCGACAAAAAACTGGAGCGGCTTTCTTCTGCCTTCTGACGGCAATAATCAAGTCCTTGCACGGCGTGTCCTAAAAATTATCATAATAGTAAAATCGGATTTTATCGGATTTGGGGCAGTAGGGAAATTTCAGACGACCTTTATAAATAAACGGAATTTGATTATCGCAATTCCCTACCAAACCACTCAACTATCCGCCCGAAATCTGTTAAAATACCGACCTATCCTAATAAATACAGCATCAAAAGGCACACAATCATGGCTCTTTTGCAGATTTCCGAACCCGGCATGTCCGCCGCTCCGCATCAACACCGCCTCGCCGTCGGCATCGACTTGGGTACGACCAACAGCCTGGTTGCCACCGTCCGCAGCGGCAGCCCGGTTTGTCTGACCGATATGGACGGACGTACCACCCTGCCCTCCGTCGTCCGCTACGGCGAAGGCGATGCCGTCGAAGTCGGCAAAGCCGCCCTTGCCGCCCAAAAAACCGACCCGCTGAACACCATCAGCTCCGCCAAACGCCTGATTGGCCGCACGCTTGCCGACCTCGCGCAGGATGCGCAATACCTACCCTACCGGTTCACGCCCAATGAGCGCGTGGTCGAGTTGAACACCCGCCAAGGTGCCAAAACGCCTATCGAAGTGTCGTCTGAAATCCTCAAAGCCCTCAAATCGCGTGCCGAAGAAACTTTAGGCGGCGATTTGGTCGGCGCCGTCATTACCGTTCCCGCCTATTTCGACGATGCCCAACGCCAAGCCACCAAAGACGCTGCGCGTTTGGCGGGCTTGAACGTATTGCGCCTGCTCAACGAGCCGACCGCCGCTGCGATTGCCTACGGGCTGGACAACGCCTCGGAAGGCACATTTGTCGTTTACGACTTGGGCGGCGGTACGTTCGACGTATCCGTATTGCAACTGACCAAAGGGCTGTTTGAAGTCAAAGCCACCGGTGGCAACAGCGCATTGGGCGGCGATGATTTTGACCACCGCCTGTTCTGCCACCTGCTCGAACAAAACGACCTTTCCAAACTCAACGAGCGCGACAGCCAGCTTCTGCTTTCCCTTGTCCGCGCCGCCAAAGAACAACTGACCGGTCAAACCGAAGCCGTCGTTGAAGCCACGCTTTCAGACGGCCGCAAAATCCATACCGTCATTACCCGCCAAGAATTTCACCACCTGACGCAAAATTTGGTGCAAAAAACCATAGAGCCGGTGAAACAGGCACTGAAAGACGCAGGCGTGACCAAAGCCGACATCAAAGGCGTGATTATGGTCGGCGGTTCCACCCGTATGCTGCACGTTCAACAAGCGGTCGCCACCTTCTTCGGACAAACCCCGCTGAACAACCTCAACCCCGACGAAGTCGTCGCGCTCGGCGCCGCCATACAGGCGAACGTCCTTGCCGGCAACAAAACCGACGGCGAATGGCTGCTGCTGGACGTTACCCCCTTGTCGCTCGGTTTGGAAACCTACGGCGGACTCGCCGAAAAAATCATCCCGCGCAATTCCACCATCCCCACCGCGCGCGCGCAGGATTTCACCACCTTCAAAGACGGTCAAACCGCCATGACGATACACGTCGTACAAGGCGAGCGCGAACTCGTTTCCGACTGCCGCAGCCTTGCCAAATTCACCCTGCGCGGCATTCCACCCATGACCGCAGGCGCGGCGCGCATCCGCGTTACCTTCCAAGTTGACGCCGACGGCTTGCTGTCCGTTTCCGCCCAAGAACAAAGCACCGGTGTACAGGCGCAAATCGAAGTCAAACCTTCCTACGGCTTGGACGACAACACCATCACCCAAATGCTCAAAGACAGCATGAGCAACGCCGCCGAAGACATGGCGGCACGCGCCCGCGCCGAAGCCGTGGTCGAAGCTGAAAGCCTGACCGACGCCGTCAACGCCGCCCTTGAGTTGGATAGCGATTTGCTGGATGCCGAAGAGCTTGCACAAATCCAGCGAGATATCGCCGATTTGCAAGGTCGTCTGAAAGACGGCAACGCCGAAGACATCCGCGCCGCCGTCGCCAAACTCAGCCGCAGCACCGACAACTTCGCCGCCAAACGCATGAACCGCAACATCCAACGAGCGCTAACAGGGCAAAGTGTGGACGATATTTGACGGCAAACAGTTTCAGACGACCTCGAAGGATACAAAGGTCGTCTGAAAAAATTCAAACACTATTTTTCAGACGACCCCATCCTATGCAAAACCCTTCCATCCCCCAAGACTGGAACGTTTATTTCAGCCGCATTGGCGACGCCCCCGCCGCCTTACGCATCAACCTTGCCTTAATCGAAGTCGCGCCGCTGGCAGAGTATCCGCAACATGTGCGCGTCAGCATGAAATTGGAACAAACCAACGAACACGGCTTCCCGACGCCCGAAGAAAGCGAAACAGTTTACGACATCGAAGACCAAATCGACCGACTGGCGGGCAACGACAACATTCCCGCAGGCATAGTCACCACAAACGGCGTGGCAAATTGGCATTTTTACAGCCGAGATGCCGAAACCTTCGCCCAAGCCTGCCGTAACTTGCTGACAAAAAACGACCGCGTTTGCGACATCACAATCAGCGAAGATGCCGAATGGTCGTTTTATCAAGAATTCCTGTATCCGGACAGCTACGAGTTGCAAGCCATCCGCAACGAACAGGTTTTACGCCGTTTCCGACAAGACGGCGACCGCCTCGATAAGCCCCGCCCCATCGACCACTGGCTGTTTTTCCACACCGAAGCAGACCTGAACGCCGCAGCCGCCAAAGTCGGCACATTAGGCTATACCGTCAGCGACAGCGGCCGCATCGAGCAGGAAGAAGACCATCCGAGCTACCGCCTGCAACTTTCCAAAAACGCCCCGCTTACCGACATCGACAACGACACATGGGAGTTGATTGATATCGCCCAAGAAAACAACGGCGACTACGACGGCTGGGGCAGCATATTAGTCCAATAAAGCATCAGGTCGTCTGAAAACACACCGGCAGCCCCGTTCAGACGACCCGCATCCACTTTGACCTTAGGAGAATCCCATGAGCGAATCCATTGTTTACGGTATCGATCAGGAAAATGAACTCATGAACCGCGCCTTCGAACAGGCACGTTCCACATTCAAATATTTCTGGCGCGAGCTGTATTGGGAAAACCGCCGCATCATACCCGCCTTGGATTTTGCTATGGTCAAAGTGCCTTTTTTCCAAGACAGCGAAGACGGCGAAATTTGTGAACATATGTGGATAAACGACATCTACTTCGACGGCCTCCACATTTACGGCACGCTGGTCAACGAACCCAACGACCTGACCAATGTAGAACAAGGCGAAAGCGTTTGCGTTCCGGTTGACGATATCAGCGACTGGATGTTCCTGTGTAACGGCATCCCCTACGGCGGCTTCACCGTACAGGCAGTCCGCATCCAAATGACGCCGCAAGAGCGCGCAGAACACGATGCCGCATGGGGCATCGACTTTGGCGATCCCGAAGAAGTCTTGCTGGTTTACGAAGAAAAAGAACACCCAGAAAATCTGGACGAACATCCGATGTGCCGAAACTGTCTGGACGACTTCCGCCAACATCTGGCACAAAACCCGGATTACCTGCGCGATCAAGACGAAGACGGCTACACTCCGCTCCATCACGAAGCCATCGCAGGCAACGCGCCCCTGGTCAAAACCATGCTCGAATTGGGTGCAGACCCTGCCGCCACCACGCAAGAAGGACTGACCGCCCTAGACTTTGCCCGCCTTATGGACTGGCAAAACGTCATCGAGATACTCGAACCACGCCACTAAACCATAGGTCGTCTGAAAGGGAACACTAACTGATTTGTTACAAAACACCTGGAGGAAATCTTTAGCGTATACCAACAGAGTACAACATTGATAATATTTAACTTACAAATTAAGGTTAAAGGTAATGAAAGAATATGAAAATCAGTTTATTGCTATAAAAGATGCATTAAATTCAAAAGAACCTACTAATAAAAAACAAGTCTTTCCTCTGCGCAATGTTTTAGAATGGTTCGAGGCATCTAGAAGAGGAGCAAAGATAACCCATAAAATTCGTTATGAATTAGGAAAATATGAGTTAATTACCGAACCAGATTTTGAACAAGCAAACATAAATGGGACTGTTACATTTAAAAAGGCCTCATCTAAAACCTCTTCAAATAATTTTAATATAGACCCTAGTCATAAAATTGAGAGACTAGATGCCGCAAATAAAAAACCTATTTCCATTACACGAACAGAGCCACTATCTAAAGCTTTAACTATTATGCTCTTAAATGATTTTTCCCAACTACCTGTTATGCAAAATGAAAGGAGAGTAAATGGTTTTATCAGTTGGAAAACTATTGGAGAAAAACTGATTACTACTAAGTCGTTAGATATATCCCAAAAAACTGTTTCAGATTTTATGTCTGAGGATATCATTATAGTTACTAAAAATGAAACAATTTTCAGTGTTTTAACAAAAATCCCACAAAATGATTTTGTATTAATTAAAGACTCCACAAACAATGAAGAAATTATTGGAATTGTAACAGTCAATGATTTAAATGAACAATTTCATTTGCTTTCAAAACCTTTCTTACTTATAAGTGAAATAGAAAATGGCATACGCCATATTCTTGACAAAATTGACCTATCAGATGAAGAGCTAAAAAAAGCAAAAAAGCCTGATAGTTCAGAAGAAATAGAATCAATTGCTGATCTAAACTTTGGGGGCTATCAAACTATTTTAGGTAATTCTGAAATTTGGAAGAGGCTCAATTTAAACCTGGATAGACAAGAATTTATAAAAACATTGGATAAAATTCGTGAAATTAGAAATGATGTTATGCATTTCGACCCTGATGGTTTAGATAAAAACAGTATTGAATTACTAGAAGAATTTTCTCATTTTCTTAAATCATTAAGAAAA
This sequence comes from Morococcus cerebrosus, assembly GCF_022749515.1. Taxonomy (NCBI): domain Bacteria; kingdom Pseudomonadati; phylum Pseudomonadota; class Betaproteobacteria; order Neisseriales; family Neisseriaceae; genus Morococcus; species Morococcus cerebrosus. The sequence goes on from NZ_CP094242.1 coordinate 1,298,864, forward strand.
TGTTTAATTGAAAAATGATTTAAATACTAAATGAGACTCTGGCACCAAACCCTCATCCCCCTGCTCCCCCGCGCCCAGCTTTTAGGACAACACCGCGAATGTGCCGCCCTGCGCGGAGCAGGCTGGGGCAAGCCGCACGCGACGGTAAACTATGTTTTCACCCATTCGCCTGACAAGCTCTATCTGTATCACGCGCTGATTATGGAAGAAATGGAAAAACGCGGCTACAAACCCGACCCGTTGTGGAAAGACCCGCTGTACCGCGGAAAAGCAGTTGCCCCTTATCCCGCACACGATACCGAAGCCGCCGATTCGCCGATTTACCCCGAACACGATGATGCTTATCTGGACGAATGTCTGGAAAATTTAAAAAACAAAGGCATCGTGTTATAAACGGTTTCAGACGACCCTTTCATCACAAAAGGTCGTCTGAAAATTACCCACAAACCCTATCCACTCATTACAAGAGACAATAAAAATGCCCAAAATCACCGTACTCCCACACGCCGTATTATGCCCCGAAGGCGCAGTCATTGAAGACGCGCCCGAAGGCAAAACCGTCCTTGACGTACTGCTCGACCACGACATCGAAGTCGATCACGCCTGTGAAAAATCCTGTGCCTGCACCACTTGCCACGTCATCATCCGCAAAGGCTTCGACAGTTTGGAAGAGCCGACCGAATTGGAAGAAGACCTGCTCGACCAGGCATGGGGCTTGGAAGCCGACTCGCGCCTGAGCTGCCAGGCGGTTGTTGCCGACGAAGACTTGGTGGTGGAAATCCCCAAATACACCATCAACCACGCGCGCGAAGAGCATTGATGCAAAGAGGTCGTCTGAAACGGATACAGCAATGTTCAGACGACCCCTGCCAAATTTTGAGCAAACAAAAAGTCGTCTGAAACTGCCTTACCGACCGTTTTCAGACGACCTTCCGTCAAATCGCTGCCAAATCGTTTATTTGGAACGTGGAACGACAAACCTTAAGCGGGATACTTTCATCGAAGCGACGGTTTGCGCAACAGGGTAATTTTCCACTCTGCCTTTGGCGTTCAGCATACTGAGGCTGCTGCCATGACGGGTAATGATGCTCTTAGGTTCGGGCTTCGGTGCCGGTTCGTTTTTTGTTGCGGTTGTGACGGATTTCGGCGGTTCGGGTACATATCCCGCCAAGCCGAAGCGTTTGATGATTTCGTTTGCGGCATCCATATAACGTTGTTTTGCTTCTTCGTTTTCCACCACCATATCGTCAAGCGCCACAGACACGTCGTTGCTGCAGCCGACAATGCGTTCCGCAATACGCGAATACACCATCCAGCGTTTCAAACGCAAAGCGCCCGCATCTTCGTCCGGCGTGGCGGCATCCAAAGCAATCATGCCGTAACGCTTGCCATAACGGAGGCGCAGCGAAAGCCGCTTCAGCCCCTCACTATCGTCCAGCATCTGATAAAGCTCGCGGACAAGCAGCAGCAGGCGGTCGAACACCCCCGCTTTGGCAAGATAATTAGGATCATCGGAGGCGAGCGCGTAAATAAGTTTGGATAATTTGGCATTGAGTGCGTTGTTCATCGATTTTCCTGTTATTCATACTATAATGGATTTCTTTAAGAACCATTCCAAATGATTTGGTTGCATGACAAAGTGTAAATTTTCCTTAGTGAAAGTCAGAAAAATGTATTAACGTATGCCTTGAAAATATTACATAGGAAAATACCATATGCGATTTCGGACGCATTAATCATCGCCGACACGAATTTCCCCCAAAGCATTAACACCTAAACAAGCCATCCCGAATCAAACCATTCGGACACTCCAAAAGGAACGACATCATGAAATGGACAGACACCCAACGCATCGCCGAAGAACTCTACGACCTGCACGGCGACAGCATCGACCCGAAAACCGTTCGCTTCACCCAACTGCGCGACCTGATTATGGCGCTGCCCGACTTCGACGACGATCCCGCACGCTGCGGCGAACGCATCCTCGAAGCCGTACAACAGGCATGGATTGAAGAGGCTGAGTGAGGCAACATCATTTGCAAGCTAAAAACCAAGACGTCGTCTGAAAAATTTTCAGACGACGTTTGAATGGGTTGATAGCCAACTCAAGCGCAAAACATCTTATTGCTTTTGCTTTACCAACAAGAATACAAGCCATTGAAATCCATTTAATTTCAAGATATTCCTACATATCTGAATATGTATTTTCTCGCCGGCTTGCCCTCATATGAATAGAGGCAAGCATAATGGCAGTCACATTAAAATAATTCATAAACTTTCTGAAAATTTTGAATTTGACTCATACACAAGGCAAATTTATCATACAAGCCTGAAAACGTTTAAAAAAGACAACCGAGGTACACAGCCAATGAGTTACGCAAAAGAAATCAATGCGTTAAACAACAGCCTTTCCGACTTGAAGGGCGACATCAACGTTTCGTTCGAATTTTTCCCGCCGAAAAACGAACAAATGGAAACCATGCTGTGGGACTCCATCCATCGCCTGCAAACCCTGCATCCCAAATTCGTCTCCGTAACCTACGGCGCAAACTCCGGCGAACGCGACCGTACGCACAGCATCGTCAAACGCATCCAACAGGAAACCGGCTTGGAAGCCGCGCCGCACCTGACCGGCATCGACGCCTCGCCCGACGAATTGCGCCAAATCGCCAAAGACTATTGGGACAGCGGCATCCGCCGTATTGTCGCCCTGCGCGGCGACGAGCCGCCCGGTTATGAGAAAAAACCGTTTTACGCCGAAGACCTGGTCAAACTCCTGCGCTCCGTCGCCGACTTCGACATCTCCGTAGCGGCATACCCTGAAGTGCATCCCGAAGCGAAATCTGCACAAGCCGACCTGATTAATCTGAAGCGCAAAATCGATGCAGGTGCAAACCATGTCATCACCCAATTCTTCTTCGACGTAGAACGCTACCTGCGCTTCCGCGACCGCTGCGTGATGTTGGGCATCGACGTCGAAATCGTTCCCGGCATCCTGCCTGTTACCAACTTCAAGCAACTCGGCAAAATGGCGCAAGTAACCAACGTCAAAATCCCGAAATGGCTGTCGCAAATGTATGAAGGTTTGGACGACGACCAAGGCACACGCAATCTGGTGGCGGCAAGTATCGCCATCGACATGGTCAAAGTCCTGTCCCGCGAAGGCGTGAAAGATTTCCACTTCTACACGCTCAACCGCAGCGAGCTGACTTACGCTATCTGCCATATTTTAGGCGTGCGTCCTTAAAGCCGAAAACGGTTTCAGACGACCTCAGGGGTCGTCTGAAAAACAAAACGCCGCCCCATCCGCCCTATTCTGATTTACAATACCGACCGATTCGGATTGAACCGGTCCTTACAAAATCCAACTGGAGAGTTCAACATGACAACATTACATTTCTCAGGCTTCCCGCGTGTCGGCGCCTTCCGTGAATTGAAATTCGCCCAAGAAAAATACTGGCGCAAAGAAATCAGCGAACAAGAGCTGCTCGACGTCGCCAAAGACCTGCGTGAAAAAAACTGGAAACACCAAGCCGCTGCCAACGCCGATTACGTTGCCGTAGGCGATTTCACTTTCTACGACCACATCCTTGACCTGCAAGTCGCTACCGGCGCAATTCCCGCCCGTTTCGGCTTCGACAGCCAAAACCTGTCTTTGGAACAATTCTTCCAACTGGCGCGCGGCAACAAAGACCAATTCGCCATCGAAATGACCAAATGGTTCGACACCAACTATCACTACTTGGTGCCTGAATTCCACGCCGATACCGAATTCAAAGCAAACGCCAAACACTACGTTCAACAACTGAAAGAAGCCCAAGCTTTGGGTCTGAAAACCAAACCGACCATCGTCGGCCCGCTGACCTTCCTGTGGGTCGGTAAAGAAAAAGGCGCAGTCGAATTCAACCGCCTGAGCCTGTTGCAAAAACTGCTGCCCGTTTACGTTGAAATCCTGAACGCTTTGGTTGAAGCCGGTGCCGAATGGATTCAAATCGACGAACCTGCTTTGGCTGTTGACCTGCCAAAAGAATGGGTGGAAGCCTACAAAGACGTTTACGCCACTTTGAGCAAAGTAAACGCCAAAATCCTGTTGAGCACTTACTTCGGTTCTGTTGCCGAACACGCCGCATTGTTGAAAGCCCTGCCCGTTGACGGCCTGCACATCGACTTGGTACGCGCTCCCGAACAACTGGATGCGTTCGCCGACTACGACAAAGTCCTGTCTGCCGGCGTTATCGACGGCCGCAACATCTGGCGCGCCAACCTGAACAAAGTTTTGGAAACTGTCGAGCCTCTGAAAGCCAAACTGGGCGACCGTTTGTGGATTTCCAGCTCTTGCTCGCTGCTGCACACCCCATTTGACTTGTCAGTTGAAGAAAAACTGAAAGCCAACAAACCCGACCTCTACTCTTGGTTGGCATTTACCCTGCAAAAAACCCAAGAATTGCGCGTTCTGAAAGCCGCATTGAACGAAGGCCGTGATTCCGTTGCCGATGAACTCGCTGCCAGCCAAGCTGCTGCCGATTCACGCGCCAACAGCAGCGAAATCCACCGCGCAGACGTCGCCAAACGCCTTGCCGACCTGCCTGCCAACGCAGACCAACGCAAATCACCGTTTGCCGACCGCATCAAAGCGCAACAAGCATGGTTGAACCTGCCCCTGCTGCCGACGACCAACATCGGTTCTTTCCCACAAACCACCGAAATCCGCCAAGCACGCGCAGCCTTCAAAAAAGGCGAACTGTCTGCCGCCGATTACGAAGCCGCGATGAAAAAAGAAATCGCCTTGGTGGTTGAAGAGCAAGAAAAACTGGACTTGGACGTACTGGTACACGGCGAAGCCGAGCGTAACGACATGGTCGAATACTTCGGCGAATTGTTGAGCGGTTTCGCATTCACCCAATACGGCTGGGTACAAAGCTACGGTTCACGCTGCGTGAAACCACCGATTATCTTCGGTGACGTAAGCCGCCCAGAAGCCATGACTGTCGCTTGGTCTACTTACGCACAAAGCCTGACCAAACGCCCGATGAAAGGCATGTTGACCGGTCCTGTAACCATCCTGCAATGGTCTTTCGTCCGCAACGACATTCCACGCGCTACCGTGTGCAAACAAATCGCACTGGCTCTGAACGACGAAGTATTGGATCTGGAAAAAGCAGGCATCAAAGTCATCCAAATCGACGAACCTGCCATCCGTGAAGGCCTGCCTTTGAAACGCGCCGATTGGGATGCCTACCTGAACTGGGCCGGCGAATCCTTCCGCCTGTCCTCTACCGGTTGCGAAGACAGCACACAAATCCACACCCATATGTGTTACTCCGAGTTCAACGACATCCTGCCTGCCATCGCAGCTATGGACGCCGACGTCATCACCATCGAGACTTCACGTTCCGACATGGAACTCTTGACCGCGTTCGGCGAATTCAAATACCCGAACGACATCGGCCCAGGCGTTTACGACATCCACAGCCCACGCGTACCGACAGAAGCCGAAGTGGAACACCTGTTGCGTAAAGCCATCGAAGTCGTACCGGTTGAACGCCTGTGGGTAAACCCGGACTGCGGTCTGAAAACACGCGGTTGGAAAGAAACTCTGGAGCAACTCCAAGTCATGATGAACGTTACCCACAAACTGCGTGCCGAATTGGCGAAATAAGTTTGAACTAGCGTAATCAAAAGGTCGTCTGAAAATTTTCAGACGACCTTTTTATATGGTTTAGAGAATCAAGGGAAAAACATAGCGGATTAACTTTGAAGCAATACGGCATTGCCTCACCTAAGCTTCAGAAAGATGATTCCCAATGATGAGACAACAGATAAATCAGCTTCGTACTGCTTACGCTACCCACAGTTTCATTGCCATGTCCTGATTTAAAGTCATTCCACAAAAGATGGTGTTTACAAACCCGCAAGCAAACGACGGATTTTGCCGATGGCAAGCTCGGTTTCCAAGCCGCATTCCGTCCCTTCCGCTCCGCCGCTGAGGCAGCGGATGTCGGTGATGCCGCAGAAGTGGGCGTATTGGATGCCCAGTTCGCGGGCGAGGAAGGCTTCGGGCATTCCGGTCATACCCAATACGTCCACACCGTCACGGCGGTAACGTTGGATTTCTGCGCGGGTCGGCCAGCGCGGGCCTTGCAGGCAGCCGTAAACGGCTTGGGTGTATAAGGGCATTTGGTGCTGTTGCGCGTGTTCGGCAATTTTTTCGCGCAGTCCGGCGGAGTAGGGTTCGAGAAAATCGGTGTGTACGACCGGTTCTTCCTGTCCTTCAAAAAAGGTGTCCTTGCGGCCGTAGGTGTAGTCGATCAAGTCGTCGGGCAGGACGAGCGCGCCGTTTTCAAAGCGGTCGTTGATGCTGATGACGGAGGAAACGGCGACGATGTATTCCGCACCTATGGAATGCAACGCCCAAATGTTGGCGCGGTAGTTGATTTCGTGCGGCGCGACGGTATGGCCGAAGCCGTGCCGCGCGAGGAAGAAAATGTCCTGACTGCCCAGTTTGCCGCTTAAGACGGGGCTGCTGGTCAGTCCGTAGGGGGTGCGGACGATTTTGCGGTCGGTGATGCTCAGTTCGGGCAGCTTGGTCAGGCTGCTGCCGCCGATGATGGCTAACATATGGTCCTTTATATAAGTGATTTCAGGGAGTGAGTGTCGGAAAGAAAAAGGTTTGCAAAACAGCCATGATGATGGAAAACAGGATTAATACCTTCATTTTTTCCGGAAAGCTGTATCCGTCGTCTAGGGGAAGCATTTCCCATAGCAACATCGATAGGAAACCGGATATAAACCAAAGTGCAAAATTGTTCAACATGGCTGTCGAAGAAAGGCTGGGAGGTCGTCTGAAAACCCATATCTGATTTCAGACGACCTTTTGTCCTTTTACTTGTGTTTGTAAAAACGGCTGTGGAAATAAGCATTCACACCTTCGCGCAACAGGACTAAGGTTACGGCGGCAAGCGGCAGGCCGGCGAGCATGCCGACGAAGCCCATGAGTTGTCCGAAAGCCATCAACGAGAAAATCACCCAGAAAGGCGACAGGCCGATGCGGTCGCCGACGATTTTTGGGGTAACGATAAAACTCTCGAGGAATTGTCCGATAGCGAACACTACCCACACCATAATCAGACCGTTCCATGTGCCAAATTGCAGCAAAGCGGCGACGGTTGCCAGCAAAAGTCCGGTAAACGCGCCCAAATACGGGATAAACACCAAAATACCGGCAATCATACCGATAGCGAAACCGGAATCCAGTCCGACCAGCATCAGCCCGACCCCGTACACCAGCCCCATAATCAGCATCACCATCAACTGCCCGCGCAGGAACTCGCCCAAAACTTCATCCATGTTGCTTGTGATGCGCGTATAAGTGTCGATAAAGCGGCGCGGAACCAACGCGCTGATGCCGTAAGACCAGCGTTTCCAGTCCAAAAGGAAATAATACAGCAAGAGCGGCAGCAGGATCAGGTTGCTCATGCCGCTGATGACGTTGCCGCTTTGGCGCATCAGCGTCGGGACCCAAGCCTTGAGCGTGTTGCTCAATTCCCCTATATGCGACTGCAACCATTTGACCACCGAATCCTGATCGATATGCACATAATTACCCGCCACATGGTTCAGCCAAGGCAGCAGCCTGTTTTGCGTAAAATCGACGATTTGGGGAATGCGGCTGACCATATTGTTAAACTGGTTGATCAGCATAGGCACGATAATCAGCATCAACGACAGCAGCAACAGCAAAGCGAATACCATCACCATCATGGACGCGGGGCCGCGTTTAATCTTTTTCTTCTGCAACCATTCCACCAGCGGATTCAACACATAAGCCAATACCGCCGCCACAATAAACGGCGTCAGGATCTCGCCCAGCGCGTACAGCAGCCAGACAAAAGCCGCAATCACGCAGCCCATAATGATCCACGGCTTCATGCCGCGCGTTTTTTTCTGATACATAAAACCTTTCCATGTGTGTTTCAGCGGAAGCCGCCGCAATCGTTTTCAGACGACCCCTGACCGTCCAGTATAACAGAATAAACGGGGTCGTCTGAAACCTCAGATTGTTTACAAAATCACCGAAAAATCCAAGCCCACGCCTGCAAAATAAGGTAAAATACGCCCCATCGTTTTTCCGTCCCAATCACGATAAGGAACCCATTCATGAGCACTTCACTGAGCTACCGCGACGCAGGCGTTGACATTGACGCAGGCGACCAACTGGTCGAAAACATCAAACCTTTTGCCAAACGCACCATGCGTCCCGAAGTGTTGGGTGATTTGGGCGGCTTCGGCGCATTGGTCGAAATCAGCAAAAAATACAAAAATCCCGTCCTTGTCAGCGGCACTGACGGCGTGGGAACCAAGCTCAAACTCGCCTTCGACTGGGACAAACACGACACCGTCGGCATCGACCTCGTCGCCATGAGCGTCAACGACATTTTGGTTCAAGGCGCAGAACCTTTGTTTTTCCTCGACTATTTCGCCTGCGGCAAACTCGACGTCGCCCGCGCTACCGATGTGATTAAAGGCATTGCCCAAGGCTGCGAAGAATCCGGCTGCGCCCTTATCGGCGGCGAAACCGCCGAAATGCCCGGCATGTATCCCGAAGGCGAATACGACTTGGCGGGCTTTGCCGTCGGCGTGGTCGAAAAAGAGCGCGTCATCAACGGCCGCAGCATCAAAGCGGGCGACATCGTGTTGGGCCTAGCTTCCAACGGCGCCCATTCCAACGGCTATTCCCTCGTCCGCAAAATCATCGCCCGCGACAATCCCGATTTGGACGCCGAGTTCGACAACGGCAAAACTCTGCGCGAAACCATCATCGCCCCGACCCGCCTGTATGTGAAACCCATCCTCGCCGCTTTGGAAAAATTCACCATTAAAGGCATGGCGCACATCACTGGCGGCGGCATCACTGAAAACGTGCCGCGCATCCTGCCGGAAAACACCGTTGCCCAAATCGACGCCAAAGCGTGGGAATTGCCCAAGCTGTTCCAATGGCTGCAACAGGCAGGCAACGTGGAAACGCAAGAAATGTACCGCACCTTCAACTGTGGCATCGGCATGGTGGTCGTGGTTGCCGAAGAAGATGCCGACGCGGTGCAGGCGTTCTTAACCGAACAAGGCGAAACCGTTTACCGTTTGGGTAAAATCCGCGCACGCAACGGCGACGAGCATCAAACCCAAGTGGCTTAAATCACAAGCCTGAAGCTAAATAAAAGGTCCTTGGATTCGGATTTCAAGTGCAACACTAGGGTACCAGTGGTTGGAACAGATTTAAGAATAAAACACTTGGCGTTTCGTAGCCAAGTGTTTTTCTCGGCCGGTGGTTCAACTCATCTTGAACCCTGCGTATCTCCCGATCGCTGATGTTTCGGAAATCGGTTTGTTTGGGGAAATATTGCCGGATGAGTCCATTGGTGTTCTCATTCAGCCCTTTCTCCCAAGAATGGTAAGGGCGGCAAAAATAGGTTTTCGCCTTCAAGGCTTTGGCTATTTTGGTGTGTTGGTAGAACTCTTTGCCGTTATCCATGGTGATGGTGTGGACTCTGGCTTTATATGCCTTTAATACCCTAATGGCCGCCCGGGCAGTGTCTTCGGCTTTTAAGTTCTTTAATTTGCAGATGATGGTGTAGCGGGTAACGCGTTCGACCAAGGTCAATAACGCGCTTTTCTGATTTTTGCCGACGATGGTGTCGGCCTCCCAATCGCCGATGCGGGTTTTCTGGTCGACGATAGCAGGTCGGTTCTCTATGCCGACGCGGTTGGGCACTTTGCCTCTGGTCCATGTGCTGCCGTAGCGTTTGCGGTAGGGTTTGCTGCATATTCTGAGATGTTGCCACAAAGTGCCGCCGTTGCTTTTGTCTTGGCGAAGGTAGCGGTAAACGGTGCTGTGATGGAGTGTGATCCCGTGGTGTTTATGCAGGTAGGCACATACTTGTTCGGGACTGAGTTTGCGGCGGATAAGGGTGTCGATGTGTTGAACCAGCTGCGAATCGAGCTTATAGGGTTTTCGCCGGTGCTGTTTGGTCAGCCGGCTTTGCTTCTGTGCTTTTTCGGCGCTGTATTGCTGTCCTTGGATGCAGTGCCGCTTGATTTCGCGGCTGATGGTGCTTTTGTGGCGGTTGAGCTGTTTGGCGATTTCGGCGATGGTGCAGTGGCGGGACAGGTATTGGATATGGTATCGTTCGTCTTGGGTCAGTTGTGTGTAGCTCATGGCAATCTTTCTTGCAGGAAAGGCCGTATGCTACCGCATACTGGCCTTTTTCTGTTATGGAAAGTTGCACTTCAAATGCGAATCCGCCGTCGTCTGAAAACTGAACTGCACCTTTGTGGTTGGATATCCCCCAACCACCAAGGTGCAGTTTTTATAGTGGATTAACTTTAAACCATTACGGCGTTGCCTCGTTTTAGCTCAAAGAGAACGATTCTCTAAGGTGCTGAAGCACCAAGTGAATCGGTTCCGTACTATCTGTACTGTCTGCGGCTTCGTCGCCTTGCCTTGATTTAAATTTAATCCACTATAAGACCTAATCCACGATTACTGTTTTAAGGAATCGAAATAACATCTGCAATGCATCTTGGACCATCAAAAATTTTAAATTTCGTATCTAATGGTATTTTTTCGTTTTTTCTTATCAGGAACCAAGCGTTTGCATAACTGATGTTTTTATTTGGTATATGCTCGTAAATGTCTAAAACTATACTTCTAGGAAAATTTTCTTGAAAAACACCATCTTCAAATTTACTTACGGGATAAAAGAGACCAATGGGAGGAATCGTCTGACAACCTCCGTCTTCTCGTAACTTCCAAAAAATTTGAACATTAGTAGTATTTTCAGCATTTATCATTGAATCCTCCCAGTGTTCTAGTTTCAAAAGGTTGAGGTTATTTTATTAAGATTTTTAATTCATCCGGTAGCTTAGCACCATTTTCATATGCTTTCTTAGCCCAAAATGTGGCTTTTTCTTTATTTCCTTGTGCTAAAGATAAATCAGCTAAATTGGATTGGGCAATAGGATGTCCATTTTTTGCCGCTATCTCTAGCCATTTAAATTCTAAATTTTGATTTAGAGATACAAACATATGGTATTGATATAATTTGAATGATGAATTTTTATCTCCATGAGAGGCTTTTTCTTCCAGAGTATGAATTTCTTCATCCGAAATCCAATAAGTACTACCCGTTGATATGGAGTCAGCTATTTTTTCATTTCTTTTCGGATATTGTTTACATGATAGTATAGAAATTGATAACACCAATAAAATTAAGAAATTTTTAAATATTTCCATGGTCAATACCTTTCACATTGGTCTTTTTTATTTGAGGAGTGAAACCACTCATAATGCATTTATATTTAAGGTCTCCTTTAACTTGTGATCTTAATTTGGAAAAGGGTCATCGGAAATTAATTTCAGACGACCTTACTGTGCGGTTTGATCTTTATATGGTTTACTAAGTTTATGTGCTTTCTAGATTTTTCAATAATTGACCAGCTTCTTCCTTAGAACGTGTTCATTGTCTCAGCCTCTGCTGTAAACTATCGGCATGAACAGAAAAACCTACCCAAGCGATATCAGTCGCGAGCAATTTGCGCCTCTCCTTCCCCTGCTGGAAAGTGCCCGTAAACGCACAGCGCCACGCCAGGTGGACTTGTACGATGTCTTTTGTGCCATTCTCTACCTGCAACGCACTGGCTGCTCCTGGCGCGCTTTGCCGGGCGACTTCCCCAAATGGCGCACCGTGCATTCCTACTTCCAGAGATGGACCGAACCACGCGAGAGTGGCATCAGCATCCTTGAGGAAGCATTAAAAAAATCAGGTAGTTGCGGAGCACCGCAAGCAGGGGCGCCATGAAGCAACTACTTTCCTGATTATTGATGCGCAGAGTGTGAAGAACACGGATACCGCCATGGAAAAAGGCTACGATGCGGGCAAGAAGGTTAGCGGTATCAAGCGACATATAGCGGTTGACACGCAAGGTTTGCCGCATGCCCTTGCGGTAACGACGGCGGATGTTACGGATAGAAAAGGCTGCCTGGTGGCATTGGAACGTGGGCGGGATAATCTTGGTGCGATACAAAAAATCCTTGCTGACGGTGGTTACACGGGTAAGGCATTTGCTTCGTCGGTACAGGAGTTGATTGGTGCGGAGGTAGAGATTGCCAAACGAAACGAATTGCACCGTTTTGCAGTATTGCCGAAGCGATGGGTAGTAGAGCGCAGCTTTTCCTGGTTGGAAAAGAACAGGCGGCTTTGGAAAAACTGCGAGCGTAAGTTGAGTACCAGTCTGCAAATGGTAGCTTTGGCTTTCTTGGGAGTCCTGCTACGAAGACTATGAACACGCTCTTAGAGATTTCAGTAATATAATCGCTCTTGGTAGCAAACTTAAGTAATTCTATTATCTTATGATAATCCCTCTTGTTTTTCCTATTAATTAAGAATTTTGCATAATCAAGAGCTGCATCTCCATCATTTAATTCTAATATTGCTTTATTCCACCAAAATTTAGCCTGCCTTATATTACCTAAACCGGCATAAAGTGATGCAATATTAGAACATACCCCACCACTTTTCCCTTCATATTGCCAACTTTTTCTATACCATTTAAGCGCCAAAAGTGGATTTTTTTCAATCTCATATCCAATATCATATAAAACTGCTAAATTATTATAACAATTAACATCTCCTTGCAAGGCTCCTTTCTTCAAAAAATAAAAGCTTTTTGATAATCTTCATGTTTAAGGAAATAACTAGCTTGTAAAAAATCATCAGTATGATAATCGTCTTACCGTTTGGGCAAAATCCGCGCACGCAACGGCGACGAGCATCAGACCCAAGTCGCTTAAATCAAAAACCTGAATCTAAATAAAAGGTCGTCTGAAACAGCAAAACTATCTGTTTCAGACGACCTTTTAAATTTTACACTCCATTAATTGCAATATTTGGCAACATCCCCTTGATACCGTTTGACCAAATCATCACGATTGGCAACGCGCGCGCTTTCGGCAGACTGTTGGTTCATTCGTGCGACACGGCAGTTGTCTTCTTTGTTTTTACGGTTTTCTTCCTCAATTTTTTTGTTTTGCTCCTCAATCAGTTTATTCTTAGCCAACATCCGCTCATTTAATTTCGCCTGTTGCTCTGCCAGCGTACCCTCGTCCGCAGCTTCGGATTTGGGTTTGACTGCCGCCTTGACGCTGTGCGTACGGATATTCATCACATTGGAGCGGTCAAGCTGGAGCCGGTTCGGCGTATCGGAATAGCTGTTCCCCTTGCCGTTTTTCCATGTATAGACACTGTCAGCCGCCAATGCGCCGGAAGAACACAAAACTGCCGCCGCCAATACGGATAATGCAGAAAGTTTCAATTTCATTAAAATTCCCCTATTCAAATGATGAGCGATTAATTTGAAATGACAATATTGTACTTGATTTTAAATAATATGTCATAACAAGACGATTACTGTGTATCAAAAGCAAAAAAAATCGCCCCTTTAAACATTTAAGGGGCGCAAAAGGAACACAAACCACTACCAAAACTGTTACAAGGCAAATCCTCCTGATTTTAATTGATGGGTTGCCGGATAAAGTGCTTTCATCAAATCATGCGGTGAAAGCGATAAATCTCTGCTGCCTGTCGTCAGACGCCCCTGCTTCGGGGTCAGTTCAAGCAGGCAAGTATCTTTAGCCTGGATAAACTTATTTTTCGTCTGCCGCAACCGGCGTTGTAAAGCGGAAACAACTTTTTCATATAAGCTGTCTTTTTTCTGTACTTCCCGGGTATTTGCCACCCAGCTCAGACGAATATCACTGGTTTCGTCCTCAATCAGCAAAATGCCCGCTTCTACTTGCTCTGCCTTATTCATACAAGGCAGCCAAACATAATAGCGTCCGTCCAGCGTAATGTAGAATACATCGTGAACTTCACAATCGTTGCAGCATTGGGTTGCCAAAAGCGAACGGATGGTTTGTTGATGCAGTCTCAGAATATCAAGGGAGACTTGCTTGAAAATACTTTCCGGCATTTCATTCTCCTTTCGTTCTGTTGCGCTGTCGTTTCGTTTCGATGAGTTGCATTATACGAGTATTTTTTAATTTTGCAAATGATAATTGTTACTATTTTTTAAAACAGAAATAACACAATGATTTAAAAAGAAATTAATTTTTTAAAAGTTGAGTATTTTACTCAGGATTTAGTATCCATCAGCCTTTTGAAAGACAAACTGCTTTCGCTCGTCTGAAAATTGTCAGCAATTTCTACTTTTGGTAACCATAAGACGGCTCATACCCCACTTGTCTAAAATATTTTCCCTCATCTAAACAACATCCCAATAAGAATACAAAGCAACACCACTCTATACTTTCACCCCCTCCTTGAGTATGATACGAGACATTTTTTCATTCAGTCATTGGAGCATTTGATGAGACGCCAGATTATCCTTGATACCGAAACCACCGGCCTTTACGCCGAAAACGGCGACCGCTTGGTCGAGTTTGCAGGACTGGAAATGGTCAACCGCCAAATGACCGGACGCTTCCTGCACCTTTACGTCCATCCCGAGCGCGATATGCCTGAAGAAGCCGCACGCGTACACGGGCTGACGATTGACGTTTTGGAAGAGAAAAACGCTCCGCCATTTGCAAAGGTCGGACAGGAAATCAGCGAATTTATCCGTGGAGCGGAATTGATTATCCACAATGCAAAATTCGACGTAGGCTTCTTAAATATGGAATTCCGCCGCATGGGTCTGCCCTCCGTCGAAGAGCTTGGTTGTGAGATTACAGATACGCTGGCGATGGCGCGTGAAATGTTTCCTGGGCAAAAAGCCAGCCTGGATGCCTTGTGCAACCGTCTTTCCATCGACAGAAGCAAACGCGTACTGCATGGCGCTTTAATCGACTGCGAACTTTTAGGCGAAGTTTATTTGGCGATGACGCGCCAACAATTCGACTTAATGGGTGGAGAAGGTGAAGAAGAAACAAAAGAAGACAAGCCTGTCATCATCGCCGAAACAAAACGTTCGTCGCACTTAAAAGTTATCAAAGCCAATTCTGAAGAGCTTGCAGAACACGAAAAATATCTCGACGTGCTGGGAGAGACCTGCATATGGAGGCAGGCAGCCGCGGGAGAGAATGTATGAACAGACGGCACATCGCCCTGATTCCCGCCGCAGGGATCGGCGCTCGCTTCGGTGCAGGCAAACCCAAACAATATATCCAGATACACGGCAAAACCGTCTTAGAGCATACGGTTGCCATTTTTACACAACATCCGTTTATCGACTTGGTCGCCATTATTGTCTCACCTGATGATCCTTTTATTAATCATCTTCAGACAACCTCTGATAAGACAGTGGTTTTCAACGTCGGAGGCAATACCCGGGCAGAAACCGTCCGTAATGGTGTGCAAACACTGATAGAAAAGAAGTTGGCGGATAACCATGATAATATTTTGGTTCACGATGCCGCCCGCTGCTGCCTGCCCCACGATGCCCTGTCTCGCCTGATTCAGGAAGCCGGAACAAAAGCAGAAGGCGGCATTTTGGCCATTCCCGCAGCCGACACCATCAAACGTTCCGATACCGACGGACAAATCCTAGAAACCGTACCTCGTGCAGACTTATGGCAGGCACAGACACCGCAACTTTTTCAAGCAGGATTATTGAATCGCGCCCTATCCGCCTCCGACTTAAACGGTATTACCGATGAAGCCTCTGCCGTAGAACAACTGGGCATAAGGCCTCTACTGGTGCAGGGGGATATCCGCAATCTCAAATTAACCCTCCCTCAGGACGAATTTATCATACGGCTGCTTTTGAATACTTGAATAACCTCGACAAAAAGGTCGTCTGAAAACCAGAATTTGGATTTTCAGACGACCTTTTTTCGGCAAGCAGTCAAGTAATGCCACATCAACGCCTACAGTTTTGCCTCATTTCAAACAATGTGCCAACCAAATACCCGCTGCCGTTAATATAAACGAACCGCCGACATGGAGGCATACGGATAATGCAGCAGCCCCCCACCGCCCCTCCTGCATCATAGCCACCGATTCAAGGGAAAAAGAGGACAATGTGGTCAGACTGCCTAAGAAACCCGTAATCAACAGCAAACGCCATTGGGGATCTGCGACCCATTCGGCACAAAATCCGATAAGCAAAGCCCCTATCCAGTTTGCGGCCAGCGTCCCCCAGCCCAAAAGCGGCGCAACGGGAAGCAGCAAACCAAGTATCCAACGCAACACCGCGCCGACAACCGCCCCTAGTGTGACCGGAAAAATATTTAAGAAGTTCATAATCAAATTAAAAACAAACTAAAATTACCGTACGCAAGGTTGTCTGAAAATAAAAATACCGATTTCTTCAAGCTTTTACAGACATACTTGCTTAGATTGCAACCAAAGTTCAAATTACTTTTACCAAAGGTAACGATAAAACTGAAATAAACGATGAGTGTTATAATAAGTAAATTGTAGGTCGTCTGAAAAGGAGTAATCGACATGCCCCGACGCGTCTTTATCGTACACGGTTTTGAAGGCAATCCGCACGGCAACTGGTTTGACTGGCTCTCGGCACAAGTCCGCGCCGCAGGCTTCCAAGCCGACTCGCTGGCGATGCCCAATCCCGAACGGCCGACCATTTCTTCTTGGCAGTTCGCCCTCGACCAACACATCGGCAAACCCGACGAAAGCACCTTCTTAGTCGGACACAGCCTAGGCTGCATCACCCTTCTGCACTTCCTCAGCCGTCAGCAGCCCGAAAAAATCGGCGGCTTAGTACTGGCGGCAGGATTCACTGACCCACTGCCCCCTCTGCCCGTCCTTGATGCCTACATCAAAGGGGCCGCGCCCGAATTCGACATCCTGCGCAAAATCCAAATGCCTAAACACTGCATTGTCTCCGACAACGACACCCACGTTCCGCCCGAATTGACCTTGAGTATGGCGGAAAAACTCAAAAGCCCCGTTACCCACATCGCCAAAGGCGGACACCTGATGGCATCCGACGGCTTCACAGAACTGCCGCAAGCTTGGGAAGTATTGAAACCGATGCTTACGGGCTAGAATATCAGCCGTCAAGCACTTCAAATTTCACATTACAGGGCATCTGCCCGCAAAAAAACGAATCGACATTCTATCACCTGCAATACCTGAATCCCGAATCCATCATGTCCGTCAACCATTACGAAAATTTCCCCGTCGGCTCGCTTGTCATGCCGCGCCGCCTGCGCAAGCCTACCCATGCCGTTTACACTTTTGCGCGCACTGCGGACGACCTCGCCGATGAAGGCAATGCCGAGTCCGATGAACGCTTGCGCGCTTTGGACGAACTCAAATCCGAACTCGACCGCATACAGCGCGGTGAAGCGCCGCTGACCCCGCTAATGCAACGTTTGCAACGTGAAGCCATCGCGCCTTTCAAGCTGCCGCTGCAGCCGTTTTACGATCTTTTGTCCGCATTCAGTCAAGATGTTGTCAAAACCCGTTATCAGGATTTTGGCGACCTGATCGATTACTGCCGCCGTTCCGCCAATCCGGTCGGGCGCATTATGCTGCACCTGTACGGACAAACCGACGAAGTCAGCATCGCCCAAAGCGACGGCATCTGTACCGCGTTGCAACTCATCAACTTTTGGCAGGACGTTGCCGTTGATTGGCAGAAAGGCCGCGTCTATATCCCGCAGGACGACTTGCAAAAATTTAATGTCAGCGAAGCGCAAATCGCCGAAGGCAAAGCGGATTTTGCGTTCCAAAGACTGATGGCGTATGAATGCAACCGCGCGTTCCAAATGCTCAAAGGCGGTTCGCCCTTGGGTAAAACGCTGAAAGGCCGCTTGGGATTTGAATTGCGGATGATTATTGTCGGCGGACAACTGATTTTGCAGAAACTGGACGGCTGCAAATACGATATGTTTACACAACGCCCTGTTTTGGATAAAAAAGATTGGCTGATTATTCTGAAACGGGCATTCTTGAAGAAATAAACCGACCAGCGCAAGAGGTCGTCTGAAAAGCAGCTTGAAGACTTCAAGACTGTTTTCAGACGACCTCGTCGCAGTCTTCTCATCAAACGTATCTTAAAAAATAGTTACCTTAGCCCCGTTTATAGCAATAGTACATCGCCAGAGACCTTTGCAAAATTCCCCAAAATCCCCTAAATTCCCACCAAGACATTTAGGGGATTTCTCATGAGCACCTTCTTCCGGCAAACCGCACAAGCCATGATTGCCAAACACATCGACCGCTTCCCACTATTGAAATTGGATCAAGTGATTGATTGGCAACCGATCGAACAGTACCTGAACCGTCAAAGAACCCGTTACCTTAGAGACCACCGCGGCCGTCCCGCCTATCCCCTGTTGTCCATGTTTAAAGCCGTCCTGCTCGGCCAATGGCACAGCCTCTCCGATCCCGAACTCGAACACAGCCTCATCACCCGCATCGATTTCAACCTGTTTTGCCGTTTTGACGAACTGAGCATCCCCGATTACAGCACCTTATGCCGCTACCGCAACTGGCTGGCGCAAGACGACACCCTGTCCGAATTGCTGGAACTGATTAACCGACAACTGACCGAAAAAAACCCAAAAGTAGAGAAAGCATCCGCCGCCGTCATTGATGCCACCATTATTCAGACTGCCGGCAACAAACAGCGTCAGGCCATAGAAGTCGACGAGGAAGGACAAGTCAGCGGACAAACCACACCGAGTAAGGACAAAGATGCCCGTTGGACAAAGAAAAACGGCCTCTACAAACTCGGTTACAAACAACATACCCGTACCGATGAGGAAGGCTATATCGAGAAACTGCACATCACCCCCGCCAATGTCCATGAGTGTAACCATCTTTCCCCTTTGTTGGAGGGTATTGCCGAAGGTACGACCGTTTATGCTGACAAAGGCTACGACAGCAAGGAAAACCGGCAACATCTGAAAGAGCATCAGTTGTTAGACGGCATTATGCGCAAAGCCCACCGCAACCGTCCGCTGACGGAAGCGCAAACCAAACGCAACCGATATTTGTCAAAGACCCGTTATGTGGTCGAACAAAGCTTTGGTACGCTGCACCGTAAATTCCGCTACGCCCGGGCAGCCTATTTTGGTCTGCTCAAAGTGAGTGCGCAAAGCCATCTGAAGGCGATGTGTTTGAACCTGTTGAAAGCGGCTAACAGGCTAAGTGTGCCTGTTGCTGCTTAAAAAGCGGCCCGGATGCCTGATTATGGGGCGTCCGGGGAGGATTAAGGGGGTGTTTGGGTAAAATCAGGAGCAATTAGGGGCGGAAACAGACGAAAACCTGTGTTTGGGTTTCGGCTGTCGGGGGGGGAAGGGCTTTTTTGCAAAGGTCTCATATAGTGGATTAAATTTAAATCAGGACAAGGCGACGAAGCCGCAGACAGTACAGATAGTACAGCAAGGCGAGGCAACACCGTACTGGTTTAAAGTTAATCCACTATAAATCAAACGTCGTCTGAAAGCCTGACGGTTTTCAGACGACGGCGGATTCGCATTTGAAGTGCAACTTTCCATAACAGAAAAAGGCCAGTATGCGGTAGCATACGGCCTGTCCTGCAAGAAAGATTGCCATGAGCTACACACAACTGACCCAAGACGAACGATACCATATCCAATACCTGTCCCGCCACTGCACCATCGCCGAAATCGCCAAACAGCTCAACCGCCACAAAAGCACCATCAGCCGCGAAATCAAGCGGCACTGCATCCAAGGACAGCAATACAGCGCCGAAAAAGCACAGAAGCAAAGCCGGCTGACCAAACAGCACCGGCGAAAACCCTATAAGCTCGATTCGCAGCTGGTTCAACACATCGACACCCTTATCCGCCGCAAACTCAGTCCCGAACAAGTATGTGCCTACCTGCATAAACACCACGGGATCACACTCCATCACAGCACCATTTACCGCTACCTTCGCCAAGACAAAAGCAACGGCGGCACTTTGTGGCAACACCTCAGAATATGCAGCAAACCCTACCGCAAACGCTACGGCAGCACATGGACCAGAGGCAAAGTGCCCGACCGCGTCGGCATAGAGAACCGACCTGCTATCGTCGACCGGAAAACCCGCATCGGCGATTGGGAGGCCGACACCATCGTCGGCAAAAATCAGAAAAGCGCGTTATTGACCTTGGTCGAACGCACTACCCGCTACACCATCATCTGCAAATTAAAGAACTTAAAAGCCGAAGACACTGCCCGGGCGGCCATTAGGGTATTAAAGGCATATAAAGCCAGAGTCCACACCATCACCATGGATAACGGCAAAGAGTTCTACCAACACACCAAAATAGCCAAAGCATTGAAGGCGAAAACCTATTTTTGCCGCCCTTACCATTCTTGGGAAAAAGGGCTGAATGAGAACACCAATGGACTCATCCGGCAATATTTCCCCAAACAAACCGATTTCCGAAACATCAGCGATCGGGAGATACGCAGGGTTCAAGATGAGTTGAACCACCGGCCGAGAAAAACACTTGGCTACGAAACGCCAAGTGTTTTATTCTTAAATCTGTTCCAACCACTGGTACCCTAGTGTTGCACTTGAAATCCGAATCCAAGGACGTTCGATTTATGATCTATTGAAATGCCGGCGGTCGGCTTAAGCCGCAGCCTGCCGCCATTGTGCCAAAAGCTGCTTCAATACCTCAGGCTGATCGTGTCCGTTGCGAATAGCGGCCTCCAACCATTTACACGCTTCATCTGCATCATGCGCTATGCCCGTTCCGTTAAAATAAAGGCAGGCAAGATTGTATTGCGCCATTGCATCATGATTTAGAGCCGCTTTTTCGAACCATTCTGCCGCTTTGGCATAATTCTGAGCCGTACCGTGTCCATTGTAATACATCATACCCAAATTGGTCTGCGCCTTTCCATGACCCAATAAAGCCGAACGTTCATACAGCCTCAATGCCTCTAAATGATCAGGATGGCGGTTCAAACCATAATGCGCGGCAAACGCCTGCTGATAAAGTTGCTCTGCCTCCTGCTTCTTCAAGGCTTTTTCTTTTGCTTCGGCATATTCCTCGGGTTTATTGCCCAAGGCAATATCGGCAAGCAGTTTCTGATGTGCCTGGATATTTCCTTTATCCACTGCCTGACGGTAATAGCGCCGTGCCTTGATAGGATCGGGAACCACACCCAGACCATAACGGTAAATATCGCCCAAAATCCTTAAAGCTTCGGAATGCTGCTGTGCAGCCGCTTTTTCCGCATACGCATGAGCCTTGCCGGTATTGCGTTCCACCCATTTTCCCAAGAGGTAAATCTCTGCCAATCTTACCTGCGCGTCGCTGCTGCCGCCTCTTGCCGCAGCCTTCAAACGGTGTATGGCCTCTTGCGGATCAGTTTCCAGCAGTAAATCCGCCAACATGGTTTGTGCGGCAACAATCCCACTATCAGCCGCATGGCGCAGATGAACAACGGCAAGCTGCTTGTTCGGGTCGGTTCCCTGTCCTAATTTATATTGCAGTCCCAGCTGCCAATGTGCTGCAGGAAAATCCTGCTCCGCAGCTTGTCGGTAAAACAAATGTGCCTGAGCAAAATCGGGAGGTGAGGCATATTGATGGTGTTGCGCTAAAAAGTATAATGCCTGTGGATGATGCTGAGCGGCAGCCATGTACGCCCATTGCAACGCCTCTTCATGCCGCCCACCGTCATGCAAACTCCGCATCAGCTTAAGCTGGGCATGGATGATACCTTCTTCAGCCAGCTCCTTGTAAGCTGCCATCAATGTATTGAAAGGCATGCCTTGTGATTCTTGAATCTGGAGCAGATTGTATCGAGCATAAGGATGCCCGCTTCCCGCCGCCTGCTGCATCAGTCTGATACCTGCCTGCCTATCCGCCGAAGTCCCTAAGCCCTGCAACAGACAGCCTGCAAGTTGGAATGCAGATTCCGCATGCCCAGCTTGCGCAGCCTGACGCAACAAAGGAACGGCTGCCTCAAAATCAGGAGGTGTCCTAGTCAAATGTGAAATTGCTTCCCTGTAAAATGTGTCAGCGGTATTCATTTTTATAATCCGATTTGTCTAAAATGCGCCGGATAATTAATTTTTCTTGTTTTATGCTATACAAGCCAACCGGCGGCCAAGTCGCGCAAGTTTATCAGAATTTCGCCTTCTTGTTTATTCTATTATAATAATTCTTTTATTCTCAAATATATAATACGGTAAAGTGTCGTCTGAAAAAGACGGTAAACTCGTTTATAATACGATTTTTCTTTCAGGCCGTTTTAACCATGAAAAAGGTTGAAAAAAACGTATTGGTGCTGCACAGCGCAAAACAGATGTTCGACTTGGTCGATAAAGTTGAGGACTATCCAAACTTTCTCCCATGGTACAGTAAAACCGAAGTCATAGAGCGCAAAGATAAGGAACTCAAAGCACGGCTGTTCATGGACTATATGGGTGTGCGTCAATCTTTTGCGACACACAACCACAACATTCCCGGCTCGGAAATCCGTATGGACTTGCTGGAAGGCCCTTTCAAAACCTTGCGCGGTACATGGAAGTTTATCGATTTGGGCGGTGATATGTGTAAAATCGAATTTCGTTTGGAATATGATTTTTCCAATATGCTGCTTTCTACCGTCATTTCCCCCGTATTCAACCACCTCTCCGGTACGCTGGTCGATGCATTCGTCAAAGAGGCAGACAGACGCTATGCTTGAAATCGAAATTGTTTACGGCACGGCTGAAAAACAGATATTGCGCTCAATCCGTATTGAGCAAGGAGCAACCGCAAGGACGGCTGTGCGTCAAAGCGGCTTGGATAAAGATTTTCCTGAATTGGATTTGAATGCGGCCCCTTTGGGTATTTTTGGAAAAAGAGTCAAAGATGACGTTTTGTTGCGCGACCGAGACCGTATCGAGATATACCGCCCTTTACTGATTGACCCGAAAGAAGCAAGACGCAAACGGGTCGGTAAAACCAAATAAAATGCTTGAAAAGGTCGTCTGAAAACCGTTTGCTGTTTTCAGACGACCTCTCTTTGAGGAAACACAATGTCAAATAAAATCAAAATGATTGTAGGACTGGGAAATCCCGGTTCGGAATACGAACAAACGCGCCACAATGCCGGATTCTGGTTTATCGACGAATTGGCATGGCAATATAAAGCCACTTTAAAAGAAGAAAAAAAATTCTTCGGCTCAGTAGCCCGCATCAGCATATCCGGCTCAGACTTATGGTTTTTAAAACCTTCAACATTTATGAACCGCTCCGGTCAGGCAGTAGCCGCGCTGGCGCAATTCTACAAAATCAAGCCTGAAGAAATCCTGGTCGTCCATGACGAACTGGATATACCGTGCGGCAGGATAAAATTTAAATTGGGTGGGGGAAACGGCGGTCATAACGGCTTAAAAGACATTCAGGCACGCTTGGGAACGCCTGATTTTTACCGCCTGCGCTTGGGTATCGATCATCCGGGAGACCGAAATCTGGTTGTCGGCTATGTCCTGAATAAACCCAGCCCGGAACACAGGCAGCAAATTGATGAAGCCATCAATAAATCATTAAAAGCCGTTCCCATGCTGTTAGCCGGAGAATGGGAAGAAGCCGTACGTTTTTTACACAGCAAATAAATTTCAGACGACCTTTGGGAGCAAACAATGAATGAGCTTCTAGAATTAATTCAAACAGAATCTGTCGGAACGGTAGAAGAAACACTGGACTTTTTCTTATACGAATGCAGCTTGGACGAAGCACCGACCATTGAAGAAGTCAAACTATGGTGTGATGAACTGGACAAACGGGGGGATAAATTTATCCGTTTGTCCGCCATCTGCCAAAAATGGCTGGATGAGGAAACACAATGAAACTGCCTTTGAATAAGTTTACCTTGTTAGCAGCAGCTTGGTTTGCAGCAAGTATTTACGCATTACTTTTCAAAGAGTCCGGCAATGCGCCCCCTCCCTTTCCCAATTTCGACAAGGTTGCCCATTTCATTACGTTCTTTGCACAAATATGGTTAATAGCCAAAATCTTTTTAGCCGAGCAAAAACACGTGCCTTATAAAAAACTATTGATATTCGCCTTATTGTTTGCCTTCTTTAGCGAATGGGCTCAAGCAACATTTACAACGACGAGGGAAGGTTCACTTGGAGACGGAATAGCGGATATGCTTGGCACAATGGCTGCCTTATGGTTTGCTAAAAAGGTAGAAAATGCGAAATTACAGAATCAAAAGCCTATCTGATGCCATATTCAAATACTGAAAACTTCTTAGGCAGTCTATAAAATAAAAAACCGATTCCCCATATGGAATCGGTTTTTTACAAGGGAAAATTACAGGGCATCTTTCAATGCTTTACCGGCACGGAATTTAGGAGTTTTAGCAGCAGCGATGGTCAGAGGCTCACCGGTTTTAGGGTTGCGGCCTTGACGTTCTGCGCGTTCGCCAACGTAGAAAGTACCGAAACCGACCAGAGTTACGGTGTCGCCTTTTTTCAGAGCGTTGGTTACAGCATTGGTAGTGGCATCCAGAGCTTTTTGGGCGGCAGCTTTAGAAATGCCGGCTTCTTGAGCAATTGCTTCGATCAATTCAGACTTATTCACAATCAGTCCCTTCCTATCGTTGAAAATAATGAAATGCCCGAATACTCGGGGCTTCGTACTTTTGAGTACCTTTGCGCTTTATAGCAATTCTGAAAATACCGTGTCAAGCAAAAAATGCGGAATTGCCCTATTTTACAGGCTTTCAAGGCAAACCCGCATCTTTTGCAACACATTTTTTACAAAATCAGTGTTTGGTCGCTTTCGCCCTTGACTTAGGCTTGGCGGCTTCAACCTGCGCCTCTTCGGTACTTAAAGGCGCAACCCAAGGTGTCGGCTGGCTTTCTAAGCCCAAAGCAAGGACTTCGTCTATCCATTTGACCGGATGGATGGTCAGGCCGGTTTTCACGTTTTCAGGGATTTCTTCCAAGTCTTTGACGTTGTCTTTCGGAATCAGGACGTGTTTGATGCCGCCGCGCAAGGCAGCCAACAGTTTTTCCTTCAAACCGCCGATTGGCAAGACTTCGCCGCGCAGGGTGATTTCGCCTGTCATCGCCACATCGGCGCGCACCGGAATTTTGGTGAAGGCAGACACCATCGCCAAAGTCATGGCAATACCTGCGCTCGGGCCGTCTTTCGGCGTTGCGCCTTCGGGAACGTGAACATGGATGTCTTTTTTCTCGTAAAAATCAGGAGCCAAACCCACTGATTCTGCACGGGAACGGACAACAGACCATGCCGCGGACACAGATTCCTTCATCACGTCGCCCAACTGGCCGGTACACTGGATCACGCCCTTGCCCGGCAACGCCACGGCTTCGACAGTCAGCAATTCGCCGCCGACTTCCGTCCACGCCAAACCGGTAACCTGTCCGATACGGTTTTCACTTTCGGCAACGCCGTAATCGAAGCGGCGCACGCCCAAGTAGTCATGCAGGTTTTTCTCATTGACTTTAATCGCTTTAGGCTTGGCTTTGCTGGTTTTTTTGGTTTCAGACGACCTCTTCTTATCTTCGTTCAAGGTAATCTGCATCACCACCTTGCGGCAGATTTTGGCAATCTCGCGATCAAGCGAACGCACACCGGCTTCACGCGTGTAATAACGGATAATATCGCGCACCGCGCTTTCTTCGACGACCAATTCGCCTTCTTTCACGCCGTTGCGTTTCATTTGCTTCGGCACGAGATACTGCATGGCGATATTGATTTTCTCGTCTTCGGTATAGCCGGACAAACGGATGATTTCCATGCGGTCGAGCAACGGGGTCGGGATGTTCAAGCTATTAGATGTGGCGATAAACATCACATCGCTCAAATCGTAATCCACTTCCGCATAATGATCGGCAAACTTGTTGTTTTGCTCAGGATCAAGCACCTCAAGCAACGCACTGGCGGGATCGCCTCGGAAGTCGCTGCCCAATTTGTCGATTTCGTCGAGCAGGAACAGCGGATTCTTCACGCCTGCCTTAGCCATGTTTTGCAGGATTTTGCCGGGCATAGAGCCGATATAGGTGCGGCGGTGGCCGCGGATTTCGCTTTCGTCGCGCACGCCACCCAAAGCCATACGGACATATTGGCGGCCTGTTGCTTTGGCAATGGATTCTCCCAAAGAGGTTTTACCCACCCCCGGAGGACCGACCAAACACAGAATCGGACCTTTGAGCTTGTCCATACGTTTTTGGACGGCGAGGTATTCCAAAATCCGTTCTTTGACTTTTTCCAAGCCATAGTGGTCGGCGTTCAACACCAAATCGGCTTTGGCAATATCTTTGCTGACACGGGATTTTTTCTTCCACGGCAGCTCAAGCAAAGTATCGATGTAGTTGCGTACCACGGTGGATTCCGCAGACATAGGCGGCATCATTTTGAGCTTTTTCAGTTCGGACAGACATTTCTCTTCAGCCTCCTTGGTCATGCCCGCTTCTTTGATTTTTGCTTCCAACGCATCCAATTCGCCGCGTTCGTCTTCTTCGCCCAATTCTTTCTGAATCGCTTTCACTTGCTCGTTCAGATAATACTCACGCTGGGATTTTTCCATCTGGCGTTTGACGCGGCCGCGGATGCGTTTTTCGACCTGCATGATGTCCAGTTCGGATTCCAACTGGGCAAGCAGAAACTCCATACGGCCGATAATGCCGAAGGTTTCCAAAATCTGCTGACGCTGCTCCAGTTTCAACTGCAAATGCGCCGCAATCGTGTCCACCAAACGGCTGTTATCATCGATGCTGTTGATGGTATTAATGATTTCGGCAGGGATTTTTTTATTTAACTTGGCATATTGGTCAAACTGGGTAAGCAGCGTGCGGCGAATGGCTTCAATATCGGGATTGTCCGCATCCGCATACTCGTTGACAGCTTCGACATGGGACAGGAACAGTCCGCCGCTCTCTTCAATGGTCAACACCCTGCCGCGCCGGATACCTTCGACCAACACTTTCACCGTGCCGTCAGGCAGCTTCAACACCTGCAAAACCTGCGCGACCGTACCCGTACGGTGCAAATCGGACGCAGTCGGATCTTCGGTGTTCGGGTCGATTTGCGCCAGCAAAAACACCGGATCGTCATTCGCCATTGCCGCTTCCAATGCCGCAATGGATTTCGGGCGGCCTACAAACAGCGGCAACACCATGTGCGGATAAACGACGACATCGCGTAAAGGCAGGGTTGCCAGTGCGCTGTATTCCTCAAAATGTTTTTCTTTTGTCGGCATATTGTTCTCTACTTGGTAATAAATTCGGAATGTGGCTTAAATTGGGATGGAAAAGCGTATTTCAAGACTTGAAAAAGCCGATGTACGCTTCTATTTTTATCGGCAACTTTTTGCGATAAAATACACGCCGTTCGAGGTCTTCTGAAAGGCTGGAAACTTTTCAGACGACCTCTCGGCATACAGCACATCAGGAGTCAGCCATGACCGACCAAACCTCACTCATCGAATTCCCCTGCCAATTCCCCATCAAAGTCATGGGCAACGCGCATCCCGAATTTGAAAAAAATATCTTGGAAACCGTCCGCCAACATGCACCCGATACGGAACCCCACCACATCGCCACCCGTCAAAGCAGCAAGGGCAACTATACCGGCGCAACCGTCAAAGTAAACGTCGAAAGCAAAGAGCAACTGGACAAAATCTACCGCGCCCTGACCGATCACGAAATGGTGAAAGTAGTGTACTGATATGAAAATCGTGCATAAAGGCTTGGTCGAGTACCAACCGACTTTCGAAGCCATGAAAGCGTTCAACGCAGCCCGCGACGAACATACCGAAGACGAATTATGGGTGGTCGAGCATCCGCCCGTCTTCACACAAGGCCTGGCAGGCAAACCGGAACACCTCCTGATCCGCGACGACATACCCGTCGTCCAAATCGACCGGGGCGGACAAATCACCTATCACGGTCCCGGCCAGTTGGTCATTTACACCATGATCAACTTCAAACGCCGCAAAACCAGCGTCCGCAACATCGTCTCCGCGCTTGAAAACAGCATCATCGCCACGTTGGCGGAATACGGAATCGAAGCGGCGGCAGACCCGAAACGCCCCGGCGTTTATGTCGGTGAGCGCAAAATCGCCTCACTCGGTTTGCGCATCAAAGACGGTTCCGTCTATCACGGCCTGGCATTAAACGTAAACATGGACTTAAGCCCGTTTACCCACATCAATCCCTGCGGCTATGCCGGCATGGAAATGACACAAATCGCGGATTTTGTCCAACCCTGTCCCACCTTGGACGAGGTTGCACAAAAACTGACCGCACACCTCGAGACACAACTCACACCGAAAGCGAACAATTAATGAGCGAAATCAAAGTTGACGATCCCAAACGCGGCGTCAAACTCAAAGGCGCGGACAAAACCGCCCGCATCCCCATCAAAGTCGTCCCCCTTCAGGAAAAACTGAAAAAGCCCGAATGGATACGCGCCAAGCTGCCGTCACGCAAATTCTTTGAAATCAAAGACATTTTGCGCGAACAAAAAATGCACACTGTTTGCGAAGAAGCCTCCTGCCCGAATATCGGCGAATGTTTCAGCAAAGGCACAGCGACCTTCATGATTATGGGCGACATTTGTACCCGACGCTGCCCGTTCTGCGACGTGGGACACGGCCGTCCGAATATGCTTGACCCCGACGAACCGAAACACCTCGCAGAATCCGTCAAAGCCATGAACCTGCGTTACGTCGTCATCACTTCCGTTGACCGCGACGACCTGCGCGACGGCGGTGCACAGCATTTCGCCGACTGCATCAAAGCCATCCGCGAAACCAGTCCGAACACCAAAATCGAAATCCTCGTTCCCGACTTCCGCGGCCGCTTGGACATCGCGCTGAGAATCCTTGCCGAAACCCCGCCCGACGTGATGAACCACAATTTGGAAACCCATCCGAGCCTGTACAAAAAAGCCCGTCCGGGTGCCAACTATCAACACTCCCTCGACTTGCTGCGCCGCTACAAAGAAATGATGCCGCACATCCCGACCAAATCCGGCATCATGGTCGGCTTGGGCGAGACAGATGAAGACGTGCGCGAAATCATGCGCGATATGCGGGCGCACAATATCGAGATGATTACCATCGGCCAGTACCTCCAGCCTTCAGACGGACACCTGCCCGTCTTGCGCTATGTCACGCCCGACCAGTTCAAAATCTTTGAAAAAGAAGCATACGAACTGGGCTTCACCAACGCTGCCATCGGCGCCATGGTCCGCTCAAGCTACCATGCCGACGAGCAGGCTGCCGAAGCATTACGCGAAAGTCATGGCGGCGGTTGCGGTCATCATTGATAAATGGAAAAGACGTAAGTAATTTTAGTATTGCTTACACTGTTCGCTTTTTTGCATGACTGTTTTAAAAAGCTCTAACAACTTAATCATTTTCTGTAAAAAAGGTCGTCTGAAAATTTCAGACGACCTTTTTTCATTTCATCAACAGCCTAGTGGAATCAATCCAGCTTTTTAAAGTGGCGGCGGCGTTCCAGTTCGCTCAGGTAACGCTTGCGCAGGCGGATGGACTGCGGCGTGATTTCAACGAGTTCGTCATCGTCGATAAACTCGACCGCGCCTTCCAGCGTCAGCTTGATCGGCGTGGTCAGGCGAACGGCTTCGTCGGTGCCGCTGGCGCGGATGTTGGTGAGTTTTTTGCCTTTGAGCGGGTTGACCACCAAATCGTTGTCGCGGCTGTGGATGCCGATAATCATGCCTTCGTAGATTTTGTCGTTAGGCGACACGAACATACGGCCACGGTCTTCCAGATTCCATAAGGCATAAGCGACGGCTTCGCCTTGCTCTTGGGAAATCAGTACGCCGTTGTGACGGCCGGGCATATCGGGTTTCACGGGCGCGTAGTCGTCGAATACGTGGCTCATCAGGCCGACACCGCGCGTCAGGGTCATGAATTCGCCTTGGAAACCGATTAAGCCGCGCGCGGGAATATGGTATTCGAGGCGGGTACGGCCGTTGCCGTCGCTTTCCATATTGGTCAGTTCGCCACGGCGGCGGCCGAGTTCTTCCATTACCGCGCCTTGGTTTTCGTCCGGTACGTCCACGGTCAGGTTTTCATAAGGTTCGCATTTTTGACCGTCGATGTCGCGGTACACGACGCGCGGCTTGCCGACTGCCAGTTCAAAGCCTTCGCGGCGCATGTTTTCCAACAAAATGGTCAGGTGCAGTTCGCCGCGTCCGGATACGCGGAACACGTCGGCATCGGCGGTATCTTCCACGCGCAGGGCAACGTTGGTCAGCAACTCTTTTTGCAGGCGGTCGCGGATTTGGCGGCTGGTCACGAATTTGCCTTCGGTACCCGCCAGCGGGCTGGTGTTCACCATAAAGTCCATGGTCAGCGTCGGTTCGTCCACGCTCAACATCGGTAGACCTTTGGGATTGTCTTTGTCGGTGATGGTTACGCCGATACCGATGTCTTCGATACCCGAAATAATCACGATGTCGCCGGCTTCGGCTTCTTCAAGCGGTACGCGCTCCAAACCTTTGAAACCCAAAAGTTGGTTGATGCGGCCTTGGGCGATTTGCTGATCGTGGTTCATCACGGCAACGACTTGACCGGGTTTGATACGTCCGTTCAGGATGCGGCCGATCCCGAGACGGCCGGTGTAGTTGTCGTAGTCGAGTTGGGAAATTTGCAGTTGCAGCGTTTCGTCCGCGCTGCCGCTCGGTGCGGGCGTGTGTTTTAAGATGGTGTCGAACAGCGGACGCATGTCGTTGCTCTCGTCGGTTTCTTCCAGTTTGGCGAAACCGGACAGGCCGGAAGCGTAGACAATCGGGAAGTCCAATTGTTCGTCGGTTGCGCCCAAGTTGTCGAAGAGTTCGAAAGTTTGGTCGATGACCCAGCTCGGACGGGCGGACGGTTTGTCGATTTTATTGATGACGACGATTGGTTTCAGTCCCAAAGCCAAGGCTTTTTTGGTAACGAAACGGGTTTGCGGCATCGGGCCCTCCTGCGCGTCCACCAACAATACGACGCAGTCCACCATACCCAAAACACGCTCCACCTCGCCGCCGAAGTCGGCGTGTCCCGGGGTATCGACGATGTTGATGTGGTAGCCTTCGTAATCGATGGCGGTGTTTTTGGCGAGGATGGTAATGCCACGTTCTTTTTCAAGGTCGTTGCTGTCCATCACGCGTTCGTCAACCTGCTGGTTGGCGCGAAATGTACCGGATTGGCGCAGCAGTTGGTCAACTAATGTGGTTTTGCCGTGGTCGACGTGGGCGATGATGGCAATGTTGCGAATTTGTTTCATGGTGATATGTATTTCAAATGATTTTTATCAAAAAGTAACTCGCGATTATATCACGGTTCATCTTATCGGACGGAGGGGGAGTAGATTAAATTTGAATCGGTACGGCGTTTATCCCGGTTCAACCATCAGTCACTATGCACACTGCGGCACAGTTTGACGATAAAAGCATTTGAGAATAATTAATAATAAAATTTGATTAGGTTTTGTAATTTATTTGCTTTTATTTATGGTTAAAGAGTGTAAATGTTTTTGAATGTTGAAATGGATTCTTAATACCAATGGCAACAAATATCTATATAAAACAAGGTATTGAATTTTCAGACGACCTTTTAAGGCTTCTGTTTCTTTTGATAATTGTTTGTATTTTAAATAGAAAATTTGTCAAGCGTCAGGCTTTTTCATACAATTCAGCCATCAAGAAACAACACGCAATGTTTTTTACAGACACTTTACAATTTCAAAGAAAGAGAAAGAATTATGCAAGGCAATCAAGCTGTTATCGATTATATGAACGAACTGTTGTCCGGCGAGTTGGCTGCACGCGATCAATACTTCATCCACTCACGCCTGTACTCCGAATGGGGCTACAACAAACTGTTCGAGCGTCTGAATCATGAGATGGAAGAAGAAACCACTCACGCCGAAGACTTCATCCGCCGTATCCTGATGCTGGGCGGTACGCCTAAAATGACCCGTGCCGAACTGAACATCGGTACCGACGTGATCTCCTGCCTGAAAGCGGATTTGAACACCGAATACGAAGTGCGCGATGCATTGAAAAAAGGCATCAAACTGTGCGAAGAAGCACAAGACTACGTTACCCGTGATTTGATGATTGCCCAGTTGAAAGACACTGAAGAAGATCACGCGCACTGGCTGGAACAACAACTGCGCCTGATCGAACTCGTCGGCGAAGGCAACTACTACCAAAGCCAACTGTAATTAAGCGTATAAGGAGCTGAAAATGAAAGGCGATCGCTTAGTTATCCGCGAATTGAATAAAAACTTGGGCTTGCTCTTGGTTACCATCAACCAATATTTCCTGCATGCCCGCATTTTGAAAAACTGGGGCTTTGAAGAATTGGGCGAACATTTCTTCAAACAGTCCATCCGCGAAATGAAATCCGCAGACGATTTAATCGAGCGTATTTTGTTCTTGGAGGGTCTGCCTAACCTGCAAGAATTGGGCAAACTGCTGATTGGCGAATCAACCGAGGAAATCCTGACCTGCGATTTGACAAAAGAACAGGAAAAACACGATGCCCTCGTCGCTGCCATCGCCATCGCGGAACAACAGCAAGACTACGTCAGCCGTGATTTGTTGGAAAAACAAAAAGACATCAACGAAGAACACATCGACTGGCTCGAAACCCAGCAGGAGCTGATCGGCAAAGTCGGTTTGCCGAACTACCTGCAAACAGCGGCGCAAGAGGACTAAAACACAAACCACTGCCAAATATAGCAGTCCCTGCACCCATAAACGGCATATCTTTTCGGATATGCCGTTTTTCTTTACATCAAGCTCGTCTGAAAAACAGTATTTCAGTTTTTCAGACGACTTACCTTCTTCTAAAGAATATGTAACCCCATGAAACCCCAACCCCATACAAAAGCCCTGAAAACCGGACAAGTTTTCAGGGCTTAATTTTATATTCTACACTTGTTTACACGCTAAAGGCTTGAAAAATAAAATGTAGTTTTAAGTAATAACTGTTCTCATTGATGTAAGTCAAAAAAACATCGGGTATGCATTCACATCTCCGCCAATCGTTACACTTCATAGAGCTAAAGTGCTATTCTGCAAAGGTAAATTTCTTCTACCTATAAATTCTATCTGACAAATTAGGAGCTTGATATGTCAACCGATGTACAGCAACGCCCTGCCGCTTGGGAAGGTTTTGTCGGCGGTAATTGGGAAACCAATGTCGACGTGCGCGATTTTATTCAGAAAAACTACACGCCTTATGAAGGCGATGCATCTTTCCTCGCGCCTGCAACCGAGGCAACGACCAAACTGTGGGCGGAAGTGATGGAAGGCATCAAAGTCGAAAACCGCACGCACGAACCCTACAAAATCGACGCGCAAGTCGTGTCCGGCATTACCAGCCATGCGCCGGGTTATATCAATAAAGATTTGGAAACCATCGTCGGCCTGCAAACAGACGAGCCTCTGAAACGCTCGATCATGCCGTTCGGCGGTTTGAAAATGGTACAAGACGCGTGCAAAGTGTACAACGTCGAGTTGAACCCCGAAGTCAGCGAAATCTTTACCAAATACCGCAAAACCCACAACCAAGGTGTGTTTGACGTTTATACGCCCGACATCCGCCGTTGCCGTAAATCAGGCGTGATTACCGGCTTGCCAGATGCTTACGGTCGTGGCCGCATCATCGGCGACTACCGTCGCGTAGCATTGTACGGTATCGACTTCTTAATGAAAGACAAACTCAACCAGTTCAACTCGCTGCAAGCCGATTTGGAAAACGGTGTGGATTTGGAAGAAGTCATCCGCCGCCGCGAAGAAATCAACGAACAATACAAAGCCTTGGGTCAAATGAAAGAAATGGCGGCTTCTTACGGCTACGACATTT
Organism: Morococcus cerebrosus; assembly: GCF_022749515.1. Lineage (NCBI taxonomy): Bacteria > Pseudomonadati > Pseudomonadota > Betaproteobacteria > Neisseriales > Neisseriaceae > Morococcus > Morococcus cerebrosus. Next base: position 1,332,712 of record NZ_CP094242.1, read on the forward strand.
CCGACCCTGCGAAAAATGCGCAAGAAGCCATCCAATGGACTTACTTCGGCTACCTTGCCGCCGTTAAATCGCAAAACGGCGCCGCCATGTCGTTCGGTCGCGTATCTTCGTTCTTGGACATTTACATCGAGCGCGACTTGAAAAACGGCGTAATTACCGAAACCCAAGCGCAAGAATTTATCGACCATTTGGTGATGAAACTGCGTATGGTTCGTTTCCTGCGTACGCCCGAATACGACCAACTCTTCTCCGGCGACCCGATTTGGGCAACCGAATCCATCGGCGGTATGGGTTTGGACGGCCGCACGCTGGTAACGCGCACCAACTTCCGCGTGCTGCACACCCTGTACAATATGGGTCCGTCTCCCGAACCGAACATCACCGTATTGTGGTCCGAACAGCTGCCGCAAGGCTTTAAAGAATTTTGCGCCAAAGTGTCCATCGACACCTCGTCCATCCAATATGAAAACGACGATTTGATGCGTCCGGACTTCAACAGCGACGACTACGCCATTGCCTGCTGCGTCAGCCCGATGGTGGTCGGCAAACAAATGCAGTTCTTCGGCGCACGCGCCAACTTGGCGAAAACCCTGCTGTACGCAATCAACGGCGGCGTGGACGAAAAATCCAAAGACCAGGTCGGCCCGAAAACCGAACCGATTATGGACGAAGTTTTGGACTACAACACTGTCTTTGCGCGCATGGACAAATTCATGGATTGGCTGGCCACCCAATACGTTACCGCGTTGAACATCATCCATTACATGCACGACAAATACAGCTACGAAGCCGCGTTGATGGCGCTGCACGACCGTGACGTGAAACGCACTATGGCTTGCGGTATCGCCGGTTTGTCTGTGGCCGCCGACTCACTGTCCGCCATCAAATACGCCAAAGTCAAACCGATTCGTGATGAAAACGGTATTGCCGTCGACTTTGAAATCGAAGGCGAATATCCGCAGTTCGGTAACAACGACGACCGCGTGGACGATATTGCCTGCGATTTGGTGGAACGCTTCATGAAAAAAGTGGCGACTCACAAAACTTACCGCAACGCAACGCCGACCCAGTCCGTGTTGACCATTACCTCCAACGTCGTGTACGGCAAAAAAACCGGCAACACGCCGGACGGTCGCCGCGCAGGCGCACCGTTCGGTCCGGGCGCCAACCCGATGCACGGCCGCGATGTCAATGGCGCCGTCGCTTCGCTGACTTCCGTAGCCAAACTGCCGTTTGAGTTTGCCAAAGACGGTATTTCCTACACCTTCTCCATCGTGCCGGGCGCATTGGGTAAAGACGAAAACTCCCGCGAACGCAACCTCGCAGGCCTGATGGACGGTTACTTCCACCACGAAGAAGGAGAAGTGGAAGGCGGCCAACACCTGAACGTCAACGTATTGACCCGCGAAACGCTGGAAGACGCGATGAACAATCCGGACAAATATCCGCAACTGACCATCCGCGTGTCCGGTTACGCCGTACGCTTCAACTCGCTGACCCGAGAACAGCAGCTTGACGTGATTACCCGTACCTTTACACAAACCATGTAAAGCAAAGGGTTTACAGTAAACCAAGCCGGGGGACGGATTATCCGGAACCCGGCTTGATTTTGCCTGAAGCAATGGTTTGATATAGTGGATTAAATTTAAATCAGGACAAGGCGACGAAGCCGCAGACAGTACAGATAGTACTGAACCGATTCACTTGGTGCTTCAGCACCTTAGAGAATCGTTCTCTTTGAGCTAAGGCGAGGTAACGCCGTCCTGGTTTAAAGTTAATCCACTATATCACTAAAACGCGTTTACCTATTCCCAAACAGCCCATAAACTTCTCACAACAGGGAACGCAATGCCCGCATATTAATCCAATAAGAAGAACCCTCTGCAACACAAAAGCAAGTTTTCAGACGACCCCAATATCCGGTACATCAGACACCATGCAGACATCCATCGCCATCAACCCCGAAACACCCGCCCCCGCCAAAGACCTCGGACACCGCCATTACAACGGCAAAGGCATCGTCCATTCTGTAGAATCCTGTGGCGCGGTGGACGGCCCTGGATTGCGTTACGTCCTCTTTCTGCAAGGCTGCCTCATGCGCTGCCTATACTGCCACAACCGCGACACATGGGACTTGCACACCGAACAGGCCCAGGAAATGACCGTACCCGAAGTCATGAAGCAAGTCATGTCCTACAGCCACTACCTGCGCGCCACAGGCGGCGGCGTTACCGCCACAGGCGGCGAACCGCTCCTGCAATACGAATTCGTACGCGACTGGTTCACCGCCTGCCGCGAACACGACATCCACACCTGCCTCGACAGCAACGGCTACGCCCTGCATTACGATTCCATCCTTGACGACCTGCTCGACCACACCAACCTCGTCATGCTCGATTTAAAACAAATCGACCCCGAAATCCACAAAGTCCTCGTCGGCATCCCCAATACCAAAACCCTCAAATTCGCCCACTACCTCGCCGAACGCAAACAGCCCGCCCGCGTCCGCTACGTCGTCGTGCCGGGCTATACCGATGACGACCGTTCCGCCCACCTGCTCGGCGAATTCATCGCAGACATGGACAACGTCGAAATGGTCGAACTCCTTCCTTATCACGAACTGGGCGCGCACAAATGGGCATTGTGCGGCGACACCTACAAACTCACCGGCGTACATCCGCCTCCCAAAGAAACCATTCTCAAAATCAAATCGATTTTGGAAAGCTACGGCAAAAATATTATTTATTGAGTTCAAATCCAAAAAGGTCGTCTGAAAATGAAATATTCGCTTTCAGACGACCTTTTAGCACTCTTAATACATCCAAACATACAACTCATAAATCATATAATTCAGATAGTTAACAACTAATTATCTAAAATATGAAATAAAACCGAAATAAAACTATACTTTTTCTTAATTTATGCGATAATAGCTAAACAAATTCTTAGCTACTTTGATAACATCCCTTACGAGAACAGCACCATGTCAGACGAAAAAAGCAAAGCCCTAGCCGCCGCCCTTGCCCAAATTGAAAAAAACTTCGGCAAAGGCTCCATCATGAAAATGGACGGTAGCCAGCAAGAAGAAAACCTTGACGTCATCTCCACCGGCTCGCTCGGCGTGGACTTGGCACTAGGCGTCGGCGGTCTGCCGCGCGGCCGTGTCGTGGAAATCTTCGGCCCCGAATCCTCCGGTAAAACCACGCTCTGTCTCGAAGCCATTGCCCAATGCCAGAAAAACGGCGGTATCTGCGCCTTTATTGACGCCGAACACGCCTTCGACCCGATTTACGCCCGCAAACTCGGCGTTAAAGTAGAAGAACTCTACCTCTCCCAACCCGACACCGGAGAACAGGCTTTGGAAATCTGCGACACGCTGGTACGTTCCGGCGGCGTGGACATGGTTGTCGTTGACTCCGTAGCGGCCCTCGTACCCAAAGCCGAAATCGAAGGCGAAATGGGCGACAGCCACGTTGGCCTGCAAGCCCGCCTAATGAGCCAAGCCCTGCGCAAACTGACCGGCCACATCAAACGTACCAACACACTGGTCGTCTTCATCAACCAAATCCGTATGAAAATCGGCGTGATGTTCGGCAGCCCCGAAACCACCACCGGCGGTAACGCCCTCAAATTCTACGCTTCCGTCCGCCTCGACATCCGCCGCACAGGACAAATCAAAAAAGGCGACGACGTTATCGGCAACGAAACCAAAGTCAAAGTCATCAAAAACAAAGTCGCCCCTCCGTTCCGCCAAGCCGAATTCGATATCCTGTACGGCGAAGGCGTAAGCTGGGAAGGCGAACTGATCGACCTTGGCGTCAAATATGACATCGTTGAAAAATCAGGCGCATGGTACAGCTACAACGGCGCCAAAATCGGACAAGGTAAAGACAACGTCCGCGTATGGCTGAAAGAAAACCCCGAAATCGCCAACGAAATCGACGCCAAAATCCGTGCCGCCGTGGGCATCAACGTTGATATTACCGAAGGCAAACTGGACGATACCGACGGAGAACGTCCGGAAGAATAAGCTTCTGTTTGACTTCCAATTAAAAATATATAAGGTCCTTGGATTCGGATTTCAAGTGCAACACTAGGGTACCAGTGGTTGGAACAGATTTAAGAATAAAACACTTGGCGTTTCGTAGCCAAGTGTTTTTCTCGGCCGGTGGTTCAACTCATCTTGAACCCTGCGTATCTCCCGATCGCTGATGTTTCGGAAATCGGTTTGTTTGGGGAAATATTGCCGGATGAGTCCATTGGTGTTCTCATTCAGCCCTTTCTCCCAAGAATGGTAAGGGCGGCAAAAATAGGTTTTCGCCTTCAATGCTTTGGCTATTTTGGTGTGTTGGTAGAACTCTTTGCCGTTATCCATGGTGATGGTGTGGACTCTGGCTTTATATGCCTTTAATACCCTAATGGCCGCCCGGGCAGTGTCTTCGGCTTTTAAGTTCTTTAATTTGCAGATGATGGTGTAGCGGGTAGTGCGTTCGACCAAGGTCAATAACGCGCTTTTCTGATTTTTGCCGACGATGGTGTCGGCCTCCCAATCGCCGATGCGGGTTTTCTGGTCGACGATAGCAGGTCGGTTCTCTATGCCGACGCGGTTGGGCACTTTGCCTCTGGTCCATGTGCTGCCGTAGCGTTTGCGGTAGGGTTTGCTGCATATTCTGAGATGTTGCCACAAAGTGCCGCCGTTGCTTTTGTCTTGGCGAAGGTAGCGGTAAACGGTGCTGTGATGGAGTGTGATCCCGTGGTGTTTATGCAGGTAGGCACATACTTGTTCGGGACTGAGTTTGCGGCGGATAAGGGTGTCGATGTGTTGAACCAGCTGCGAATCGAGCTTATAGGGTTTTCGCCGGTGCTGTTTGGTCAGCCGGCTTTGCTTCTGTGCTTTTTCGGCGCTGTATTGCTGCCCTTGGATGCAGTGCCGCTTGATTTCGCGGCTGATGGTGCTTTTGTGGCGGTTGAGCTGTTTGGCGATTTCGGCGATGGTGCAGTGGCGGGACAGGTATTGGATATGGTATCGTTCGTCTTGGGTCAGTTGTGTGTAGCTCATGGCAATCTTTCTTGCAGGAAAGGCCGTATGCTACCGCATACTGGCCTTTTTCTGTTATGGAAAGTTGCACTTCAAATGCGAATCCGCCGTCGTCTGAAAACAAATATAGCGTGTTCCGCTAAAAAGTTTTCGGGCGACCTTTCTGCACTCAACAGAAACATAGCTTTAAAATGATAGAAATGCCTACATCGTCACTCCTAAAGGAAGGAATCTAGAAATTAGAAATTACGGCAATTTTTAAATGTTACTGAAACAAACATCCAAGGTCTGGATTTCTGCCATGCCCCTCCCTCACGCGGGTGCAGCAGACAATGACGACTTTGAGATTCATCTACTGTAATTTTAAAAATTTCAGAAATCCTGCTCCCTGTAACTTTTAATCTCCCTACACCTTCACCCTACATCCTGATTTCGCGCTTTCATATACTTTTTCCAGCAACCACAGCACCTCCGCCACTTGGCGCGGCTGCACCGCTGCGGGAGATTTGCCTTGCAGCGCGTCATAAAGGTTTTCATAAAACGCCGCATAATTGCCGCTGACGCTTTCGATTGTTTTGCGGACGACCACCCCGTCGATTTCTGTATGCAGGATGCCCCATTCGTCTTCCGGCTCACGGTTCCACGCTCCGACGGGTTGCGCGCCGCCGAGCAGCAGGGCTTCTTGGTTGTCGGCGTTTTGTTTGACGTATGACCCGCGTTTGCCGTGCAAGGTCATGAACGGCAAAGGTTCGCGGGCATATTTGCTTGCAGTCAGGGCGACTTTTTTGCCGTCGGCGTAATAGAGCGCGATATAGAAATTGTCGTCGCTGACTGCTCCTTCATGCTGATAGCGCACGTCGGCATAAAGCTCGTCGGGCATCCCGAAAACATCGACCGCCATATCCATGAGGTGCGAACCCAAATCGTACACCAGCCCCACGCCCGCCTCGCCGGTTTCCTTCCAGCGTTTTTTGTTCAATGCAGCCGCATAACGCTCGAAACGGAACTCTGCATCCACAATTTCGCCCAAAAGGTCGTCTGAAAGCAGTTTTTTGGCGGTCAGCGGCGCGCTGTCCCAGCGGCGGTTTTGGTAAACGGTCAGCAATACGCCCTGCCGCTCGGCAAGTTCCGCCAGTTCCAAGGCTTGCGCCGCCGTGGCGCACAACGGTTTTTCCACCACCACATTTTTACCTGCACGCAAAGCCTGAGCGGCAAAATCGAAATGCGTTTGGTTCGGCGTGGTAATGACCACCAAATCCACATCGTCGGTAAGCAACTCCACAAACGAACGCACGGTCTGCGCCTGCGGCAGGACTTCCTGCGCCCTATTGCCGCTGCGTTCAAACACGCGCACGACTTCAAACCGCGCATCCGCACGCCAAAACGGCAGATGAAACACCTGCGCCGACATGCCGAACCCCGCCAATCCGATTTTGATTTTCTGCATAGCCAAACTCCTTTTCAGACGACCTCAAATTGCCGTATATCCGTTATAATACCGCATTTATTTCACACAGGCCGTCTGAAAACAAAGTTGAAACGGCCGCCGCCGTTTAAGGAAAACCATGAGAAAACCGCAACGCGGCTATGCCCGCCAAGACCGTGTCAAAGAACAAATCATGCGCGAACTGGCCGAGCTGGTCCGCACCGGCCTGAAAGACCCGCGCGCAGGCTTCATCACCATCAACGAAGTCGAAGTCACCCGCGATTACAGCCACGCCACCGTGTTCTACACCGTCCTCGACGACAGCACCCGTGACATCACCGAAGAAGCCTTGGAACACGCCAAAGGCCACTTGCGCAGCGAATTGGCGAAACGCATCAAACTCTTCAAAACGCCCGAACTGCACTTCAAATACGACGAATCGCTCGAACGCGGCATGAGCATTTCCAGCCTCATCGACCAAGTAGCGGCGGAAAAGCCGGTGGAAGATTAAAGGTAAAGGTCGTCTGAAAACGCCGCAGCAAAACCGCGAATCTGTTTTCAGACGACCTTTTGCAATCTTTCCCACCCACACAACTGCCACTTACCCTTCCCCACCATCATGACCGCCAAACCCGCCAAACGCCCCGTCAACGGCGTCCTCCTGCTCGACAAGCCCGAAGGACTTTCCAGCAATACCGCCCTGCAAAAAGCCCGCCGTCTCTACAACGCCGAGAAAGCGGGGCATACCGGCGTACTCGATCCTTTGGCGACCGGACTTTTGCCCGTCTGCTTCGGCGAAGCGACCAAGTTCGCCCAATACTTGCTGGATGCCGACAAAGCCTACACCGCCACGCTGAAACTTGGCGAAGCCAGCAGCACGGGGGACGCCGAAGGCGAAATCATCGCCACCGCCCGCGCTGATATTTCCTTAGCCGAATTTCAGACGGCATGCCAAGCCCTGACAGGCAACATCCGCCAAGTGCCGCCGATGTTTTCTGCCCTCAAATACGAAGGCAAACCGCTGTACGAATACGCCCGCAAAGGCATCGTTATCGAACGCAAACCGCGCGACATCACCATTTACGCCATTGATATTACCGAGTTTGACGCGCCCAAAGCCGTCATCGACGTACGTTGCAGCAAAGGCACCTACATCCGCACCCTCAGCGAAGACATAGCCAAACACATCGGCACGTTCGCCCACCTGACCGCCCTGCGCCGCACCGAAACCGCCGGTTTCTCCATCCGCGAAAGCCACACGCTCGAAGCCTTGGCAGAATTAAACGAAACCGAACGCGACGCCCTGCTCCTGCCCTGCGACGTTTTAGTGCGGCACTTTCCCAAAATCGAACTGAACGACCGTGCCGTAACCATGCTCAAATGCGGCCAACGCCCGCAGTTTACCGAGGACATCTCCGCCAATCAGCCCATCCGCGTTTACGACAAGAGCGGAATATTTATCGGCTTGGTGGAATACCAAAAAGAAATCGGCCGCCTCAAAGCCCTGCGGCTGATGAACACGGCGAAAGACTGAATGGTTTGATAATTAAATTAAAATATAGGAAAGGTCGTCTGAAATACAGTTTTTCAGACGACCTTTCCAGTTGAATTTCTTAAAATATTGGCAGATTTGAAACAACCGTTCTAACCCCATGAAAAAAGTCGTCTGAAAACCTGTCATACCCGTTTTCAGACGACTTTTCGACTATTATCTCTATTGCCCTTGTTCCGTTTTCTTTTTGCGCGGACGGCGGCGGCGTTTCTTTTTCACACCTTCATTGCCCTGCGCACGAGCATGGTTTGTCGTCATTTCGTTGCGCAAACCCTCATCGGCATGCTGGAAACTGTTCCACCATTCGACCGTTTGGCGGTCAATCTCGCCCACTTCGCCGCGCAACACCAGAAAGTCGTAAGCAGCCCGGAAACGCTGCTGCGCGAGCAGGCGGTGCGGACGGGCGCCGCGCATCTGTTCGAATTGGGGTTGGAACTGCCAAATTTCCCGCATGGTCGCGGCAAAACGCTGCGGCACGCCCCAACCTTTTTCAACATCGCTCCGCAGGGATTCGATAGCGTCTGTCAGAGCAGGCGCAGGCTTTTGCCCCTGTGCCAGATTCCGTTGCCAGCGTCGGTTGACATCCGGCCACAATACGGCAGCCAAGACGAAGCCGACTGAAACCGATTTGTCCTGACGCAGCCGCTCGTCAGTGTTTTTCAGTGCAAGCGAAATAATGCGGTTTTCAGGCTTTTCCGCCGATTTTAACGCAGTCAAAAGCGGATGGATGTCGTCTGAAACACCCAAGCTGTTAAGTTTTTTCAAACATTCCCGCGCATGGCCGGAAAACAGCAGCTTCATGATTTCGTCAAACAGGCGGGCGACAGGTTCGTGTTTCAGATGACCAGCATACTCCGGAATCGGAGCGGCAGTGGATTCTTCCACCGAAAAGCCAAGTTTGCCCGACAAGCGTACGGCGCGCAGGATACGGACAGGATCTTCACGATACCGCTCCGCAGCATCGCCTATCATAACCAGGCTTCTGGCGGCTATATCGTTGACGCCGTTATGGAAATCCAAAATTTCTTCGCGTATCGGATCGTAATACAACGCATTGCAGGTAAAGTCTCGGCGCATCGCATCTTCTTCTATGCTGCCATAAGTGTTGTCTTTCATAATCCTGCCGTGCGCGTTTTGCTGCACCTTGCCGCCGCCGCGGAATGTCGTTACTTCTATGGTTTCCGGACCTGTCATGACATGGACGATTTGAAAACGTCTGCCGATGATGCGGCTGCGGCGAAAAATTTTTCTCACCTGCTCCGGCGTAGCATCGGTGGCGACATCGAAGTCTTTAGGCTCTACACCCAACAGCATATCCCTGACCGCCCCACCTACGATATAGGCTTTGAATCCTTCCTCTTGCAAACGTTTGACGGTTTTTTCCGCTGCAAAACTGATCATATCCGCGCTGATACGGTATTCTTCAGCGGGGATGATTTCTTTGCGAACCTCGGTTTGCCTGCTCTGTCTGCCGGACAAAACTTTGTTCAGCCATTTTTTCAACATATTCCTGATACTCTTTCTTGTTATCCTTCTGCCTGCAAACGGAAGCCACCGATGCGGGCGGGGCGTCATTATACCTTAAGTTGCGCTAACCTACGTCGTCTGAAGCCTTGCCGCCTCCGGCTGGCAGGCGCAGCAGTTTTAAATTACAATGAACCAAACTTATCCTTCCTGTCCGATGATGAAAAAAACCAACGTATTATCCTTATTCCTCGCCCTTGCTGCGACCGCCTGTTCAGACGGGTCTTCCGACAGTGTTACCGACAAATTCAAAAGCGAATTCCGCAAAGGTTTTGTCGAAGGCGCAACAGAGCAATGCGTCGCCAAAGTACCGAAAACAAGCCTGCTTTCGGAAGAAACCGTACTTCAAGTCTGCACCTGCACTGCCGAAAAGATGGCAGACCGCATTTCGGTGGAAGATATGTCTGCCATCCTGTCGGGCAATATCAGTGAAAACGTTAAAGAACAAATCAAACAGAGCACCACGGACTGTTTGAAAGAAACTGTCGGTTTGGACGGCAAGCGCGCCGCTTCGGACAGCAAATAAGCCCCCCTTCTTCAAACCTCGTCTGAACCTTCTTCGGACGTTTTTCAAAATCATTCAAGAAATCGAGTTTGACATGACCACATTCGCGCAATTCCTTCCGGAACATTTACAGCAAAACGCCCTGCCCGAACAATTAGGCAGCGTATTGGAATCCGTCATCTCCGCCTGCAGCGAAATCAGCGGAAAAGTCCGCCTGGGCGCGCTTTCAGGCGTTTTGGGCATGGCAGGTACGGGCAACATCCAAGGTGAAGACCAAAAAAAACTCGACGTTATCGCCAACGATATTCTCATCCGTATCTTAAAAGACAATCCGTCTGTTGCCGGTTTGGCAAGCGAAGAGGAAGACACTTTTGTCGCCGCCCATCCTGACGGACGCTATTTGGTTTTGTTCGACCCGCTGGACGGCTCGTCCAACATTGATGTCAACATCTCCGTCGGCACAATTTTTTCCATTTTGGAGAAACCCGAAGGCGATTTGGAAACGGCGTCATTTTTGCAGAAAGGCCGAGACCAAGTTGCCGCAGGTTATGTTTTATACGGCCCGCAAACCCAACTGGTCTTGACCGTCGGACACGGCGTTTCCGTCTTTACTTTGGATGAGGACGGCAATTTTGTGATGACCAAAGAAAATCCGCGCGTTCCCGAAACCACCAAAGAATTTGCCATCAATATGTCCAACCGCCGCCATTGGCTGCCGCCCGTCCAACGTTATATCGACGAATTGCTGGCAGGTGAAACCGACAGTCGCGGTAAAAACTACAATATGCGCTGGGTTGCCAGCATGGTTGCCGAAATCCACCGCATCCTGATGCGCGGCGGCGTGTTCATGTATCCTCAAGACAAACGCGACCTCTCCAAACCGGGCAAACTGCGTCTGATGTACGAAGCCAACCCGATGAGCCTGATTTTGGAACAGGCAGGCGGAGCGGCTTTCGACGGACAAATCGACATGCTGGATGTCAAGCCGGTCGGATTGCACCAACGCGTCGCCGTCTTCATGGGCAGCAAAGAAGAAGTGGACTATATCCGCAAACTTCATCAAGCCTGACAGGTGTAAAAATTAAATGTAAAAAGGTCGTCTGAAATTACCGTGTATGTTTCAGACGACCTTTTCCCAATATTCTGAAAATTGGAATGACCAGATAAAAAAATACCTCCTTACCTTGCTTCCGATTATCCATGCTTTATGTGAATTCCGCTGTGGATATATCAAATTAATAATTGATATAAAAGAAGAAAATATAATTGATTAAAAAACAGGCAGATAAAATTCCCAAAAAATAAGCAGAATTTGTCAAGCCTTTGCTGACCGCCGACTAGAATTTTTTTGCCCCCGTTTTTCAAACGCGTTACACTTCCCTCCTCGTCTGTTTTCAGACGACGTTTCACTCCAACCGTGCCGCTGCCGTCATTGCGCCGGCAGTCAGGCAGTCAGCGTCATTGCGCCGCTGTAAATACGAAAGAACACACTATGACCATCTCTCCCGTCGCCTTGCGCCGTAAGACCGAGCGCAAGCCGCATCCGACCGCGCGCTATTGGAAAAAATGCGATGTCGAAGCCCTGTTCGGACTTCCCTTCCTCGACCTCGTTTACCAAGCCGCCGAAATCCACCGCCAAAATTTCAACCCGCGCGAAATCCAGCTTTCCACCCTGTTGTCCATCAAAACCGGCGGCTGCCCCGAAGACTGCGCCTACTGCCCGCAATCGGCGCACCACAACACCAATCTGGGCAAAGAGCAGATGATGGATGTGGACGAAATCGTCGAAAAAGCCAAAATCGCCAAATCGCGCGGCGCAAGCCGTTTCTGCATGGGCGCGGCATGGCGCGGCCCCAAACCGAAAGACGTGGAGACGGTTTCCGCAATCATCAAAGCCGTGAAGGGTTTGGGCATGGAAACCTGCGGCACCTTTGGTATGCTCGAAGACGGTATGGCGGAAGACTTCAAAAAAGCAGGTTTGGATTACTACAACCACAACCTCGATACCGACCCCGACCGCTACAACGACATCATCCATACCCGCAAACACGAAGACCGCATGGACACCTTGGGCAAAGTTCGCAACGCCGGTTTGAAAGTCTGCTGCGGCGGCATCGTCGGCATGAACGAGACCCGCGCCGAGCGTGCCGGACTGATTGCCAGCCTCGCCAACCTCGACCCGCAGCCCGAAAGCGTACCGATTAACCAGTTGGTTAAAGTGGAAGGCACGCCGCTGGCCGATGCCGAAGATTTGGATTGGACGGAGTTCGTCCGTACCATCGCCGTGGCGCGGATTACCATGCCGCACAGCTATGTCCGCCTTTCCGCCGGACGCTCGAGTATGCCCGAATCCATGCAGGCAATGTGTTTCATGGCGGGTGCGAACTCGATTTTCTACGGCGACAAGCTCTTAACCACCGAAAACCCCGACGAAGACGGCGACCGCCTGCTGATGGAAAAGCTGGATTTGTATCCGCTGCGGTTTGAGTTGGAAGAAGAATACGAAGCGGCGCAGGAAACGCCCAAGATTAAGGTCGATTATTAATCCTTCCACAAAAACACAAGGTCGCCTGAAAACGGGTATCAACGTTTCATTTCGTTGAAACAGATTTTCAGACGACCTTTTTTGTAGAGATGAAAATAAGATTCAAGCATTATGCCACCTTGTTTGCCTCCCATCTATTCCATTATAATTCGCCCTTGAAAAAACCTTCGTTTTTCTGTGGAATCGCTCTCTAAAAAGAGCAAGTTTTTCCTAGATTCCCGCAAAACGATACAAAGGTCGTCTGAAAGCGTCATTCAATGAAGCGATGTTTTCAGACGGCCTTTTTGAACACGCAGACAGGCAGATTCAAACAAAAACATTACCGTCTCTCGCCATTTCATCCGCACTTCCAATACACCGCATCATGTTCCGTCTTACCGCCTATCCCATCTCCCCGAAACAGGCCACCTTCATCGGCCTTTTCGCCGTCTGTTTTTGGAGTTCCGTTATCGGGTTAATCCGTACCTTGAGCCTGCACATGGGGGCGGTAGGCGGCGCAGCAGTCATGTACAGCCTTGCCACGATATTGCTGCTGCTGATTTTCGGCAAACCCGATTTGCGCCGCTTCAGCCGGAATTACCTTTTTTGGGCAGGTATCTTTTTTGTCGGCTGCGAATTGTGCCTGTCCCTTTCCATCGGATATGCGGACAACGCCAGACAAACCGTCGAAATCGGCATGGTCAATTATTTATGGCCGACTTTTACCATCATCGGCGCTGTCTGGTTTAACAAACAGCCGGCAAAATGGTGGATCGCCATAGGCTTTGCACTATCCTTCATCGGCATTGCCATTGTCTTGGGCGGGGAAGGCGGATTGTCCCCAGCCCATATTTACCGCAATGTCCTCGCCAATCCCGCAGGCTATATCATGGCGCTCTTGGACGCGCTGTTTTGGGCGGCATATTGCACACTGACCGCGCGGGTTAAGGCGCAGGGTAATGCCGTCGGCTTTTTCTTTTTCCTCGTTTCCTGCGTTCTGTGGGCAAAATATTTTGCAGGCAGCTACGGCAGCCTCAATTTCGATACCGAATCAGTCTTATATGCGCTTGCTGCCGCATCCTGTATGGGTTTGGGCTATGCAGTGTGGAACATCGGCATCTCGCGCGGCAACATGACCGTTTTGGCAGGAGCATCTTATTTTATCCCCGTTTTCTCCGCCCTGATTTCATCCTTCCTGCTCGACGCACCGCTTCCTACGGAATTTTGGCAAGGTGCGGCGATGGTATGCATCGGATCGGCCGTATGCTGGTTGGCAACACAAAAGAAAGCATGACCGCACCTCTAAATCATAGAAATAAGATTTTCGGTTGAAACATATACCGATAAAAGCGTAACCGCCCCCGACCGTATCACATCTCAACACAACGTCGTCTGAAAACCGACATGGCAGGTTTTGCTCAAGCCGGTTTTCAGACGACGTTTTTCTTATCAAATTACAAACTTATCTTTTGGGCGACAGTTTATCGACCAGACCTCCGTCAGCGAAGAATTTTTTCATGATTTCATCCCATGTACCGAATTTTTCGTTGGGGCTGAAGGTTTCGATTTCGGGGAAATCTGCTTTGTGCGCGGCGAAGACTTCGGCATTGCGCGGACGCAGGTAAAGTTTGGCGGCAAGCTCCTGCGCGGGTTTGCTCCATAGATATTCCAAATATTCCTTAGCGGCTTCCTGCGTACCTTTCTTGTCGGCAACGCTGTCCACGACGGCAACAGGGGTTTCAGACAGAATGGTATAGCTCGGATAAACGATTTCAAACTGATCTTGGGTCAGTTTTTTACTGACGTGATTCGCCTCGTTTTCAAAGGTAACCAAAACGTCGCCGATATTGCGCTGACTGAATGTTGTCGTGGCGGCACGTCCGCCGTTTTCAAACACAGGCGTATTTTTCAGGACGGAAGCGGCAAATTCCTGCGCTTTGGCCTCATCGCCGTTGTTTGCTTTCAATCCGTAAGCATATGCGCCAAGGAAAGCATAGCGGCCATTGCCGGAAGTTTTCGGGTTGGCGAGTACGATTTTGACACCGTCTTTCGCTAAGTCGTTCCAGTCTTTGATTTGTTTGGGATTGCCTTTGCGGACAAGGAAAACGGTTACGCTGGTATAGGGAACGGCATTATCCGGCAGACGTTTTGCCCAATCGGGTTTAATCAGCCCTTTTTGAGCCAACAAATCGATGTCGGAAGTCTGGTTCATGGTAACGACATCCGCCGCCAGGCCGTTGGCAACAGACAATGCCTGCTTGCTGGAACCGCCGTGCGACTGTTGAATGTCTATGTCTGCGCCCTTGTGTTTGCTTTGATATTCTTTGACAAACAAAGGGTTGTATTCCTTATAAAAATCTCGTGCCACATCATAAGAAACATTCAACAGTTTGACACCTTTGCCGTCTGCCGCAGGAGAAGACGGTGAAGCGGTGTTTTGTTCAGATTGCGGCGAGCATGCCGCTAAAACGGCGGCGGCGAAAAGGGCGGTTGTGCGGACAGTCATTTTGTTCTCCAAATATTTGACAGGCACACTTTATACCGACGTTTCAGACGACGGAAATAATGTTTGCTTTCGGGTTTAGCGATTTTGGTTATAAACCCCAAACTTCGGCCAATGCCCGATGATTTCATATCGATTGGGAATTTAAAGCGCTCGGAAGTTTTTCTGCACGATATACTTTCTGATCGTATCGGCTTCTTCCATATTGCAGGACTTTATTCTATATCCAATCTCAAAAACAACGTCGTCTGAAAACAGGCAGAGCAGACTTTGCTAAAGCCATATTTTCAGACGACGTTTTTATCTAAACCCAGAAGAGGGCTACTCTATCCCAATATCCAAACACACGGTTTCGCCGCAATATGCTTTGCCTGCGTCGATCATATGCGCGGGCTTGTAGGCGGCGAAGGCGTAAGTTAGGTCGGCGCGGAAGGTGTCTTTGTCTGCTTCGCCGGTGTCGCAGTTCAGCCCGGTCGGGATGTCTAACGCGATTTTGAAGCCGTCGGCTTGATTCAGCAGGCGGCAGACGGCGGCGGCTGTTTCGGGCAATGCTCCGCTGAAACCTGTTCCGAAAATGCCTTCGATAACGAGGTCGTAACCTGTTTTCAGCCGGCCTTCCAGTTCATCGGGGCGGATAAAGCTGACGCCGTCCGAATGATTCAAACGCTCGCGGTTCAACTGCGCCAGCGGCGACAGTTTGTCTCCCAAGACGAAAACGACATCTACCTGCCAATCCTGTTCGGACAACACGCGCGCGATGACCAAACCGTCGCCGCCGTTGTTGCCCTTGCCGCAAACGATTAACGCGCTCCCTGCTTTGGGGAAACGGCGCAGCAAATCTGCCGCGGCGGCTTGTCCCGCGTTTTCCATCAGTTGCTCGAAAATCGTGCCTTTATCGACTGCCATTTGCTCGTGTTCGCGCATTTCTGCGGCGGTGTAGATTTTCATCATTCGCTCCTTTTCTCTTTACGCCTATCAAACATCCAAATGCAAACCTTATCAATAGCCCTGCCCGACTTTCCCGTCAAATCATTCGCTTTTTTTGATTTGCCGCAAGAGGTCGTCTGAAAATCAGGAACTTGGTGGCTTTGTATTTGATTTTTATGTTAACAAGATTTATTATCAAAATAAAACAAAGTGATAAACAATCAAAACTACTTCTTTTGCGGGAACGGGCGTTGGAACATGCCTCGGCCTACCCTGTGTCAAATTCGTCTTTACTTGCCGTCTCTTTTTTCAATCGACAACGAAAGTAAAACACCCTATGTCTGCCATACCTTTGTCAAAACTCAGTAAAGGCGCAGTCGCGCACATCGACTCCATCGTCCCCAATTCGACTTTCGGCGAACTCGACCCGCTGGTTACACGCCGCCTTGCCGACTTGGGCTTTTCAAGTGGAATGCCGTTGCAAGTGATTGCCGTCGGCGGATTCGGACGCGGCCCGTTTGCCGTACGTTTGGGCAACCAGTCGCAATTCTCGTTACGGCAGGAAGAGGCGGGAAAAATTATGTGCCATGTGATTGACGGCTGACCGCCGTACACGCAGGCAGGCTTCTATTTTGAAAATGCGGCATAGGCGGATTTAATCTGACCGCCCCATCCTTTTCAGACGACCTAGGTCGTCTGAAAACACAATTTCAAAACCTTTCCCCCAAATCCCACTCCAAACTTATCAAACAATCAAAAAAGGAGAGTTCAATTCATGGAACTAAGCTATTTTGCCTTGATTGGCGCGCCAAACTGCGGCAAAACCGTTTTATTCAACGGTTTGACCGGCGCACATGCCAAGGTTGCCAATTATCCGGGCGTAACGGTCGATAAGCGCGAGGGTGCCTTCCTCGACGATGCGGCCGTCCGCATTATCGACCTGCCGGGCACATACAGCTTACGCACGACCAGCCCCGACGAAGCGGTGGCGAAAGATGTCGCCGTAGGCAAGCTGGGCATTCCGCCCGACGCCATCATCGCCGTTGCCGACGCGACCAACCTGCGTATGACCCTGCGCATGATTTTGGAACTGAAAACGCTGGGACTGCCTATGGTGGTGTCGCTGAACATGAGCGACGTTGCCCGCAGAAGGGGTTTGAATATTGATGCCGCCAAACTGAGCGAGTTGTTGGATGCACCTGTTTTGGAAACAGTCGCAGTGAGCGCGTCGGGCGTACAGGCGGTACGCGAAGCCGTGGCGAAGCTGCCGCGCAAACGCTCTTTCCCCGCCAACCCCGCTTCTGCCGAACGCACGCTCGAGGCGCTGGAGAGCGACAAACTTTATCAAGAAGTCGAATCGATTTTGGCACAAGTGGTACGCACCCAGATGACGCTGCCCGCATGGCACAAAAAACTCGACGACATCGTGCTGCACCCCGTCTGGGGCATAATTATGCTGCTGGTCATCCTGTTTATGGTGTTCCAAGCGGTTTACACATGGGCGGCGCCGATTATGGACGCCATCGAAGGCGGCTTTACCGCGCTGGGCGAATGGATAGGCGCCAACATGGAGCCGGGCATCCTCAGCGACTTGCTCGTCAACGGCGTCATTGCCGGTATGGGCAGCGTGTTGGTGTTCGTGCCGCAGATTACGATTTTGTTCGCCTTCATCCTGCTTTTGGAAGACTCAGGCTACCTGCCGCGTGCGGCTTTCCTGCTGGATAACGTGATGGCGAAAAGCGGCCTGTCCGGACGCTCATTCATCCCGCTCCTGTCGAGTTTCGCCTGTGCCGTTCCCGCCGTTATGTCGGCGCGTACGATTAATGACCCGCGCGAACGCCTCGTTACCATCGCCGTCGCCCCGCTGCTGACCTGCTCCGCGCGGCTGCCCGTTTACGCGCTGATTATCGCCGCCGTCATTCCTAATCGCACCGTAGGCGGGATTTTCAACCTGCAAGGACTGACGCTGTTCATCCTCTATCTCGCAGGCATCCTGTCTGCCGCCTTGGCAGCGTATATCATGAAACGCTTGGCGCGTATGAAAGGCAACGTGCAGCAATTCCCGCTCTTGATGGAGCTGCCGACTTTCCGCACGCCCAACTTCAAACACATCATGACCAGCCTGTGGGACAGGGTAAAAGCCTTCCTCAAACGCGCCGGTACGATTATCTTCGCCCTTGCCGTAGTTTTGTGGGGCTTGGTAAGCTGGCCGCAACCGCCCGCAGGTGCAACAGGCGCGGCAATCGACTACAGCTTGGCGGGTATGCTCGGCCACGCTATCCAACCATTGTTCGCCCCGCTGGGCTTCACTTGGGAAATGTGTATCGCCATGATTCCAGGCATTGCCGCGCGTGAAGTCGTTGTTGCCGCACTGGGTACGGTCTATGCCGTCAGCGCGTCGTCTGAAGACGCCGTACAAAACGCGCTGATTCCGATCATACACAACAACTGGGGCCTGCCGACCGCCTTCGCCTTCCTGGCATGGTATGTGTATGCCCCCATGTGCGCCGCGACATTGGCTGTGATTAAACGCGAAACCAAATCCACAAAAAATATGGTGATGATTACCGGCTATCTGTTCCTGATGGCTTACTTTGCCGCATTTGTGGTTTACCAAATTACTTCAAGGATACTGTGATGACTCAATATATTATCGTCGGCTTGATTATGCTCGCCTGCGTATTCTTCCTCTTGCGAAAATTCGTATTCAAACCGAAAAAACGCGATTGCAGCAGCGGCTGCGGCAAATGCGGCGGTTGCGGCTGAGTATGGATAGCTAGGAAGCAGAAAGGTCCTTGGATTCGGATTTCAAGTGCAACACTAGGGTACCAGTGGTTGGAACAGATTTAAGAATAAAACACTTGGCGTTTCGTAGCCAAGTGTTTTTCTCGGCCGGTGGTTCAACTCATCTTGAACCCTGCGTATCTCCCGATCGCTGATGTTTCGGAAATCGGTTTGTTTGGGGAAATATTGCCGGATGAGTCCGTTGGTGTTTTCATTCAGCCCTTTCTCCCACGAATGGTAAGGGCGGCAAAAATAGGTTTCCGCCTTTAATGCTTTGGCTATTTTGGTGTGTTGGTAGAACTCTTTGCCGTTATCCATGGTGATGGTGTGGACTCTGGCTTTATATGCCTTTAATACCCTAATGGCCGCCCGGGCAGTGTCTTCGGCCTTTAAGTTATCCAATTTGCAGATAATGGTGTAGCGGGTAGTGCGTTCGACCAAGGTCAATAACGCGCTTTTCTGATTTTTGCCGACGATGGTGTCGGCCTCCCAATCGCCGATGCGGGTTTTCCGGTCGACGATAGCAGGTCGGTTTTCTATGCCGACGCGGTCGGGCACTTTGCCTCTGGTCCATGTGCCGCCGTTGCTTTTGTCTTGGCGGAGGTAGCGGTAAACGGTGCTGTGATGGAGTGTGATCCCGTGGTGTTTATGCAGGTAGGCGCATACTTGTTCGGGACTGAGTTTGCGGCAGATAAGGGTGTCGATGTGTTGAACCAGCTGCGAATCGAGCTTATAGGGTTTTCGCCGGTGCTTTTTGGTCAGCCGGCTTTGCTTCTGTGCTTTTTCGGCGCTGTATTGCTGTCCTTGGATGCAGTGCCGCTTGATTTCTCGGCTGATGGTGCTTTTGTGGCGGTTGAGCTGTTTGGCGATTTCGGCGATGGTGCAGTGGCGGGACAGGTATTGGATATGGTATCGTTCGTCTTGGGTCAGTTGTGTGTAGCTCATGGCAATCTTTCTTGCAGGAAAGGCCGTATGCTACCGCATACTAGCCTTTTTCTGTTATGGAAAGTTGCACTTCAAATGCGAATCCGCCCACAACTGACCCAAGACGAACGATACCATATCCAATACCTGTCCCGCTACTGCACCGTCGCCGAAATCGCCAAACAGCTCAACCGCCACAAAAGCACCATCAGCCGAGAAATCAAGCGGCACTGCATCCAAGGACAGCAATACAGCGCCGAAAAAGCACAGAAGCAAAGCCGGCTGACCAAAAAGCACCGGCGAAAACCCTATAAGCTCGATTCGCAGCTCATTCAACACATCGACACCCTTATCCGCCGCAAACTCAGTCCCGAACAGGTATGTGCCTACCTGCATAAACACCACGGGATCACACTCCATCACAGCACCGTTTACCGCTACCTTCGCCAAGACAAAAGCAACGGCGGCACTTTGTGGCAACATCTCAGAATATGCAGCAAACCCTACCGCAAACGCTACGGCAGCACATGGACCAGAGGCAAAGTGCCCGACCGCGTCGGCATAGAAAACCGCCCCGCCATTGTCGACCAGAAAACCCGCATCGGCGATTGGGAGGCCGACACCATCGTCGGCAAAAATCAGAAAAGCGCGTTATTGACCTTGGTCGAACGCGTTACCCGCTACACCATCATCTGCAAATTGAAGAACTTAAAAGCCGAAGACACTGCCCGGGCGGCCATTAGGGTATTAAAGGCATATAAAGCCAGAGTCCACACCATCACCATGGATAACGGCAAAGAGTTCTACCAACACACCAAAATAGCCAAAGCATTGAAGGCGAAAACCTATTTTTGCCGCCCTTACCATTCTTGGGAGAAAGGGCTGAATGAGAACACCAACGGACTCATCCGGCAATATTTCCCCAAACAGACCAATTTCCGAAATATCAATAATCGGGAGATACGCAGGGTTCAAGATGAGTTGAACCACCGGCCGAGAAAAACACTTGGCTACGAAACGCCAAGTGTTTTATTCTTAAATCTGTTCCAACCACTGGTACCCTAGTGTTGCACTTGAAATCCGAATCCAAGGAACCTTAAAAGCGAACTTTATAGTGAATTAAATTTAAATCAGGACAAGGCGACGAAGCCGCAGACAGTACAGATAGTACGGCAAGGCGAGGCAACGCCGTACTGGTTTAAAGTTAATCCACTATATCGGGTCTGCCCCATCCCATTCCTTCACCACAAAAAGGTCGTCTGAAAACCAAACTCCGGTTTGAACTGCACCCCAAAAGTTGGACATCCCCTCCAACTCACAAGGTGCAGTTTTTTTATGAGCAAATATACATTACACTTCAAATACCAAGCCGTACTCCACTATCTGCATATACGCAGCCAACAGCGTACCGCAGACCACTACGGCATTTCCAGAACCCACCTGCGGCGATGGATACGCGCCTATCAAGAAGGCGGCATCGGCGCACTCGAACATCCCCAATCCAAAACCATGCCCCAACACCGCAAAAACCCCTTCATCGCAGATAAACCCGACCAAGAAAAAACACAGGCGGAGCTTATTGAAGAGTTGTGCTATATGCGCGCAGAGGTCGCCTACCTAAAGGAGTTAAAAGCCCTCAGCCAAAAGCAGACCGCAAAGGACAAAGCCAAACCGTCCAAACACTGAGGGCGCAACACCCGCTCAAATACCTGCTGCACATCGCAAACCTGCCCAAAAGCAGCTTTTACTACCATCACCAAGACCGACCCGACCCCGACGCAGCCGACAAAGCCCTCCTTGTCGAAACCTACCGGCGGCATAAAGGACGCTACGGACAAAGGCGCATTGCCGCAGCATTGGGTTGGAACCGCAAAAAAGCGGCGCGGTTGATGAAGCAGTTGGAACTGAAAGCCCTCATACGGGCGAAAAAAGCCTACCGCCATCCCGCTATGGGCGAAATATCGGAAAACCTCCTCAAACGCCGGTTCAAAGCCCGAAAGCCCAACGAAAAATGGCTGACCGACGTTACCGAACTCAAAGGAAAAGACGGCAAATTGTACCTCTCGCCAATCTTGGACTTGTTCAACCGCGAGATCGTCGCCTACGCCATGAGCCGCAGAGCCGACAGCGAAATGGTGAAGGAAATGCTCGAAAAAGCCGTACCCCGTCTGACTGATAAGGGAACAATGCTGCATTCCGACCAAGGTGTGCTGTACCGTACGGCGGAATATAGGAAATTGATTGCAAAACATTCCATGGTTCAAAGCATGTCGCGTAAGGCGAACTGCTGGGACAATGCGCCGATGGAAAGCTTCTTTGCGGTGTTGAAGACGGAGTGTTTCTATAACGCAGGAGAATTGACGGTGGATGAATTGATGAAACAGATAGATGACTATATGGATTACTACAACCGGGAGCGTTGCAGTTTGAAATTGAAAAAGCTGAGTCCTGTCGCATACAGAACCCAGCTTGCACAGAGCGCCTGAATAGGCTTTTATGAGTGTCCAAGATTTGGGGGCCAGTTCAGTTTTCAGACGACCTCAATCATTCCAAACTTTCAACCGACCTTATTTCAAGGCTTCCAGCAGCTTCCCGTGTATCCCGCCGAAACCGCCGTTGCTCATCACCAAAATATGGTCGCCTGCTTCGGCATGTTTCACGATTTCGGCAACGAAGGCATCAAAGTCTTGTCCGACGTGCAGCTTGCCGCCCAAAGGTGCGAGGGCTTCGGCGACGTCCCAGTCCACGCCGCCGGCGTAGCAGAATACTTGGTCGGCACCTTTGAGGCTTTCGGGCAGGGCGGCTTTCATGGTGCCGAGTTTCATGGTGTTGGAACGCGGCTCAAGGACGGCGAGAATGCGGGCGTTTCCGACGCGCTGACGCAGGCCTTCGATGGTGGTTTCGATGGCGGTCGGATGGTGGGCGAAGTCGTCGTAAACGGTGATGCCGTTCACCGTGCCTTTGATTTCCATGCGGCGTTTGACGTTTTTAAACGCGCTCAAGGCTTCGCAGGCCGTCTGAATATCGACTCCGGCATGGCGCGCGGCGGCGATGACGGCGAGCGCGTTCATGCGGTTGTGTCCGCCCATCAAATCCCATGCGACGTGTCCGGCTTTTTTGCCGTCAAGCAACACGTCGAACGAGCCGTTGGCATTGACTTCGCCGACCTGCCAGCCATGTTCGATGCCGAATTTTTCCACCGGCGTCCAGCAGCCTTTGTCGAGAGTGTCTTGCAGGCTTTGCTGCTGTCCGTTGCAAACGATTAAGCCTTCGGACGGAACGGTGCGCACGAGGTGGTGGAACTGGGTCTGTATCGCACCCAAGTCGGCAAAGATGTCGGCGTGGTCAAATTCCAGATTGTTCAACACGGCGGTACGCGGACGGTAATGCACGAATTTGGAGCGTTTGTCGAAAAAGGCGGTGTCGTATTCGTCGGCTTCGATGACGAAAAACGGCGATTTGCTGTTCGGGTCTTGACGCGGCGTTTGCGGCAGACGGGCGGAAACGCTGAAGTTTTCCGGTACGCCGCCGATGAGGAAGCCCGGCGCGAGTCCGGCATATTCCAAGACCCATGCGAGCATGGACGCAGTGGTGGTTTTGCCGTGCGTCCCCGCCACGCCGAGCACCCAATGATGGTGCAGCACGTTTTCCGACAGCCATTGCGGACCGGAAATATAAGGCAGGCCGCGGTTCAAAATCGCTTCAACCACATCCATCCCGCGCTTGGCGACATTGCCGATAACGTAAACGTCGGCTTTAAATTCGTCCAACTGCGCGGCATCGAAGCCTTCGTGTACGTCTATGCCCAAGGCTTCGAGCTGGGTGCTCATCGGCGGATACATCTTCGCGTCGCAACCGCTGACTTTAAACCCCGCTTCTTTGGCAATGGCGGCCACCCCGCCCATAAACGTGCCGCCGATACCGATAATGTGGATGTGTTTCATGATAAGACCGTCTTTTGAATGAAATAATGGGAAAGCCGCCATTATAGCGGAGTTTGGACGGAGGGGTCGTCTGAAAAGCGAAGCTGTGGCAAGATGGACAATATAGAGGATTTGAACTGAACAGGAGAAAGCCCATGCCCAAGCTGACACCCCAAATGTTCGCTTTTCTGCAAGCGCCTCAAGCCGAATCCGTCTTACTGCGGCTCTACACCCAAGCCTTAAAGCAAAACAGACAGATGTTTTTTCATTTTCTGCCCAAGATTTTCAAGCTCTTGGGCAAAGGGCTGGATTGGACGGGGGAAAACGAAAGTTTTTACGAAGACAAATACATCCCCATCGCACCGCGACAAGGCAAGTTTTTGTATATGCAGGCTTTGGCATCGGGAGCAAAAAACATTGTCGAATTCGGAACTTCCTACGGCATTTCGACGCTGTATCTTGCCGCAGCCGCCAAGCGCAACGGCGGGCGCGTCATCACTTGCGAATATCTGCCGCACAAAGCCGCAGCGGCGAGAAAACATTTCCAAGAAGCCTGTTTGGCAGACTATATCGAGCTTCGCGAAGGTGATGCGCTGGAAACCTTAAAAGACTTAGCCATCTGCCCCGATTTCGTCTTACTCGACGGCTGGCCGGATTTGGTATTCCCCGTATTCAAGCTGCTGGAACCTAATCTTGCCGACCGCGCGGTCATCGCCGTGGACGATGTGGAAGGCTTCTCACCTGCCATGCAGGATTATCTCGATTACGTCCGCCGTCCTGAAAACGGTTATATTTCATCCACGCTAAAACCTTACAAAGCGTTGGAATATACGGTCAAAACAGGCAACCATACCGAAAAGGTCGTCTGAAAACCGGTTTCACCAAGATGAAACCGCCTTTTCAGACGACCTTCAATATGATTCAGTCCTCGTCCTTTCCGTCCAGCAGCAAAAACACCATCGTCGCAAACAGCATCAATACCGCCGTCAACACCATCGCCCTCGAATAATTGTCCGCCCCCGCCCTGCCCAGATAGGCGTAAATCAGGGTGGTCAGCGTCTGCCATTCGGGACGCGCCAAAAACAGCGTTGCCGCAAACTCGCCGACGCAGGTTGCCGCCGCCAAAGTCAGCCCGCGCCTGAAAGCAGGTTTCAGCAATGGGGCGGTGATGTAAAAGGTCGTCTGAAAACGGTTTGCCCCCATAGTTCTCGCCGCCTCGCCATAGCCTTGCGGCAACGCATCCCATGCCGCCAAAACATCTTTGGCAACAAACGGATACGCCAACAGCGCATAAGCGGCAATCAAAAGCGGCAGCGATGCCGTCCATTGCGGATACAGCAGCAGCACGCCGAACGCCACACAGACCGGCGACACCATAAACGGCAAAAATACCGCCCCCCTCACCCACGCCGCGCGTCTTGCCAAGCAGGCATACGACACGCCCAATACCGCAGCGGCAGCAACCGCCGCTGCCGAAAAACGAACGGTGTTCCAAAGCGCCGCCAGCGTTTCGCCCTCGAGCAATACCCGCCAAGACCCTCCGGCAAGGACAGCCTGCCGGACAACCGCAAGCAGGGGCATCAGGCAGCACACACACAACACCGACAATACCGCCGCGACCATCAGCCGTTCCGCCGCTGTTTCGGGCTTGCGCGGGCGCGGTGCGGCGTGTGCCTTATCCGCATCCGTCCGACGGCTCAACCGCGCATACAGCAACCCCGCCGCTGCGGTAATCCCCAACACCAGCCATACCAAGACGGAAGCCTGCGCCATATCCAATTCATACGCAATCAGCCGGTAAATCTCTACTTCCACCGTCGCATAGCGGTCGCCGCCCAACAGCAAAGCCAGTCCGAACCCCGAAAAACAATACAGGAAAACCAAACACAAACCGCCCGCCAACCACGGGCGCAATACCGGCCATTCCACCCTTAAAAACCGCTGCCAAGCCCCCGCCCCCAAAGCCTGCGCCGTTTGCAGGCGCGCCTCGGGAACCTGCAAAAATCCCTGATACGCCGCGCGCACCAAAACCGGCAGGTTGAAAAACACATTGCCGTAAATCAACAGATACGGCGTATCCTGCCAGCCCGCCCAAACGGCACCGTTTGTGCCGAACAAAGCCAACACGCCCATCCCCGCCACCAAAGTCGGCATCACGAAAGGCAGCATCAACAGCCTCAACACCAAAGCGCGTCCCCGGAAATCCAAACGCGCCAACACCCACGCCGCAGGCACGCCCAAAATCCCCACCAGCACGCAGGTTGCCAAAGCCTGAAACACCGTCCATAAGATAAGGTGCTGCATATAGTCATCTCGCAACACCCCGCCCCATGCACTCCCATCGTAAAAAGCCAGCGCAACCAAAGGTGCGACGACCATCACGATAAGGAAGCCCAAAGGCAGCAGCGCGAGCAGTAAAGTGGAACTGAAAGAGCGGATGGAAGACATGGTTTGATGCTGTATGAAAATTAAAAAAATATAGGATTAAGTCGTCTGAAAAACGGTTTCAGCAAACCTGCCAAGCTGCTTTCAGACGACTTTTTTAAAACTAAGATGCTTGATGGTAAGGTATCAGGCAGATGGCAAGCCAATGGATGATGAGCGGTTTGGACATAGTGTGTGATGGACAAAATAAGGATGATGGAAAAAGAGCAAGTCGGCAGTTTAATCGGTACGGGAAAGGATTTCAAACGGATGGTTAGGTCGTCTGAAATCCTTTCTGTATTATTTTTTAAAACGTAAACTGGGTATTTGTGCCTGCTTTGGAGACTGCGTATCAGCTTTGAATTTTTTCTGGAACGCTATAAAAAATTCCTGATACTTCAGAATATTTTTAATAACACCCTCCCTATCCAATTTATCGTTACCAAACCACCCCTCTCTTTCAACCACGGCAAACGTCATGGTTTTCCCCTTCCCAAACCTTTCCGGTTTTTTAATCTCGAAGAAACCTTCTTTACGAGCTTCCGATATAAACAACTTAAAAAGTTTATTTCGTATTTGTCTTCTATCGTTTTCAACACTCTCGTCAGATATATTGACCTTAAAGCAAAGCCTTACCTTACTTTGCTCCAACTGCATATAAATAAAATTTTTGTCTGTCAGCGGCAATTTAGAAAAGGCATACCACCAAAAACCGCCACTGGGATTATTTGCATAATCCCACCACATATCTGCCGCTGGTAATTCATTTTCTAAAAATTGAAAAAATCCCTGCCAATCAATACCCTGCCATTCCGTAATGGCTATCTCTCCAAATTGATTATTTTTCTCCTCCAGCCTTTTAATCCGCTCGAGAAAATCTATAAAAATATTATTCTTTATAAGATCCGTATATTTTTCGAGAATACAAATAAGGTTTTTCCTGTCAAAAACCTTGAACCCTTTATTTTCCACTCTTGTCAGGCTTGCTTTGTTTTCATTACCGGTTTTTATATAAATGCAGACAATGCTTTTACCTTTCGCCATTCTCTCCGCAGCTTCCCTATACCGGTTTAGCTGATTAGAATGCTCCTTAGTATTGGTTTTGTCTTCAATTACAATAAAATATTTATCATTTACCTCAGCCCATATATCAATATTTTCCCTTTGCCTCCCTGCTTTCACAGAAGTAATTTTTTCATCAAAATTCGGATAGTGTGATTTGATTAATTCTGTAACAAATTTCCGCGCACATTCATTTAAAACCTCATCTTCTCGTTTGCATCCCTCATCGGCAAACATCAATAGCCAAGTAATAAAAGCATCCTGACTCAGTTCTTTAGTGGCTATATCAAAAATATTCGGTTTCATTTTTTCCCTTTTTTATCTGAATAACAACACACAGGTCGTCTGAAAACGGCTTGGAGGCTGTATCTTTGTTTTCAGACGACCTCCTTCCTGCTCAATTTTTTGTTTTCTCTGTCATCAGCCGATTCCTCAACCATCTGGCGGTAGGTGCGATTTCGCCTGCGAGCATACCGGTTTCTACGCCTGTCGAGTGTTTGATGACATCCGCCGCCGCGCCGTGCAGCCATACGCCGGCGCAAGCGGCTTGGAACGGCGGGATGCCTTGCGCGAGCAGGCTGCCGATGATGCCGCTTAAAACGTCGCCGCTGCCTGCGGTGGCAAGTCCGGCGTTGCCGCTTGGGTTGGTATAGACCGTGCCGTCGGGCGTAGCGACCAGTGTGCGGTGTCCTTTTAAGACGGTTACGGCTTGGAACGTTGCGCTGATGGTGTGGACGGCGGACATTCTGTCTTGCTGAACGGCTTGGGTGGATGTACCGAGCAGGCGGGCGGCTTCGGCGGGATGCGGGGTCAGAACCAGATGGCTGCGTTTTTGTGCAGCTTCGCGGTTTTCGGGATGCGACCTTGCCAGCAAAGTCAGTGCATCGGCATCGAGCAGCAGCGGCGCGTCCTGATTTTGCGTCAACACGGTATTTAAGATTTGGCTGGCGGTTTCGTCCAAACCCATGCCGCAGCCGACCGCCCATGCGCTGATGTCCTTGCGTTTCAGCAGGTCTTCGGCAGTCGCCAGCATGATTTCGGGGCGTTCGGGGATGACGGCGAAGGGTAAGGCGGTTTGATTGAAGCCCGCCCACACTTTGCCGCTGCCTTGATAAATCGCGGCGGTGGAAGCGAGAACAACGGCTCCGCTCATGCCCGATGCGCCGCCGACGACGGCGAGCGTGCCGTATGTCCCTTTGTGCGATTCCGCTTGGCGTGGGGCGAATACGTCGGGAAATTGCGAGGTCGTCTGAAAAAAATCGGGCGTATCGGGGAACTTATAGGACGGGTTCATCATCAATCTGCCTGAGTTTGGTAAAATGGCGGTTGCGTGGCGAAAAGAGGTTGTAATCCCTCTTTTATCGACTGTTGTTTTCACGATTCTACCGCCCCGTATAGGAACACTACAACCACACAACAAGGAATATTTAATGAAACAAAAAGTCAAAGTCTGGGATTTGCCAACGCGCCTGTTTCACTGGCTCTTGGTCTTGTCGGTCGGATTTATGTGGTACAGCGCGCAGGCAGGCGGCGGGATGCTGGTTTGGCACTTGCGCTGCGGGCTGCTGGTGGCAGGGCTGATTGTCTTCCGCCTGTGTTGGGGCTTGTGGGGCAGCGATACGGCGCGTTTTTCACAATTCGTGCGCGGCCCGTCGTCCATCCGCCGCTACCTGCAAGGCAGCCTGACGGAAAACGAACAGCCCGGACACAACCCTTTGGGCGCGCTGATGGTCATCGCGCTGATTGCGGCGGTCTTGCTGCAAGTAACGACGGGTTTGTTCGCCGCCGATGAAAACACGTTTACCGACAGCGGCTATCTGAACCATTTGGTCAGCTCGGACACGGGCAGCCTGATGCGCAAAATCCACGTCAATTTCTTCAACCTGCTGGCGGCATTGGCAGGCTTACACATCGTTACGGTCTTGGCGTATAAGTTTTTGAAGAAAAAAGATTTGATCCGCCCGATGATCAGCGGCTACAAGTATATCGAGGGGCAAACCGTTACCTTGAAATTTGCTTCCGCCGCCAAACTGATTGCCGCATTGGCAGTGGCGGCTGTGGCGGTGGCTGCGATTTTGATGTTGAAATAACAATTTAAACAAATAGGAAAAGGTCGTCTGAAACTTTCAGACGACCTTTTGTCATTGGATTTATTGCTTTTTCAGCCCTTTGGCTTTGACGGTCGCAATGGTGCCGTCTATGCCTTTTTGCTTGATAAGTTCGCCGAACTGGTTGCGGTAAACCGTTACCAGGCTCGTTCCGTCCACGCGGATGTTGTAGATTTTATAGACAGGGCCGACCTTATAAAGCTGGTAGGCTACTTCGTATTTCGTCCCTTTTTTGGTGTGCAGTTCAGAAAATACGTCGAACTTATTGCCGTTGACCGTCATTTTCGGCAACAGCCTTACCTGCGCATCTGCCGCGCCGATTAAGGCGGAATGCGAATACATGGCTATAATCATGTCTTTAAAAGCGCGGATAAATTCCGTTTTCTGAGTAGCGGAGAATTCACGCCAAGGCGCGCCGACCGCCAAAGCGGAAATGCGTTCGTAATCCAGATAACGGTCTGCATACTGCTCAATCTGCTTGACCTTTTGCGCCTCGCTCAAAGAGCCGTTGCGCGCGATTTTCAAAACTGCATCTATATTCTGCTGCATCTGAGCCTGTGCGGGGTGTGTTTCAGCCGCCACATAAGGCGCGGCAACCACCATCGGGACAGATAATACAAAAGCGGACAAATAAGGGTTCATCGTTACTCCATAAGATAAGAAGCAAAGCTGCATTTTAAAACGCCCTGAGGCATAAACCGTTAATCAAATGTAAAAGCAGGAAAGATAACTATATAATCGCCCTATCCGAATTTCTGAAATT
Organism: Morococcus cerebrosus; assembly: GCF_022749515.1. Taxonomy (NCBI): domain Bacteria; kingdom Pseudomonadati; phylum Pseudomonadota; class Betaproteobacteria; order Neisseriales; family Neisseriaceae; genus Morococcus; species Morococcus cerebrosus. The sequence continues at coordinate 1,362,699 of NZ_CP094242.1, forward strand.
CCCGCCATGTACGATGTCAACACACACGATGTCCGCCGATTTTTCGCCCATGTCTGGCGACAACGCCTCACCCCCCTGCAACTGGACGGCCTGCAACAAAAAGCCCTGCGGATTATCGAAGCCCATCCCGAATACGCCCGCTATCTCGAAAATATCGAAGACTATCTGGACAAGACCTGGACGCCCGAAGAAGGAGAAACCAATCCCTTCCTGCATATGTCCCTGCATCTCTCCCTGCAAGAACAAGCAGCCATCGACCAGCCGCCCGGCATCCGCGCCATACACGGACAACTCTGCGTGCGCTATGGCGGCGATTGGGTACGTGCCGAACACGATATGATGGATGCGCTGGCAGAAACCATATGGGAAGCGCAACGCTACGGACGCGGCTTGGATGTCAATGCCTATATGACTCGGCTGCGCAAACTGGTCGGACTGGGGCAGGAAGAAACCGCCCGCATCAATCTGCACGAAGTCGGCGTGTCCGGCATCATCAGCGAAAGGGCTTGAGTTCATCTAGTCTCACCTAGTTTCCAGTTTATAGAAAAGAATTTTCAGACGACCCTTCATGCCCGTTTAGTTCAAAATATCGGCTACCTTACATATCTATCACACTAAAATCAGTAAAGAGGTCGTCTGAAATCCGTTTTCAGACGACCTTATCTTAACCTTTACCCCCCCGGCAATATCACTTTACCCTTCCATATACCCCCGCTCCCGCATAGAGCAGACTTCTTTCGCCGTAACAATGAAATGATCCAAAAGCGAGACATCAACCAATGCCAAAGCCTGTTTCAGACGACTTGTGAACGCAATATCGGATTGCGAAGGCGTTGCCGAACCGCCGGGATGATTATGCGCGATAATCAGGCTGTCGGCGTATTCGTCCAATGCGAGCTTGACGATTTCCCTGATATAGACGGTATTTTCTGCCACCGTTCCGCGCGAGAGTTCGCGCATGGCAATCAGCCTGTTTTGGCGGTTGAGCAAAAGCGCGGTGCTGACTTCTATCTTTTCGTGCCCTAAATGCAGGCGCAGATAATCGGCAACGGCTTTCGGACTGGAAAGCGTGATGTTTTCCTGCAAATCCTCGCCCAAAATCCGTCTGCCGATTTCTTTGACGACGGCAAACTGGGTAAAACTCGCCAAACCCATGCCCTTGTATGCGGAAAGCGTTTTCGCGTCGGCGCTCATCAGCTTGCCCAAGCTGCCAAACTCGTTCAACAGATAACGCGCCAAATCCACTGCACTCATCCCGCGCGTACCGACCCGCAGCAAAATCGCCAATAACTCCGCATCGCTCAATGCACCTGCACCATGTGCCAACAATTTCTCGCGCGGCCGCTCGCCTTCAGGCCATTGTTTGATACTCATGTTTTACCCCTTGCGTGAACATTCACGAAAAAATTTGTTTGAAAATCTGCTTGTTATTGCACTTTCTGCAATGAAATGCTTATTAAGCAACTATTGTAAATATTTTATATTTTATTATATTTTGAATGAATATTTAAAATATAAGCATAATATCCATATAAATTAATTGCATAAAAACAACGCGCTCAACTTCGCTTGTGAAAGCGATTGCCTTTCCTTATTCACCCGTATGGATTGACCGCAGATTCAATCTGACAGGTTTCAAAATGTCCTGTTTAAATCAAATCCGCGGGAAATCAGCCCCTTCGGGCAATTTCGTATTGCCCCTGCGTGCCATAGGCTAATATAATAGCGAGTTCGGCGGAGACGGTTTATCCTTGGATTTCCACCCGTTTCCCATCCATGCTGCCCGTGCGCTTCACAAGAGTTTCAGACGACGTTGCGACGTTGCGACTCCCGCCAGCAATCAAACAGCTTTTTATCACCCTTTCGAAAATCCGTTTTGCCGGTACTCGTCATTTTTATTGGAGTATTGCCATTATGACCGCAACCACTGCGTCTTCAGCCAAACCTTATCTTAAAATCCAAGGCTTGGTGAAAAAGTTTGGTGACAATTACGCTGTCGATAACATCGACTTGGATATTTATCAACATGAAATCTTTGCCCTTTTGGGCAGCTCCGGCAGCGGCAAATCCACGCTGCTGCGTATGCTGGCGGGCATGGAAAGCCCCAATCAGGGCAAAATCATTCTGGACGGTCAAGACATTACCAAACTTGCCCCCTACGAGCGCCCCATCAATATGATGTTTCAAAGCTATGCCCTGTTCCCGCACATGACGGTGGAGCAGAACATTGCCTTTGGTCTGAAACAAGACAAAATGCCCAAAGATGAAATCGCCGCACGCGTAGAAGAAATGCTGCGTTTGGTGCAGATGACCAAATACGCCAAGCGCAAACCGCATCAATTATCCGGCGGTCAGCAACAACGTATTGCTTTGGCACGCAGCTTGGCAAAGCGTCCGAAAATCCTGCTGCTTGACGAACCTCTCGGCGCATTGGACAAAAAATTGCGCCAACAAACCCAGCTCGAATTGGTCAATACGTTGGAACAAGTCGGCGTAACCTGCATCATGGTCACGCACGACCAAGAAGAAGCGATGACGATGGCGACCCGCATCGCCATTATGTCTGACGGTCAGTTGCAACAGGTCGGTACGCCCAGCGACGTGTACGACTACCCCAACAGCCGCTTTACCGCCGAATTCATCGGCGAGACCAATATTTTCGGCGGCGTCGTGATTGACGACCATGCCGATTATGCCGTTATCGAATGCGAAGGCTTGGAAAACCACGTCCGCATCGACCACGGTCTGGGCGGCCCGAGCGAACAAGACATTTGGGTCAGCATCCGTCCCGAAGACATTGATTTGTACAAAGAAAAACCCGACCACTTGGGCAGCTTCAACTGGGCAAAAGGCACGGTAGAAGAAATCGCCTACTTGGGCAGCTTCGCCATCTACCACATCAAACTCGCCAACGGCCGCGTCGTCAAAAGCCAAGTTCCCGCACCTTATTGGTATGTCCGCAACATCACGCCGCCGACTTGGGACGAAACCGTCTATATCAGCTGGCCGGAAAACCAACCGACTCCGTTGTTCCGTTGATTTAAGGGGAATGAGATGAACCTTAAAAAACTGAAAAACAAACTGTTCCGCCGCCCGGGTCAGCGCGCGGTCATTGCCGTGCCGTATATTTGGCTTTTGGTGCTGTTTCTGATTCCGTTCGCCATCGTGCTGAAAATCAGCTTTGCCGAACAAGAAATCGCCATTCCGCCGTTTACGCCGCTGACCAGCGTCGATGAAGATTTAGGTCGTCTGAACATCGCCATCAGTTATCAAAACTATGCCGATATCTTCCAAAATTTTTGGAATACCCTGAATCCGTTCGGCGACAGCGAAAACAGCAATATCTATCTAATGACCTACTGGTCTTCGATTAAGACTGCGCTGACGACGACCATCATTTGTCTGCTGATTGGTTATCCGACTGCCTATGCGATTTCGCGCGCCAATCCCGCTATGCGCAACGGCCTGCTGCTTGCCATCATGCTGCCTTTCTGGACCTCTTTCCTGTTGCGTGTTTACGCATGGATGGGCCTGCTGGGACACAACGGCATCATCAACAATTTCCTGCTCAAAATGCAGATTATCGAAGAGCCTTTAGACCTGTTTTACAACGCGTTCTCGCTGAACTTGGTCATGGTTTATGCCTATCTGCCGTTTATGATCCTGCCGCTTTACACGCAACTGGTGAAACTCGACAACCGCCTGCTCGAAGCTGCTTCTGATTTGGGCGCAGGGCCGATTAAATCGTTCTTCACCATTACCCTGCCCCTGTCTAAAACCGGCATCATCGCAGGCTCCATGCTAGTTTTCGTACCCGCAGTCGGTGAATTTGTGATTCCCGAGCTGGTCGGCGGTTCGGAAAACCTGATGATAGGTAAAGTCTTGTGGCAGGCGTTCTTCGATCAAAACAACTGGCCGTTGGCTTCCGCCGTCGCCGTCGTCATGGTCGCACTGCTGGTCGTACCGATTGCACTGTTCCAGCATTATGAAAACCGCGAATTAGAGGAAGGATCCAAATAATGCAGAAATCCCGATTATCCTGGTTCCTGAAACTGATGCTGATGCTGTCGCTGGCGTTTCTGTATATTCCGCTGGTCGTCTTGGTCATCTATTCGTTCAACGAATCCAAGCTGGTTACCGTTTGGGGCGGCTTTTCGACCAAGTGGTACAGCGCATTGTTGGAAAACGACACTATCTTGGAAGCCGCTTGGCTGTCGCTGCGCATTGCCGCCGCATCCTCGCTTGCAGCCGTCGTTTTGGGCACGCTGGCAGGCTACGCGATGGCGCGCATCAAACGCTTCCGCGGCAGCACCTTGTTCGCCGGTATGATTTCCGCGCCTATGGTCATGCCTGACGTGATTACCGGTCTGTCCATGCTCCTGCTGATTATTCAGGTGCAAATGTTCCTGCAAGGCAGCGAATTGCTCCAAAACCTGTACTTCGACCGCGGTTTCTTCACCATTTTCCTCGGACATACGACGCTTTGTATGGCATACATTACCGTCGTCATCCGCTCGCGTTTGGTGGAGCTGGATCAATCGCTCGAAGAAGCCGCAATGGACTTGGGTGCGCGTCCGCTGAAAATCTTTTTCGTCATCACCCTGCCCTTGATTGCCCCTGCCATCGCTTCAGGCTTCCTGCTCGGTATTACCCTGTCGCTGGATGATTTGGTGATTACCTCCTTCCTGTCCGGCCCTGGTTCTTCCACATTGCCGCAGGTGATTTTCTCCAAAATCAAGCTGGGTCTCGACCCGCAGATGAATGTGTTGGCAACCATTCTGATCGGCATCATCGGTACGCTGGTCATCGTCATCAATTATTGGATGATGCGCCAAGCAACCAAACGCGATCGGGAAGCCGCCGAAGCCTACCGTCAGGAAAAGCTCGCCGCAGAAAAAACAAATTGACCCAATCAGACAGGCTGACCGCATCAATGCAAGGTCAGCCTGTTTTCTTCACACAACCCGTTTGACAACTTTTCAGACGACCCTTAACTACCCTCCAAAGGTCGTCTGAAACCACACAAAGCATTACCCCATGATTCATCCCAATTTCAAAGAATACCTTCCCTCCTATTATTTCAGCACCATCAATCCCCACGCCGCTTATCCCAAGCTTGAAGGTCGTCTGAAAACCGAGACCTGCGTTATCGGCGGAGGATTGACAGGACTTTGCACCGCCCTTCCCCTTGCCGAAAACGGACACGAAGTGATCGTACTCGAAGCCGCACGCGTCGGCTTCGGCGCATCAGGGCGCAGCGGCGGGCAAGTCATCAGCGATTACGCCTGCGGTATGGAAGAAATCGAAAAACAAGTCGGCTTGGAACAAGCCCGCTGGTTTTGGCAGCAATCCCTGCAAGCCGTCGAACTCGTTGACGAACGGGTTAAAAAACATCAAATCGCCTGCGACTGGCAGCGCGGCTATGCCACCGTCGCCATCCGCCCGCAGCATTGGGAAGAATTGCAACAATGGCATGAACACGCCCGACAACATTACGGCGCTACCCATTACCAACTCTGGGATAAAGCCACGCTCAAGCAACAACTTGCCAGCGATATATACTTGGGCGCACAGTTCGACCCCCATTCCGGCCACCTCCATCCGCTCAACTACACCCTGGGCATCGCCCGCGCCGCCACCGAAGCAGGCGCTCAGATTTTCGAACAGTCCCCGATGACCCGTATCGAACCCTATCAAGGCGGCTGGCTCGTCCATACCCCGGACGGCAGCATCGAATGTCAAAACCTCGTGTATGCCGTCAACACCTACGCCGGTTTGCATCAAAAATTCAAGCCGTTGGAAAAAAAAGCCATCGCCGTCAGCACCTTCATCATCGCCACCGAACCGCTGGGCGAACGCGCCAAAGAACTCATCCGCAACAACATGGCCGTCTGCGACAACCGCCACGTCCTCGACTACTACCGCCTCAGCGCCGACGGCCGCCTGCTCTTCGGCGGCAAAGACAACGAGTTCATCGACGATCCCGACCGCATGACCGAGCTTGTCCGCCAAGACATGCTCAAAGTCTTCCCCCAGCTTGCCGATGTCAAAATCGAACATTCATGGGGTGGCGAATGCGACATTACCGCCAACCTCGCCCCCCACTTCGGCAGGCTCGCGCCCAATGTTTACTATGCCCAAGGCTACTCGGGACACGGCATGGCGATTACCGGCATAGCAGGCCTTGCCATCGCCGAAGCCATCATGGGTGACGATGGTCGTCTGAAACCGTTTGAAAAACTCAAACACCCCAGCATCATTACCCAACCTTTCCTGCGCAAACTCGGCTCCTTCCTCGGCTCGAAATATTACCAATGGAAAGACAGCCGTTAAGCATTTGGTTAAGCTCGAACACATCAACAAAAGGTCGTCTGAAAACCCGATTCAGGTTTCAGACGACCTTTTTGATATTGAATTGAAGGCTTCCAATCAAAATGCTATCGCATCAAATGCTCAATGAACGCTCAATAAGCCCAGATTTTCCCCTTCTCCGTTTGTGTTCCAAACCCATTACATCAAATGAATCCCGCTTGCCGGATTGGAAACATTTTCATATACGGTAATCGAAACGATTTTTCCACTTTCGTCAAACACAATTTCCAGATAGGGCTTATCAGGGCTGCGGTCGTGGTTGAAAAGGCGGAATACCCTTTGCGCCTCAAAAATCTTTCCGTGTGCTTTCAAATATTCGGGCAACTGGCTGATGTTTTGAAAACTACCGCCAAACCCGCCGCCATGTTTCTTAAGATATTCCGGCGTTCCTTCTATGTCGAAATTGTGCGTTACCCTCAGCGGCTGATCCGAACCTTGGCTTGTCTGTTTGCCTGTTGATAAAACCAAAGTATCCCGACGCCTGAGTGCTTTCATTTCTTGTACCACCGGTTCAACCGCCTGCTGATTATAGCTCCGCTCCCCTTTTCCCATCTGATCAATAGCCTCTATCACTTTATCAACGTTTTTAGGATCATTCGGATCAATATCAGGGAACAGTGCCTGCTCCAGCGGATCATCTCCGCCGGGAATGCCCCAAATCGCCGCCAATTCTTTAGGGCTGCGTTCAAACAAACAACTGGAATCGATATTCTCGGCAACCTGACGGACAAAATCATCAATGCCGCCAATCTGATGCAGGTTGGTGCAATTTGAAGAAGGTGCGCTTTCTACTTTGTTTATGTCCGTTTCTACGGTCTTATCATTTGTATTGGATTTCTCGAAAACAGAAGATAAAGGCACAGAAGCGGCAGATTCTTTTACCTTATCCTGTTTTTCAGGAGAGCAAGCCGCCAATAAGACGGCGACGGATAATAAGAAAAATTGGGATGTATTGTTTTTGATCATTTTATTTTTCCAGTAATGTGTATTTAAAATATAAAAATCAGTCAGTTGATAGCTTCAAATAAAAATACCCATATCCCTATTCGAATCCACTACCAATCTAATCAATTAAAGTTATTCCTGTTCATCAAACAAGCCGACATCGAACAAATCCGGTTCACTCACCCGCCCGCGGCAATCAACCTTAATGTCTTCATTTACCCGACAGCAACACGGCAGAATTTCACCGGGCGCGACAAAGGCCAGCGGGAAATCGTCGTAGGACACCCTGCCGTCCAATATTTTGACGCGACAGGAACCGCAATAGCCGCTGCGGCACTGGTATTCGACCTCGTGGCCGGTGCGCTCCAAGCCCTCCAATAAGGTTTCTCCCTCTTGAAGCTCGAAGGTTTTGTCGTGTGTGCTGATAAGTGCCATTATTATCTGTTTAAGCGGGAAAGGTCGTCTGCACAGTGTAACCGAAATCTTTGATTTCGTTTCTACACCTGTTCAGACGACCCCTGATAATGGAAATGCGGAAAAACCGCTGAGTTTGATTATAGTTCGAAATCGCCCAAATCGTCCGCGCTGACTTCCGAATCGATCTGACCGATTAAGTAAGAAGAAATTTCCACTTCCTGCGGCGCGACTTGTACGTTGTCGGACGACAGCCACGCGTTAATCCACGGAATCGGGTTTTGGGTCGCACCTTCGAATCCGGCAGGCAGACCGACCGCCTGCATACGCAGGTTGGTGATGTATTCGACGTATTGCGCCAGAATTTCCTTGTTCAGACCAATCATGGAACCGTCTTTAAACAGATAGGCCGCCCATTCTTTTTCCTGCTCCGCCGCTTTTTTGAAGAGTTTGAAACATTCGTCCTGCAATTCGACGGCGATTTCCGCCATTTCAGGGTCGTCTGAACCGGCACGCATCAGGTTGAGCATATGCTGGGTGCTGGTCAGGTGCAGGGCTTCGTCGCGGGCAATCAGTTTGATGATTTTGGCGTTGCCTTCCATCAACTCGCGCTCGGCAAAGGCAAACGAGCAGGCGAATGAAACGTAGAAACGGATGGCCTCCAACACGTTGACGCACATCAGGCAGAGATAGAGTTTTTTCTTCAACTCGCGCAAAGACACGGTAACGAGCTTGCCGCCGACATTATGCGTCCCTTCTCCCAACAGGTTGTAATACTGGGTGTATTCGATCAAATCATCGTAATAACAGGCGATGTCTTCGGCGCGGGCGATGATGTATTCGTTCTGCACGATGTCATCGAACACAACCGAGGGATCATTGACGATATTGCGAATGATGTGAGTATAGCTGCGCGAGTGGATGGTTTCGCTGAAGCTCCACGTTTCAATCCAAGTTTCCAGCTCGGGAATCGACACCAAAGGCAGCAAGGCAACGTTCGGACTGCGGCCTTGAATGGAATCGAGCAGGGTTTGGTATTTCAGATTGCTGATGAAAATGTGTTTTTCGTGTTCGGGCAAGTTGGCGTAGTCAATACGGTCGCGCGACACGTCGATTTCTTCCGGCCGCCAGAAAAACGACAATTGTTTTTCAATCAGTTTTTCAAATACTTCGTATTTCTGCTGATCATAACGAGCGACATTCACCGGCTGACCGAAAAACATAGGCTCTTTAAGCGCATCGTTTTTGGTTTTGGAAAAGGTGCTGTATGACATGACTAGGTGTTCGCAGGACATGGGTTTTTCTCAGGTTTATTTAAATTTAGGAATTTGGATTTCAGACGACCTTATATGTTTTAAGTAAGGTCGTCTGAATGTATCTGTACATTAAATTCTTGCCTTAAATATAGCTGTTAGTTATAATCCTCCCTAACAACTCCCCCAACTTTGCCAACCTACGCGGTTGGAGCAACAAGGTTGGGGGCTTTCTTTTATCTTTGCCACAATCTCCAGTTTCGCGGATCATTTTCCAAACCCATATCGCGCAAACTTACAGCTTTATTCACGACATCAGGAAACTCATCCAGTAAAGCAAGGAGACGGCTTCCCCATTCGGTTCTCGGACAAATAACATCCAACATCCGTTTCATCAAGCAAAAATACACAAACGGTTTATTGATAGACAGTGATTTCCATTCTGCATCAGACAAACCTTTCAAGCTGGCTTTAAACGTAATGTCTCTATTCCATAATCGACTGTGATGTGCCGAAACGTTGCGAATAAAGTTAAATGCGTGCAGATGTGTTTGTAGATGCTTACCATCTTTCAAACGATACAATTTGGCAATAGGGTCTTTATCTTTATTCAACATCCCTTTATACAGCATAGACATCGTGCCGAAATCCCATACTTCGCAGGCTACCCAGACAGGTAAGTCGGCATAATGTTCCAAATGATGTTTAACAAAACTGGTTTTCTTTTCGCGCTCGACCAGCTTGTTATGCCTATCCAGCCATTCAGCATGGTCGAAGCCTGGGGTAGAATATTTGCTATCCTTGTAAGCCAAGGGACCATGCCGCCCCAATGTATGGGCAATATTTACCCGAAGAGCTACTTCAATTCTTTCCAGTGCATCTAATGCCAATTGCCGCAATTTCTTATCGAACATATAAAGGCTTTTGACATCTTCAAAACGAGTATCTGTAATAAACTCATCCAACCTGCTCTTAGGATTTTCAGGAGCAAATTGTCGGAAAGAGTAAAAATAACCGCTTAATCGGTAATAACCGATGGTGCGTAAATATCCTAATGCCTTTTTCTCATCATCAATCTGCAATCCTCTACTTCTCAGAATTTCCAACTGCTCATCGTAAGATTTCCAAAGCTTGGGTTCTTTTATCTGCTTGCTTTGCATAGCCTGTTTCACTTTCAAATAGGTTAATTGCAAAGTTAAATCTTACAAGCCCCGCCTGCGCAGCCGTCATCCTGAATATCAGTCTGCGTATCGTCCGCTCCGTCGCGGGTGTTGTGGTAGTACAGGGTTTTGACGCCGTATTTGTAGGCGGTCAGCAGGTCTTTGAGCATTTGTTTCATGGAAACTTTGTTGCCTTCAAATTTGCCCGGGTCGTAGGCAGTGTTGGCGGAAATCGCCTGATCGACGAATTTTTGCATCACGCCGACAAGTTTCAGGTAGCCTTCGTTGCCCGGAAGCTGCCACAGGGTTTCGTAGGCGTCTTTCAGGGTTTCAAATTCCGGTACGACCTGTTTCAGGATACCGTCTTTCGATGCTTTAACCGTTACCAGTCCGCGCGGAGGCTCGATGCCGTTGGTGGCGTTGGCGATTTGCGAACTGGTTTCAGACGGCATGAGTGCGGTCAGGGTGGAGTTGCGCAGACCGTATTTGACGATGTCGGCGCGCAGGCTTTCCCAGTCACACAACAGCGGTTCGCTGCACACGGCATCCAAGTCTTTTTTGTAGGTGTCGATGGGCAATTTGCCTTGCGAATAAACGGTTTGGTTGAACAGCGGGCATGCGCCGTATTCTTTGGCGAGGTTCACCGATGCTTTGAGCAGGTAATACTGCATGGCTTCAAAGGTGCGGTGGGTCAGGCCAAGCGCGGAATCGTCGCTGTAACGGACGCCGTTTTTCGCCAGATAGTAGGCGTAGTTGATAACGCCGATGCCGAGCGTGCGGCGGTTCATGGTCGCGGTGCGGGCGGCTTCGACCGGATAGTCTTGATAATCCAACAAGGCATCGAGTGCGCGCACGGTCAAATCGGCAAGCCCTTCCAGCTCATCCAAGCTGTTTAATGCGCCCAAGTTGAAGGCGGACAGGGTACACAGGGCGATTTCGCCGTTCGGGTCGTTGATGTTGTCCAGCGGTTTGGTCGGCAGGGCGATTTCCATGCATAGGTTGGACTGGTGCACGGGCGCGACGCGCGGGTCAAACGGGCTGTGCGTGTTGCAGTGGTCAACGTTTTGGATGTAGATACGTCCCGTTCCGGCGCGTTCCTGCATCAGCGTGGAAAACAAATCGGTAGCCGACAAGGTGCGTTTGCGGATGTTCGGATCTTGCTCGTATTTTGTGTAGAGACGCTCGAATTCGTCTTGGTCGGCAAAAAATGCGTCGTACAGGCCGGGAACTTCGTTGGGCGAGAACAGCGTGATGTTGCCGCCTTTAATCAGGCGGGTGTACAGCAGGCGGTTGATTTGCACGCCATAGTCCAACTGGCGGATGCGGTTGTCTTCCACGCCACGGTTGTTTTTCAACACCAACAGGCTTTCGGCTTCGATATGCCACAAGGGATAGAACAAAGTTGCCGCGCCGCCGCGCACGCCGCCCTGCGAGCAGGATTTAACCGCCGCTTGGAACATTTTGAAAAACGGGATGCAGCCGGTGTGTTGCGCTTCGCCGCCGCGGATTTCGCTGCCCAAGCCGCGGATACGTCCGGCGTTGATACCGATGCCCGCACGTTGGGAAACGTATTTCACAATCGCGCTGGTGGTGGCGTTGATGGAATCCAAACTATCGTCGCATTCAATCAATACGCAGCTTGAGAACTGGCGCGTAGGCGTGCGCACGCCGCTCATAATCGGGGTCGGCAGCGATACTTTAAATGTAGAAACGGCGTCGTAAAAGCGTTTGACGTAATCCAAACGGGTCTCTTTCGGGTATTTGCTGAAGAGGCACATCGCCACCAAAATATATAAAAACTGCGGCGTTTCATAAATCTGGCGGGTCACGCGGTTCTGCACCAGATATTTGCCTTCGAGCTGCTTCACGGCAGCGTAGGAAAAGGTCATGTCGCGGCTGTGGTCGATATAGGTATTCAGCTCGTCAAACTCTTCGCGGCTGTAATCTTCGATGATGTGGCGGTCGTATTTGCCCGCATCGGTGAGTTTTTTAACGTGGTCGAAGAGATGCGGCGGTTCGAACTCGCCGTAAGCGATTTTGCGCAGGTGGAAAATCGCCAAACGCGCAGCGAGATATTGATAGTCGGGCGTATCCTGCGAAATCAGGTCGGCAGCCGCCTTGATGATGGTTTCGTGGATGTCGTCGGTGCGGATGCCGTTGTAAAACTGGATGTGCGATTTGAGCTCGACTTGCGATACGGAAACGTTTTTCAAGCCTTCCGCCGCCCAAGTAACGACGCGGTGGATTTTGTCTAAGTCGAGATTTTCCAAACGTCCGTCGCGCTTGGTTACTTTCAAATCAGTCGGTGCATTCATCGTGAGCTTTCTCCATCCTGAAACACAAGATACAGTATGTATTAATATCGAGTGGCACAATATAGTGTATTTTTCGTCGCTTATCCAGTCTTGACAAGGCCGCTGTTTTGAAATCGGGCTTTTCCCAATTTTCTTTCAGACGACCTCTTTCCCTATGATTCAAGCCTTACCGCAAAGATGCGTTTTTTAGCATCAAAACCCCCATTCGGCTATGCGCTTATGAAATAAGGCAAATTCGGATTTGTGTTAAATTTTGAAAATATAATGGCATACAACATGATGGAATAAGCAATAAAGGTCGTCTGAAACCTTACTCCGGTTTTCAGACGACCTTTCAGATGCTCAAAATCTGGGTATTTAATCTTGCAACGCGGCGGCGATTTCGTTGCGCAGTTTGTTTAAAAACCTGCCGTGGCGCACCCATTGGGCGGCGGTTTCGTGGTCTTTCCCGGCAAAGGCCGTCTGCAAATCTTGATACAGCTTGTCTTGTTCGCGGCTGATTTCTTGGTCCAACGCGCGCAGGGCTTCGTTGTTTTGCGCCATTTGCGCATCCATCAGCGTTTCGCGCCATTCCATTTGCTGCATGAGAAATTCAGGAGCAAAAGAGGTATGCTCCGGCGCGTCGGCGTCTATGCCCAACGTTTTCAACAGATACGCGGCGCGGTCGATGGGATTTTTCAAGGTGCGGTAGGCATCGTTGATGGTGGAAGACATCATCACTGCCTGCTTTTGTTCGAAGGCGGAGGCTGAAGCGAATTTATCGGGATGGAAACGGGCAGCCAAGGCGCGGTAGGTTTGCTCCAAGCTTTCGGCGTCGATATCGAAAGCGGGTTCAAGCTGGAAGAGTGTGAAATATTGAGACATGGCGGGATAATTAATGTGAAATTTTCGGCAGAAACCTGATTTTGCCTTATAATCTGCTGATTCTTAACCAAAAGGACTGAATATGAGCAGTAAAGTGCAGCACAATAAAGGCAAAATACGCGACAATGCTTTAAAAGCCTTAGTGAAATCCGATTTGTTCCGACACAAGGTGGAACGGAAAAGAAAAGGCAAAGGCAGCTACAACAGGCAGGAAGCGAAAAAATGGCGGGACGGTTTTGATACTGTCCCGCCATTTTTATGTCTTAAACGTGGAAGCTCTCGCCGCAGCCGCAAGAGTCTTTGACATTCGGGTTTTCAAATTTGAAACCTTCCTGCAAACCTTCTTTGGTGTAATCGACTTGCGTGCCGTCCAGATAAACCAAGCTTTTCGGGTCAATATAAACGCGCGCGCCGTGTTCTTCAAAAATCAGGTCGTCTTCGTTCACTTCATCGACAAATTCAAGGTTATACGCCATGCCCGAGCAGCCGCTGGTTTTCACACCCAAGCGCACGCCCAAGCCTTTGCCGCGCTTGGTCAGGTAGCTGTTGATGTGTTTGGCTGCGTTTTCTGTGATGGTAATCATGCTTTTTTCCTTATTTCGCAATCATTGTTTTGTTTGCCTACTTTCATTTTCAGACGACCTCATATCTTTCAGGTCGTCTGAAAACGCTGTTTTGCCCACTCTATCGCGGCGGAAACGGCAGCTTTTGCCTGCGGACTGTTTTTCCAACAAGTCGAGCCGGTCAATTTTGCGCCTTGTTCCAAAACGTCATCCAAATTCGCTGCCGCCAGCGTGGTAACATCATCCAAACCCATTTGCTGCAAACGCTGCAATACAGTTTTACCTATGCCTTTGACGGCAAGCAGGGATTGGGCCTCTTCATCGGTAAAAGGCATTTCGTCTCCTTTTATTTTGCAGGCGTATTGACTAAATATAAGCCTACGGCTTATCGCCCTCTCCCTAACCCTCTCCCGCTGGGAGAGGGAATAGATTGGCAGGCAGTCCCAAATTTGGCGGCCACTTCCAAACAATTAAGTTATTGTGCCCTTATCCTCTTCTTCACGAAAGAAGGCATGTCGTCTCTTTTGATTTTTCAAGCGTATCGACTCAATATAAGCCTGCGGCTTATTACCCTCTCCCTAACCCTCTCCCGCGGGGAGAGGGGATAGATTGGCAGGCAGTCCCAAATTTGGCGGCAACTTCAAAAGGATTAGGTTTCTGTGTCCTTACCCTCTTCTTCACGAGAGAAGGTATGCCATCTCCTTTGATTCTGGAGGCGTATCGACTAAATATAAGCCTACGGCTTATCGCCCTCTCCCTAACCCTCTCCCACGGGGAGAGGGGATAGATTGGCAGGCAGTCCCAAATTTGGCGGCAACTTCAAAAGGATTAAGTTTCTGTGCCCTTGACTTCCGACCTCCGAGGGTGAAGAGAACAAATCATCAGGTTTGCTTTTCCCGAAAATCCTAAGAGCGTGTTCATAGTCTTCGTAGCAGGACTCCCAAGAAAGCCAAAGCTACCATTTGCAGACTGGTACTCAACTTACGCTCGCAGTTTTTCCAAAGCCGCCTGTTCTTTTCCAACCAGGAAAAGCTGCGCTCTACTACCCATCGCTTCGGCAATACTGCAAAACGGTGCAATTCGTTTCGTTTGGCAATCTCTACCTCTGCACCAATCAACTCCTGTACCGACGAAGTAAATGCCTTACCCGTGTAACCACCGTCAGCAAG
Source organism: Morococcus cerebrosus (assembly GCF_022749515.1). NCBI lineage: Bacteria > Pseudomonadati > Pseudomonadota > Betaproteobacteria > Neisseriales > Neisseriaceae > Morococcus > Morococcus cerebrosus. Next base: position 1,377,754 of record NZ_CP094242.1, read on the forward strand.
GATTTTTTGTATCGCACCAAGATTATCCCGCCCACGTTCCAATGCCACCAGGCAGCCTTTTCTATCCGTAACATCCGCCGTCGTTACCGCAAGGGCATGCGGCAAACCTTGCGTGTCAACCGCTATATGTCGCTTGATACCGCTAATCTTCTTGCCCGCATCGTAGCCTTTTTCCATGGCGGTATCCGTGTTCTTCACACTCTGCGCATCAATAATCAGGAAAGTAGTTGCTTCATGGCGCCCCTGCTTGCGGCGCTCCGCAACTACCTGATTTTTTTAATGCTTCCTCAAGGATGCTGATGCCACTCTCGCGTGGTTCGGTCCATCTCTGGAAGTAGGAATGCACGGTGCGCCATTTGGGGAAGTCGCCCGGCAAAGCGCGCCAGGAGCAGCCAGTGCGTTGCAGGTAGAGAATGGCACAAAAGACATCGTACAAGTCCACCTGGCGTGGCGCTGTGCGTTTACGGGCACTTTCCAGCAGGGGAAGGAGAGGCGCAAATTGCTCGCGACTGATATCGCTTGGGTAGGTTTTTCTGTTCATGCCGATAGTTTACAGCAGAGGCTGAGACAATGAACACGTTCTAAGACTTTCAGAAATCCTATGAACGTCTGCCGACAAAACACCAACCGAATCGGGTTATTTGTTTTCCTGACGTTTGCGATAGTCGGCAACAGCCGCTTTTACCGCATCTTCAGCCAAGATGGAGCAGTGGATTTTCACAGGCGGCAGTTCCAATTCTTCGGCGATTTCGCTGTTTTTGATTGCCAGCGCGTCATCCAGGCTTTTACCTTTTACCCACTCGGTAATCAGGCTGGACGAAGCGATGGCGGAGCCGCAGCCGTAAGTTTTGAATTTAGCGTCTTCGATGATGCCTTCGTCGTTCACTTTGATTTGCAGGCGCATAACGTCGCCGCAGGCGGGCGCGCCGACCATGCCGGTGCCGACAGACTCGTCGTCTTTGTCGAAAGTACCGACGTTGCGGGGGTTTTCATAGTGATCGATTACTTTATCGCTGTATGCCATGATGTGGTTTCCTTAAAATATCGTGGTTTGTTGATGTTTTAGTCGTCTGAAAAAGACGATTGTTCTAAATTTTCTAAAATTAGGCGTGCCAATAAGCTGCTATCGGCATGGTATGCCTGAATACAGGCTTGAATCATTTGTTCGGCAGAGATATTTTGCCAATGTATCTGCAAACCGTTTTTCATTGCCAATTGCGTCATAAACAGGCGCAATGTTCTGCCGTTTCCTTCACGAAAAGGATGTAGGACGTTCAACTCGCCCAAATAATAGGCTACACGCTCGGCGAATTTATCTTTATCCAACCCCTGCAAATAGTTTTCGTTTCGCAGCTTCTCTAAAAGTTTACGGCTTTCGTTTTCGATAAAAGCAAAATTGGCAAATCGGGTATTACCTTTGGAAATATCAATCCGCCGGATTTCGCCTGCCCAATCATAAACATCGCCAAACAGTTCGCGATGAATAGTCTGTAAATGGGCCAAATCAAAATTGTCCGTAATGGGTTGCAAAAGCAGATATTGGGCGCGAACAGCGGAAAATTCTTTTTCGGCGGTTTTCAGCAATTCACTATCTTGGATGGAGAGCTTGTTTTTAAATACGCCTCCATTCATATAAATAGTGTCTTCTCCGCCGTATTTGCTCATTTTTCCGCCATTCTTTGTTTGATGCCGTCCAAAGCCTCATCCAAACTGATTTTGCCTTCCACCAAACGCTGCATATCATGTATGGTCTCTAGACTGATGTTCAACTGCTCCATCCGCCACGAACCAATAATGGAATGCGTCGTTTGCGGCAAATGATGCTGTTCCTGAATTTGTAGGGACATGGGATTCCTTATTTTGCTTCCGAACAATATTTCAGACGACCCCTGCCGCCTTAGATTTTGCACGCGCCGCCTTCGCAGCCGTCGTCGTTTTCCGAATCGACGCCGCCTTCCACAGTAACGCCGTCAAAATTTTCAAGCAGGTTGTCGAGATTGTCCAAGTCGAGTTCTTGTTCGTTCATAATTTATATACCTATATTTGTAAAGTTTTAAGTATGTTCAAAAAAGTTTTATAATTTGATTTAGATAGGTTGATACTTATTATTCATTTGTGTTTGCACCTTCTTACTTAGCTATTTTTTGTATGGCCAAAAATTTTTAGAAGTTCTAAGAACTGTATACCAATTTTTCACTTGAGAGTTATTATTTTCCTCTTCAGTGTCATGATTCTCCATTTGAAATTTATTATTCTTCAGTTTAATTTTTTTATTTTTCTGTTTTATATTATTTTTCTGTTTTATATAAAGAGTAAGTATTCCACTATCTTCTTTACAAATAGCTATAAATTCAATATGTTCACTCTTCAATAAATTGGTATTTTTAGATTTAAATTTTATTATTCCAAAATTTGGAATAATGATTTTTGTAGTATTTAATTTTATTTTCGTTATATCTAAAAATAGATACCTAGGAATTTTATTACTTAACTTATAACACTCAATATAGTGTTTTATTTGATCAGGTACATTTTCCATCGAGTCATAAATTTGGCATTGCTCTGCATCTTTTAATAAATTTTTATAAGGGAAACGTAGCTCATTCCAATTTTGTTTATTGTTAAGTATTTGTTTATTACTAAGCAATATATTTGAAAATTTTTTAATTATTTCAAATAAATATTCTAATTCATCTTCCTGTTTTGAATCTAACGTTGATAAGATTGTATGTCTAGATAAAATAGGCTTCATAATTATTATCTATTTCTATATAGGTCGTCTGAAAAGGTCCCTTGCTATTTTCAGACGACCTTTTCTCTCAATCAATGCGCTGCCCATTCAATTGAGTTCAAATCAATCCCGTCTTTGAACATTTCCCACAACGGCGACAGTTCGCGCAGTTTGCCGATTTTGGATTTGATCAGTTCTGCCGCAAACTGTACTTCTTCTTCGGTGGTCATGCGGCCGAAGGTGATGCGCAGGGATGAGTGCGCCAGTTCGTCGTTGCGGCCGAGCGCGCGCAGGACGTAGCTGGGTTCGAGCGAGGCGGAGGTGCAGGCGGAGCCGCTGGATACAGCGAGTTCTTTCACCGCCATAATCAGGCTTTCACCTTCGACGAAGTTGAAGCTGACGTTCAGGTTGTTCGGGGCGCGGTGTTCGAGGTCGCCGTTGATATAGACTTCTTCGATGCCTTCGATGCCTTTGAGGAAGATGTCGCGCAGTTTGCGGTAGTGCGCCATGTCTTGCTCGAGTTCTTCTTTGGCGATGCGGAAGGCTTCGCCCATGCCGACGATTTGGTGGGTAGGCAGGGTGCCGCTGCGGAAGCCGCGTTCGTGGCCGCCGCCGTGCATTTGGGCTTCGAGGCGGACGCGGGGTTTGCGGCGGACGTACAGTGCGCCGATGCCTTTGGGGCCGTATACTTTATGACCGGACATGGACAGCAGGTCGATTTTGGCGGCTTCAACGTCAACAGGCACTTTGCCGCAGGCTTGGGCGGCATCGACGTGGAAGATGATTTTGCGTTCGCGGCAGATTTCGCCGATGGCGGGAATGTCTTGCACTACGCCGATTTCGTTGTTCACCCACATCACGGAAATCAGGATGGTGTCGTCGCGGATGGCGGCTTTGAGTTCTTCCAAATCGATCAAACCGTTTTCTTGTACGCCGAGGTAAGTTACTTCAAAACCTTGGCGTTCGAGTTCGCGCATGGTGTCGAGCACGGCTTTGTGTTCGGTTTTGACGGTGATGAGGTGTTTGCCTTTGGTTTTGTAGAAGTTTGCCGCGCCTTTGATGGCGAGGTTGTCAGACTCGGTCGCGCCGCTGGTGAAGATGATTTCTTTGGGGTCGGCGTTAATCAGGGCGGCGATGTCGGCGCGGGCTTTTTCGACAGCTTCTTCTGCTTCCCAGCCGAATGCGTGGCTGTTGGAAGCGGGGTTGCCGAAGGTTTCGGTCAGATAGGGAATCATTTTTTCGGCAACGCGTTTGTCAACGGGGGTGGTGGCGGCGTAGTCGAGATAAACGGGGGTTTTGACGGTCATGGTTTGCTCTTTCTTTTTCTGTAATGTACTTAATGGATATGTGTAAATTGGATGACGTGGCTGCCGTCATCGCTGTTTTTCTGTTCGATGATGCTTTGCAGGGTAACGCTGCTGAGGTAATCGTTGATGGTTTTGTTCAGGTTTTCCCAAAGGTCGTGCGTCAGACAGGGCGCGCCGTGGTGGCAGTTGGCTTTGCTGCTGCATTGGGTGGCGTCCAGCTTGTCTTCGGCGGCGGAAATGATTTGGGCGATATTGATTTGTGCGGGAGGGGCGGCGAGGATGTAGCCGCCGCCGGGGCCGCGCAGGCTTTCGACCAGCCCGGCGCGCCGCAGTTTGCTGAATAGTTGTTCGAGATAGGAAAGCGAAATACTTTGGCGTTCGCTGATGGCGCTGAGTTTGACAGCGCCGGTTTGCGCGTTCATCGCCAAATCAATCATGGCGGTAACGGCAAAACGCCCTTTTGTGGTCAGTCTCATGGTAGGTGCCTGTGTCGGCTTTTTTATAGTGGTGCGATTGTCTAATATCTGAGTGATTCAGTCAAGTATATTTGGGCGTCTTCCGATTGTTTGTTTAAATGGCTGGGCGAATGGATTTTTATCTGCCTAAAGATTTCTCTTTTTTTATCTGAAACTTGAATCCGAGGTCGTCTGAAAAGTGCTATTACCCTGCTTTTGGCGGGGTTAAAACCATTTGCTTTATAATTGCGATTGATATAGATTATCTAATTCATACTAAATCATTATGGTATTGCAAAAGGTCGTCTGAAACCGCCCTGCCCGTTTCAGACGACCCAAGCCATAAGCAACCCCTTAACAGAGGCAATCAACAATGAAACGCGATTTGAGCAAAATGACCTGTATCGAAGACCTGCGCCTTGTCGCCAAGCGCAAGATGCCGCGCATGTTTTACGATTACATCGATTCAGGTTCTTGGACGGAAACCACCTACCGCGAAAACACTACGGATTTCAAAGACATCCGCTTCCGCCAAAAGGTATTAGTCAATATGGAAGGCAGAAGCTTGGAAACCAAAATGATCGGTCAGGATGTGAAAATGCCGGTGGCGATTGCGCCGACGGGCTTTACCGGCATGGCGCACGCCGACGGCGAAATCTTGGCGGCGCGGGCGGCGGAGAAGTTCGGCATTCCGTTTACCCTCTCTACCATGTCCATCTGCTCGATTGAAGACGTTGCCGAAAACACCAGCGCGCCGTTTTGGTTTCAGCTTTATGTGATGCGCGACCGCGAGTTTATGGAAAACCTGATTAAGCGCGCGAAAGATGCCAAGTGTTCGGCATTGGTTTTGACCGCCGATTTGCAGGTTTTGGGTCAACGCCACAAAGACATCAAAAACGGCCTGTCCGCGCCGCCGAAACCGACCATCGCCAATTTAATCAACCTGGCGACCAAGCCTGAATGGTGCATGAAAATGCTGAACACGGAACGCCGCACGTTCCGCAATATCGTCGGACACGCTAAAAATGTCGGCGATTTGTCTTCGCTGTCTTCATGGACTTCCGAACAATTCGACCCGCGCCTGAGCTGGGACGACGTTGCCCGAATTAAAGATTTGTGGGGCGGCAAGCTGATTATCAAAGGTATTATGGAACCTGAAGATGCGGAAAAAGCAGTGAAAAGCGGCGCGGACGCATTGGTCGTTTCCAACCACGGCGGCCGCCAGCTCGACGACACCATATCCGCCATCAAAGCCTTGCCCGACATCGTCAGCGCAGTCGGCAGCGACATCGAAGTGTGGATGGACAGCGGCATCCGCAGCGGTCAGGACATCCTCAAAGCATGGGCTTTGGGCGCGAAAGGCACGATGATAGGCCGCGCATTCCTCTACGGCTTGGGCGCATACGGCGAAGAAGGCGTTACCCGCGCGCTGGAAATCCTGTATAAAGAAATGGACGTATCCATGGCGTTTACCGGCCATCGCAATATTCAGGACGTCGATGCAAGCATCCTGCAAAGCACACGCTGGCCGAATGACAAATTCTGATTGCTTTGAAACATCAAACCGGCGGTTAAACAAATTAACCGCCGGTTTGATATTCTAAAATTGCAGAAGGAGACCTTTGCAAAATTCCCCAAAATCCCCTAAATTCACACCAAGACATTTAGGGGATTTTCCATGAGCACCTTCTTCCGGCAAACCGCACAAGCCATGATCGCCAAACACATCGACCGCTTCCCATTATTGAAGTTGGATCAGGTGATTGATTGGCAACCGATCGAACAATACCTGAATCGTCAAAGAGCCCGTTACCTTCGAGACCACCGCGGCCGTCCCGCCTATCCACTGTTGTCCATGTTCAAAGCCGTCCTGCTCGGACAATGGCACAGCCTCTCCGATCCCGAACTCGAACACAGTCTCATCACCCGCATCGATTTCAACCTATTTTGCCGTTTTGACGAACTGAGCATCCCCGATTACAGCACCTTATGCCGCTACCGCAACTGGCTGGCGCAAGACGACACCCTGTCCGAATTGCTGGAACTGATTAACCGCCAACTGACCGAAAAAAACCTAAAAGTAGAGAAAGCATCCGCCGCCGTCATTGACGCCACCATTATTCAGACCGCCGGCAGCAAACAGCGTCAGGCCATAGAAGTCGATGAAGAAGGACAAGTCAGCGGCCAAACCACACCGAGTAAAGACAAAGATGCCCGCTGGACAAAGAAAAACGGTCTCTACAAACTCGGTTACAAACAACATACCCGTACCGATGAGGAAGGCTATATCGAGAAACTGCACATCACCCCCGCCAATACCCATGAGTGCAACCACCTGTCGCCTTTGCTGGAAGGCATTGCCGAAGGTACGACCGTCTATGCCGATAAAGGATACGACAGTGCGGAAAACCGGCAACATCTGAAAGAACATCGGTTGCTGGACGGCATTATGCGCAAAGCCCACCGCAACCGTCCGCTGACGGAAGCGCAAACCAAACGCAACCGATATTTGTCGAAGACCCGTTATGTGGTCGAGCAAAGCTTTGGTACGCTGCACCGTAAATTCCGCTACGCCCGGGCAGCCTATTTTGGTCTGCTCAAAGTGAGTGCGCAAAGCCATCTGAAGGCGATGTGTTTAAACCTGTTGAAAGCGGCTAACAGGCTAAGTGTGCCTGTTGCCGCCTAAAAGGCGGCCCGGATGCCTGATTATCGGGTATTCGGGGAGGATTAAGGGGATATTTGGGTAAAATCAGGAGCAATTAGGGGCGGAAATAGACGAAAACCTGTGTTTGGGTTTCGGCTGTCGGGGGGAAGGGCTTTTTTGCAAAGGTCTCAGAAGATAAGGTTTTCAGACGACCTTAATTGGGTTTCTCCTAAACTGACCGGTCGTCTGAAAGTGTTTATGCAATACGTTGGCGCATTTGCTCAAAGAGGCATACCGTTGCCGCCATGGCGACGTTTAACGACTCGGTCTGTCCCAGCATCGGGATTCTGACGCTGCCGTCGACTTTTTCCAAAATTTCCCGACTCACGCCGCTGCCTTCATTGCCGAAAACCCAAGCACAATGAGCGTTTAAATCCAGTTGGTACAAATCGGAAGGATTGCGCCCGTCCAAAGCGGTTGCCCATATTTTGTCCTGATAAGCATCCAGCCATTGCGGTAGAAAAACGCGGCTGTATATGTTCAACAGAAAATGCGCTCCCATACCCGCCCGCAATACCTTGGGCGACCAAATATCAACGCAGTCATTACCCAACACAATCTGCTTGACGCCCGAAGCTGCTGCGCTGCGTAAAACCGTACCGACATTGCCTGGATCTTGCAGTCTATCCAACACGACGCAATCGCCGCTTAAAGGCAAATCATCTTGCGGCGGAATCTCTATCCAAGTCATCACATCATCGGCGTCATTCAGACTGGTGATTTTAGACAAGGCTTCGTTTCCGACCCAAGTAATACAATCCTCATCCAAGCTGCTGATTAAATCTCGGATTTCAGAATGCGTGTTTTTACTTTCGGGCAAATACACTTGTTTGGGCGTATATCCCGCCTCTAAATAGACCTGCAAAAGATGCACGCCTTCCAACACGGTTTGCCCGTATTCACGGCGTGCTTTAGATTGTGTCAGCAGCTTGGACAAATGCTTGAGCTGCTCGTTTTGCGCGGAGGTAATCAATTTCATGTGCCGCATTATATAGCGGATTCAAATAAAAAAGATACAGAAAGGCAGCCGCACGATACCGTTCGACTTTTTTCAAACCGCTTTTTCAGACGACCTCAAGATGCATCCGTTCAAAAATAAAACCCCTGCCCGAATAGCTCGGGAAGGGATTTCTCTACTTGATGGAAATCTGTCTCTATATGCAGTTTAGTGGACGATGGAATCCTGTTGAACCTGCATTTCAGTTCGAACCGTAGTCTGACTCACACCTTTTTCGTTCTTTATCGATTCAGGTAATACCACAGCGTCCGAAGCATTTTTAACAGCTGGATTAGCCACTACGGACACTATATTTTCCTGTTGTGCTTTGGTTTCAACAGCTTTTTCTGCGACCATATCTGCTGATCCAACACTTTGCATTTGCGGAGCAAATTGCCATACGGCTACGGCAACTGCAGCAACGCTGGCAGCAACGGCGAAAGATTTAAAGAAGGAATTGTTTGCAGCTTGAACACCCTTAGCAGACATCGCTGCGGCAACTTCAGCCTTATGACGTTGCTTATGTTCTTCGCTGATTTCAGCAAGCGTAGCAGTAAATGCTGCGCTTTGCATGAAATCCGCATCACGCCCCGTACCTGCTTTATAGCGCATGTAATCGCCAATCAGATGGTACTCGTACCACGCTTCGGCAGCGGCATCGTCGGACAACAGACGATCAAGCATCTCTTCAGATACATCGTCGTTATCCATCAACATGGAGATATATTCGTGTGTTGTGTTCATAGTTATTACCATTTTTATTACCACCTTTGATTTTCAGAAGTTTCCAGCAACGGCCTCAAATCTTTTGCTATCACTTCCCGTGCCCTGAAAATACGGGATCTAACCGTCCCTATCGGGCAATCCATAATCGTGGCGATTTCCTCGTAAGACAAACCGTCCATTTCCCGCAAGGTAATGGCTTTGCGTAAGTCCTCGGGCAAATGCGAAATTGTTGATTCGACTGTTTGCAGGATTTCCCGATTGATCATCTCAGCTTCCGGCGTATGGTAATCCGCAATCTGATCCGACAAATCCAGAATATCCCCATCTTCATTGGCAGCCTCTGCACTGACGAACGGCTGCTTTCCTGATGTTACTAAGAAATTTTTGGCAGTATTGATAGCAATCCGGTACAGCCAGGTATAAAACGCGCTCTCGCTACGAAAATTCGGCAAGGCACGGTAAGCCCTGATCATTGCCTCTTGCGCCACATCGTTGACTTCGTGTTCGTCTTTGACAAAACGGGAAATCAATCTGATGAGCCGACGCTGATATTTGGACATCAGCATCTCGAATGCTTTTTGTTCGCCTTTCTGCGCGCGCTCTACCAAGACCTGATCAATCTGGCGATCATTCATATTTTACCTTTTTATAATAACTGCATTATAAGCTATAAAGTAGTAAAGCGTGCTGTGCCAGTTAAAGACAGCTATTGCCGCATTTAGTTCCATTTATATCTCAAAAATTTTCCATAAACCGGTAAAAAACCGTCAATCCCTTGAAAATCGTGGCTTACCGTAAGGTTAACAATAGCAATGCAGTTTCCGTCAGTATTTGTGATAATCGGCCAGCATTTTCTGACGAACGGTACAATATGGTTTTCCTGCAACATTTTCTTAACGTTTTTATACAAAAAACCTACATTCATCATATCATCACTACCCGCCGTCCGAATGATTCCTTCTTCTTCCAAGACCGATTCCGGCAATCCGTTGCGGTGTGGCACCAGAAAAAAACCGTTTTCTTGGAGAATATCTTTCAGACGACCTCTGACTTCTTTTCCCTTTATCCAATCCGCGTCCGCAAACTGGTTTTGTTTCAATATGAATAAAAAATCCCGGTATAAACATACCGATGTTTCGCCGAACTGCCATTGTGCAGTTTCTGCTTCCAACAGTATCCGCGCGAAATCCGCCAGCTTTCTCGGAGAACTTTCCACAATCCCATTCTCCTTAAAAAAACGCCAAAGAATCCGGCTGCGGCGTGCTTCGCTGAATGTCTGCCAACGGCTGACTTGGAAACGCCCGCTTTGGCAAACCGTCTGATAATCCGCATCGACAACTTCGTCCAAAATCGCCAAATCGGTTTGCAAAGAACGAATGTTGGCACAAACATGACGATCGAAATTCGGAATGCGCTCCCGCCAAACCGGCAACGCTTCGTAACGCATCCAATTCCTTAAAAAGGCAGTATCGGCGTTACTTTCGTCTTCAATGTTCGGCAGGTTGCAGGCAGCGGCGTAGCTTTCCAATTCTTTTCGAGAAAACGTCAGCAGCGGCCGCCAAATTTGCGTTCCCTCATCCAGCTTGCGCCATTGTGGCATGGCGGCAAGTGCTTTAATGCCGCCGCCGCGAACCGCCGCGAGCATGAATGTTTCAATTTGGTCATCCTGATGGTGCGCCAACGCGATGACACCAGAGGGGTCGTCTGAAAACGCCTGATAACGTGCTTTCCGTGCGGCGGCTTCGATTCCCAACCCGTCTTTTTTGACTTCAACTTTTACGCTTCTGAACGGCACATTCCATTCTTGGCATAAGCGTGTGCAAAACACCAGCCAGTCATCCGCATTGCGGCTCAATCCGTGATGAACGTGCAAAGCGTGTACATTCAAACCAAGCTCTTCCCGCAAACACGCGAGCATATGCAGCAACACCACCGAATCCAAACCGCCGCTCAATCCGACCGTTACCGTACAACCATCAGGAAGCGAACGCGCCGAAAGACGCAGGGTTTCCAACAAACTGCGGCATTGAGGCGGAAGGTTTTCAGACGACGTCGGGTTCATATGGCGTAATCTATATTGTGTCGGCAAGGCAAGTTCTTAGAAATGAAAAAGCAGGCAGGGGGGCTTCTGCCTGCTTTTCTGCACATTAATTGTTTACTTATCCGTAAACTTACCGTAAGCCATAATCCGGTCGAAACGGCGCGCCAGCAAGTCCGCCATCGGCATATTTTGCGCCTCGTGCAACTCGGTTTCCAACACCGTTTTGACGTTTTTCATGGTCGTTTCAAAATCACGGTGCGCACCGCCCAAAGGCTCGTTGATCACGCTATCGATCAAATCCAACTCTTGCAGGCGTTTGGCGGTAATACCCAAGGCTTGCGCGGCATCTGCCGCTTTTTCGGCGGTTTTCCACAGAATAGACGCGCAGCCTTCCGGAGAAATAACCGAGTAAGTCGAATATTGCAGCATATTGACGTAATCGCCGACCGCAATCGCCAGCGCGCCGCCGGAACCACCCTCGCCGATAATGGTACACAAAACCGGCACACGCAGTCGGGTCAATTCGTACAGGTTGCGTCCGATGGCTTCGGACTGACCGCGCTCTTCCGCGCCGATGCCCGGATACGCACCCGGCGTATCGACAAAAGTCATCACGGGAATATTGAATTTCTCGGCAGTCTGCATCAGACGCAACGCTTTACGATAGCCTTCAGGACGCGGCATACCGAAATTGCGGCGGATTTTTTCTTTGGTGTCACGGCCTTTTTGATGGCCGATAACCATCACGCTTTGTCCGTTGAAGCGCGCCAAACCGCCGACGATGGCATGGTCGTCTGAATAATGGCGGTCGCCGTGCAACTCTTCAAAATCGGTGAAAATGGCTTGGATGTAATCTAAGGTGTAAGGACGTTGGGGATGGCGTGAAACCTGCGAAATCTGAGCGGGCGTCAGCTTATTGAAAATCGATTTGGTCAAGTCGTTGCTTTTCTTCTGCAATCTGGCGATTTCATCGGAAATATCGACGGCGGATTCGCCCTGCACAAAGCGCAGCTCTTCGATTTTATTGGTTAATTCGGCGATGGGTTGTTCAAAATCCAAAAAAACTGGTTTCATAGGGTGAAGCTCTCGGTAGGGACGCTGCCGCTATCATACGCCAATCAGGCATATTTGGCAGCATTTCTCATGGAGGATATGCCGTGCAAAACGGCAGATAATCGGGCGGATGCCTTTTCAGACGACCTTTTACAACGATATAGTATATCTGCACTAAACAAATGAAGTGCCGTATCTTATGATAAACTTCCATTCAGTTCAATCATTTCAAACAGGCTATGAAAAACGAACACGACAATACGGCGATGCGGCTCGACAAATGGCTTTGGGCTGCACGCTTTTTCAAAACCCGCGCGCTGGCTCAAAAACATATCGAATTGGGCAGGGTTCAGGTCAACGGCGCCAAAGTCAAAAACAGCAAAAACATCAGCGCGGGCGACATCATCGACCTGACGCTCAATTCGCTGCCTTACAAAATCAAAGTATTGGCACTCAACCACCAGCGCCGCCCCGCCCCCGAAGCGCGCCGGCTTTACGAAGAAGACATGAAAACCGCCGCCGAACGCGAAGCGCAGAAACAACTCGACCAAGCAAGCCGCATCAGCGCGGCGTATCCCGACGGCAGGCCGACCAAACGCGACCGCCGCCAACTCGACCGCATGAAACGCGACAGCTGGTAGGATTCGGAGTTTGTCTTGGTGGAATCGTACTTTTCAGACGACCTTTATCAGGAAACAGGTAAAGGTCATCTGAAATCTTATCCGAACTAAAACAGGCAGGTTTTCCCTGCCTGTTTTTTCGTTTCTACAAAACCTTTATCCAAACGGCTTAGAATTTGTATTCCACTTGACCGCGCAAGACGTTGACGTCTTGTCTGCTTGAGCCGGCAGTCGGGGTAACTTGTTTGCCCGCCAAGTAAAAGCCTGACACTTTCCAGTTTTTCCAAGGAACGTAGGTCGCGCCGACTTGTACGCCTTGTACGTTTTTACTGTAGTCTTGTACGGAAGATACGCCCGAAAGCGCACCGACGCGGCGGTAATTCAGGAAGGCGTCGTAGGAATTGCGGACTTTCCAGTCGGCAAGTTTATAGCGGACTTCGGTAAACACGCCGTCGTTTTTGATTTTTTGTCCTGCGTCGTTATAGGCTTTGATGTTGGACTTGCTGACTGCCGCCATCCAACGCCAATCGTCATTGAATTTGACATCTGCGCCGATTTCGCCGAAGACGGCGTTTTTCTTCGCGCCGCGCACGTCTATGTCTTTCATGTAGCTGACGGTTGCGCCGACGTTGATGTTTTCGTTAATCGGCAGGCTGCTTTGAATGGCGGCGAAGTGTTTGCGGCGGCCGCCTATGCCCCATACGTTGTCGTTGAGGCTGCCGGTACGGCGGCCAGCATAGATTTTGGTGGGCAGGGTTTTGTTGTCAAAGAAGATTTCGCCGCCGGTTACTTCGGTATCCCAGACGCGTCCGTAGGAGGAGAATGCACCGAATTTACCGACGCGGGCTTTGACGCCTTCGGTAATTGAGCCTTCAGCATAGAGTTTGTTCACGGGAACATCATGGTCGCCGTTGAATTTGCCGGTTTTCAAGTCGATGTTGGGTTCGATTTGGGTCACCAGTTTCCAGTCTTTATAAAGTTTGGCGCGCAACCAGAATTCGGCGTTGAAATTGGTATTGGAGGCGTCGGGCGTGGGATTGGTGCTGCTGTTGTTGGCATTGATGTCTTTGGTGTCGGCACGGACGCGGAATGTGCCGTTTACGGTCAGCAAATCGTTGAAAATGCTGATTTTGTCTTCGTCTTTGCGGATGACGCTGCCCGAATTGACGTAATCGCTCGTCGTTGCCAATGCGGCGGCATCGCGCTCTACGCTAGCGGTTTCTGCAAATGCGGTGGGTAATGCCGCCAAGGCAGCACATACAACGGCAAAGTTTTTTTGGATGTTCATGCCAATCTCCGATTGAAGGGTAAAAGGTATTTTTAACAAAAATTCCTAATCAATATTTGTTAGAAATTTACTAATTTTTGTAATCGAACGGCTGTAATCCTATGAAAGACGGCACAAACCGTCAAGAAGATTTAGAGTATTATGCTTATTTCCAAACTGATTTTGACGCATATCAATAGAGAAAGGTCGTCTGAAAACTCCCGGCAGCATCCGTTCCGTTTTCAGACGACCTTTAGGGTTTGATTCAAGCTTTCGGCACGAACATCGCGTCCAAGATGTCGCCCAATGCCGTGCGGCGGGTTTTGCGGGTCTCCACCGCCAACCGCCATTGTTCTTCATTTCCCCAAAAGACGAAGCGTTCCCGCGCGCGGGTGATGGCGGTGTAGAGCAGCGCATTGTTTAAGCCAGACAGCGCGTCATCTCCGCCCTGCTCTATTTTCCCCGACGGCGGCAGCAGCCAGACTTCCCGATATTCCGAACCTTGGCTTTTATGCACGGTCATGGCGAACGCGGAATCAAACTGCGGCAGGCGGCTGATGGCGATTTTTTTGAAACCGTCCGCATTCGGAAAATACGCCGCCAAGCCGTTCGCCGATTCCGCGTCGGGCATAATCAGCCCGATGTCGCCGTTGAACACTTCCAGCGTATAGTCGTTGCGCGCAATCATGATGATTTGTCCCGCGAACCACGGCGTATCCGCGCCCGCCCGATGTTTGCGTTGCAGATAACGGCAATACTCTTCGTTGAACGCCTCCGCGTCCTGCCGCCATGCCGCCAAAACGACCACATCCGCCGCGTGTCCGAACGCCAGCGCCACATCGTTTTTATCGACTGCCTGCCAGTATTTTTCGTGTTTGCGGTAAAGCAGCTCCGCCTGCTGTTTCAGACGACCTTCGCGGATTTCCAGTTCGTCGGGGAACAAGGCAAACTGCGCCCAACCTTCCCCGCTCTTGCCCGATACGACCGCCCTAGCCAGACAGCCGATGCCGCTGTCTGCGCCGAAACGGTGGCTGACTGTCAGTTGCGCGACGTTTTGCGACAAAACCGGCGGATTTTCCTCCACGGGGAAACCGTGTTCCGGCAGATAAATGCTCAGCTGATCCGCCGTCTCCTTATCCAAAACCGTCCGTCTCGACAACGCCGCCAATACCGCGCCGACGCCGACCGAAGGCAGTTGGAACTCGTCGCCCAAAAAAATCACGCGGCAGCCCGACGGAATCGCACGCAGCAAGTGAAGCAGCAGGGAAACATCCAACATCGAAGCCTCATCCACCACCAACACATCCAAAGGCAGCGGGTGGTTGCCGTCAAACGCAGGCAGCATTTGCGGCGGGCGCAGTTTCAAAAGGCGGTGGACCGTCTGCCCTTCCAGCGCGGACAAATGATTGCGCACCGCATCCGGCATCTCGAAACCGTCCACTGCCCGATGCAGCGCGCGCGCCATATGCGCCGCCGCCTTGCCCGTCGGCGCGGCAAGCGCAATACGCGGCAGGCGCGTGGCAGAGTTGGTGCAAACCAGCCCCAAAAGTTTCGCCACAGTCGTCGTCTTGCCCGTACCCGGCCCGCCCGTAATCAGCATAAACGCTTGAAGCAGGGCAAGCCCCGCCGCATCCCGCTGCCCTGCGCTGCCTTTGTCGGCAAACCAGCCGGACAAGTTTTGCGACGCGCTCATCCAATCCACAGGCTCGACTTCCGCTTCTGCCAAACGCTTGATTTCAGCCGCCAAATCATGCTCGAGCTGCCACATCCGCCCCAAAAACAGCTTTCTGCCCTGCAACACCAACGGCGACGTGCCCTGCCCGACCGTCGGCGCCAATCCCGCCAATTCCTCCGCCTCGCCCTCATCCAGCCAAACAAACGAATGCCCGTTCTGCAAAGCAGCAAACAGCCGCAACACATACGGCGTCAGCACCGCAGCATCCTCCGGTACGCAACGCTCCAGCAAATGCCCGGCCGCTTGTGCGGCGGCAAGGTTCAAATCATCGGCAGTATTCTCAGCCATCTTCGTTTCCCGTATTGAAAAAAGGTCGTCTGAAAACGGAAATCCGAGTTTCAGACGACCTGTATTATATCGGACAAAACAAAAATTTCCGCGACGGCAGCCTGTCAGGACGGTTTACTTCCAGCGCAATCCCAAGGTCGTCTGAAAGCCCGGCAACAGTCCCGCTGCATTTGCGGATATAATCGCCCTTCACTGTTTTCAGACGACCCCTGCCATGCTCAGCTACCGCCACGCCTTCCATGCCGGCAACCACGCCGATATGCTCAAACATTTCACCCTCTTCCTGACACTGGAATATTTCAACCTCAAAGACAAACCGTATTGGTATATCGACACCCATAGCGGCGCAGGTTTGTATGATTTGCGTGGCGAGCAGGCGCAGAAGGTCGGAGAATACCGGCAGGGGATTGCACGGTTGCTTCAAGCAGATGCGCTGCCCTCGGATTTGTCCGACTTTACCGGTCGTCTGAAAGAAATCCTGCCCGATGAAAACCTCTACTGCGGCTCGCCCTGGCTTGCCCGCTTTCTCACCAGAGAATGCGACAAACTTCGCCTGTTCGAGCTTCATCCTGCCGATTTTGCGCATTTGCAAAACAACATGAAAGAAGCCCGCCTGGGCAAACGCGGGCAAATCGCGCAAGCCGACGGCTATCGCGGACTGATTTCGCTGCTTCCCCCTCCGCCGCGCCGCGCCGTGGTACTGATCGACCCACCCTATGAGGAGAAACAAGATTACCGCCGCGTCGTCCAAACCCTGCAAGACGCGCTCAAACGTTTCGAGTCGGGCTGTTATCTGGTTTGGTATCCCTGCTTGAACCGCGAAGAGAGCCGTAAGATGCCGGAACAGTTGAAAAAACTCATGCCCGAAAATTACCTTCAAGCCGAGCTTTATGTTCACAAAGCTCGTGAAGACGGCTTCGGTATGCACGGCAGCGGGATGCTCGTCATCAATCCGCCCTATCTGCTGGCAAAAAAATTGGCGGATACGCTGCCCAAGCTGACGGAAATTCTGGCTCAAGATGATGCGGCGCGTTTCGTTTTAGACTATCAAATCAAATAAACCGGCAAAGGTCGTCTGAAACTGGTTTCAGACGACCTTCCTCTATCGTTTTCCGCTAAAATACCCGTCTCTTTTTCCTTCCCGACCGTCTTCAATGTCCCAGCGCAAAATCATCCATATCGACATGGACGCGTTCTACGCATCGGTAGAACTGCGCGAGCAGCCGCATTTGAAAGGACTGCCCGTGGTCGTCGCGTGGGAGGGCGCGCGTTCGGTGATTTGCGCCGCATCGTATGAGGCGCGGCAGTTCGGGCTGCATTCCGCGATGTCGGTGGCGACGGCGAAAAGGCTGTGTCCGCAAGCGGTGTATGTGCCGCCGCATTTCGATTTGTACCGTCAGGTTTCCGCGCAGATTCACGCCGTATTCAGGCGCTATACTGATTTAATCGAACCCCTGTCGCTGGACGAAGCCTATCTTGACGTGACCCATAATTTCAAAAACATCCCATACGCCAGCGAAGTTGCCAAAGAAATCCGCGCCGCCATTTTTGCGGAAACCGGCCTGACCGCTTCCGCAGGCATCGCGCCGAACAAATTTCTAGCGAAAATCGCATCGGACTGGCGCAAGCCGAACGGGCAATTCGTCCTGCCGCCGCACAAAGTCATGGCATTTTTGGAAACCCTGCCCTTGGGCAAAATTCCCGGCGTGGGCAAGGTAACGTTGAAAAAAATGCAGTCGCTGGGTATGCAGACGGCAGGCGATTTGCGCCGTTTCGAGCGCGGCGAACTGTTAAACCATTTCGGACGCTACGGCTACCGCCTTTATGATTTGGCACGCGGTACGGACGAACGCCCCGTCAAAGCCGAACGCGAACGCCTCCAAATCTCCACCGAAATCACCTTGCCCGAAGACCTGTCGCTCGAACAGGCCGCCGGACATCTGCCCCATCTTGCCGAAGACCTGTGGCGGCAAATCACGCGCAAAAACGTCGAAGCCAAAGGCGTAACCCTCAAGCTGAAAACCCACGATTTCCGCATCATCACCCGCTCCCTGACCTACTCTTCCGTCCTGCCCGACACCAACGCCCTGCTTTGCGCCGCGCAAACCCTGATGCAGCGCGTGCCGCCCCAGCGCGAAGACGCCTTCCGCCTGATCGGCATAGGCGTGAACCACCTCGTGCCGAAAGACCAGCAGCAATCGCTTTGGTTATAAAGAAATAGAAAAGCATTCTTTCCCCTTCGCGCGAGACCGCCCGACAATAATGTTCCGTACAAACTTTCAGACGAGCCCTTTGCCGCAAGAGGGGTCGTCTGAAAACAAAAAACAAGGAACAAGCCAACCATGTCCCTCTTCCGTCCCCAGCTTTGGCGCATCCCGACGACAGGCGAAGCCGAACGGCGCCGGCTGCCCGAGTTGACCGCCACGCTCGAAACCCGCCTCAAACACATCGCCCGCCGTTATCCGCAAGCCGTCTTCGCCTCCAGCCTTGCCGTCGAAGACATGATCATTACCGACGCCATCTGCCGCCTGAAACTCCCCCTGCGCATCATCACCCTCGACACAGGCAAGCTCAATCCCGAAACCGCCGCCCTGATTACCGCCGTCAACGTCCGCTACCAAATCGATCTGGAAGTTTTCCACCCCGACCCCGAAAGCGCGCGACAGTTTGAGCAGGAATTCGGCGCAACCGCCATGTACGACAGCGTCGAGCTGCGCCGCCGTTGCTGCCACATCCGCAAAATTGAGCCGCTCAACCGCGCCCTGAAAAACGCCCCCGCCTGGCTGACCGGACAACGCCGCAGCCAATCGGCCACCCGCAGCGAATTGGATTTCGAAGAAACCGACCACAGCCGCAACATCGCCAAGTTCAACCCCATTTTCGACTGGGAAGAAAACGACGTCTGGGCATACGCCCAAGCCTACGACGTCCCGCTCAACGCCTTGTATTTCCAAGGCTACCCGAGCATAGGCTGCGAACCCTGCACCCGCCCCGTCAAAGCAGACGAAGACATCCGTGCCGGACGCTGGTGGTGGGAAAGCAAAGACAGCAAAGAATGCGGGCTGCACAAATAACCCTTGTCAGGCAAAGCAAAAGGTCGTCTGAAACCCAAATTCAGGTTTTCAGACGACCTTTTTCATAGGGCGGTTTTCCTTTAATTTTTCTCTCGCGCCAATCAGCGTTTTTCTATTGCAAATTATTATCCATTCCTAAAACGACAATATCGTTTTTTAAAAAATGAATTCGCTTTAACTTCATAGCCTTAAATTAATTAGCAAAAGAAGGCTTGACCTGATGATTTAATATGGCTATGGTTCAATAAAAAATAACAATATTCTATACACGCACCGCAATGCTTTTCCCCTCCTCCTTACAGAAAGGATATTGCAATGCCCTGCTTGACCCGTACGTTGCCTCGTCTGACTGTTTTCCTGCTGTCCACCTTCGCAGCATTCTCCGCCGCCGCACACGGAAACCACACCCATTGGGGTTACACCGGACACGACTCCCCCGAAAGCTGGGGCGAGCTTTCTGAAGAGTTCCGTTTGTGTTCCACAGGCAAAAACCAATCCCCCGTCAACATCACAGAAACCGTCTCCGGCAGACTGCCCGCCATCAAAGTCAATTACAAGCCGAGCGCGGTTAACGTGGAAAACAACGGCCACACCATTCAAGTCAACTACCCCGAAGGCGGCAATACCCTCAGCGTGAACGGACGCACCTACACCCTGAAACAATTCCATTTCCACGTCCCCAGTGAAAACCAAATCAAAGGCCGCACCTTCCCGATGGAAGCCCACTTCGTCCACCTAGACGAAAACCGCCAGCCTTTGGTATTGGCAGTATTGTACGAAGCCGGCAAGACCAACGACCGCCTCGCGCCTATATGGAACGTGATGCCGATGAAGGAAGGAAAGGTAAACCTCGACAAAGCTTTCGACGCCGGCACCCTGCTGCCGAAACGGCTGAAATACTACCGCTTTGCCGGCTCACTGACCACGCCGCCGTGCAGCGAAGGCGTATCGTGGCTGCTGTTGAAAACCTACGACTACATTGATCAGGCGCAGGCAGAAAAATTCACCCGCGCCGTCGGCTCGCACAACAACCGCCCCGTCCAGCCGCTTAACGCGCGTGTTGTCATCGAATAAACATTAAAGCCGTAAACGAAAAAGTCGTCTGAAAACCTAAATTTGGTTTTTCAGACGACTTTTTTCGCTCTTCATCACAATGTTTCCGGAACAAAGTCATCGGCTTGGGTTTCAACTCAAACCGATTTTGCCAGCAGCTCCGCTCAAAAATACCCCGCCTTTTTGCGCTCTTCCATCGCCGCTTCCGACACGCGGTCGTCCATGCGCGTGGCGCTGCGCTCGGAGATGGTTGCCGCTGCGGTTTCGGCGATGATGTCTTCGGGCGTGGCGGCGGTGCTGGCTACGGGGCAGGTGCAGGAAATGTCGCCGACGGTACGGAAGCGCACGTCGCGGATTTGGGAAACTTCGCCTTCGCGTTTCGGCGTCAGCGGGGTAACGGGGACGAGCAGCCCGCCGCGTTCGACGACCTCGCGTTTGTGGCTGTAATAAATCGGCGGCAGCGCGAGGTTTTCGCGGGCGATGTATTGCCAGATGTCGAGTTCCGTCCAGTTTGAAATGGGGAACACGCGCATGTTTTCGCCGCTGAATAGCCGCGTATTGTAGAGCGACCACAGTTCGGGACGCTGGCTTTTCGGGTCCCATTGTCCGAATTCGTCGCGGAACGAAAATATCCGCTCCTTCGCCCGCGCTTTTTCCTCATCGCGCCGCGCGCCGCCCATCAGCGCGTCAAAGCCCTGTTCTTCAATGGTTTCCACCAGTGTAACCGCCTGCGCGGCGTTGCGCGAATCGGTTTCGCGGCGCAGGACGACCGTGCCTTTTTTGATGGAATCTTCGACGCTGCCGACCACCAGTTGCACGCCCGTGCGCGCGACGGTTTCATCACGGAACTGAATCACTTCGGGGTAATTGTGTCCCGTATCGACGTGCAGCAGCTTGAACGGCAGCTTGAGCGGACGGCCTTCGAGTTTGAACGCTTTGACCGCCAGCGCCAGCAAAACGACGGAATCCTTGCCACCGGAAAACAGCAGCGCGGGATTTTTCGCTTCGGCAACGACTTCGCGGATGATGTAGATGGACTCGGCTTCGAGCCAGTCTAGGTGGTGGTTTTGAATAGACATATTGTTCTCTTTAGCAAAACTCGGATAAGGCGGTACTCTAAAGAGGTCGTCTGAAAAACGGAAAGAATGGTTTGTTTGAAGCAAAGATGATTTCGTTATATTGGCGGGGTCGTCTGAAAAGGGATTGGCGTTTTCAGACGACCTTTTTGCCGCGCGGCAACGGAAACGACACATATAGTGGATTAACTTTAAACCAGTACGGCGTTGCCTCGCCTTGCCGTACTATCTGCACTGTCTGCGGCTTCGTCGCCTTGTCCTGATTTAAATTTAATCCACCGAGACCTTTGCAAAAAAGCCCTTCCCCCCGACAGCCGAAACCCAAACACAGGTTTTCGTCTATTTCCGCCCCTAATTGCTCCTGATTTTACCCAAATATCCCCTTAATCCTCCCCGAATACCCGATAATCAGGCATCCGGGCCGCCTTTTAGGCGGCAACAGGCACACTTAGCCTGTTAGCCGCTTTCAACAGGTTTAAACACATCGCCTTCAGATGGCTTTGCGCACTCACTTTGAGCAGACCAAAATAGGCTGCCCGGGCGTAGCGGAATTTACGGTGCAGCGTACCAAAGCTTTGCTCGACCACATAACGGGTCTTCGACAAATATCGGTTGCGTTTGGTTTGCGCTTCCGTCAGCGGACGGTTGCGGTGGGCTTTGCGCATAATGCCGTCCAGCAACCGATGTTCTTTCAGATGTTGCCGGTTTTCCGCACTGTCGTATCCTTTATCGGCATAGACGGTCGTACCTTCGGCAATGCCTTCCAGCAAAGGCGACAGGTGGTTGCACTCATGGGTATTGGCGGGGGTGATGTGCAGTTTCTCGATATAGCCTTCCTCATCGGTACGGGTATGTTGTTTGTAACCGAGTTTGTAGAGACCGTTTTTCTTTGTCCAGCGGGCATCTTTGTCTTTACTCGGTGTGGTTTGGCCGCTGACTTGTCCTTCTTCATCGACTTCTATGGCCTGACGCTGTTTGCTGCCGGCGGTCTGAATAATGGTGGCGTCAATGACGGCGGCGGATGCTTTCTCTACTTTTAGGTTTTTTTCGGTCAGTTGGCGGTTAATCAGTTCCAGCAATTCGGACAGGGTGTCGTCTTGCGCCAGCCAGTTGCGGTAGCGGCATAAGGTGCTGTAATCGGGGATGCTCAGTTCGTCAAAACGGCAAAATAGGTTGAAATCGATGCGGGTGATGAGACTGTGTTCGAGTTCGGGATCGGAGAGGCTGTGCCATTGTCCGAGCAGGACGGCTTTGAACATGGACAACAGTGGATAGGCGGGACGGCCGCGGTGGTCTCGAAGGTAACGGGCTCTTTGACGATTCAGGTATTGTTCGATCGGTTGCCAATCAATCACCTGATCCAACTTCAATAATGGGAAGCGGTCGATGTGTTTGGCGATCATGGCTTGTGCGGTTTGCCGGAAGAAGGTGCTCATGGAAAATCCCCTAAATGTCTTGGTGTGAATTTAGGGGATTTTGGGGAATTTTGCAAAGGTCTCCCACCATATAACCAAATTCGATAAGATAAGCAAAAACCATTCTTTCCGCCGAAGCCTGCGGGATTTTAAGATGGGCGGCACGATAACTTAATAAGAGAACACGCCATGAACCATTATCCCCTGTTTGCCGATTTGAACGGCCGCCCCGTCCTGCTGGCGGGTGCGGGCAAAGTGGCGGAACGCAAAGCCGAAAGCCTGTTGCAGGCAGGGGCTGCGGTCAGGGTTGTCGCCCGCGAACTCAATCCCGTTTTCCAAAAGTGGGCGGACGAAGGCAAAATCGAATGGCTGGGCAGCGAATTTCACGAGGACGATTTGGATGACGTGTTTTTCGCCGTCGCCGCCACCGACGATTACGCCTTCAACCGCCGCATCTTCCAAGCGGCGGAGCAGCGGGCGAAACTCTGCAACACCGTCGATACCGCGGATTTGTGTTCCTTCACCGTCCCCGCCGTCATCGACCGCAGCCCGCTCAAAATCGCCGTCTCCAGCGGCGCGACCGCTCCCGTTTTGGCGCGCAAGTGGCGGCAAATCATTGAAACGCTCATCCCGCTGCACACCGGTCAAATGGCGGCACTCGCCGGCAAATGGCGCAACGCGGTCAAAGCCAAAATCAAAGGCACGGCAAACCGCCGCCGTTTTTGGGAAAACCTGTTCGACAGCCGCTTTAATGCGCTCGCCGCCCAAGGCAACCTTGATGCCGCCGAAGCAGAGCTTGCCGCGCAGCTTGACGGCTTCGGCGCGGCAAAAGGCGAAGTCGTCCTTGTCGGCGCAGGCCCCGGCGACGCAGGGCTGCTCACCTTGCATGCTTTGCAGGCGATACAGGCGGCGGATGTTGTGTTCCACGATGCCTTGGTTTCAGACGACGTCTTAAGCATGGTGCGCAAAGATGCCGACAAAATCAGCGTCGGCAAACGCGCAGGCTCGCACCACGTCCAACAAGAAGAAACCAACCGCCTCCTGGTCGAATACGCCCGCCAAGGTTTGCGCGTCGTCCGACTCAAAGGCGGCGACCCCTTCGTTTTCGGGCGCGGCGGCGAAGAAGCCCAAGTCCTGCGGCAGGCAAACATCCCCTACCGCATCATCCCCGGCATCACCGCCGCACTGGGTGCGACCGCCTACGCAGGCATCCCCCTGACGCACCGCGACTGCGCCCAAAGCGCGCTCTTCGTTACCGGACACAGCAAACATGACGGCCACCAACCCGACTGGCGCACGCTCGCCCTGAGCAACCAAACACTGGTCGTCTATATGGGCACGCTCAAAGCCGCCGAAACCGCCGAAAAACTGATGGCACACGGACGCAGCGGCGACACACCCGTCGCCATCGTCTCCAACGGCACGCTTCCGCATCAGAGCGTCGTGACAGGTCATCTGAAAAACCTGTCCGAGCTGGCAGAAAACGCCCCGCGCCCCGCGCTGATCGTTATCGGCGAAGTCGTTTCCCTGCGCGACGAATTGAAATGGTTTCAAGAAAACCCTGCGCAAAGCCGCCTTCACACAATGCACGAACAAGCCGCCTGAAGCGTTGGTTCAAATTGTTTAAATAAACGAAAGGTCGTCTGAAAAACCAAATCCGGTTTTCAGACGACCTTATTCAAATCCCGATTACTTGCCTGAAGCCTTTTGCAACAAAGCGTACAACTCGTCTTTCAGTTTCAATTTGGCTTTTTTCAGCTCTTCAATCTCATCAGCACCGCTGGTAACAGGATTATTAACCAAACCTGTAATCTTATCGTCCAACTCATTATGCTCGTCAAACAGACGGGCGAAGTGGGCGTCTTCTTGTTTTAATTTGGAAATTAAATCGCGATATTCTGGAAACATTTTGTTTTCCTCTTTCGTTAATATGAATAAAACGGCGCAATGCCAAGAAAAGTATGTAACTGCCAGTAGTTTTATTATAACAAAGCTGCCATTTTTATCCAGCCCCTTGCCAATCAAACCCTGCATTGCATCAAATTTATCCGACAGCCCGAAGCTGGAAAATCTGATTTGATCAGAACAGAACAAATCCGATTTCAATCGTCTGAAAGACAGAGATTTGATGGATTAAAAATTTCCTATTTTACAGATAATTTTTCAGAGATAACCATCAAAAAGTAAATGGTTACAGGCGGTTTAAATCAGGAAAGCACCGTCTGGTTTCGACATATGGTTAGCTGAAGATGGCTGAGCCTGCGCCTCTACATCTGCTCCCTCGGCTACGGGTTTCAATACACAGTCGCCTGAAGGCAGCTAGCAAAATCAATCGCCAGTACGGTAGAGGTCGTCTGTTTCAACACACAACCACCTGAAAGCGGCTGGGGCGGTTTTCCGTGTAGCATTTTAATCAATCCGTTTCAACACACAGCCGCCCGAAGGCGGCTGCAAACGCAGACGGCGGCATACCGCCCGAATCGCTGTTTCAACACACAGCCGCCCGAAGGCGGCTGCCGACAACTTAGATTTGCCGCGCATCAAACACTTGTTTCAACACACAGCCGCCCGAAGGCGGCTGGACTTCGCGCAGCACATGCCGCCTGCCATCAGTCAGTTTCAACACACAGCCGCCTGAAGGCGGCTGGTTCCGCGTGAGGTTTACCTCTGATACGGTGGATTTTGTTTCAACACACAGCCGCCTGAAGGCGGCTGGTTCCGCGTGAGGTTTACCTCTGATACGGTGGATTTTGTTTCAACACACAGCCGCCTGAAGGCGGCTGGGGGCTTGGCTTGGATAAAACCCCCGTCCGCATTACGGTTTCAACACACAGCCGCCTGAAGGCGGCTGGAACGCATCAATGTTGATAAGTTTCATGCCTTATACGTTTCAACACACAGCCGCCTGAAGGCGGCTGGGAACATCTGCGCGAACTTGCGGGTTCCGTTTTGGGTTTCAACACACAGCCGCCTGAAGGCGGCTGGGCCACTGGTCGCCGCTTCAACCACTGGGTCAATGTTTCAACACACAGCCGCCTGAAGGCGGCTGGGTTTATGAGTAATCGCAGCGCAAAAGTAATACAGGTTTCAACACACAGCCGCCTGAAGGCGGCTGGTATATCGCTTGCCGAAGCACGCGAAAGGCGGAAAGTTTCAACACACAGCCGCCTGAAGGCGGCTGGCGTGGACGCCTTAGAGCGTGTTCATAGTCTTCGTAGCAGGACTCCCAAGAAAGCCAAAGCTACCATTTGCAGACTGGTACTCAACTTACGCTCGCAGTTTTTCCAAAGCCGCCTGTTCTTTTCCAACCAGGAAAAGCTGCGCTCTACTACCCATCGCTTCGGCAATACTGCAAAACGGTGCAATTCGTTTCGTTTGGCAATCTCTACCTCCGCACCAATCAACTCCTGTACCGACGAAGCAAATGCCTTACCCGTGTAACCACCGTCAGCAAGGATTTTTTGTATCGCACCAAGATTATCCCGCCCACGTTCCAATGCCACCAGGCAGCCTTTTCTATCCGTAACATCCGCCGTCGTTACCGCAAGGGCATGCGGCAAACCTTGCGTGTCAACCGCTATATGTCGCTTGATACCGCTAACCTTCTTGCCCGCATCGTAGCCTTTTTCCATGGCGGTATCCGTGTTCTTCACACTCTGCGCATCAATAATCAGGAAAGTAGTTGCTTCATGGCGCCCCTGCTTGCGGCGCTCCGCAACTACCTGATTTTTTTAATGCTTCCTCAAGGATGCTGATGCCACTCTCGCGTGGTTCGGTCCATCTCTGGAAGTAGGAATGCACGGTGCGCCATTTGGGGAAGTCGCCCGGCAAAGCGTGCCAGGAGCAGCCAGTGCGTTGCAGGTAGAGAATGGCACAAAAGACATCGTACAAGTCCACCTGGCGTGGCGCTGTGCGTTTACGGGCACTTTCCAGCAGGGGAAGGAGAGGCGCAAATTGCTCGCGACTGATATCGCTTGGGTAGGTTTTTCTGTTCATGCCGATAGTTTACAGCAGAGGCTGAGACAATGAACACGTTCTGAAAACGAAATTTCCGTTTTCAGGCGACCTTTTTCAATAGAATCGTTTAATTCCGCGAATGGTGTTCGTCAACGATGTTTTTCAAGCGGATGTTGGCGACGTGGGTGTAGATTTGGGTAGTGTTGATGTTGGCGTGTCCGAGCATAAGCTGTACGGCACGCAAATCGACGCCGTGGTTGACGAGGTGGGTGGCGAAGGCGTGGCGCAGGCCGTGCGGGCTGAGTGAGGTGATGCCGGCTGCTTCGGCGTAGTTTTTGACAATCATCCACGCGAGTTGGCGGGAGATGCCGCTGCGTTTTTGGCTGACGAAGACTTCGTCGCAGATTTTGTTTTTGAGCAGCAGCGGGCGCGATTCGGCGCAATAGCGTTCGATCCAGTAAACGGCTTCTTCGCCCATAGGCACGATACGCAGTTTGTCGCCTTTGCCTATGGTGCGGATGCAGCCGCGGTTGAGGTCGAGATCACCCAGTTGGAGCTTGACGGCTTCGGTTACGCGCAAACCTGTGGCGTACATGACTTCGAGCAGGGCTTTGTCGCGCAGGCCGTGCGGCGTGTCGGTATCGGGTGCGGCAAGCAAATTTTCGATTTGCGCTTCGGTAATCAGGGTGGGCAGCTTTTGCGTCTGTTTCGGGGCTTTGAGGAAACGGGTCGGGTTGTCCGTCCGACGCTCAGTCTCTTCCAACCAGGCGTATAGGCGTTTGCAGGCGGACAAGGCGCGCGCCTGCGAGCTGTGTTTTTCGTCCGTCACATAGACGGCATCCGCCAAATCGGCGGCTTCGGCATCCAGCCAAGTATGCCCGCCCGCTTCCAAACGCGCGGCGATTTTTTCCAAATCGCGGCGGTAGCCTTGCAAGGTGTTATGGCTGAGACGGTCTTGCAGCCACAGGGATTCGAGCAGTTTGTCTATGAGTTCGTTGGTCATGGGGTTTTACAGGCAGTCCGAAGATGGGGTATCGTGGATCGAATATGAATCAGGACAAGCCAACCCTGCCCTGATTGACGTCCATTATAAAAGGTCGTCTGAAAATGAAAACCTGCTTGGGCAGAGCCCGCCATGTTCGTTTTCAGACGACCTTTTGCTGCATTATCGGTTTATCGGGACAGCGTTTCCAACACTTCCTGCGCGTGTCCGGCGACTTTGACTTTCCGCCATTCGTGGATGATTTCGCCGTTTGCGTCCAATACGAATGTGCTGCGTTCAATACCCAAAGACTCTTTGCCGTACAGTTTTTTCAGCTTGATCACGTCAAACATTTTGCACACGGTTTCGTCTTTGTCGCTCAACAATTCAAAATTGAAGCCTTGTTTGGCGCAGAAATTCTGATGCGATTTCACGCCGTCGCGCGAGATGCCGACGACGGTGTAGCCGAGTTCTTTAAATTGCGGCAAACGGGCGTTGAAATCCAAGCCTTCGGTGGTGCAGCCGGGCGTGCTGTCTTTGGGGTAGAAATAGACAATCAGCGGCAGATGTTCGGCGGAATCGAAGTCGTTGCCGCTGCTTGAGGGCAAAGTGAATCGGTATTGGGTCATGATGTCTCCTTTCAGACGACCTAAGACGGAAACGCAGAAGCGGGCAAGGAAATAAAATAAATCCCCCAACATAGCCGCTTCGGCGTTTCACCACAATCTTGCAAACTGCGTCAGCGTTCGCTCAAATTCAGATAATTGCGCGTTCCCTGCAAATCATTCAGCGCATTGAGCAACAGCCGGAAATGTTCATCATTGCCTTGCAAGTCCAACTCGTCGGCATTGACGGTCAGCAGCGGGGCGTTTTGATAAAGGTGGAAAAACTGGCTGTATCCCTCGTGTATCCGCCCCAAATAGCCTTCGGGGAAGAGATTGATGATGCCGTCGCCGCGTTTTTGCAGGCGTTTGCGGTTGCCGTCCACGGCGGTTTGCAGGTAGATCACCAAATCGGGCGCGGGATACTGCGGCAGGATTTTTTGTTTCAAATCGGCGAAGAGCTGCTGCTCGTCTTCATTCAACACGACCGGCGTGAAAATCCGGTCCTTTTCCAACAGGAAATCGGCGACGACCATGCCGCCTTGTGCGTATTCGTTTTTGATGATGTCCACGCTTTCGGCGCGGCGCATCAGGAAAAAAAGCTCGGTTGCCAAGCCGTGATGGGAGGCGTTGGCGTAAAACTTCATGAGGAAGGGGTTGTGTTCGGGGTTTTCCGCCAGCGACAGCGCGCTGAAATGTTCTGCAAGGCGGCGGCTCAAGGCGTTTTTCCCGCTGCCGATGGAGCCTTCGACGACAATATAACGGTAGTTCATGGTTTGATGGATGATTTTGTTTTGATATTTTGGAAAGGTGGCATTTTATCAGACCGACGGAGTTTGCCCAAACCTGCCGCCGTCCTTCTTGAAAGGTCGTCTGAAAAAGGAAACTTCCAAGCCATTTCCCTTTTCAGACGACCTCTTGAACCTAGCTTGCTTCAAATAGAAACTTCGACACGCGATCAAAGCAAACTGGCGTTTTATTTCACTACCTTGCTTCAAACAGCTTCAAACAGGTGTACACCTTCATCGCCCAAAGCGACCGCCAAATCCGCCGCCCGTCCGTGTCCGCCCAAAACAAAATCGGGCAGGATTTCTGCCAGCGGCTTCATCACAAAGCTGCGTTCGTGCGCGCGCTGATGCGGTAGGGTCAGATGCGGGTCGCTGCTGGAGATGCCGTCAAAATCGATGATGTCCAGATCCAATGTGCGCGGGGCGTTTCGGAACGTGCGTTCCCGCCCGAAATCCGCCTCGATGCGGTTCAACACGGCAAGCAGCGAAACGCCGTCTAATGAAGTGCGGACGGAACAAACGGCATTGACGAAATCAGGCTGATTGTCGTAGCCGACCGGCGCGGTCACATACAGCGAGGAAGTTTTTTCGATTTGAATCTGCGGATGCGCCTCCAGCACGGACAAGGCGGCGCGGACTTGGCGGGCAGGTTCGGCAAGGTTGCTGCCCAAAGCGATGACGGCAAAATGGGTTTGCGGCATTTTCAGACGACCTCTTTAAAACGGCAGCGTTTTGGTTTTGGCAAGATAGACGATGCAGCCGACGCAAGCCATCGACAACACATAAATGGCGTAAAACTTCGGCGAACGCGGACGGGCGCGCATCATGACCATGCCCAGCCCGATGTAAACCAGCAGCAGCAGGATTTTGCTGCCGAGCCAGGGCGCGTTGAAGGGCGAAAAGTGGGTAATCTTCATCAGCCACAAGCCGGTAAAGAGCAGCATGGTGTCGTTCAGGTGGGGAAGGGCTTTCCAGAATCCCGCCAAAGGTTTGTCGGGATGCCGCCAAAGCAGGAAGAAGCGGATATTGAACACCAAAATGGTGATGGTGACGAAAATCTGATGGCTGTATTTTACAAACAGATATTGCATAGCGGTCGCACGTTATTGTTTTTGAAAGAAGCGCCTATTCTACCCCAAACATTCATTCTTGACGTAACTTTTCAAACGCCAACAAATACGGCGGGCAGTTGCGGCGGTTGATAAAACCATAACGCAAAACGGCAAATTCATCCTGCGGCAACCGCTGCGCCCAATCTTCGATTGCCTGCGCTTCATGCAGCCCCGCCTCATGCCCGGGATACAGGACGGCAACCGCCACCCCGCCCGTTTTCAGCAGCGACAAGGCGGATGCCAACGCGCGGATACTGGTTGCCGCTTTTGTCGTACAGCTTTTATCGCCGCCGGGCAGCCAGCCGAAATTGAATACCGCCGCGTCCAGCGCTTCGCGGATATGGACGGCAAGGTTTTCATGTCCGTCCAATATCAGCGCCACCCTATCCACCATGCCCGCTTCTTCCAAGCGCATTCGGGTGTTTGCCAATGCCTGCTCTTGAACGTCAAACGCCCACACTTTCCCGCCGCTGCCGATCGAACGCGCCAGCATCAGCGTATCGTTGCCGTTTCCCGCCGTACCGTCCAAAGCGCGGGCATCGGGTTTTAAGGCTTGTTTGAGAAGCGAGTGTGCAAAAGGGAGGATGTTTTCGAGCTGCATAAAATTAAAGGTCGTCTGAAAATAAAAATACCTTACCGGCCAAGCGGTAAGGTATCAGAATCGATTAATGCGTTACATACATTATTCGGCAGGTTGTTGCACGGTCTCAACTTGAACCGGGGCAGCCGCGGCGGCTTGGGGTTTGTTCTCGTGTTGCAGGCTTACGGCACGGGCAGGGACGATAGTTGAAATCGCGTGTTTATAAACCATTTGGGTAACGGAAGTATTACGCAGCAGAACGACGTATTGGTCAAACGACTCGACTTGGCCTTGCAGTTTGATACCGTTGACCAGATAAATCGAAACCGGAACGTGCTCTTTACGCAACGCATTCAAAAAAGGATCTTGTAACATTTGTCCTTTAGCTGTCATATTCTAAGCTCCATTATTATGATTTTGAAATCGTTTTGAAAACGAACATGAGTCGGATTGTAGACCCGAACGAGAAAAATTACCAACTATTTTTCCGTAAGAATATGCAAACCTCTATCAAACGACGGGCTTTCCAACGATTTTTTACCCAAATGCGTTATATAAATCATTTTAATACAAACGATTTTTACCATAGGGAACAGGTCGGCAGATTTGGATTTTCAGACGACCTTATCATCAGATAAAAAATTTTTATTACAATCCCTTAGCTAAAATCTTTAAGAGGATTCACCTCCAACCGCCCTATTCGTCCCGACAGCAATCTAAAAGGGGCAAGCCTCGCGGTGCGCCCCTTGTTCCGTCAGATTTATTTGCTGTGCTGTTTTTTCACGCTGACTTTGGTTTTCTTTTTAAAACGGTTTTTCTCTTCCTTGCGGCCTTCGCGTTTTTCGATGCGGTTGCTCAGGCTGACCCGGCGCAGCGGTTTTTTCTTCGGTTTGTCTTCCACATTTTCATACGGGTTTTCCGAAACATTGTATTGAATCCGCAGCGGCGTGCCTTGCAGGTTGAAGGCTTTGCGGAACGTCTGGGTCAGGTAGCGCGTATAGCTGTCGGAAATCGCGTGCAGCGAATTGCCGTGTACGACAATCACAGGCGGGTTCATGCCGCCTTGGTGGGCATAACGCATTTTCGGGCGTACCAAACCTGCGCGCGGCGGCTGTTGACGCTCGACGGCGCTTTGCAGGACGCGGGTGATTTTCGGCGTCGGCATCTTAATCATGGCAGCGTTGTAGGCTGCCTGAATGCTGTCGAACAACCCGTCTATACCGCGTTCTTTCAATGCGGAAATGAAGTGGAACTTGGCAAAATCGAGGAAATACAGTTTGCGGGAAATGTCGCGTTTGATCTGCTCGCGCCGCTCTTCGCTGATGCCGTCCCATTTATTGACGGCAACCACCAGCGCGCGCCCTGCTTCCAAGGCGAAACCGGCAATCGTGGCATCTTGGTCGGCGATGTCCTGCTGCGCATCCAACACCAAAACGGCAACGTTTGCCGCTTCAACCGCCTGCATGGCTTTGATAACGGAGAACTTTTCCACCGCCTCATCGACTTTGCCGCGGCGGCGCACACCTGCGGTATCGATGATGGTAAACGGTTTGCCTTCGCGCTCGAAATCGATGTGGATACTGTCGCGCGTCGTGCCTGCCATATCGAAGGCAATCACGCGCTCTTCGCCGAGAATGGCGTTAACCAGCGTGGATTTGCCGACATTCGGACGACCGATAACGGCAAAAACGGGATGTTTTACATCGGCTTCTTCGGCTTCAGGCTCAGGGAAATTTTCTAAAATTTCTTCAATCAGGTAATACACACCGTCGCCGTGCGCACCGGAAATAACGTGCGGCTCGCCCAATGCCAACTCGTAAAACTCGGCGGCAAGCACGGCTCTGTTGCCGCCCTCGCCTTTGTTTACCGCCAGATAAACGGGGCGCGGACTTTGGCGCAGACGGTCGGCGATGATTTTGTCTTGCGGGGTCAAGCCGGTGCGGCCGTCCACCAAGAACACGACGGCATCGGCTTCATCGACAGCCTGCAAGGTCTGCTTCGCCATTTCGTGCAAAATCCCGCTGTCCACAACCGGCTCGAAACCGCCGGTATCGATGACGAGATAAGGTTTGCTGCCGATTTTGCCGTGTCCGTAATGGCGGTCGCGGGTCAGGCCGGGCAGGTCGTGCACAAGCGCGTCTTTGGTGCGCGTCAGGCGGTTGAACAAGGTGGATTTGCCAACATTCGGGCGGCCGACAAGGGCGATGGTGGGTTTCATGATGAGGTCTTTCTGTGTCAAGTGTCGGTTCGGAAGCGAACCTGCAACACAAGCAGGTGTTTTCAAAACACGGTAGGTTAAAAAAGATAAGGGGTCGTCTGAAAATAGATTCAACAGTAACAATGGCTTGAGCTGGAATTTCCGTCCCATACAGCCATCTTTGACTTGGGGAACTTGCCTGCGCTTATCAACTACAAATATGGTATGGCGAGTTTCATCCAGCCATAGTTAATGGATTTTACGCAATGAAAAAAATCATCTTAACATCACTATGCATTTTTCTCCCTGTAAATTTCGGGATTGGCTTATTGCTCGGCGTGTATCAAACAGACCGACCACTCAAAATCATAGTCTCATTAATTATCAGCACGCTTTTTTATATCGTACCTATGTATTTTCTACTCAAACGCAAAGCCAAATAATCTGCCTTTTCAGACGACCTGTTCGGCGAATCTTGTCCCTGCATGATGCATATTCAAACAAAAGGTCGTCTGAAAATATAGTGGAACACAATTAAAACAGACAAGGCTTGCCGGAAAGATTCCGACAAGCCACATAGTCTTTCAATTTTTCAGATGACCTTATTTTTGCGAATCCAGCTTCATTTGCAGCAATTCGCGTTCGATGGCGTCTTTAGGCAGCTTTTCCAAAGCCTGCTGATAGCTTTGCGCGGCTTCTTTGGTTTTGTTTTGCGCGGCATAAACATCGCCTTTCG
Source organism: Morococcus cerebrosus (assembly GCF_022749515.1). Classification (NCBI taxonomy): domain Bacteria; kingdom Pseudomonadati; phylum Pseudomonadota; class Betaproteobacteria; order Neisseriales; family Neisseriaceae; genus Morococcus; species Morococcus cerebrosus. Next base: position 1,411,250 of record NZ_CP094242.1, read on the forward strand.
CTTCCAAAAGCAGCGGCTCGAAATCTGCTTCAACTTTCGTATTCAAGGCTGCAATCGCGGCATCGTATTTTTTCTGCTGCAACAGGACGATGCCCAAACGCTGCGCCGCCAATGCTTGAACCAGCGGGGCTTTTTGGTTTTTCAACACCCAGTTCAGATGACCTTCCGCCACATCGTAACGGCGGGCATCATATTCGGTCGCAGCCGCCATCAGCGTCGCTTGCGCGGCGGCAATGGAGTCCGGGTAATTTTGCTGGAGGTTGGTCAAATCGGCATTCACTTCGGCTTGCGAGGCTTTTGCCTGCATTTTATCGACGATTTTCGCCAATACTTCGGCAGCTTCCTGACTTTGCGAGGCTTTATGGCTCTTATACATGGTATAGCCCAAATAGCCCAATGCCGCCGCGATCAGCAGGGCAAACAGCCATCGGCCGGTACTTTTCCAAAAGTATTTAAAATTGTCTAATTCTTGTTGTTCTTCGAGATGGGCTGCCATTTATGCGTTCTTCCATTGTTGTAAAGTGTGGATTAAATCGTCGGCGGCGACGGTTTGCTGACCGTGTGCGCCGTTCATGTCTTTAAGCGTAACCGTACCGTTCGCCAATTCGTCTTGCGCAACAATCAGGGCAAAGCGCGCGCCGCTGTTGTCGGCTTTTTTCATTTGCGCTTTCAGGCTTTGATAGCCGGAATGCTGCATCACGTTGAAACCTTGTGCGCGTAAGGCTTGCGCGTATTTCATCACTTGCAAATCCGCGCCCTCGCCCTGATGCATGGCGTACACGTCAGGCGCGGCATTGACTTCCAGCGAACCGTATTCGCTAACCAGCAGCAGCAGCCGCTCGATGCCCATTGCAAAGCCGATAGACGGAGCGGGCTTGCCGCCGAGTTCTTCAATCAAACCGTCGTAACGGCCGCCGCCGCACACCGTCGCCTGCGCGCCGAGTTTGTCGGTCGTCCATTCAAAAACGGTTTGGTTGTAATAATCCAAGCCGCGCACCAGCCGCGGATTTTCAACATATTGAATGCCCAAGCCTTCCAGCATGGCTTTGAAACGGCTGTAATGATTGCGCGATTCCTCGCCCAGATAATCAGTCAAATGCGGCGCGGCATTGCAGATTTCCTGCAAATCGGGATTTTTAGAATCCAAAACGCGCAACGGATTGGTTTTCAGACGACGTTTGCTGTCTTCATCCAATTTGTCTTCATAACGGGTCAGATATTCGACCAAAGCCGCACGGTGCGCCGCACGCTCTTCGCGGTTACCCAAGCTGTTGATTTCCAAAGTCAGGTAATCGCGGATACCCAGCTTGTCCCACAAATCCGCCGACATCGCGATGATTTCGGCGTCGATGTCCGGACCTTCAAAACCCAACGCCTCGATACCGACCTGATGAAACTGGCGGTAGCGTCCTTTTTGCGGACGCTCGCGGCGGAACATCGGCCCCATGTACCACAGCTTTTGCGGGCTGTTGTACAACAGATTGTGTTCGACCACCGCACGCAGGCAGGATGCCGTACCCTCCGGCCGCAGACTCAGGCTCAAAGAATCGTTGGAATCGGAAAAAGTGTACATTTCCTTACCGACCACATCGGTTTCTTCGCCGATGGAGCGGACAAACAAACCCGTCTGCTCGACAATCGGCGTACGGATTTGCTGATAACCATAAGCACGCGTCCAGCGGCCGACCACATCTTCAAACGCCTGCCAAAACGCAGCGGTCAGCTTGAAATCTTTTTGTTCGACGGGCAAAAGGTCGTTCATGCCTTTGACGGATTGGATTTTTTGTGCCATTTCAAATAGGGATACCGGAATCAAAATAGTCGGCAATTATAGCTGATTTTTAAGGAGTTGTGAGGTTTTGGCAATGAAGGGTTTGGGCCAAAAGGTCGTCTAAAAAAATTTTCAGACAACCTTATTGGCTCAAATTCAAAATGCACGCCACCATTTTATCTGGCCGACTGCGTACTCCGTCTGACATTTCGGACTTCAAGTAAAAAAACGATGTATCACGTTCAGCTTCCTCTTCATAAATAATTTGTATAAAAGAGTAACACCATTCTCATTATATTCACCAAGAATAAATATACAACAGCATATATCATCTTGACTGCCGTATATCTCACCATTTCACATAATGAACAAATATGTGAATATTAAGAAAAAAGATAACAAAATAATAGATGAACTCACACCAACCATTTTTACAAGCAAATTTTTTATATAATTTGCGTAAAATAATATTGAATGCAATCATCAAAGCAAATGTTATGTACAAATTTGACATTTCGCATCACCATTCAAATTGGAGTCAGCAGCGGTTTTCTTGATGGAGAAGATGCAGATAAATATGATGGCGAACATCCACCAGCAGCTCCTCCTATAACTCCGCCAACAAATGATTTAATAAAGCCGGATTTTCACCGTCCTAAACAGCAGTATAATTAATCCCTAATTGATATTTTATAGGCTCTTATCCTTGGCTTTATTTTAAGCATACCATTTAAATTACGGCTTTCCTCCCATAAATAACTGACGTTACCATACAATTCTGCCTTTTCTCTTATATCATAAGGTATGCCTACCATACTCAAGCCCATATTCTTATTCCGATTATTTTCTTGAAGTTCAGTTGAAATGAAAATAAACTTGCTGGGTCTGTCTGGATGTAGATAGCAGAAGATAATTCCGAATACCAACTTTCACTATTTACATAAATGACAGCAGCTTATAATTTAACCCTTTCCCTATCAGTAAAGAAAATTCAGCTAAAGCAACAGACGGCACAAAGGAAAAATTGGGATGAAAATATTTTTCATGCCTTCCTCGGTTTCTCATCATATTTTTTAAAAAATTAATTTATCAAATATTTATTGTCAACAATTTTTGTAAATTTTTTTTAAAAAACGATGATAAAACGCTAAATCAAAAGCTTAAATCCGTTTAGACAGTCGAATTTATCAATTACAGAACCATTCAATCATTTTTATACAATTTTTTTATAAGCAATCCGCCGCATGAAAAAACGCTCCAACCCCCTCCCCCTTTTAAACGGTATAAAGCCCAGCTATTTGGTGCTGCCGCATGAAAAAGAGTTCTACGGCCTGCCGCTTTTGCATTTTCTCTGCACACGCTTTCCTTTTGTCGGTGAAGAAAATTGGCGCAGGCGGCTGAACAGCGGCTTTGTGGTAGGTGCGGACGGGACGCCGTTTAACGAGCATACGGTGTTTGAAGCGGGCGAGACGATGTTTTATTACCGTGAAACCAGCAGGGACAGCGAACCACGGATTCCGTTTGAAGAGAAGATTCTGTTTGTCGATGAACATCTTATCGTGGTTGATAAACCGCATTTTCTGCCCGTCATCCCCAGCGGGCGTTTTTTGCGTGAAACGCTGCTGACCCGCCTGCGCCTGCGGCCGCAATTGCAGCATTTGAATGTAGCGGACATTACGCCGATTCACCGCTTGGATAAGGATACGGCAGGGGTCATGCTGCTGTCGCACAATCCTGCCACGCGCCGAGATTATCAAACCATGTTCCAAAATAAAACTGTCTGCAAAACTTATCAGGCAATCGCACCGACGCGGACGGATTTGGTTTATCCGCTGAACATTTCTTCACGCATGGTGCGCGGGGAAAAATTTTTTACGACACTTGAAGTGGAAGGTGAGCCGAACGCACACACGACAATCGAGCTTATCGAAAACCGTGGCGCGTTCAGCCTCTACCGCCTTACGCCGCATACGGGAAAAAAACACCAACTGCGCGTGCATATGATGAGCCTGGGCATGCCGCTGATGAACGATGCACTTTATCCCGTTCCGTCTGCGGCGGGTGATGAGGATTATGGGAAACCTTTGAAACTTTTGGCAAAAAGAATTGAGTTTACCGATCCTATCAGCGGACAGGCACGGATATTTGAAAGCGGTTTTGAGTTTTAGCGGTAGAGTTGTATTTGATAAAGGTCGTCTGAAAGCTGGTTTTCAGACGACCTTTATTATTGGAATTCCTGCGGAAAATGACGGTACGAGTCCATTTTCATCTGCTACAAAAGCGGACTGACTAAGCGGACGGTATTTTCAATCAGCCCGCGGAATTTGGAGCGTTGCTGCCATGCTTTGACGGTGATGTAGCTGCTGTTTTTGAGGTAGTCGCGTTGGAGGTTGCAGATTTGTTTGGTGATGTCGCGGTCGTAGATGGCGAGGCTGATTTCGAGGTTGAGGAAGAAGCTGCGCATGTCCATGTTGACCGTGCCGAAGAGGGCGTAGTCTTCGTCTATGGTCATGGTTTTGGCGTGTAGCAGTCCGCCTTCGAACATGGCGATTTTGACGCCTGCGTCGAGCAGCATGGGGTAGTAGGCGCGGGAGGCGTAGCGCACCATGAGGGAATCGACTTTGGCGGGCAGGATCAGGGTAACTTTGACGCCGCGTTTGGCGGCGATGGTCAATGCCATCAGGAGGGGTTCGTCGGGGACGAAATAGGGGGTGGTGATGGTGATTTGTTTGGTGGCGGCGTAAATCGCGCTGATGATGGTTTCGTAAATGACGTGGCTGCCTTGTTCGGGCGCGGAGGGGATGACTTGGGCGACGATGTCGCCCTGCTGCATTTTTTCGGGAAGGATTTCGGGAATGCGCTCTTGCGCCTGCGTCAGATATTGCTGCACGCTTTCGAGGTTTTCGTCGGTTTCGACGGCAAGGTCGGCAAAGAAGACGGCGGAGAGTTCGAGTACCAGTGGGCCGGTGCAGCGCATCATGACGTCCACCCATTCGCCGACGCCTGAATCTTTTTTGAAGAAGCGGGGATCGGCGAGGTTGAAGCTGCCGGTGTAGCCGATTTTGCTGTCAATGACGAGGATTTTGCGGTGGTTGCGCAGGTCGGTGCGGGTGAAGAAGGTGCGCCAGACGCCGACGGGCAATGAGGCGTGGACCTCTACGCCGGCTTCGCGCAGGGTTTCTACCCAGCCGCTGTCGAAAAAGCGGCTGCTGCCGACGGCGTCGGCGAGGATGGCGCAATCCAAACCTCTGTCGGCGGCGGCGAGGAGTTCGTTTAACAATTCTTCTATCCTGCCTTCGGGTTCGATGATGTAGAAGGCGAGCATGCAGGAATGGCGGGCGGCGCGGATGTCGGCAAGCATGGTGTCGATGATTTCATCGGTGGTGGACAGCAGCGTCATGGCGTTGTTGCGCGTGGCGCCGAGTCCCGTTCCGCTCGCAGCGACTTTGCTGATGCCGTGATAACGGGATTTGACTTTGTCGCCGATATCAAGGTAAAGATTAGACAGATAAGTTTCGACGAAACCTTGATAAAAACGGTTCATCTCGCCCGTGCGCTTTGCCCGCGCCGTGCCGAGCCGCGGTTCGCCGATAAGCAGGTAGGCGATGGTACCGAAGACGGGGAATAGGAAGAGGATAATCAGCCAGGCGAAGGTGGAGCCGATGTTTTTTTGTTTGTACAACACGCGCAAGACGCAGCCGAGCGCGGCGCAGGTGTGGGCGAAAATGAAGATTTCTGTCCAGGTGATGTCTTTTAGAAAAGTCATGTTCGATAGGCGGTAGAGGAATGGCGGGAGCGGATGTATAGTGGATTAACTAAATCAGGACAAAGCGACGAAGCCGCAGACAGTACAGATAGTACGGAACCGATTCACTTGGTGCTTCAGCACCTTAGAGAATCGTTCTCTTTGAGCTAAGGCGAGGCAACGCCGTACTGGTTTAAAGTTAATCCACTATATTTTTGAGTCTGACTGGTTTGAGGCGGTAAGGTTCAGATGGTAAGTATATACAAAGGTCGTCTGAAAAACGAGTATAGCGATTTTTCAGACGACCTTTTACGTTACACGCTCAATCAAGCGTGATATTGGCGCGACAGTTCGTGTACGGTATCGACTAAGATTTTGGCGTGTTCGGGGTCGGCGTGTTGGTTGATGCCGTGTCCGAGGTTGAAGACATGGCCGCTGCCGTTTCCGTAGTCGGCTAGGATGCGCGCGACTTCGGTGCGGATGGATTCGGGCGTGCCAAAGAGGGCAAACGGGTCGAAGTTGCCTTGCAGGGCGACTTGGTTGCCGACGCGGCGGCGTGCTTCGCCGATGTTGCACGTCCAGTCCAAGCCCAATGCGTCTGCGCCGATTTCCGCCATACCCTCCAGCCACAGTCCGCCGCCTTTGGCAAACACGATAACGGGAACGCGCCTGCCTTCGCTTTCGCGTTTCAATCCGGCAACGATTTGGCGGATATATTTGAGGCTGAACTCTTTAAACGCCGCATCGCTCAGGACGCCGCCCCAAGTGTCGAAAATCTGCACGGCCTGCGCGCCCGCGTCGATTTGGGCGTTGAGGTAGGCGGTAACGGCTTGGGCGTTGGTGTCGAGGATTTTGTGCAGCAAATCGGGGCGCGAGTACATCATGGTTTTGATGGTGCGGAATTCTTTGCTGCTGCCGCCTTCGACCATATAGCAGGCGAGCGTGAACGGGCTGCCGGAGAAACCGATAAGCGGTACGCGGCCGTCCAATGCTTTGCGGATGGAGCCAACGGCGTCAAAGACGTATTGCAGTTTTTCCATATCGGGAACTTGCAGCTTGGCAATGTCGGCTTCGTGTTGCAAGGCGCGTTCGAATTTCGGGCCTTCGCCTTCGGCAAAATACAGACCCAAGCCCATTGCGTCGGGGACGGTCAGGATGTCGGAGAACAGAATCGCCGCGTCCAAATCGAAGCGGTCTAAGGGCTGGATGGTGACTTCGGTCGCCAATTCGGTGTTTTTACACAAATCGAGAAAGCTGCCCGCTTTCGCGCGTGTGGCTTTGTATTCGGGCAGATAACGCCCCGCCTGACGCATCATCCAAATCGGTGTGTATTCGACGGGCTGTTTGAGCAGGGCGCGGAGAAAGGTGTCGTTTTTCAAAGAGGTCATGTGGGGCTTTCGGTTTGTTTGTAAAACGGGGAAGGAAAACGGTTTTCAGACGACCTTTGCGGCGGTTTCCGCAATGAAAGGTCGTCTGAAAAGGAGATAGATAAAGATGTTTCCCAAACTCAGCTATGCTGCTCCAACGCTGCGTGGCGTTCGTCATCGGAGACGGCTTCCAAAACCAATTTCCGCTGTTCCTGAGCTTTTTGCGGCTGTCCGGTTTCATCGAGTACGCGCGCCAGCATGAGGCGGGCGGCAATGCTCGGTTGCAGGGCGATGCTGGCTTCGAGGTAACTTTGTGCCTTGCCCCACAGGCTGCGGCCGTAGGCAAGCTGTCCGAGGTACATCAAGAGCGGTGCGTCGTCGGGTTTGTCTTTCAGCCAAGAATCGGCAAGGTCGATGGCTTTTTGCTGGCCGCGTTCGTTGAAGAAGCGGACGCTTTCGACGAAGGCTTCCAAAAGTTCGGGGCGGCGGTTTTGCGGGTAGTATTGGCGCACCCATTTGACGGCTTCGGTATAGAGTCCGAGACGCTCGTATTTTTCGGCAATGGCGACACACAATTCGTCCGCCTTGAGTGCTTCGGGAATGCGCTTCAGACAGGTTTTCAGACCGGCTGCGTCTGATGCTTCAGCCAACAGGCGGCGGTATGCCCAGCTTTGGTATTGCTCCGCTTCAAAATCGTTAATCGCGCCGACTTTCATCAATTTTTCGGATTTCGCCAACACGTCTTCCGCATCGCCGTGGTCAAAGGCATAACGCAGTTGCAGGCGGGCGAGGCGGGACAGGTTGGGATGGATGCGCGCGGCGGCGTTCAGATTTTCCAGGGCGGTCGGATAATCGCGGCGGCCGAGTGCGGATTCTGCCAACAACAGATAGCGGGAAAGCTGCTGTTTGTTCGGCAGTTTTTCGATGTCTTTCAGGTAGTGGTCGCGCAGTTCGAAGTTTTCCATTTGGTCGGCGGCGTGCGCGCCCAGCATCAACGCGAGGTTGCGGTTGTCGCCGGCTTCTTTGTTTTCCAATACTTTGGCGGCTTCCTGCTCCGCTTTTTCAAAGCGGCCTTCAAAAAACGCCAAACCTGCGCTGTTCAAAGCGACGGCTGCCTGACGGCCTTTGCGCGCCGTGCCGAAACGCTGCATACGGGCGGGGATGTTCATCAGGCCGACGATGAATTTGATCAGGAAATACAGGGTAACGACAAACAGAACCAGCCCTAAGATAAAGGCGTGCAGGTTGACCCGCATCATGACCTGTCCGACGACGATATAGACATTACCCGTGTAAATACCGGAAGTTAGGACGATGCCGACTGCGGCGGCGAATAAAACGACAATCCAGACAACGGCTTTCATGCACGGCCTCCTTTGGTCTCAGCATCGGTGGCAGGGCGGCTTTGTTTTTCAGGGGCCGCTTTCTTTTCCGGCTCGGAAATGTTTTGCGATTTGGCCTCGGAAGGCAGCGCCGGAGCTTCTAAAGGCTTCGCGTCTGTTTGGGCGGCAGGTGCGGATTTCTGCGCAGGAGCGGGTCTTGCTTTGGCAGGATGGGCAGCCCTCGGAGCCGGTGCGGTTTTCGGTGCGGAAGCAGTTTCATTCACCTGAGAGGCGGCTTGAGGAGCGGCAGCTTCGGACGCGGCGGAGGGCAGGGGCGCGGACGCGGCGGTCGTTACGGGTTCGGGCAGCGCGACCGGAGTACGCGTACCGTCTTGATAGGCGCGGATTGCGCTGAGGCTGGCTTTCAGGCTGTCGTCTGAAATCATGCGCACATCCAGCGCTTTCAATTCGGACAACTCTTTCAGCCATGCCTGTGTTGCGGGCGATTTGCCGTCAAAGTATTGCTTGACTGCCGCTTCGACGTAGTTCAAATCGCTTTGATAAACCTCGCCGTTGTGCTGCATCAGCGCGGTACGCGCATCCAAAAGGCGCAGGCGCAGGTTTTCGCGGACGAAATACGCCTGTTCGGGCGACAGCAGCATCGCGTCTTTATTGTCGAGTCGGCGGACTTCCACCAGCCCTTTCAGTGCAACCAAAGATTTATCCCAAGTATTTTGCCACCAAGAGCCTGAAGACGCGCCGTTGCTTTGTGCCTGCTCGCCCGGCTGCAATACGCCGTCCAACACCAGCGGTAGGCCGGAAACGGCGGTTTCCAAGCGGTCGAGGCGCAGCGCCGTACCGGAAATATCGACATACGGACGGTTTTTCAATGCCGCCAAATCATGGCTGACGGCTTGTTTGATGGGCAGCAGCTCGGGCTGGTCGAAACGGCTCAGGCGGCCGTCGATGTGTTCCAACACCGCCGCCGCGCCTTGTACGTTGCCCGACAGCAGCAGTTGCTGCGAGGCGAGGTTCAACATGGTTTCCGCTTCGTCAACCAGCCAGTTGACGCGCCCTTTGGTCAGCTCCTGATACGCTTTTTGCGTCAACAGGATTTGTTCGCTGTTTGCCATTTGGGCTTTGCCCAAGCGCTCCAATTCGGCTTGGATGGCGGTTTGGCGGTTTAAATGGTCTTTCAGAAGTAAAGCGTTTTCAGATTCGCCCAAGGCGGCTTTATCGAGCTTTTGGTTAAACGAAAGCTCTTGGTTTTTCAAGACATTTTGTCCTTGCACAAACAAAAAGCCGCTTGCGCCCAAACCCAGCAGCGCCAGCACCAGCGCGCCTACCGCCAGCCCTCTGCCGCCGGATTGTTTGATGATGACGGGGGCGGGTTGGTTTTGAGGAAGATTTTTAGATTCAGACATGTGTGTTCCTGCGTATTCGGAGGTTTTAGGCTGCTTGGCCTTTTTCGGAGCCGCTGTTTCAGACGACCCCGCGTTGCCCTGACTGTCGACGATAATCGGCCGACCGGCTTCGTTTGCTTCGGATGGATTGTCTTCAGACCGGCTCATCGGTTTGCTCCTTAGGAAATGATGAAAGTGCCGCTTTCAGAGAAGCGACGACCCGTATGTGGCGCGCACCCGCCTCGCGAAGCGCGTCAGCTATGCGCGGATGATGGGTGAAGTATAACAAGGATTCGAAGAATCGGGAAAATTGCGGCGGAACCTGCGCAAACAGCCCGCGTACCAGTTCGCCCGAAGCGATAAAGGCGGCATCAATGGATTCGGCATCAAAATCCTGCCAATTCAATTCATTAGGTCGTCTGAAATACGCTTCCACGATTTCCACTGCAAAGCCTTTTTTCTTTAACGACTCCGCCAAAAAATCGCGCCCGCCGCGTCCGCGCACAATCAATACGCGTGCGCCCTGCGGCAGCGTATCCCAAACCGGCAGCCGCAACACTGCCTCGCTGTCGTTGCCTTCTTGCGGCACAGACACATTTTTCGCGCCACACCGCTGCAAAGCCTGACCGCTTGCCTGACCGACCGCTACCTGAACCTTCAGGTCGTCTGAAAAATCCACATACGGCGCAGCGGTTTCGATGGCTGTCGGACTGACCCAAAATACCGCGTCCGCACGGGAAAACTGTTCTTTCAAGCTGCGCAACGCCGTTTCATCCGGCTCGATTTCAACCGGACTCAACACCCGCGCGCGCCACCCTGCCTGCGAACAGGTGCGCACATCATCTCCCGCGCGCGCGGACGGACGGACAATCAGCATGACAGGCATTTCAGACGACCTCTTTAAATAAGGTTAAACCCAAGTTGTACAAAAAATATGGGAAAAAGTAAATATAAAAGCGCAATGCCGACATAGGTGGGAATTCATCAAATCCAGCAAATAAACAGACGGCAAAACGTCGATGCTGATTGTATTGGGAGTTTTCAGATAAAGCCCAAGCTAAACTTTTATTTATCCCAAACCCTTGTTACCTGACTATACTTAAAAAGGTCGTCTGAAAACCTGTTTCGTTTTCAGACGACCTTTCTTCACATATAACAACGCCCTTATTGTCCTTCTTCTTCCAGCAACACCGACGGCCGCTGCGCTTTCCGCAACTCTTCCACTTCGTCCAAAAGCCGCATAATCAAGCCCAACGCCGGGATGCCGGCTTCAAAATCACGGCTCAAACGCTGTGCGCGGCGGATACGTGCAAGGTGGAAACCGCTGAACGTAGTTTGTTCGGGCTTGCCGCCTATGCTGATGATGTCTTCCTCGATGAGTTCCAACAGCCAATCGCGGCGGCAATGGCTGACAGCAATGATTTCTTCAAAAGTCAATGTGATGTCGGTGGATTGCGTCATGGTTTATCCTTTCTTTCATGCGTGTTTCGCAGCGAAATGTTCTGCCAGTTTCTCCCATGCGGCACGGTCGGCTTCACTTTCTGCAACAGGGACATTGATGCGGATATTCAAGTATAGGTCTCCCGCCTCTTTCGCCGGAATGCCCTTGCCTTTAAGGCGGATGGTTTTGCCGCTCTGAGTGTTGGCAGGCAGATTGACCTGTAAGCGGCCGGATGCGGTAGGAACGATGATTTTGCCGCCCAATACCGCCTCCCACGGTTTGACGTCTATCGTCTGATATACGTCTTTTCTGTTTTTGACGTACAAGTCCGGCCGGTCGTGGAACTTGATTTTCAAGTACAAATCCCCGTTCGCTCCGCCGTTGCTGCCCGGCAGCCCTTGCCCTGTCAGACGGATTTGCTGGCCTTCGGCGATGCCTTTGGGAATTTTGACGTTGAGGGTTTTGCTTTGGTAAGCCATACGGCCATATTCGTCCAAAGTCGGCACATTCAAAGTCAGACTGCGTTCCGCACCGGTATAGGCTGCGTAAATATCAATGCTCAATTCGGCGTGTTGGTCTTCTCCCTTGACAGGGCCGCGCGGCTGCTCGGGTCGGGAGCCGGCGTGGCGGAACGATGAAAACAAGTCTTCAAAATTAAAGTCGCCCGCGCCGAACGGTTCCCCTTCCCGATACTCATAACGGAAACCTCCGCCGTCGAAACCGTTGCCGAACGGGTTTCCGCCTTGTCCGAACGGATTGCCCCCTGCGTTGCGGCCATAAGGGTTTGCCAACATTTCATCATACTCGGTACGTTTCTCCTTGTCGGAAAGCGTCTCGTAAGCACGGTTGATTTCCGCCGTACGCTCAACGGCATCCGGCTCTTTGCTCACATCAGGATGGTATTTGCGCACCAGCTTACGGTAGGCTTTTTTAATAGCGGCTTCATCCACATCTTTAGCGACGCCCAATATTTCATAATAATTTTTTTCTGCCATGTTATTCCTTTGATTAATAATACACAAAATTTTTATTGATTTTATAGTTAAGGGCAATCGCTCTAAAATCAAGCCCGACGGAAATAAAAAACGCCGTTTCGGCAAACGGCGTTTTGACAGATTGATTTGATGCTTGACCAACCGAATTATTGGACATTACGCGATTTTTTCCATTTAAATGCATATCCGGCAACGACAGGCAGCAAAGCCAGAAAAGACTTGAAAATCCAGCCTGCGTACCAAGGTTTCGCAACTACAATCGCACCCGTCTCAGAATTCGGCACAACAATATCTTTGACGGCGAGCCAATCCAACATCGGCCACCAGCAAACGACAAGGCATCCCAAAAAAACAGGCCAAATATTACGCTCCCAGCCTTTCTGCCAAAAGCGGAAACATACTGCCGCCCAAACCAAAGTCAGCCCCGTGATCAATATCACCGTATAAGCATCCGCCCCGCAATATGCGGCCAAAAAATACGTCAAGACCACCCATAAAACAGCCAGCACCAAAACAATGATTTCTTCAGGACGTTTAAACATTCTTACAGCTCCAAAAACTTTTCCCGCAAAGGAAACAACCGTGTACCAACAGACGACACTATACCCGAAACAACATACTTTGAATATGCGCCGCCTTTCACTTTTCAGGCGACCTCGGTGTCTGCCCTACTCTGTTACAATGCTAATAATTTAAAACCAAGGTCGTCTGAAAAAACATTCCGTTTTCAGACGACCTTCAGACATACCTTTTCAATCATGATGAACACACCACCCGCTCCCGAGACAATACCCGCAGAAATCCCGCAAGACCAAACTGTCCCGCGCAGCAATACCGACAACGCGCCGCGTTCCGCCATCCACCAGACGCTTTATTCCGCCGATACGTTTGCCCAGCACGATTATCTCGCGGGTAAAAAACTGCCCGACATCGTCCGTCCGCAAGCGGGGCAGACCAACTGGCTGCATTTCGTCGGCATCAACGACGCCGCGCTGCTCAAACACACGCTGGAGCCTTACGGCATACACGAACTGGTCATCGAAGACATCCTCAGCCGCAAACAGCGCCCCAAAATCGAAGACTACGACAATTATCTGTTTATCGCCGCGCAGGTTTACCACTACACCGCCGCCGGCAAACTGAATTCCGACCAAGTGTATCTGATTATCGGCAAGGATTTCGTGTTGTCGTTCCAGCAAAAACCGCTGGGGCTGTTCAGCCAGCTGCGCCGCCAAATGAGCGAAAACCCGCGCGGCATCCTCGGCAAAAATACCGCCTTCCTCGCCTATTGCCTGCTCGACCGCATTGTGGACGACTATTTCATCGTTTTGGAAGAGTACAACAACCGTGTCGAAGCCATAGACAAATCCCTGTTTAAAGATGAAAACAGCGACATCCTCGGCAAAATCCACCGCCTCAAGCGCGATGCCGTCCGCCTTCGCCGCACGCTCTTGCCTTTACGCGACGTGTTCTATCAACTTGCCGTGCGCGTCGATTTCACCATTTTCAAAGGCGAGTCCACCGTCTATCTGCGCGACGTTTACGACCACAACATGCAGCTTCTCGAATCGCTCGACGCCTCGCGCGACATGGTGTTGAGCATGATGGACATCTACCTTTCCTTCCAATCCAACCGCATGAACCAGCAGATGCGCGTCCTGACCGTCATCACCATCATCTTCATGCCGCTGACCGTCATTACCGGCATCTACGGCATGAACTTCGACAACATGCCCGAGTTGCATTGGCATTACGGCTATTTTATCGTTTTAGGTTTGATGCTGTGCATCATCGTCGGGCTGCTGATTTTCTTCTCGCGCAGAAAATGGTTATAAACCCATAAAAAAATCCAATTTCCGTATATTCATATATTAAATACAATCGGCAAGGTCGTCTGAAAACCATCCCAACCACTGAACGGCCGCCCGTCTAACACAAACATTCATTTTTAAAAGAGGAACACCATGGACCAAACCCGCCAACTCCCTTCACACGAACTCATCATGTCCGAACTGATGATGCCGGACACCGCCAATTTCAGCGGCAACGTCCACGGCGGCGAACTTTTGCGCCTGCTCGACCAAGTCGCTTATTCCTGCGCCAGCCGTTACAGCGGTAATTATTGCGTTACCCTGTCTGTCGATAAAGTCTTGTTTAAAGAGCCGATACACGTCGGCGACTTGGTAACTTTCTACGCCAGCGTCAACTACACAGGCCGAACTTCTATGGAAATCGGCATCCGTGTCGAAGCGCAAAACATCCGCACCGGCGAAGTGCGCCATACCAATAGTTGCTACTTCACCATGGTTGCGGTTGAAGACGGCAAACCCGTTCCCGTCCCGCCGTTGGAAATCACCACCGAGCGCCAACGCTGCCGCTATGAAAAAGCCAAAAAACGCAAAGCCTTGAGCCTCCAGGCATCGGACGAGGCTTCCTGCGGATGCTGAAAACAGACGGATAAAACGGATTGCAAGACAAAGGTCGTCTGAAAACCAAGGTTCAGGTTTTCAGACGACCTTTTCTTTCATTATTGAACAAGAAAAATAATGTAACCATTAAAACGCCAAATAAAACAAAGTTGCTATTTAAATAATTTTAGATCTTTTCGTATAAATTCAATTAAGAAACACTATTTAATAACGGTATTTATTAAATAAAATCCCTTTTTTTTATATGCCAAAAATATATTTAATTACATGATTTAAAAAAAAAAGAATAACTATACTTGACACACTACTCAAATAATTTAATATATCGTTTCTTTTAACCAAAATTCAAAAGAGAGACTCATGAAAACATCAGTTTTATTGGCAACTCTGCTAACCGCACTGTCCTTGTCCGCATGTGGAGGCAGCTCTTCTTCTGCTGTTTGCGACGAATACGAAAAAGCCTTTGCCGACATTACTAAAGGTGTTGATGCAGGCACAAAAGACCTGATGCAAAAATCATTTGAGCAAACTAAAGCAGCCTTAAAAGATATGCCTGCCGACCAAAGAGACGCTACCTGTAAAGCAGCTTTGGATGGATTGAAAGGCGATGCCCCTGCCGCTTCTCCTGAAGATAAAGCCGAAGAAGCAAAAGAAGCTGCTGAAGAAGCGAAAGACACTGCGGAAGAAGCCAAAGATGAGGCTGCGGCAGCTAAAGAAGAAGCTAAATAATACGAGACATCTTATAGCGAAAACGGATTCCGACTACTCAGAATCCGTTTTTTATTTATGCCTTCCAATCTGCAATTTGCTTTCAGACGACCTCAAAGGTCGCCTGAAACATTCAAAACGGCAAACCGTCAATTAGATGACCACGTTCGTGCCGCCGCTGTTTGCTGGCAGACAGGTTTTCGGCACGAGGGAAATGTGCGGAGAATTTGGTTTTAATCAGCCGCCAGCGCAGGGAATAATCCGCATCGTCGGGCGGCAGCGTCTAAATGGCGTGAATATGGTTCGGCAGCACGCATACGGCGACGGTTTCAAAGGGATATTGTTTTTGCACATCCATATAGGCCGCACGCAATAGGTCGATATGTTCGACAAGCAGGCGCGATTTTGGGTCGGCGAGTTTGACGGTGAAAAAGAATGTGCCGCCGGCAATGAAGTTTCTGCGATAACGCGCCATAGGATTGTTGTTTGTGGTTTGGGTGTTGGAGAAGGAACGGTTTGTTGTTTAAGGTTTTAACTTTGTTGGAGCTGATGTTTTCAGACGGCATTGGAGGTCGTCTGAAAGCGCTAGCTTCAACGAAGTTAAAAGTTAAAACGGCGAACCGTCAATCAACCCACCGCGTGCGTGCGTACCGCACACACCCTACACGTTGGTTTTAAAGTTCCGTGTGATTCACAGGTAGGGTGTGTGGCGCAGCCACGCACGCGGTGAGTGTGTAAACTACGGCATGCTATGGCTAATTAAGTAATTGATTTATCCGGTTACAAATATTCATATAGTAATTTTTTCTTATTTCATCATCTAAAAGAGTGTATTTTAAAAGACCGCATGCCTGAGAAAATAAATTATCAGATGGCAAAGACTTAATATCACCTAAATTTTTAATAAATACTAACAATGCACTCTGTAAAAAATGTCCACGTAGCCATCGTATAAAGTCATCTAAAGAAGGCTCTATATGCTCTTTTATTTTAATCTCATTTTCTAAATTTAATATTTCATTTTTAATAAAATCAATATTAAATTTAAAGTTGTTTTGCTTCATAAGAAATTTAGAGCAATTATCTCCTAAAACTTTTTTACTGCAACCTTCTGTTACGCAAAAATAATCAAATTCCCATAAATATAATAAATTTTCAAACAAGTAATTATAAAAAAATTCTATATTTTCCTCACAACTTTCATTATTTCGACAATTGCTTTTTATCAATTCTGCGATTGCATCCTTATTAAAGATACAGTTTTCTATAGAGTACCCATAAGTATAAATTACTCTATCATTATATTTAGCTTTACTACTCAATACTATATAATCAGCATCCCTTGCTACTAGAATGGTATTCCCAAGTTCAAATTTAATGATTTTCTCTATTTTATTATCTAGCTCAGCACAACCACCAACTGGTTCAAAATAATACGTAAACTTAACTTTATTTAACTTAAATATAGTATCCCAAAAATATTTATCATCCTCATCCTCAACATAGATAATAAAATCTGTCTCATGAAACTTACTTAATACATTAACAGCATCTCTAGAGTATTCTAAAAATCTACTATCCATTATTTAGCTCCTATTTTATTCCATAGGAAACAATGATTTTTTTATTTGAATGATATTATCATTATATTTCCCTGCAATTTCTGGTGAGTGTGTTGCAACAATAACTTGAGCATTTGGATTTATCCTTCTTACTGCAGGTAAAATTTCCCTTTGCCATTCTATATGCAAGGATAATTCAGGTTCATCTGCCAGGAAAATAAAACTTTCTTTATTTTGCAAAAGAGCTTCCGTAAGAAGAATTAATAATTGCTTTTCCCCAGAAGATAATTTATCTATCGGATATCCCTTACCATCAATTTCAAGGTCTCCTGACTTAGAAAAAATAAAATTCTTATCCATAAATCTTTTTAATTCAGATAAATACAGATCTAGCTGCTTAAATAGTTCGTCTGTATTTTTTTCAGCTAATAAGGATAGTTCTATGATTTTTTCTATTCGATTTTGTACATGAAGAGCATAGAAATCAATTTCTACACTATCTCGACCTTTATTGATATTGAGTTGTTCTTTTAGTTTCTCCATAGAATTAATATGATTTGTAATTTTATTTTCTACTTCCTTCGAGACTAACCCGAGTCTGCTATATGCATTCGATAAATTTTCTTTTTGTTGATTGGAATCAAATTTATTAATAAAATCAATGCTCCAACTACGCTTCTGATCCTTGTCAAGCAAAGATAAAAGGACGTCCTTTTGTAGCTGTGCAGAAATCTCCCTTGCTTGGGATGATAACTGCAATTGATATCTAGTTAATTTCTCTAATAAATTATTTAATCGTTCATCCACAGGAGAAAAAAAGTATCTATCCCTTTTATCGCGATATTCTCTATGGTCAAAATCATATTCATAGTTATTTCTATACACTGACAAAGAAGACACTGATACAAATTCTTGAAATTCATTTTTTAGTTGATCATAACTATCTTTCATTTTTCTCCGAAGAGAAAGAGGATACATACGTAAAGAGTCGTTTGTTATGATTGGTAGTTCAATAGAATTTTTATTAGAAATCTGATACTTAACAATAGGCGCGCTATGAAAATCTTCTATTTTGGTAATTTTCACTGTTTTGCGGCTATTTTTGTTATTCAATTTAATAATTACATTAGAAAATGTAATTTCTGCTAGCTTATCAATATCGATTGTCAAAACAGCATGAAGGAGATTCATGAATGTAGTTTTACCAGATCCATTTTTTCCAATTAAAATATTGACTTCTTCATCAAACTTCATATCAACATGATAATTTTCCCAGAAATTATCTATAGTTATATTGCTAATTTTATACATAAATATATATCCTTTGAAATAATTTATACAGTCAACCTGTTTGCTGTTATTTAGTAATGTAACGTTTAACCTTATAGTAACATTTCCTTCAAATACTTCCCAGTATAACTCCCCTTAACCTTCGCCACTTCTTCAGGGCTACCTGAAGCAATAATCATACCCCCCCATCGCCACCTTCCGGCCCTAAGTCCACAATCCAATCTGCGGTTTTAATCACATCAAGATTATGTTCGATAATCACAATCGAGTTGCCTTTGCCTTTCAGACGACCTATCACTTCCAGCAGCAGGGCGATGTCGGCGAAGTGCAGGCCGGTGGTGGGTTCGTCGAGGATGTAGAGTGTTCTGCCGGTGTCGCGTTTGGAGAGTTCCAAGGCGAGTTTGACGCGCTGGGCTTCGCCGCCGGAGAGGGTGGTGGCGGACTGGCCGAGGCGGATGTAGCCGAGGCCTACGTCCATCAGGGTTTGCAGTTTGCGCGATACGGTGGGGACGGCGTCGAAGAATTCGCGGGCTTCTTCGACGGTCATGTCGAGGACTTGGCTGATGTTTTTGCCTTTGTATTGGATTTCGAGCGTTTCGCGGTTGTAGCGTTTGCCGTGGCAGACTTCGCAGGGGACGTACACGTCGGGCAGGAAGTGCATTTCGACTTTAATCACGCCGTCGCCTTGGCAGGCTTCGCAGCGGCCGCCTTTGACGTTGAAGGAGAATCTGCCGACGTTGTAGCCGCGTTCGCGCGAGAGGGGGACGCCGGCAAAGAGTTCGCGGATGGGGGTGAACAGGCCGGTGTAGGTGGCGGGATTGGAGCGCGGGGTGCGGCCGATGGGGGATTGGTCGACGTTGATGACTTTGTCGAGGTGTTCGAGGCCGTGGATGTTGTCGTATGGGGCGGGTTCTTCTTGGGCGCGGTTGAGTTCGCGGGCGGTGATTTTGGCGAGGGTGTCGTTAATCAGGGTGGATTTGCCGCTGCCGGATACGCCGGTGATGCAGGTAATCAAACCGAGCGGCAGTTCGAGGGTAACGTTTTTGAGGTTGTTGCCGCGCGCGCCTTTGAGGACGAGCATTCGGTCGGGATTGACGGGCGTGCGTTCAGATGGCACGGCAATGGATTTTTTGCCGCTGAGGTATTGTCCGGTAACGGATTTTTCGCATTTGGCGACGTTTTCGGGCGTGTCGGCAATTAGTACGTTGCCGCCGTGTTCGCCCGCGCCGGGGCCCATATCGACGACGAAATCAGCTTCGCGGATGGCGTCTTCGTCGTGTTCGACCACAATCACGCTGTTGCCCAAATCGCGCAGGCGTTTGAGGGTGGCGAGCAGGCGGTCGTTGTCGCGCTGGTGCAGGCCGATGGAGGGTTCGTCCAAAACGTACATCACGCCGGTCAGGCCGCTGCCGATTTGGCTGGCGAGGCGGATGCGCTGGGCTTCGCCGCCGGAGAGGGTTTCGGCGGAACGGGAGAGATTCAGGTAATCCAGCCCGACGTTAATCAGGAAGCCGAGCCGCTCGGTGATTTCTTTGAGGATTTTTTCGGCGATTTGTTTTTTGTTGCCGTCCAAATCCAGCGTTTCGAAAAATTGGTGGGTTTTGGTCAGCGGCCAGGCGGAGACTTCGTGCAACGGTTCGCCGCTGACGTAAACGTAGCGGGCTTCTTTGCGCAAACGTGCGCCGCCGCAGCTTGGGCAGGCGCGGTGGTTTTGATATTCGCGCAGTTTTTCGCGCACGGTTTCGCTGTCGGTTTCGCGGTAACGGCGTTCGAGATTGGGAATGATGCCTTCGAAGGCATGGCTGCGGTTGAAGGTGGTACCGCGTTCGGACAGGTAAGTGAAATCAATGACTTCTTTGCCCGAGCCGTGCAGGATGACTTTTTTCACTTTTTCAGGTAGCGTTTCCCAAGCAGCCTGCACATCGAAACCGTAATGCCGCGCCAGTGATTGAATCATTTGGAAATAGAACTGGTTGCGCTTGTCCCAGCCGTCAATCGCGCCTGTTGCCAGCGACAATTCGGGATGGGCGACCACTTTTTCGGGATCGAAGAAATTGGTGTTGCCCAAGCCGTCACAAGTCGGGCAGGAGCCCATCGGGTTGTTGAACGAAAAGAGGCGCGGCTCCAATTCGGGCAGGCTGTACGAACACACGGGGCAGGCGAAACGCGCGGAAAACCAATGCTCTTCGCCGCTGTCCATTTCCATCGCCAGCGCGCGCTCGTTGCCGTGGCGCAGCGCGGTTTCAAAACTTTCCGCCAGCCGCTGCTTGATGTCTGCCTTCACTTTCACACGGTCGATGACCACGTCGATATTGTGTTTGATGTTTTTTTCCAGCTTCGGCACTTCGTCCAACTGATAGACCTCGCCGTCCACGCGTACCCGCGCAAAACCCTGCGCCTGCAAGTCGGCAAAGAAATCGACAAATTCGCCTTTACGCTCGCGCACCGCCGGCGCCAGAATCATCACGCGCGTGTCTTCAGGCAGCTTCAACACGGCATCAACCATCTGCGATACGGTCTGGCTCGACAGCGGCAGCTTGTGTTCGGGGCAATACGGCGTGCCGACGCGGGCGTACAAAAGGCGCAGGTAATCGTGGATTTCCGTAACCGTGCCGACGGTGGAACGCGGGTTGTGGCTGGTGGATTTCTGCTCGATGGAAATCGCGGGCGATAAGCCTTCGATCAAATCGACATCGGGCTTGTCCATCATCTGCAAAAACTGCCGCGCATAGGCGGACAGGCTCTCGACATAACGCCGCTGCCCTTCGGCATACAGCGTGTCAAACGCCAGCGACGACTTGCCGCTACCCGACAGCCCCGTCACCACCACCAACTTGTGGCGCGGAATGTCCAAATCGACGTTTTTCAAATTATGCGTACGCGCGCCGCGGATGCGGATGGTGTCGTTGTCGCGGGCTTCTAAGTGGGGAGTTTTGCTGTCGTTTTGATGATGGTGGTTGCACATGGTCGGACTGTCTTAAGCGGCTAAAATAAAACGGCTATTGTAACACTTTTCGCTTGGGTTTCAGATTGCGAGAGGTCGTCTGAAAAGCTGGGGAGCGGATTTTCAGACGACCTTCTTTCGCATTCTGTCCAAAAAACGGGCGCAACCGCTAAAAGCGTATCGGATTCCGTTATAATGGCGGCGATTTGAATAAAATTTGCATAGAAAAGGATTGACTTATGAACCGTCTGTACCCCCACCCGATTATCGCCCGCGAGGGCTGGCCGTTTATCGGCGGCGGTTTGGTATTGAGTTTACTGGTGTCTGCCTGCTGCGGCTGGTGGTCGCTGCCGTTTTGGATTTTCACCGTATTTGCCCTGCAATTTTTCCGTGACCCCGCCCGCGAAATTCCGCAAGATCCCGAAGCGATTTTAAGCCCCGTTGACGGACGCATCGTCGTCGTCGAGCGCGCGCGCGATCCTTACCGTGATACCGAAGCGTTGAAAATCAGCGTGTTCATGAACGTCTTTAATGTCCACTCGCAAAAATCGCCTGCCGACTGCACCGTAACCGCCGTCGAATACAATAAAGGCAAATTCCTCAATGCCGATTTGGACAAAGCCAGTACCGAAAACGAACGCAACGCCGTACTGGCGACCACTGCGTCAGGTCGCGAAATCACCTTCGTCCAAGTTGCAGGCCTAGTTGCCCGCCGTATTTTGTGTTACACCAAAGTGGGTGAAAAATTGACCCGCGGCGAACGCTACGGCTTTATCCGCTTCGGTTCGCGCGTCGATATGTACCTGCCGGTTGACGCGCAGGCACAAGTTGCCATCGGCGACAAAGTAACCGGCGTGCGCACTGTTTTGGCGCGCCTGCCGCTCCAAGCCCCTGAAGCTGCCGCGCCGACTAAAACTACAAGCGCTGCCGAAGTTGCTCAATCCGAAATCGAAGCGGCTGCCGATAAAGTCCGCAATGCCGCTAAGCAGGCTTTAAAGGATTAACCTTCCCACAAACAAAAAGGTCGTCTGCAAATGAGTCGAGCGGGTCGCGCTCAAACCTTTCAGACGACCTTTTTATATGGCTGCAAGGACAAAAGACATCCGTCCCTACCATCCCCTGTCCGAATATCCTGAATCTTGCGGAACAGAGTAACCGCCCTCTTCCGATGCAGGCGGATAAGAACCCGGATACACACCGTCGTCTGAAACAGGACGGCGTTTTTTGCTTTTATCCTTTTCTCTGTCTTTCTTTTTGTCCCTGTCGGGAATGGCGGCATCAATGACTGCGCCCGTACCTTTGACGACAACCTTGCCCGCCGTCATGACGGTCGTTGCCGCCAAATCGACTGCCGCCCCGACGACGCAGCCGTTCAGCGCCAGGCAGACCAAAGGCAGAAGCAAGGTTTTCATCTTTATTTTCATGAATGCGAACATCCGCAATGACCGTCATGCCCGCCATTGCAGCCCGCCGCATGTTCATGCCACGCGTCATCGTCGCCTTCAAACTCTTCCATTTCGTCAAACTCACCGTTTTCGACCAATTCGACCAACTCTTCCAAACTTTGCGCCCCTTCTACCCAAAAACACGGAATATCGGGTGGCGTATCGGGAGCCAGCAGGGCTGCATCGCCCTCGTGCCAAGCTATCCAATAGCCGTTGGCCGTTTGAACAAATTGCGCGCCGGGATGAATGGTTTCGCCTTCGGTGCCAACCAGCATACGCTCGGCAATTTCAGTCTGATAAGGCAGGATGTTCATAATCTTCTTTCTACGGTCGGTAAAATCCATATTGTAGTCGAAATTTCTACTCTCATTGCGTCCCGCCCATTCCTGCTTGAAGCTTTGTTTCAGGCGGCGCATAATCCCCGCTTATTTTCAATAAATCCACTGCAAAGGAAATCGGATGCAAAACTACCTGACCCCCAATTTTTCATTTGCCCCCATGATTCCCGAACGCGCCCTCGGCAGCCGCGTCTGGGATACCGAAGGCCGTGAATACATCGACTTGTCGGGCGGTATCGCGGTCAACGCGTTGGGACATTGCCATCCCGATTTGGTTGCCGCGCTGGCGGAGCAGTCGCAAAAATTGTGGCACATTTCTAATATCTACACCACCAAACCCGCACAGGAATTGGCGCAAAAGCTGGTAGAGCATACCTTCGCCGACAAAGTATTCTTTTGCAATTCCGGCGCGGAAGCCAACGAAGCCGCGCTGAAACTGGCGCGCAAATACGGTCGCGATCATTTTGGCGGACACAAAACCGAAATCATCTCCTGCCTAAATAGCTTCCACGGCCGCACGCTGTTTACCGTCTCAGTCGGCGGTCAGCCCAAATACAGCAAAGACTATGCGCCGCTGCCGCAAGGCATTACCCATGTTCCGTTCAACGATATTGCCGCATTGGAAGCTGCCATCAACGAAAACACTTGCGCCGTAATCATCGAGCCGATTCAAGGCGAAAGCGGCATCCTGCCCGCGACGCAGGAATATCTGCAAGCCGCGCGCCGTTTGTGCGACGAACACGGCGCATTGCTGATTTTGGACGAAGTGCAAACCGGTATGGGGCATACGGGCAAACTGTTTGCCTACGAGCATTACGGTATTACGCCCGACATCATCAGTTCCGCCAAAGCATTGGGGGGCGGCTTCCCTATCGGCGCGATTCTGACCACTGACAAAATCGCGCCGACCTTCGGGCCGGGGACGCACGGTTCGACTTTCGGCGGCAATCCGATGGCGTGCGCCGTTGGTAGTCGTGCGTTCGACATTATCAACGCGCCGGAAACCTTAGCTCATGTTGAAAAACAAGGACAAAAATTTCAGACGACCCTGCGGGAGTTGGGCGAGAAAACCGGTGCGTTTAAAGAAGTACGCGGTATGGGTCTGCTCATCGGCTGCGTACTGGCGGACGAATACAAAGGCCGAGCTTCGGAAATCACCGCTGCCGCTTTGAAACACGGCCTGATGGTATTGGTTGCCGGAGCCGACGTCGTACGTTTTGCACCTAGTCTGCTGCTGAATGATGAAGATATGGCAGAAGGGCTGAAACGCTTGGAGGCTGCATTAACTGAATGGATAGCCTGATTTAAGAAATTATGAACCAAGGCTTTCTTGGTGATTTCAAAAATTTTTCAATCACCATGGCTTATTTACATTAAAGGTCGTCTGAAGACAAACAAAACAGGTTTTCAGACGACCTTTTTTGCACCTTTCCTTCATCATATAAAACAACATTTCCCTACATTGTCTGTCATTTGATGTTTGTTAAAAATTTTGCCGACTATTCGTGTTACGCTTCGCAAACAAATTGATTTTTCAAGGGAAAGGAGCAGGATATGCCGTCATTGAGAACGCAAATCGCCGGTTTTTCTTTTGACAACTGTCTGATGAACGCCGCAGGCGTGGCGTGTATGACCGTAGAAGAATTGGAAGAAGTCAGGCAATCCGCCGCGGGCAGCTTCGTCACCAAAACGGCGACGCTGGAAGCGCGGGCGGGCAATCCAGAGCCGCGTTACCGCGATGTACCGCTGGGCAGTATCAATTCCATGGGTTTGCCGAATCAAGGCATTGATTACTATCTGGATTATTTGCTGAGCCTTCAAGAATCGCAGCCCGAACGGACATTTTTCCTCTCGCTGGTCGGTATGTCGCCCGATGAAACACACACGCTGTTGAAAAAAGTGCAAAACAGCGGTTTTAAAGGCATTACCGAACTCAACCTTTCCTGCCCGAACGTCCCCGGCAAGCCGCAAATCGCCTACGACTTTGAAACGACCGAGCGGATTTTGGGCGAAGCCTTCGGCTACTTCGACAAGCCTTTAGGCATCAAACTGCCGCCGTATTTCGACATCGTCCATTTCGACCAAGCGGCGGAAGTGTTCAACCGCCATCCGCTGAAATTCGTCAACTGCGTCAATTCCATCGGCAACGGCATGTATATCGAAGACGAATCCGTTGTGATCCGACCTAAAAACGGCTTTGGAGGCATAGGCGGCGAATACATCAAACCGACCGCGCTTGCCAACGTCCACGCGTTCTACCAAAGATTGAATCCGTCCATCCAAATCATCGGTACAGGCGGCGTTTATACCGGTCGCGATGCGTTCGAACATATCTTGTGCGGCGCAAGCATGGTGCAAATCGGTACGGCGCTGCATCAGCAAGGTGTCGAAGTTTTCGAACGCGTTTCGCTTGGCTTGAAAGCCATCATGGTACAAAAAGGCTACGAGACGCTCGAAGACTTCAAAGGCAAACTGAAATATCTGGGGTAAGTCTGCTCGGATGAAGGGGAAAAGGTCGTCTGAAAACCTGAATCGGGCTTTCAGACGACCTTAGTATTTACGCATTCAGAAATACTCTTCATCTCCCGAACCCGGGTAACTTGCCAAACAACCATTTTCTTTACATGCAAAGCTTTTCTGCGCTTTTTGATTGACATCCCATTCCCAAGAACGGTAAGCGGATCAACACCATCTACGAAAGCGGAACGAACCAATAAGAATCTTTTTCGCTGCCATATTTTTCTTTTACCCCACTAAAAGCGAAGTCATACTGAGCGAACCTGCGACAAGGTTGTCGTTGAAAAACGTAATGGCATCATCCGGTTCGCGCAATGCCATGATGCAAAGAAAAGGCAGATAATGTTCCGGCGTCGGCACGGAGAGCATCGCCTTTTCGCCCAGCCGTTCGTAATGAATCAAAGTGTCGTCATCCCGCTCAACAATCGCCTGATTGACCGCTTCGCGGAACGCAAACGCCCAATCATAACCCGCGCCGATTTGATTGATATGCGCCCTGCTCATCACGCTCAGATTATGGATAATATTGCCGCTGCCGATAATCAACACACCCTGTTCGCGCAAGGCGGATAATTTTTTCGCCAAATTGAAATGCCATTCCGCCGATTGCGAACGGTTCAGGCTGAGTTGTACCACAGGAATATCAGCATCAGGATACAGAAATTTCAACACCGCCCACGCACCATGATCAAAACCGCGTGTCGGGTTCAGTCCGACATTTTCCGGCTGCAATAACGAGCGCACCTGCTCCGCCAATTCGGGCGAACCGGGCGCCGGATACTGAACTTGGCTCAGCTCTTCAGGAAATCCGTAAAAATCGTAAATCATTTCAGGATGTTCGCCCGATGTAACCTGCAAACGGCTGCTGTACCAATGCGCTGAAATCATCAAAATCGCTTTGGGTTTGGCAAACTTTTGCGTAATCAGGCTGAGATTTTGGTTGAACGGATTTTCCTTATCCAACACATTCATCGGACTACCATGCCCAACAAACAATACAGGCATTTTTTTCATCATTGCCTCCTTAAAATATTTGATGAGGCGGATTGTACGGATAAATGATTAAGCAATAAATCTCAATTTATGAACAATATAATTTCCCAATAGGAAATGATGAAGTATTCTTTGGCTTTGCTGCAAAGTTAAAAAGAGGTCCGAAGATTCGGATTTCAATAGCAATACCTAAATCAATCTAACAAATCTGCCTAAAAGCACTTAATTCTATGACTGATAACTCAACGCCAGAATATTATTTTTTAATAGCAAATTGAGACCTTTGCAAAAAAGCCTTTCCCCCAACAGCCGAAACCCAAACACAGGTTTTCGTCTATTTCCGCCCCTAATTGCTCCTGATTTTACCCAAATGCCCCCTTAATCCTCCCCGGATACCTGATAATCAGGCATCCGGGCCGCCTTTTAGGCGGCAACAGACACACTTAGCCTGTTAGCCGCTTTCAACAGGTTCAAACACATCGCATTCAGATGGCTTTGCGCACTCACTTTGAGCAAACCAAAATAGGCTGCCTGGGCGTAGCGGAATTTACGGTGCAGCGTACCAAAGCTTTGTTCGACCGCATAACGGGTCTTCGACAAATAGCGGTTACGTTTGGTTTGCGCTTCCGTCAGCGGACGGTTGCGGTGGGCTTTGCGCATAATGCCGTCCAGCAACTGATGCTCTTTTAGATGTTGCCGGTTTTCCTTACTGTCATAGCCTTTATCGGCATAGACGGTCGTACCTTCGGCAATGCCTTCCAACAAAGGCAACAGGTGGTTGCACTCATGTGTATTGGCCCCAAGCCGCCTAACGCTCCTCCAGCCCGGCCAAAATCGCACAATCCGGGCAGTCGTCTCCCGCGCAGGCATCGTGCCAGCGTTGCAGCTCGGCCACCATGCCCTGCAAGCGTTCGATTTTGGCTTCCAGCTCGGCGATGTGCCGCGCGGTGAGAGTTTTCACTTCGCGGCTGGTGCGCTGCGGATTGTGTTGCAGGCTCAAAAGCTGCCCGATCTGCGGCAGCGAAAAGCCCACTTCCCGCGCATGGCGGATAAAGCGCAGCCGGGCAAGGTCGGCCTGTCCGTAGCGGCGGTAGCTCGCTTCGCTGCGCGCGGCCGGGGCGATTAGGCCGTGCTTTTCGTAGTCGCGGATTTGTTTGGCGGAAAGGCCGCTCTCGGCCGCGGCCTGGCTGATGTTCATCATGATGCTTGACCTTTACTTCGGGTGAAGCTTTATAGTGGTGGCACTCAGCGGGAAAGCAAGAGCAGACCCATCATTTCAGGCTACCTGAAAGCTTTGGCTGCAACGGACTTTAAAACCTCAGCCTCATTCCAACAGAAAGGAAACCCTATGCAAACCATCACATTAAACATCGAAGGCATGACCTGCGGCGGCTGCGTGAAAAGCGTTACCAGCATCCTCGAAGGCGTAAACGGCGTGGACAAGGCCGAAGTGAGCCTGGAAAACAAGAACGCCGTCGTGGAATTCGACCCCGCCCAAACCAACCCCGCCGCGCTGATAGAAGCGGTGGAAGACGGCGGCTTTGATGCGGCTTTGTAAATCGAATCGCAACAAATCGACTGCAACACCCCAAAGGCTACCTGAAAACCCTGCTCCGCTTTTTTCAGGTAGCCCAACCACATTCAGAAGGAAGAAACCATGCAACAAAGAGTCCGTTTCCAAATCGAAGGCATGACCTGTCAGGCCTGCGCTTCGCGCATTGAGAAAGTGTTGAACAAAAAAGACTTTGTCGCCGAAGCGGGGGTGAACTTCGCCAGCGAAGAGGCGCAGGTGGTGTTTGACGACAGCCAAACCTCCGCCGCCGACATCGCCAAAATCATCGAGAAAACCGGTTACGGCGCAAAAGAAAAGACAGAAGACGCGCTGCCACAGCCCGAAGAAACAACGCATGTAAGCTGGCGGCTGTGGCTTTTGCTGGCAATCAATATCCCGTTCCTTATCGGTATGGCGGGCATGATGATTGGTCGGCACGATTGGATGATTCCGCCGTTGTGGCAGTTCGCATTGGCGAGTGTGGTGCAGCTTTGGCTGGCAATCCCGTTTTACAAAAGCGCGTGGGCGAGTATTAAAGGCGGGCTGGCGAATATGGACGTACTCGTTACCATCGGCACGGTGTCGATTTATCTGTATTCCGTCTATATGCTGTTTTTCAGCCCGCACGCAGCGCACGGCATGGCGCATGTGTATTTTGAAGTAGGCGTGATGGTGATTGGTTTTGTGTCGCTGGGTAAGTTTTTGGAACACCGCACCAAAAAATCCAGCCTGAACAGCTTGGGCTTGCTGCTGAAACTCACGCCGACTCAAGTCAACGTGCAACGCGATGGCGAATGGAAACAACTGCCCATCGACCAAGTGCAAATTGGCGACCTAATCCGCGCCAACCACGGCGAACGCATTGCCGCCGACGGCATTATTGAAAGCGGCAGCGGCTGGGCGGACGAGAGCCACCTCACCGGCGAATCCAATCCCGAAGAGAAAAAGGCGGGTGGCAAAGTGTTGGCGGGCGCGCTGATGACCGAAGGCAGCGTGGTGTACCGAGCCACACAGCTCGGCAGCCAAACCCTGCTCGGCGACATGATGAATGCGCTCTCCGAAGCGCAGGGCAGCAAAGCGCCGATTGCGCGCGTGGCGGATAAAGCGGCGGCGGTGTTCGTGCCTGCCGTCGTGGGCATCGCGCTTTTGACCTTTATCGCCACTTGGCTGGTTAAAGGCGATTGGACGGTGGCGCTAATGCACGCCGTTGCCGTTTTGGTGATTGCCTGCCCGTGCGCGCTCGGTTTGGCAACGCCTGCCGCGATTATGGTCGGCATGGGCAAGGCGGTGAAACACGGGATTTGGTTTAAAGACGCGGCGGCGATGGAAGAAGCCGCCCACGTCGATGCCGTCGTGTTGGACAAAACCGGCACGCTGACCGAAGGCAGGCCGCAGGTTGCCGCCGTCTATTGCGTGCCCGACAGCGGCTTTGACGAAGACGATTTGTACCGCCTCGCCTCCGCCGTCGAACAAAACGCCGCCCACCCGCTCGCCCGCGCCATCGTCTCCGCCGCCCAAGCGCGCGGTTTGGAGATTCCCGCCGCACAAAACGCGCAAACCGTCGTCGGCGCAGGCATTACCGCCGAAGTCGAAGGCGTGGGCTTGGTAAAAGCGGGCAAAGCCGAATTTGCCGAATTAAAGTTGCCTGAAAACCTTTCAGACGACGTCTGGCGCATCGCAAGCATCGTCGCCGTTTCCGCCAACGGCAAACCCATCGGCGCATTCGCACTCGCCGACGCGCTGAAAGCCGATACCGCCGAAGCCATAGACCGTCTGAAAAAACACGGCATCGACGTTTACATCATGAGCGGCGACAACCAAGGCACGGTCGAATACGTCGCCAAACAACTGGGTATCGCACACGCCTTCGGCAACATGAGTCCGCGCGACAAAGCCGCCGAAGTGCAGAAACTCAAAACTGCCGGCAAAACTGTGGCAATGGTCGGCGACGGCATCAACGACGCACCCGCGCTCGCCGCCGCCAACGTCAGCTTCGCCATGAAAGGTGGAGCGGACGTTGCCGAACACACCGCATCTGCCACACTGATGCAGCATTCAGTCAACCAGCTCGCCGATGCCCTGCTGGTATCGCAGGCAACTTTGAAAAACATCAAGCAAAACCTGTTTTTCGCTTTCTTCTACAATATCTTGGGCATCCCGCTCGCCGCGCTTGGCTTCTTAAATCCCGTCATCGCAGGCGCGGCAATGGCGGCAAGCTCGGTTTCGGTGTTGGGCAATGCGTTGAGGCTGAAGCGGGTGAAGATTGAGTAATATAGTCGCGTAATATAAAGCAAAGGTCGTCTGAAACCCCTTCCCTCTTTCAGACGACCTTTCTTTTCTAATATGCGGTTTCCAAACACTTTTTGCGGTACAATACCGCCCTTAAATTTTTCCTTATTTCAAAGCACAGACCGCCATGTCCAAAAAAACCAAGCAAGAATTAGAGAACAACAAACTCAACAAACGCCTGCGCCACGCCGTCGGCGACGCGATTAACGATTTCAACATGATTGAACCGGGCGACAAAATCATGGTCTGCCTCTCCGGTGGCAAAGACAGCTACGCCCTATTAGACATCCTGCGCCAGCTCCAAGCCAGCGCGCCGATTGATTTCGAACTGGTTGCCGTCAATCTTGACCAAAAACAGCCGGGCTTCCCCGAAGAAGTGCTGCCGACCTATCTCGAAAGCATAGGCGTACCGTACAAAATCGTCGAAGAGGACACCTACTCCACCGTTAAACGCGTATTGGACGAAGGCAAAACGACTTGTTCGCTGTGCAGCCGCCTGCGCCGCGGCATCCTCTACCGCACCGCAAAAGAATTGGGCTGCACCAAAATCGCCTTGGGACACCACCGCGACGACATCCTCGCCACCATGTTTTTAAATATGTTTTACGGCGGCAAACTCAAAGCCATGCCGCCCAAATTGGTGAGCGACAACGGCGAACACATCGTCATCCGCCCGCTGGCGTATGTGAAAGAAAAAGATTTGATCAAATATGCCGAACTGAAGCAATTCCCAATCATCCCTTGCAACCTCTGCGGCTCGCAGCCCAACCTGCAACGCCAAGTCATCGGCGATATGCTGCGCGATTGGGACAAACGCTTCCCCGGCCGTATTGAATCCATGTTCTCCGCCCTGCAAAACGTCGTACCCTCCCATCTTGCCGACCCCGAGCTTTTCGACTTCGTCGGTTTGGAACGCGGTCAAACCTTGAAACACGGCGGCGATTTGGCGTTTGACAGCGAAAAAATGCCCGAACGCTACTCCGATGGCAGCGAAGAAGACGAAAGCGAAATCAAAATCACCCCGTCCAAACCCGAACGCAAAATCATCAACATTCTGGCAAACAAGCCGAAAACTTGCGGCGCATAAAACAAAAATCCGGATGCCTTGTCCGGATTTTTTATTTCTTTGCACAAACCTGCCTTGAATCATCAGGACGTGCAACCATAATACGGTAAGTCGCATAATACGGTAAGTCGTCTGAAAACTGGGATTTTACGGGAAAGACGATACAAACCGTTCTATTTTAATCCGCCGCAAAACAAGCTCAGCGTGCTTCGCATACCCTTTTCCCTTCCATCAAAAAAGGACTGTTATGACTGCCATTTTCATCCTGCTCGGTTTAATCGCCATCTGTGTCGGACTGCTCGGCACGGTTTATCCCGCTATTCCCGGATTGGGATTGATGTTCGGCGGCGCATGGCTGCTTGCCTATGCCGGCGATTACCAGATTTACGGTACAAACACCTTAATTTTTCTTGCCGTTGTCGCTGCCATCGGCACGGCGATGGATTATGTCGCAGGCGCATTAGGGGCAAAATATACAGGAGCCACTAAAACAGCAGTTTGGGGGGCACTGATTGGCGGTATTGTCGGCGCGTTTTTCTCCATTCCCGGGCTGTTGTTCGGTCCGCTCATCGGCGCGGGTACCGGGGAATTCTTGGCGCGCCGCGATATGTGGCAGGCGGGCAAAGTCGGGCTGGGGACGTTTATCGGCTTCATCATCGGTACGGTCGCCAAAATCGGTTGCGCCTTGACGATTGTAATGACCCTGCTTGTTATATGGGCGGCAAGCTGGTTTTAACCTGATCATTGTAAAGGTCGTCTGAAAACCTTTTTTCAGACGACCTTTTGATTTTTTACCTGATCGGAAAGTTATCCCTTACCGCAACAAGCTTTGTATTTTTTACCGCTCCCGCAGGGACAAGAATCGTTTCGCCCGATTTTTTCGCCTTCGCGACGTACGGTTTGCGGTTTGTTGATAATTGCCTGCCAATACCAGTAAATATCGAGCAGGACGTGCGGCAGGTCGGATTCGAGCTGTGAGAGTTCTTTTTCAGTCAGGTGCAAAATGATTTCACCGTTTTGCTCTTCATCATAAATGCCGCCCAAAGCCATGATCGGATAGAACAGGTCTTCAAACTCCTCCTGATCGACCGCTTCAAACCAATCGGTCGGCACGACATCCAAGGCATACAGATAGGCGTTACACCAAGTGTACACGTCGGGATTGCCCGCTGCATCTTCGTAAAGCCACAAATCGGGCAACATTTTACTGCCGAGCTTGATACGCAAATCAGCCGCCAGCGCCATCACCAAACGCTCGATTTCGGTACGCTCTTTCGCGTCAAACAATGATTCTTCACCCAACACTTCAGGCAGCCAATCGTTCGGATTCAAGGCATCGGGACCACTCAACAAAGCCATCATAAATGCCTGTACCTCATCGCAGCGCATGGTGTTGTGTTGTTCCGATTTGGCATCGAGCAGCTGCATCAGGCGCACGCGGGATGCTTCGTCAAATGCTTGTAATTGCATGGTTTTTCCTTATTTTTAATGATATATCCGTTATCCGAAAGGTCCTTGGATTCGGATTTCAAGTGCAACACTAGGGTACCAGTGGTTGGAACAGATTTAAGAATAAAACACTTGGCGTTTCGTAGCCAAGTGTTTTTCTCGGCCGGTGGTTCAACTCATCTTGAACCCTGCGTATCTCCCGATCGCTGATGTTTCGGAAATCGGTTTGTTTGGGGAAATATTGCCGGATGAGTCCATTGGTGTTCTCATTCAGCCCTTTCTCCCAAGAATGGTAAGGGCGGCAAAAATAGGTTTCCGCCTTCAATGCTTTGGCTATTTTGGTGTGTTGGTAGAACTCTTTGCCGTTATCCATGGTAATGGTGTGGACTCTGGCTTTATATGCCTTTAATACCCTAATGGCCGCCCGGGCAGTGTCTTCGGCTTTTAAGTTCTTCAATTTGCAGATGATGGTGTAGCGGGTAGTGCGTTCGACCAAGGTCAATAACGCGCTTTTCTGATTTTTGCCGACGATGGTGTCGGCCTCCCAATCGCCGATGCGGGTTTTCTGGTCGACGATAGCAGGTCGGTTCTCTATGCCGACGCGGTCGGGCACTTTGCCTCTGGTCCATGTGCTGCCGTAGCGTTTGCGGTAGGGTTTGCTGCATATTCTGAGGTGTTGCCACAAAGTGCCGCCGTTGCTTTTGTCTTGGCGAAGGTAGCGGTAAATGGTGCTGTGATGGAGTGTGATCCCGTGGTGTTTATGCAGGTAGGCACATACTTGTTCGGGACTGAGTTTGCGGCGGATAAGGGTGTCGATGTGTTGAACCAGCTGCGAATCGAGCTTATAGGGTTTTCGCCGGTGCTGTTTGGTCAGCCGGCTTTGCTTCTGTGCTTTTTCGGCGCTGTATTGCTGTCCTTGGATGCAGTGCCGCTTGATTTCTCGGCTGATGGTGCTTTTGTGGCGGTTGAGCTGTTTGGCGATTTCGGCGATGGTGCAGTGGCGGGACAGGTATTGGATATGGTATCGTTCGTCTTGGGTCAGTTGTGTGTAGCTCATGGCAATCTTTCTTGCAGGAAAGGCCGTATGCTACCGCATACTGGCCTTTTTCTGTTATGGAAAGTTGCACTTCAAATGCGAATCCGCCGTCGTCTGAAAACCATTTTCAGACGACCTTTTCATCAATCCTGCCTATTTCGAACTGCTGCCGAACAAGCCTTTGAACCACAATACGATATCATCCCACATCCGTCTGAACCAGCTGCCTTCTTCAACGGAATGGAGGGCGACGACGTTTTTCTCGGTAATGACTTTGCCGTCTTTGACGATTTTGAGTTTGCCCAAGGTTTGACCTTTGCGTATCGGGGCGATAACGGGCTGGACGGTTTCTAAAATCGGTTTGATGTTTTGTCCGGCATCGTGGGGAATCGTGATGTACACGTCTTCGAGGAAGCCGACGTTCACCGATTTGCTGCTGCCTTTATAAACTTTGACCTTGGAAATGATTTCGCCGCCGTTGTAGAGCTTGGGCGTGTCGAATGCCTGCAATGCCCAGTTGAGCAATTTGCCGCTTTCGGACGCGCGGGCTTCGGTGGAATCGGTACCGACAACGATGGAAACGATGCGTCTGCCGTTGCGTTTGCTGGAAGCGGCAAGGTTGTAGCCTGCGCTTTCGGTGTGTCCCGTCTTCAGACCGTCCACATTGGAATCGCGGTAGAGCAGGAGGTTGCGGTTTGGCTGTTCGACATTGTTGTATTTGAAGGATTTAATCGAAAATACGGGATAGTATTTCGGATAATCGTGTATCAGCGCGGCGGAGAGGATGGCTAAATCGCCGACAGTGGAAACGTGGCCTTCGGCAGCCAATCCGGTCGGATTTTTAAAGTGGGTTTTGGTCATGCCCAAACGCTTGGCTTCGTCGTTCATTTGTTGGACGAACGCATCCACCGAGCCGCCTCCCATGGCTTCGGCAAGCGTGGTGGCAGCATCGTTGCCGGATTGGACAATCATGCCTTTAATCAAATCGCTGACGCTGGCGGGGACTTTGGGACTGAGGAACATCCGCGAGCCTTCGATTTTCCAGCCTGCATCGGACACGGTCAGCATTTGGTCGGCGCGCAATGTGCCGTTTTCCAAAGCCTTGAACGCGAGGTAGGCGGTCATCATTTTGGTCAGCGAAGCGGGTTCGATTTGGGTGTCGATATTGCCGGAGGCAAGCACTTGATGGCTTTGCAAATCGGTAACGATGTAGGCGGCAGCGGCAATGGCAGGCGGCGCATCGGGGCTGTTGATGCTGGGCATCATGGCTTCGGGTTGGGATGCGGCGGCGGGTGCAGGCTCGGAAGCGGCAACAGCAGGGGCTGCGTTGTTTTTAGCCGCTTGCGGCGCGGCTTGCGCGGCGGCAATCATCATTGCCGCGATCAATACGGATAATGTTTTTTTCATCGGGATGTGGTGCGGAAACAGAAATAAAAACAACCGCGTCGTGCGGTTTGGCACAAAAGGCAGTCATTATACCGCCGCAACTTCGCTTTGCTAAGATTTTTCTTGATTTCAGACGACCTCGAGGGTATGGTTTTACCTTTCCGCCGTTTTGTTGGCAAAGTTTGACGCGGGCGGCGGACACTCCTTTTGAAAATAATCCTCCGGCACACAAAACCATGAACAACCGCCCCTCTTATTCCGATTACCTCATCCGCATCCTGACCGCCTCCGTTTACGACGTTGCCGTCGAAACGCCGCTCGAACCTGCAATCGGGCTGTCACGTCGTCTGAACAACAACGTCCTGCTCAAACGCGAAGACCTGCAACCCGTGTTTTCCTTCAAAATCCGCGGAGCGTACAACAAAATGGCGAAGCTGCCCAAAGAAGCGCTCGCCTGTGGCGTCATCGCCGCCAGCGCGGGTAACCACGCACAAGGCGTCGCACTTTCGGCACAACGTTTAGGCTGCCGCGCCGTCATCGTCATGCCCGAAACCACGCCCAAAATCAAAATCGACGCCGTCAAAAGCCGCGGCGGCGAAGTCGTCCTCAAAGGCGTTTCCTACAACGATGCCTATGATTACGCGATGGAGTTGGCAGAAAAAGAAAAACTGACCTACATCGCCCCGTTTGACGACCCCGACGTGATTGCCGGACAAGGCACGGTCGGCATGGAAATCGTGCGCCAGCGTCCCGACGACATCCACGCCATCTTCGTCCCCATCGGCGGCGGCGGACTGGCAGCGGGCGTTGCCGCATTCGTCAAACAAGTCCGCCCCAGCATCAAAGTCATCGGCGTGCAAACAAACGACTCCTGCTGCATGAAGCAATCCGTCGAAGCCGGAAAAGTCGTCAGCCTCAAAGACGTCGGCCTCTTCTCCGACGGTACCGCCGTCAAAGTCGTCGGCGAAGAAACCTTCCGCCTCTGCCGCGACCTCTTGGACGACATCATCACCGTCGATACCGACGCCATCTGCGGCGCCATCAAAGACATCTTCGACGACACCCGCAGCATCACCGAACCCGCAGGCGCGCTCGCCCTTGCCGGCTTGAAAACCTATGCCGCACGCAACCGCATCCAAAACCAAACCCTCATCGCCGTAACCAGCGGCGCCAACATGAATTTCCACCGCCTGCGCCACGTTTCCGAACGCAGCGAATTGGGTGAAGGCAACGAAGGCATTTTCGCCGTTACCATCCCCGAAGAACGCGGCAGCTTCCTCAAATTCGTCAACCTGCTCGGCAGCCGCAACATCACCGAGTTCAACTACCGCTACGGCGATGACCAAAAAGCCCACATCTTCGTCGGCCTGCAAACCGCAGGTTCCCAAGACCTCGCCGTCATCAGCCGCCAGCTGACCGAAGCCGGGCTGCCCAATGTCGACCTGACCGACGACGAAATCTCCAAAATCCACATCCGCTACATGGTCGGCGGACGCACAACAAAAGTCGCCCACGAACGCTTAATCAGCTTCGAGTTCCCCGAACGCCCCGGCGCACTCGCCCGCTTCCTCAACCACATGCAGGGCGGCTGGAACATTACCCTCTTCCACTACCGCAACCACGGCGCCGACTACGGCCGCATCCTCGTCGGCATCGACGTCCCGCCCGGCGACAATCAAGCCTTCGAAAACTTCCTCGAAAGCCTCGGTTACAGCTATCAGGACGAAACCCAAAACGCCGCATACCGCCTGTTCCTTGCTTGATTGGAAGATAGAATAAAGGTCGTCTGAAACCCTGTTTGATGGTTTCAGACGACCTTTCATCTTTCGGACAACCGATACCAATCCGTATCAACTGTCCTGAATTTGATGTGCTTAACGCCAGTAGCGCCACCAAGGCATATCGTTCGGTTGCCATTGGTGTTGCAGGAACGGGCTTTGCGGGAAGTTGGTTTCCAAGACGCGGCGGGTGTCGGCGGCGAGTTGGGGTTTGTCCAGTTTTTTGTAAGCCAGCTCCATCATAGCGAGCGATTCTTCGACGTAGCGGGTATTTTGGTAACGCTCGACGATTTTTTGGGCGCGGTTGACTGCGGCGAGGTAGGCGCCGCGTTTCATGTAGTAGCGGGCAACGGAGATTTCGTTACCGCCCAAAGCGTCCACCAGTTTTGCCATGCGCTCGGTGGCGTCGGCGGCGTATTTGCTCTCCGGATAGCGTTGTACCAATTCGGCAAACGCTTGGTATGCGCTGCGGTTGGCTTTAGGGTCGCGGTCGGACCAGTCTTGGGAGGCGAGTTTGTTGAGGAAGGATTGGTCTTCGTTGAACAAAACCAAGCCTTTGAGGTAAAGCGCGTAATCCATATTCGGATGTTGCGGGTGATGGCGCTGGAAGCGGTCGATGGCGGCGAGGGCTTTTTCAGGCTCGTCGTCTTTGTAATAGGCGTATGCGGTGTCCAGTTGCGCCTGTTGCGCGTAGCGGCCGTTGGGGAAGCGGGATTCTAAAATTTCGTATAACTTGATGGCTCGCGTATAATTGCTGCTGTTCAACTCGTCATGCGCTTCGGCATAGAGTTTTTCCACGTTCCAATCTTGTGTGATTTGCGCGTCTTTATCGACCGTACCTTTATTGCTTGCACAGGCACCCAGTGCCAGACTTAACGAAACTACTAAAAGAATTTTTTTCATGCAGAATACTTCCTTTGATAATGAAGCCGATTATAGCGACGATTTAGACTTTACGTCAGCCCCCGAAGCAGAAAGTTGTGTTAATTTGACTGTTCCGCTGGAGCTTGCGGGCGGGCGGCTGGATGCAGTGTTGGCAAAGCTCATGCCTGATTATTCGCGCAGCCGCCTGACATCGTGGATTAAAGAAGGCGCGGTTATTGTAAACGATAAGCCTGCCCAACCCAAAGACAAAATGATAGGCGGGGAATCCGTCAGCGTAACGGTACGTCCGAGCGAAGAGAATCTCGCGTTCAAACCCGAAGCAATGGATTTGGATATTGTGTACGAAGACGATACCGTCATCGTCGTCAACAAACCCGCCGGACTGGTTGTCCACCCCGCCGCAGGCAACTGGACGGGGACGCTGCTTAACGGCCTGCTGGCGCATTGTCCCGAATTGAGCCAAATTCCGCGCGCGGGCATCGTCCACAGGCTCGACAAAGAAACCAGCGGCCTGATGGTGGTCGCCAAAACCCTGCCCGCACAAAATTCCCTCGTGCAACAGCTTCAAGAGCGCACGGTCAAACGTATCTACCGCGCCGTCGCCAACGGTATTGTTCCCTTTGACGGCAAAATCGAAACCCAAATCGGACGCGATCCGCACAACCGCCTGAAAATGGCAGTCGTCAAATTCGGCGGCAAACCTGCCGTGACACACGTCAAAGTGTTGGAACGCTATCTTGCCCACAGCTACATCGAATGCTCGCTCGAAACAGGCAGGACGCACCAAATCCGCGTCCATATGCGCGAAGCCAACCACCCGCTTGCCGCCGACCCCGTTTACGGCAACCTGCGCCATCCGTGCAGCGAACCGGTAAAAGAAGCCGTTAAAAGTCTGGGCGCGCGTCAGGCTTTGCACGCCTACCGCTTAAGTTTCGTCCATCCGAAAACCGGCGAAACCGTCTCTTTTGAAGCCCCGATTCCCGACGATATCTACCACTTGCTCTCCGTCCTGCGCCTCGAAGCAGGCTTGGATTCGTCTTTGAGCAACGAAGAAGAATGGCAGGACAAACTCGGCACGGATGACGATGATGATTGGAACGAAGACGATTACGATGTCGAAGTGGTCTATGTGAGGGATTAAGGTGTCTTCTTTGGATTTGGTAAATCTTGCACAAATGGACGGCAAAATGCAGTGGCTGGCGGGTTACGGCAATTTGTCGTCTGAAAAAACATACCGACTTGCCACTAAAGCTGCCATCGTTTCCATGATTGCGCTACCCGTATGGGTGGGTATGTTGATTATGGAGGATATGGAGATTCTGAACATAGGCTCCGGTTTCTTCTTCCTGTCATTTCTTTTGATAATGATTTTGCCCTTCCTGTATTTGTCTCTATCATCCAAAAAAAGAGCATTGGAAAAATTACAGGATGAGTCTTGGCGATACGACCCTGTCAAACGTGTACTGACGCATTGGGAAGGCAGCGAAATCGTTATGGAATATCCTCTTTCTGAGAATGACCACTTATCAATAATCAGATGGAGAAGCAAAGGCTACAGAGAATCTTTTACGTTGGAATATCGCCGTCCATATCCCGCACCATACGTTCAAATTTTGACTTTTATTTATAGCAAGCCGTCAGACAAAAAAGATTTCGCGGCTGCCGCACAAAATATTGCCAAGCAGATGAATCTGCCTTTAGATGAAAACGGTTTGTACAACTAGTCTGATCAGACTTTTCATACCAATATCGCATTCAATATATCGAGAAGTCGATTTAAAACGAGTAGCTTAGGAGATGATGATGAGTCATAAGGAGCAAGTTTGGCGAGATGCTTTTAGATTAGACGATTTATCTGAAATTGACGGGAATTTTTTATTGGCAATTACTGCTGCAAAAAAAGAATTTGATGGTTATTCGCAAGGTAAATGGAATCTGAAAAACTATATTATTTGGTTAAGAATTTCCGAAAATAGAGAATTTGTTAGTATCAGTTTTATTCCAAAAACAGATGAAATGGTAGGCGGGATATTTTTTGAAATTCCTTATAGAGGAGAATATAAATACGGTCGGGGTTATAAATTTTATTACCGACTGGAAGATACGGAATTATTGGAAGTAGTGGGGATGCGTTAGTACGCAACTTTATTATTTTTGATGACCTTGATTACTTTCTAAGGTAGATGGGAATATTTGGCGATACGGTTGATAAAGCTTACTTGCCATACTGAATGGTCAATTTAAGGTAGAGGATTTAGGTGCCGGCATGAGTTATCAGGAAAAAGTTTGGAGAGATGCTTTTAAATCTGATTATTTATTTGAATTAGATGGAAGCTTGTTATTGGTAATGGCTGCGGCTAAAAAAGAATTTGATCGTTATTTGCAGAATCAATCGGATTTGAGGAACTATACTATTTGGTTCAATATTTCCGAGAATAAAGAATTTGCCTGTATCAGTTTCCTGCCTAATCAAGGAGAAGATAAGCATGGTCGGGGTTATGACCTTTATTACCGATTGGAAAACACAGAATTATTGGAAGTCGTAGAGATGCGTTAATACGAAGCCGATAGACACATTCTTTCAAACCTTTCCTTACTCAGATAAAAACATGAAAACCATCACAGAAACCTTAAACCTCGCCCCGCAAGGCAAAAATTTCCTGACAGCCGATTGGCCTGCGCCCGCCAACGTAAAAACCCTGATTACCACCCGCAACGGCGGCGTGAGCCAAGGCGTGTATCAAAGTTTGAACCTCGGTTCGCACGTCGGAGATGATCCCGATGCCGTGCGCCGCAATCGTGAAATCGTGCAGGAACAGGTCGGGCTGCCCGTTGCCTACCTCAATCAAATCCATAGCACCATCGTCGTCAACGCTGCCGACGCATTGGGCAACACACCCGACGCAGACGCTTCGGTGGACAACTCGGGCAAAGCCGCCTGCGCCGCGATGACTGCCGACTGCCTGCCTGTCTTGTTCTGCGATAAAGCCGGTACGGTCGTTGCTGCCGCACACGCGGGCTGGCGCGGTTTGGCGGGCGGCGTATTGCAAAACACCATAGCCGCAATGAATGTCGCGCCCGTCGAAATCATGGCATATCTCGGCCCTGCCATCGGCGCGGACGCGTTTGAAGTCGGACAAGACGTGTTCGACGCATTTTGTGCCCCCATGCCCGAAGCGGCGGACGCATTCGAAGACATCGGCGGCGGTAAATATCTTGCCGATATCTACGCGCTGGCGCGTTTGGTTCTGCGCCGCGAAGGTGTGGACATGATTTACGGCGGCACACACTGCACCGTCCTGGAACGTGACACTTTCTTCTCTTACCGCCGCGACGGACAAACCGGCCGCATGGTCAGCCTGATTTGGTTGGAACAGGCATAAAAAAATCGTCTAAAACGCCCCATCCTCTTTCAGATGACCTTCGCAAGACTTAATCCGCCAACATTCAAACCCACCCAATCCGCACCGCTCAAAAGGATATTCTCATGACTCAAAAAAACGAACACCGCTCCCACCCTCAAGGCGAGCTTCTGCTGCGCACCGTCGCCATGCCGCAAGACACCAATCCCAACCAAGATATTTTCGGCGGCTGGATTATGTCGCAAATGGATTTGGGCGGCGGCATTTTGGCGGCGGAAATCGCGCAAGGCCGCATCGTTACCGTCGCCGTTCAGGAAATGAACTTCATCCGCCCCGTTAAAGTGGGCAACGTGGTTTGCTGCTACGGACGCTGCGTGCGCGTGGGCAATACTTCGCTGCAACTGAAAATCGAAGTTTGGGTGAAAACGCTGATGAACGACCACCTGACCGAAGACCGCCAACTCGTTACCGAAGCCGTCTTCACCTACGTCGCCATCGACAGCGAAGGCAACACGCGCCCTATTCCCAAAGAAGGCAATCCGAAACTGCAAGGTCTGATTTAAACCCTGATTTAAGCAAAGGTCGTCTGAAAACCCATATTGGAGATTTTCAGACAACCTTTTGACTTAAGGCGATACAGGGCTTGCGATTGAATGGGGAATGAAGCAGAAACACTCATTCCGGATCGTCCGTAAACGCATTCGCCCGAAAGATTGGTACGAACGTCAACAGATAAAGCACGAACACGGCGGCGGTCAGAATCGCGGGGACGATGATGAAGAATATCGGATTCACGTTCATTAAAACAGCGCGCGAGACGGCGGCGGCGAAGAGGATGGGGACGGCGATGCGGCAGAGTTTGGGGTAGTCGAGTTTGGTAAAACCGCTGTGCCACAGTCCGGCGGTCAGCCACACCATCATCACGCCGCCCATCATGCCGCCGAGGGTAATCAGGTGCAGGGGCGCGGAGGCGGGCAGGTTTTGCAGTTTCGCCGCGCCTGCCCACAAATAACCTGC
The DNA here is from genome assembly GCF_022749515.1 of Morococcus cerebrosus. Taxonomy (NCBI): domain Bacteria; kingdom Pseudomonadati; phylum Pseudomonadota; class Betaproteobacteria; order Neisseriales; family Neisseriaceae; genus Morococcus; species Morococcus cerebrosus. The sequence goes on from NZ_CP094242.1 coordinate 1,453,340, forward strand.
GGCGGCAAAGAGTTGGAGCAGGTAATAGGTGCGGACGTAGTGTTTACGCAGGAGTTCGTGATGGTGAAGCTCACGCAGTTTGGCGAGCAGGATGAAGCCGACGGCAAGCGCGGTAAAGCCGGCGGTTTGCGCAGGCAGCCAAAGTTCGGCGGCGGCGTGCAGCAGCAGGAAGGTGATGGCGATGTTTTTATAGACGACGTTGGGGATGAATACGGGGTCTTTCAGACGGCATTCTTTGAGGGCTTCCGCGCCCAAAAGGACGCTGACGCGGACGGATACGAACATGACCGCCGCCATGTTCAGATGCACTTGCGCGCGCAACAGGTTCAAATCGCCGCTAACGGCATAGGCTGTCTGAAAAACGGTGAACGCGGCAAGCAACATCAACAAGGCGAAGTTGTCAGTATTGCGGTCGAGCCAAATCAGCCAAGCGCAGAACAGCAGCAACACCAGCCAATAGGCGGCAACGAAAAACGAAGCGGTTTGCGGCGCAAACGGCAGCAGGACGGATGCAGCGAGCAACAGCGCCGCCAAGACGGTGGCAACGGGTTTCAGACGACCTTTATAGCCCGTCCATTCGAGCATGGCGGCAGTCAGAAAACCGCCGTATGCCGCAGGCAGCATGAGTTCCAAGAAGATTTGGCGGTGCAGGACGATGGCGCCGGGGCTGATGAAAAACACCAACGCGCCGAGTATGGCAAGCACCGCCGCGCCGACAAAAAACGGCCGCATGGGGTGGGTGAAAAATTTATTCATGGCTTGGCTTAATTCTGCATGAAGATGCTTTCGGATACGGATTTATTGGGCGGACAGGACCGTATCTTTTGCCAAAGAGGCAAGCCTGCGGCTTGCTTGCCCTCTCCCTAGCCTTCTCCCACGGGGAGAGGGAATTGGGCTGTCGAGCCTGAACATTTTCAGGTTTACCTGCCATCTAATTCCCAATCCTGCACTCTTTGATTTTCAGCAACTTGATTCCCTCTCCCCGTGGGAGAGGGTTAGGGAGAGGGTAACGAACCGCAAGGTTTGTTAGATACTCAAATGCCCGTATCATTCATATTATTGATATTATTGATATTATTGTTTGAATTGTATGATTTTCAATAATAATAAATAACCCTAAACCAATATAAATAACAGCCATTATCCAACGACTAAACTTCTCTACAATTTCACCAACACCTGAAATATTAGCCAATCTTTGTGCTGTATATACTAAAACAAAAATCAATATTAAAAATACAAGAAGAGTAACTAATAAGTCGACAAGATCTAAAGTCACAAAGTAAGGAACAAAAAGTCCAATATTATCTGCACCACAACTAGCAACTGTAACCAAAGCAACAATACCGACTAATTTTGACAACCCTTTTTCATCCAATTCTTTTTTAGCTCTTTTTTCGCCCTCACAATCGTCGTAAATAGCAACTTTAATACCTAAGTAAATCGGTATTAAACCTAATAAACCCAACACCCATTTTTCCGGAACATAATGCAAAACAAAAGCTAGAAATAAACTAACTAATATTAAAATTACAGAACCTAAATATTGTCCGATATAAATATCTCGATATTCTTTTCTAGTATTTGCTCTAGCAAAAAATATTAATAGTATTACCAACAAATCTACTGCTGTAGCAATATATAAAACAGCAGCAGTAATCACAGTCGAAAACATAAAGCACCTCATAATGAATCCCCTGCCTCCTTGGCACCACGGCTTTTTCAAAAACCGAATCGCGTTCGGATAACAGATTCGTATCTTTCGCTAAAGAGGCAAGCCTGCGGCTTGCTTACCCTCTCCCTAGCCATCTCCCACGGGGAGAGGGAATTGGGCTGTCGAGCCTGAACATTTTCAGGTTTACCTGACATCTGATTCCCAATTCTACGGCTCTCTGATTTTGAGAAACCTGATCCCCTTTCCCCGTGGGAGAGGGTTAGGGAGAGGGCAACGAACCGCAAGGTTTGTCAGAAATTTAAATTCCTATCACTCATAATAATGAATCCCCTGAAACTCTCTTGCCACCACGGCTTCTTCAAAAGCCGAATCGCGTTCGGACAGCGGCGTAGGCAGGGTAATCACGTTTTGCACGTTCATGCCCTTAGTGGAAAGCAGCATGATTTCATGGCTCAGGCGTGCGGCTTCGAAGCGGTCGTGCGTTACCAGCATACACGCCATGCCCTGCCGCTCGATTTTTTCCACCAGCATGGCAACCAAAATATCGCGCAAATCGCGGTCCAACCCGACAAACGGCTCGTCCAGCAAGGCAAGGTCGCAGCCGCACAACAGCAGGCGCAAAAACGCCACCCGTTTCGCCATGCCGCCGGACAATTCGGTCGGATATTTGTTCAAATCGCCCGCAGTCAGCCCGACTTTCGCCGCCAGCGCGACGATTTCGCCTTCATCGGGTTTGTCCATAAAAATCGCGATATTCTGCATCGCGGTCAGGTTTTCCGGCAGGCGGTTTTCCTGAAACAGAAAACCCGTTTTACGGAAAGTATTGCGTATCGTGCCCGATTTCGGCGTTTCCAAGCCCGCAATCAGCCGCAAAACCGTCGTCTTGCCGCAGCCGCTCGGCCCGAACAAGGCTTTCACTTCGCCATGTTGCAGGTTCAAACTGAAATCGCGCACGATGGGGTCGCGGAGAATTTCAAAACGCACGTTTTCAAGACAGAGCATCATCTCCTCCACGGCATAAACAAAATTTCCAAAGGCTTGGTAATCAGGTATTCAAACAGCGACACAAACACGATAACCAGCACCACATAAGCCATCACCGTCGAAGTCTCCAGCATCGCCCTCGCGTCCGCAATCCGCGCGCCCACGCCTTCGCTCGCGCCCAAGAGTTCCGCCATAATCACCACCTTCACCCCCATCGCCACCGCCACGCCGATGCTGGAAATCACATAGCCCGTCAGATGCGGGATATACAGATAGCGGATTTTTTTCAGACGGCCTAATTTATAAGCGTCAAACAATTCCTCATGCTGCTTGTTCACACTCGCCATCCCGACCGCCGCACTCGCAAACGTCAGCGGCACAACCAACACAATGATGGTAAACAACACGCTCGGATTGCCGAAACCGAACCAAAACAGAGCCATCACCACCCAAATAATCGGCGGCATCGCCAACAAAACCGTAATCACAGGCTTGAGCAACGCCATCGCCGTCTTAAAACTGCCCGCCACCAGCCCCGCCGCCAATCCCGCCGCCAGCGCAACCGAAATACCCACCACCGACCGCCACAGCGAAATCCCGATTTCGTTTTCCTGAAAATGTTTCAATAAATCCAAAGACTTTTGAAACACCTCCACCGGCGCAGGCAGCATAAACTCACCGAACACGGCACTGCCCCACGCCCACAACGCTACCACCACCATCGCCACACTCAGACCGGCAAAGCCGCTCCAAAGGTAGTCGATGATGTAAAACACCGCAGGCTGCGGTTTGCGGATTTTGTCGGTTTTAATCATGGTTTGAGTGTTGGTTGGTGGGGATGGTCTGGGAACGGTAGGTCGTCTGAAAAAATGCTTACCTACTTCTCAGGCGACCTATCCGATATTTTTAAGACAAACTGATTCCTCGGGAGCGTTCCTGCTGCACCATTTCCTGCTGTTGTACTGAAGCCAGTTCCGCCTGACGGACTTCTTCTCTGTATGCAGCCACTCCTTTCTCATATATTTCACTGCTGCCTGGATTCTCTGCCAACAACTGTTTGGCAAACGAACCGTCTGTATCGTTCAGCAATCCGTTAACGATATACTTGAACCTTTCTTCCGCAGATTGGGGGCAGTTTGATTCCGCAACTTCGATACTGTTTTTCCCCGTATCCTGACTGTCCATTCCTGCGTAAATTCCTTGCTCTAAAGAGGTGCTCATTGCCAACCACTCCTTTTGTTCGACAGCGTCTTGGGCATCTGCAAACGTTTTGGAAAGCGAACGCCATTGTGCCGCATGTTTCAGCCAGCCCAATGCCCGCTTTTGATCTTCTGCATCAACACGTCGGGCGCCTGCCGCATACCCGTGAACAGGCACATTATATGGAGTAATGGATTTAGGTTGTGGCTGATATTTGCCATTTTTATCAACTTCGATCGAACCGTCAGCAAAATCGGCAACGGTCAGGTATAGCGAGGCACTCGCCGCCACTGCATCCGGCCCGTCTCCCTGAGTCTTGGCAAGATCCTGCCATACTCTTTCCTGTGTCTCTTTACCGTGCCCGTATTTGGCCAGCAGGCGCATAGGTTCTTCAAGCGTCCAATTTTCAATGCTCAAATCGTGTTTGATAAATACTTTCCTATGAAATTCTCGGATTCCCTCAAATTTAACATCGGTATCGGTTTGCCCCGTTTGCTCCATTTGAACGGCTAATGCGTCGAGATAGCCTCGGGCCATATCGATACGGATTTCATTCAGCTTGCCTTCACTGAATTTTCGCCCCGAGGTTTCCGTCATAAACAGAATAGCAGCTTCGCCAGTTACGGTATCGCCTTTGGCGACACCTTTTGCCCAACCTGCATAGTCGTAACCTTTGGATAAAAGTTCTTCATAAACACGGATGGCTCCCTGTACATGGTTTCTGTCTATCATATCCTGATAGCGTTTTATATCCTGCAAATTAATCGATTGCGGCATTTTTATTTCCTTTCTGTGGCAAAGTTAATCAAATTTTTCTTTCAGGATGCTTGGCATTATCTTCAAACTCTTCCAATATTTTTTTTGACTGCTTTTCCATTTCCCGCCAGTCTTTCAAATAAAATTTGCTGTATGAGGCACGGAAGTTAATATATAGACTGTCTTTCCAGAAAAAGTCATGTGTACATGGCGGGTTAATTGATTCATTTTTATTATTGTTAAAACAGGAAATGTAGGTAATTACATTTCCATTCTTATCTCTACCGATAAACAGGTTATCAGAACCTCCCAATGAATGTTCTGCCAACGGTTCGTATTCTTCCAAGCCATACACTGTCTTGCCTGTGCTGCGGTATGTATATGGAGGAATATTATCTTTATCCAAATTCCTTTCCAGCCGCTTGGTCAAAAAATTCGACGGCCAAGGTGTTTTATCCGCATGATAGCTGAACTCCACCCAAGGGTTTTCCGGCTTTTTCGCACTGTCGTAGTAATCGTACGCCGTCTGGTTGCGTACATCATAAATCTCATCCGTTTTCAGGTTCCATATAACTAAAAATCCGGTCAGGGGGGATTCTAAGGTTCGAGGCGGCGGATCATAGGTTTCCCATTCCTTCGACAAACCACTCGGCGTGTCTTCGTAACTGACAACGGGGCCGGGGGTAATGTATGACGAAAAACGGATAGGGATTCCCCCAAAATTGCCGACCGTATCATGATGCGGATAGGGATAACGACTCTCTTTTTGATCAAATACAGCCTGTGCATCGTTTTTTTGTGGCGGACTGCAAGCGATTAAAAACGGCAACAGGCAGAAGGCGGCATATACTTTTCTTACGGTAAAATATTTCATCAACTATTCCTTATTATCTGCTGTAAAAGTTAAAGTTTTATAGGTTAGATCATAATCAGAAAATCCGAGGGTTATTTACAAAAATTGTAGCAAACGTAAGTTGGGTCATGACCCAACATTTTAGACAGTCCGACGGTTTTGCTAGTTTTGGCAACACAACTCACGGCACCACCCGCCGTCATTCCCACGCAAGCTGGAATCCAGAAGTTTGACGTTGCTGCAATTTTAAAACATTCCTGCAATATCAGAGACTGGATTCCCGCCTGCGCGGGAATGACGGCTATTTATATACTGTTCTGACTGTTATCTGAATAGGCCGTCTGAAAAAAGTAGGTCGGATACTCGTATCCGACAGCCCCCATTTAGCCGAAATGTCGGATTCAAGAATCCAACCTACGCTACTAATAGGTCGTCTGAAAAGGGTATATTGGATTCCCCAATACAACCTCCCCCTTTTCAGACAACCTCTCCTCCCTTTAAGCCAAGAAAAACCCGTTATCCGGCAGCTTGCCGCCCAAAAGTTTCGGGTTGAACTGCATCAGGATTTCGTAAAACTTCAAAATCTCGTTCTTCACTTCGCTGCCTTTGGTTACCGTCAGCCGCGCGCCGTCCAAGCCCATGACTAGGGCGGGTTCGGGGGCGGGGAGGTAGTTTTTGCCGATTTTCGCGGCGCTTTGGCGGTTGGCAAGTATCCAGTTGAGCGCGTTTTTCAAATCCTGATGGAAGATGTCGAACTGCGCCTTGTGCGCGTGGAAATATTCTTCGTTGGCGATGATGCCTGCCATCGGAATCAGCGGTTTGGTGTCAAACGCCTGCCCCCATGCTTTCACTAAGTCAAAGCCGCGCACGACGTTCACGCCCATGGTTTTGCCTTTGAGCATACCCGCGCTCGCCATCGGTTCGGGCAGGATGGCGGCGTGGTAGTCCTTGCTCAAAAACAGTCCCACCGCTTCCGGCGGCGTGGTGGTGTAAGTGATGCCGACTTTGTGCGCGTCGATTTTCAGTTTTTTCAACAAGGCTTGCAGCACGATGTCGGGCATGTCGTTTTTAAACGGCACGAGGATTTTTTTGCCGACCAAATCCTGCGGCGAGGCAATCGCGCTGCCTTTGCAGATCAACTGCGTGATGCCGTTGGTCAAAATATTCACCATACCGACTTTCTGCCCTTGGTTGCGCAGGTTTACGCCGACATTGCTCGGACTCATCATCACTTTAAATTGCCCGCTCGCCACGCCCGCGCGAAGCTGGTCGGGCGAACGCCAAACCTTGAGCGACACATCCGCCTGCTTCGCCAGCTTGCCTTGCAACGCCGCTACGGCAATGGTGACGCTGGGCAACGCCGGCGCGCCGTAAATGGTAAATTGCTCTTTCCCCGCCGCCAACAGCGAGGGTGAAACGCCTGCCGCTGCCAGCGCGGCGGTCATTTTTAAGAAATCACGTCTTTTCAGTTCCATTTTCCAATCTCCTGGTTAGGTAGCGCGGACTTCAGCCCGGCTGTTTAACAGAATCCTTCTAAGATGGGTTTGAGCTACGCCAAACATAGGAATGGACACACCACAGCCTATCTAGATCCGCAACTCTGTTTTACCATCTATATTCTGATAATAATTTTTATTCATTATGCTATTAAAGAAAATGGAAGTAAAGGCACGATTGTTCTGACATCCGTTTATATATAGAAACGCAAATCTTTTTCGGCATCACACCTATCAATAATATTGAAATAAAAGGTCGTCTGGAAACGGTTTTCAGACGACCTTTTATTTCCCAATACGGCTTAATTTGTGTTTTTTTGTTTTAAAGAACCAAGATAAATCGCCGACAAAGTCAGAGCAACACCAAACCACTGTAAAGTGTTAATCGGCTTGTCCAACCAAAAATAATCAATCAGTAAAGCGGCAACAGGTTCAGAAAGCAGCAGCAAACCGGTTAAAGACAGGGAAAGCAGCGGAATTGCATAGGCAATCATCCCCCACGCCAAACATTGCATGACCACGCCGTATATCAAGACCAAGCCTATATCGCGCCATTGCGTCGGATATAGGGCGTTACTGTCGAAAATCAGCGCGGGAACAATCAGGGACAACGCGCCGCCGAAACTCAAAACCATCATCATTGGGAAAAGCGCTACCCTTTCAACTTCATGCGTTTTGCGGACGAACACCATAGACAATGCCAAAAGCCCGCCCGACGCGATTCCGCTGACAAAGCCCCATAAGGCGTGGGCATTGTGGTTGAACTCGGGACTGCCGATTAGGACAATCCCGCCAACTGCCAATATCAGGCTCAAAACTTGCAGGCTGTTCAAGCGTTCTTGAAAAAAGAAAAATCCGATGGCGGACAGAAAAAATATCTGCAAGCTGTTGAGCAATGTGGAAATCCCGGGTCCAACCGCATATACGCTTTCATGCCACAATGACAAATCAAACGCCAGAAATATGCCGGACAACATGGCATATTTGACCGCCCTTCTGCTTTTAGGCAGCTTTTGCCCGAAAAAACGGCAGAGCAGCCAAAACACGCCCGCCGCAATCAGCAACCGCCAAAATGCAACTGCATACGGGCCTACGGGGACGAATCTGACGATCAGGCTTCCCAGCCCGAATAAGACGCAGCCGAAGATGAGAAATGGTGCTGCATAAGAGTCGGAACGGATATTCATGAACTTACTCCGCAACGGATTGGCATGAGGATTTAAAGTGATGAAAAGGATTGTGCATGGTAACGCGAATCCGAAAGAATAATAAGTAGGTGCAATATCTTATTTCTCCTCCAGTTTCTCCTGAGGAAAATCAGTACGCTTCAGAAATTTAACATACCGGCTGGGTTTCAAAATAAAGCCGCTTCCCGCATAGATAACTATAAATTGGCAATGATGGAAATCTGCTTTCAGAGACCTTTGCAAAATTCCCCAAAATCCCCTAAATTCCCATCAAGACATTTAGGGGATTTCCCATGAGCACCTTCTTCCAGCAAACCGCACAAGCCATGATTGCCAAACACATCGACCGCTTCCCATTATTGAAGTTGGATCAGGTGATTGATTGGCAACCGATCGAACAATACCTGAACCGTCAAAGAACCCGTTACCTTAGAGACCACCGCGGCCGTCCCGCCTATCCCCTGTTGTCCATGTTCAAAGCCGTCCTGCTCGGACAATGGCACAGCCTCTCCGATCCCGAACTCGAACACAGCCTCATCACCCGCATCGATTTCAACCTGTTTTGCCGTTTTGACGAACTGAGCATCCCCGATTACAGCACCTTATGCCGCTACCGTAACTGGCTGGCGCAAGACGACACCCTGTCCGAATTGCTGGAACTGATTAACTGCCAACTGGCCGAAAAAAACCTAAAAGTAGAGAAAGCATCCGCCGCCGTCATTGACGCCACCATTATTCAGACTGCCGGCAGCAAACAGCGTCAGGCCATAGAAGTCGACGAGGAAGGACAAGTCAGCGGCCAAACCACACCGAGTAAGGACAAAGATGCCCGTTGGACAAAGAAAAACGGCCTCTACAAACTCGGTTACAAACAACATACCCGTACCGATGAGGAAGGCTATATCGAGAAACTGCACATCACTCCTGCCAATACCCATGAGTGCAACCATCTGTCCCCTTTGTTGGAAGGCATTGCCGAAGGTACGACCGTCTATGCCGACAAAGGCTACGACAGCAAGGAAAACCGGCAACATCTGAAAGAGCATCAGTTGTTAGACGGCATTATGCGCAAAGCCTGCCGCAACCGTCCGCTGACGGAAGCGCAAACCAAACGCAACCGATATTTGTCGAAGACCCGTTATGTGGTCGAACAAAGCTTCGGTACGCTGCACCGTAAATTCCGCTACGCCCGGGCAGCCTATTTTGGTCTGCTCAAAGTGAGTGCGCAAAGCCATCTGAAGGCGATGTGTTTGAACCTGTTGAAAGCGGCCAACAGGCTAAGTGTGCCTGTTGCAGCCTAAAAGGCGGCCCGGATGCCTGATTATCGGGTATCCGGGGAGGATTAAGGGGGTATTTGGGTAGAATTAAGGAGTGATTGGGGGCGGAAACAGCCGAAAACAGCCGAAAACCTGTGTTTGGGGTTTCGGTTGTCGGGGGAAAAGGAATTTTGCAAAGGTCTCTTTCAATTTATTCCGCCGAAAAGCCAAAGGTCGTCTGAAAACTGATTTTCAGACGACCTTTGGCTTTATCGAAATGAAACGGGCAACTTAGTGGATACTGCTGCCGATACGGCTGTAATCGCCGAAGTTCATCCACACGAAGAAGGCTTTTCCGACGATAAGTTTGTCGTCCACAAAGCCCCAGTAGCGGGAGTCGGCGCTGTTGTCGCGGTTGTCTCCCATAGCGAAGTAACGGCCTTCGGGCACTTTGCAGGTAAAGCCGCTGCCGTCTTCGGCGTATTGACAGTGTTCCAAACCGCTTTGCTCTACGGAATAACCGTTTTCAGGCATGATTTCCATACGGTATTTGTCGAGCGCGGGGATCGAGATGGTGGGCTGTCCCGGCTCTTTCAGGATGTTGAAGGTTTTGCCGTTGAGGGTCGTCTGAAAAAGTTCGGGGTTGTGAATCGCGGACGGCTCGGTATCATCAGGGTAGGAGTAGGTGCCGTTCGGTTGGTCGGGGGCTACTTGTCCGTTGACGGTCAGGACTTTGTCGCGGTATTCGACGGTATCGCCTGGCAGTCCGACGATGCGCTTGATGTAGTTCATTTCAGGCTGGACGGGGTAATTGAACACGACGACGTCGCCGCGCTCGATTTGTCCGGTCGGAATCAGGACGTTGTTGATAATCGGGGTTCTGATGCCGTAGGCAAATTTGTTCACGAGGATGAAGTCGCCTTTAACCAAGCCGGGACGCATGGAGCTTGACGGGATTTGGAAAGGCTCGGCAATAAAGGTGCGTAGGATGAAGACGACGAGAATGATCGGAAAAAAGCCGCTCATGTAGTCGGTAAAGTGGGCTTTGTCCTGATGCGACTGGTCTTTTTTCAGACGACCTTTGTGGATTACCCAAACGATGCCGGTGAATACGACAAATATCAGCAATACGGCGGTAAAGCTCATGTAAAAAGACAGGATGCCGAAAACGCCGATCATGCACAAAAGATACGCCCATTGCAGGCCGGAGCTCCATTCTCCGTTTTCCTGACGTTCTTTGCTGCTTATGAAATAAAGGAAAATGCCGATAACGATGGCGGCAATCGCGCCGTAGATTAAATTTGTGCTCATTATTTGTCGCTCACTTGCAGAATCGCCAAGAACGCGCTTTGCGGGATTTCCACGTTGCCCACTTGTTTCATGCGGCGTTTGCCTGCTTTTTGTTTTTCGAGAAGTTTTTTCTTACGGGTAATATCGCCGCCGTAACATTTCGCCAAGACGTTTTTACGCAGGGCTTTGACGTTTTCGCGGGCGATAATCTGGCTGCCGATGGCGGCTTGGACGGCGATGTCGAACATTTGGCGCGGAATCAGCTCGCGCATTTTTGTTGCCAGCTCGCGGCCTCGGTGAACCGCGCTTTGACGGTGCACAATCAGGCTCAGGGCATCGACTTTTTCGCCGTTGACCATGATGTCGAGCTTAATCAAATCAGACGGTTGGAATTCTTTGAAATGGTAGTCCAGCGAGGCATAGCCGCGCGAAGTGGATTTGAGTTTGTCGAAAAAGTCCATCACGACTTCGTTCATGGGCAAATCGTAAGTCAGCATGACTTGACGGCCCATGTACTGCATATTGACTTGCACGCCGCGCTTTTGGTTACACAAAGTCATGACGTTGCCGACGTATTCCTGCGGCACGAGGATGGTCGCGGTAATAATCGGCTCGAGAATGGTTTCGATACTACCGATTTCGGGCAGTTTGGACGGATTTTCGACTTCGATTTTCTCGCCGCTTTTCAACACGACTTCGTAAACCACCGTCGGCGCGGTGGTAATCAAATCCATATCGAACTCGCGCTCCAAGCGTTCCTGCACGATTTCCAAGTGCAGCAGACCCAAGAAGCCGCAACGGAAGCCGAAGCCCAATGCTTGAGAAACTTCAGGTTCGAATTTCAGCGAAGCATCGTTAAGCTGCAATTTTTCCAAAGCGTCGCGTAAGGCTTCGTAATCGTGGCTTTCTACGGGGTAGAGGCCTGCGAATACTTGGCTTTGTACCTCTTGGAAACCGGGCAGCGGCTCAGAAGCGGGGTTGGCAACCAAAGTAACCGTATCGCCGACTTTTGCCTGTCCCAATTCTTTCACGCCGGTAATTAAAAAGCCCACTTCGCCGGCTTTGAGTTCTTGTTTTTGAACCGATTTCGGTGTGAATACGCCCAGTTGCTCGACCTGCGTTTCCGCTTTGGTGCTCATAAAGCGCACTTTGTCTTTCAGCTTGATGGTGCCGTTTTTCACACGGATCAACATGACCACGCCGACGTAGTTGTCAAACCACGAATCAACGATAACGGCTTGCAGCGGCGCGTTTTCGTCGCCGGTTGGCGCGGGGATTTTGGCAACGATTTCTTCCAAAACGTCTTCCACGCCGATGCCGCTTTTGGCGGAACATTGCACCGCACCGACGGCATCGATGCCGATGATGTCTTCGATTTCCTGTTCCACGCGCTCGGGGTCGGCGGCGGGCAGGTCGATTTTGTTCAAGACAGGCACGACTTCCACGCCCAAATCAATCGCGGTATAGCAGTTCGCCACGGTTTGCGCTTCCACGCCTTGCGATGCGTCAACGACCAAAAGTGCGCCTTCGCAGGCGGACAAGGAGCGGGAGACTTCGTAAGAGAAGTCGACGTGTCCCGGCGTGTCAATCAGGTTGAGTTGATACACCTGCCCGTCGCGTGCTTTGTAGTTGAGCGCGGCGGTTTGCGCTTTGATGGTGATGCCGCGCTCTTTTTCGATGTCCATGGAATCGAGTACCTGCGTACTCATTTCGCGCAAATCCAAGCCGCCGCAGTATTGGATGAAGCGGTCGGCAAGCGTCGATTTGCCGTGGTCGATGTGGGCAATGATGGAGAAATTTCGGATATTTTTCATATTGTTATTTTGAAAGATAAACAGTGATTCTGAAAAGGTCGTCTGAAAATCAAATAGACCGTTCAGACGACCTTCAGGTAAAGTGAAATAGCCTGACATTCTAGCGGAAATTTACTGTTTCCGCATGATTTTATGCGTGTTTTACAGCGACGCGACAATCTTTTCCACCATTTTCGCCGAGCTTGCCGCCGCCGTTTTCAAAAACTCTTCAAAGCTGATGTCCGCTTTTTCGTCCGCCGAGTCGGACATGGCGCGGATCACGACGAAAGGCGTGTTCAACTGGTGGCAGGCTTGTGCAATCGCCGCAGCTTCCATTTCCACTGCTTTGACTTCGGGGAAATGGCTGCGGATTTCCGCCACGCCTTCGCTGCTGTGAACAAAGCGGTCGCCGCTGACAATCAAGCCTTGCTCTACCGCCGCACCTTCAAACACTTCCGCTGCCTGTTTCGCCTTGCCGACTAAGAGGTCGTCTGAAACGAATACGGCGGGCAGTTGCGGCACTTGTCCCCAAACATAACCGAATGCCGTTACATCGACATCGTGGTGCGCGATTTCCGTGCCGACCACTACGTCGCCGACTTTCAAACCTTTGCCCAAGCCACCCGCGCTGCCGGTATTGATGACGCAGTCAGGCGCGAATTGATGGATAACCCAAGCCGTTGAAACCGCGGCGTTGACCTTGCCGATGCCGCTCAATACCAACACCATGCGCTTGCCCGCCATTTCGCCTTCGTAAGCGGTAAACTTACCGAAAGACACGCTTTTGGCATTATCCATTGCTTCGCGCAAAAGCTCGATTTCCTGCTCCATCGCGCCGATGACCGCTACTGTTTGTACAGACATTTTTTACCTTTCCATAAAATTGTGGGCGGTATTATAACAGCAGCGGCGGCATTCCATACCCGTATTGAATCCGCCATATTGCCCGCCTGTCCTATTATTCGATACGGTAATCTTGCCATTTTTATGTATCATGATTTATTTGATATAATCCATTTTAATAAAATAACCACCGAAATTATCCAATATCATGATGACCAATCCCCCCAGCGCAAAAGACGAATTGTTCACTTGGCTGCGCCATATGAACAAATACAAAGGCTCCGACCTCTTTATCACGACCAATTTCCCGCCCGCTATGAAAGTGGACGGCAAAATCACACCGATTACCGACGAGCCGCTGACCTCCGAAAAATGTATGGAAATCGCTTTTTCGATTATGTCCACCAAACAAATCGAAGAGTTTTCCTCCACCAACGAATGCAACTTCGCCATCAGCCTGCCCGATACCAGCCGCTTCCGTGTCAATGCGATGGTGCAGCGCGGCGCGACGGCGTTGGTGTTCCGCTCCATTACCAGCAAAATCCCGAATTTTGATAGCCTCAATCTGCCGCCCGTCTTGAAAGACGTGGTGATGAAAAAACGCGGCCTCGTGATTTTCGTCGGCGGTACCGGCTCGGGCAAATCGACCTCGCTCGCTGCGATGGTTGACCACCGCAATGAAAATTGCCAAGACCACATCATCACCATCGAAGACCCGATTGAGTTCGTCCATCAACACAAAAAAAGCATCATTACCCAGCGCGAAGTCGGCGTGGATACCGAAAACTGGTTTGCCGCGCTGAAAAACACCCTGCGTCAGGCGCCGGATGTCATCCTCATCGGCGAGATTCGCGACCGCGAAACCATGGACTACGCCTTGGCGTTCGCCGAAACAGGCCACCTCTGTCTCGCCACACTGCACGCCAACAACTCCAACCAAGCGCTCGACCGCATCATCAACTTCTTCCCCGAAGAGCGCCGCACCCAGCTTTTGACCGACTTGTCGCTCAACCTGCAAGCCTTCATCTCGCAACGCCTGATTCCCCGTGAAGGCGGCAAGGGGCGCGTAGCCGCAGTGGAAATCCTGCTCAATTCGCCGATTATTTCCGAGATGATTCAAAAAGGCGAAATCCACGGCATTAAAGAAATGATGAAAAAATCTACCGCCATGGGCATGCAAACCTTCGACCAAGCGCTCTACGAGCTGTACGAACGCGGCGACATCAGTTTCCAAGACGCTATTAAAAACGCTGATTCCGCCCACGACCTGCGTTTGGACATCCAACTGCGCAGCCGCCGCGCCCAAAACGCCGGCCCGGATTTGGAACTGATTTAAAAGTTGTCGGGAAATGAACAAAGGTCGTCTGAAAACCACTTTTCAGACGACCTCTTAAACAACTAATTAAATTACATAGTTCACAGCATAACGGCTTTCATAGGACATTAGGTTCCTAACCATATCAAACAGCTTTAACTAATCCAGCCAACAGAATTATAGGGGTATTTTCTACACAGCCTTATCAGTATTGCATCATCAAAAATGCCTTAATACATCGCAGCATTCGCCAAGCTGTTCTAAGCAGGGCTTTGAATCTCCATAACTTCTTTTTATGAACCAACTTTAATTCTGCCGATAGAAATTTCCCTGGCATTTGAATGCAAGGTATTTTCGGATACCCCGATTATAGCCTCTGAAAGTATTGATTCAATCAGACGATAGCATATGGAATTAAACAAATCATATATACTTAAAACAACTAAAAACCTTTTCTACCTTAGCTTTGGTTTTGGGCATTACATTAAAATAGATAAAAAAATAACCGCTCTAAAAGCGGTTTTGGTGCCCGGAGCCGGAATCGAACCGGCACGGCCGGTTTAGGGCCGACGGATTTTAAGTCCGTTGTGTCTACCTATTTCACCACCCGGGCGCAGACTGTTTTATATTAAAATTTGGAGGCGGGGGCGCGGATTTGAACCGGCCTATATAAGGGTTGCACCCCTTATAGCATAAACACTCTGCCACCCCGCCATGAAATGAGTGGAGGCGAGAGTCGGAATCGAACCGGCGTAGACGGATTTGCAATCCGCTGCATAACCACTTTGCTATCTCGCCAAACAAACTACCAGGTAGTATTTAAACTGGAGCGGGAAACGAGTCTCGAACTCGCGACCTCAACCTTGGCAAGGTTGCGCTCTACCAACTGAGCTATTCCCGCATATCTAAATGTGCCTGAAGGATGGAGCGGGAAACGAGTCTCGAACTCGCGACCTCAACCTTGGCAAGGTTGCGCTCTACCAACTGAGCTATTCCCGCATGGGACACATCTGAAAATTAAACTGTGGAGCGGGAAACGAGTCTCGAACTCGCGACCTCAACCTTGGCAAGGTTGCGCTCTACCAACTGAGCTATTCCCGCATCGGAGAAACTTTATAGCAAATAAGACAGGATTCGTTTGGAGCGGGAAACGAGTCTCGAACTCGCGACCTCAACCTTGGCAAGGTTGCGCTCTACCAACTGAGCTATTCCCGCCGAATGTCTGTTTTTGCTGCTGTTTCTGAAGAAGACGCAATTATTATGGATTTGAAACTTGTCGTCAAGGGGTTTGTTTTATTTTTTATTTGATTTCCTGCCACGCTATTTTCAGATAATAGAACATTGACCAGAGGGTTAATACAGATGCGATAAACATCAATATGTTACCTGTCAGGTAAAAAATATTGTCAAATTGATTGGAGGCTAAGAGCAATAAAAATATGGCAACCATTTGTGCGGCGGTTTTAAATTTGCCGATGGTGGCAACGGCAACGCTGCTGCGTCTGCCCATTTGCGCCATCCATTCCCTCAAAGCGGAAATGGTGATTTCCCTGCCGATGATGATAATGGCGAAGATAACATAAGTACGACCAAGGCTGATCAGCAGCAATAATGCGGTCGCTACCATCAATTTATCCGCAACGGGATCGAGGAATGCGCCGAAATCGGAGGTTTGCTTCCAAAGCCTTGCTAAAAATCCGTCAAACCAATCGGTTACGGCTGCGAGTGCGAAAATGATAGCGGCAGTCCAATTGACGGTTTCCGGTGCAACCCACCCTTTTGGCAGGAAAAACAGCAAAGTAAAGACCGGAATCAGCAAAACGCGCATCCAAGTCAGAAAAATCGGTATGTTCCAAGGCATGATTTACCTTTGATGTGGTTATGATAGTTAATTTGCCTATTATAACGGACTTGTCTGTCTGAAAGCATATGTTTTCACCATCTTTCAGACAGCAAAAGCCTTCAAGTCCGTTTGTTTTTTCGATAAAACCTGCATTGAGGCAGCCATTCTTTTTGGCACGGGTCGTCGATAAACGACTTTAAAATCTTTTGAAAGGTTTGATTTTGGGCGTTGTATATGTTGCCTTTTAGATAACACGACGCGTAATAATGCGCCAATAAATCCGCCTGCTGCTCCATATTCAGCATACCGAAATGATAAATATCAGACAGATTGGGATAGAGATAGGCACGGCGGCGGCGGTAGCCTCCGCTGACGAACAAAAACAATCCGCCCAACCAGGTTTTAAATCCTTGCTGGTACTGCCAAACATGGGTCAATTCATGAATCATCCATATTTGATGGGACTTGGAAGCGAGGGCGAAGTCGTCAGGACAGTTATTGCGCGGGAAATAGATGTTCCCGTTGGGCGAAACGGCAACCTGCATGGTCGGCAGGCAAGGAATGCCTTGATAGATTTTGACGCGGGCGTAATCAATGCTGTCGGCAAAAATCAGCTTTGCCATTTTGATTTCGTTGTCCGTCAGCCTGCGCCAGCGTTTGCTCATACCTTGTCCTTGTTACTTTCATGACGACCGGGGTCGTCTGAAAACGGTTATCCTGCCTTAGCAGTCATTCAGCTACGTTTACAACCGATACTGCCCTACCCGCTTTATTTGCGCCAACATCATCACAAACCTTACAGCATGAAGGTCGTCTGAAATTTTTCAGACGACCTTTTGAGCCTGTCAAACTATTGTCCTGAATCTTTCGGCTTCTGATTGGCGTTCTCAAACAACTTGTTCATAGGGGTCAGATTGATTGCATTGCCTTGACTGACTATCCATTTATCCTCCACCCGCCAAACGCCTGAAGTGTCTTCCACGCGCAGATACCAGTGGTTGGTCGGCGGCAGGGGTTTGAAAGTCGCTTCATACTCCATACGACCGTTTTGGATTTCCGCACTGACGGGGTGCAGTTTGACGGTTTGGTCTTCCGATTTTTTAGTCGGGTGCATCAAAAGGAGATTCAAAGGCTGTTTGGGATCGAATTCCCCGCTGACAAACACTTTGGCCGCATCCTTATCTGGACTGATCAGCACTTGCACCTGCATATGCCGCTTCACTGCCTCTTCATCGCGGTGAAGCTGGATGTCGATATGTTTGCCGTCTTTGTAATAGTCGTCCGTTACCAAATCGGTTGCATGTTCTTTGGCGACGAAGAACATGGCGACACTGGCAATCACGACGAAAATAGGCCCCGCCATCAACACCCACGGCCAAATGTGTTTGTACCAAGGTTTGACTTGTTTTTGCTCGGACACGTTTTATTCTCCGATAAAGGTTGCTTCTTCTTCCAAGATAGTGGGTTTGCCATCTGCTTTGCCGGTTTCGCGATAAGTGAAGGTAAACTCAATCGGATGGCTGCCCTTGTCGGCGTATTCGGGAATGGTGGAAACTTGGACGGGGATGGTCAACGTTTGGCGCGGTGCGATTTTCACGCCGCCTTCCGGCAGTCCGGTCAGGGCAATTTCTTCAAAGCCTTTGACTGTCGCAGTCATCACTTGTTCGTTTTCACTATTGTTGATAATGCGCAGGTTATATGCGTTTTCCAGCCAACCTTTGCTGTTTTCGCGCACCATCACGCCGCGGTCTTTCAGAATATCGACTTCGACCATTTTACGGGTGGAAAGTCCGACCAAGAAAGCGATGATGACCACCAGCAAAACAGCGCCGTATCCCGCCACACGCGGACGTTTCAAGCGTTTTTTGATGTCGCTTTCAGGATATTCATGTTCCAACGCGCCTTCGGTCGTATAGCGTATCAAACCGCGCGGGTAGCCCATTTTGTCCATAATTTCGTCGCAGGCATCAATACACGCCGCACAGCCGATACATTGGTATTGCAAACCGTCGCGGATATCGATACCGACGGGACAGACCTGTACGCACATAGTGCAGTTGATGCAGTCGCCCAATCCGCTGTCTTCTTTGTTGGCGGTTTTCTTGCGTGCGCCGCGCGGTTCGCCGCGTTCGGTATCGTAAGAAATAATCAGCGTGTCTTTGTCGAACATCGCGCTTTGGAAGCGTGCATACGGACACATATGCAGGCACACTTTCTCGCGCATAACGTGGGCAAAGAAGAAGGTCATGAAGCCGTAAAACGCTGCAGCAAACATCGCGCCGCCGCCTGCTGCTCCGGCAAACAAGTCTGGAACGAACTGGCGGATCGGGACAAACCAGCCCGCAAAGGTAATGCCTGTCCACGCGCAGACAAGGAAAATCAGCAGGGCTTTAGTTGCTTTAATGCGGATTTTAGTGAAATTCCACGGCGATTTTTCCAGCTTCAGGCGTTTGTTGCGGTCGCCTTCGACCAAGTTGTCGATCCACAGCATGATTTCGGTGTAAACCGTCTGCGGACAGGAATAGCCGCACCACAAGCGTCCGGCAATCGTCGTCCACCAAAAAAGTCCGAAAGCGCAAATCATCAGCAGCAGGGCAAGGTAAATCAAGTCGCCCATACCCAGTGACAGCCCGAAAATGAAGAAATGCCGGTCCGGAATATTGAAGAGTACCGCCTGGCGGTCGCTCCAGTTAAACCACGGAATCACATAAAACACAAACTGCGTCGCCAATACGGCGGCTATACGCAACTTGGCGAACCGCCCTTCCGCTTTTTTCGGATGGATGCGTTCGCCTTCGGGATGGATTTGGATGACGCTGGATTTGGGTTTTGAGGGTTTGGGCGGAGCGGTTTTTGCCGGTTTCTCGGACTGCTCTTTCGGGACAGCGTTTTTTTCTTCTGACACAGCGTTTTCGGCTTGGTTTTCTGTTGACATTTTTCAGTGTTCCTTCGTGTGTTTGCGCGCAGGTCTTTTATTCTGATTACTGGTTTGATTGGTTTTTCAGACGACCTTTTATATGCGTCGGAATCATATCATTTGAGCTTGACCAAAGCAAAAAGCCCTACTTGGCTTTTATATGCCACCCGTTTTGATTTTTCCGTTGCCCAAGTCTGAAATCGGCGATATTCAAGCAGTTGCATATAACCGATGACGCTATGTTTATAGCGAATCGCTATATCTCCGATAAAAATTTATAAACTACTGTTTCAAAACGGAATAACAGTTAATCTCATCTGCTTTGCCTGTTTCAGACGACCCCTTATGCGGACAATTTTTAAAACAGGACAACGCGAAACCGATGCCGTACCGGTTTGAAGTTGCCCTCCCGATAGGCGGAAAGGTCGTCTGAAAGACGCCCGCATCCTTGAAAGCCTGCCCGAATCGGGCGATAATCAACGGGATTTTCTTTACCGTTATTACCGTTTCAAACCAATACAGCAAGGAAGGTACAAAATGTCTCAACTGGCAAACGCAATCCGTTTCCTCTCGGCCGATGCCGTTCAAAAAGCAAATTCCGGCCACCCCGGCGCACCCATGGGTATGGCGGAAATGGCGGAAGTATTGTGGACGAAATTCCTGCGCCACAACCCTGCCAACCCCAAATTCTACAACCGCGACCGCTTCGTCCTCTCCAACGGCCACGCGTCCATGCTGTTGTACAGCCTGTTGCACCTGACCGGCTACAACCTGAGCATTGAAGACCTGAAAAACTTCCGCCAACTGCACAGCAAGACCCCTGGTCACCCCGAATACGGCTACACCGACGGCGTGGAAACCACGACCGGCCCGTTGGGACAAGGCATTGCCAACGCGGTGGGCATGGCATTGGCGGAAAAAATCCTTGCCGCCGAATTTAATAAAGACGGTTTGAACATCGTCGATCACTACACTTACGTCTTCATGGGCGACGGCTGCCTGATGGAAGGCGTATCGCACGAAGCCTGTTCGCTCGCCGGCACCTTGGGCTTGGGCAAACTGATTGTTTTGTATGATGACAACAATATTTCCATCGACGGCAAAGTGGACGGCTGGTTTACCGAAAACATCCCGCAACGCTTTGAAAGCTACGGCTGGCATGTCGTTCCCAACGTAAACGGCCACGACACCGCCGCCATTCAGACAGCCATTGAAGCCGCCCGTGCCGAAACCGGCAAACCGTCCATCATCTGCTGCAAAACCTTAATCGGCAAAGGCAGTGCCAACAAAGAAGGCAGCCACAAAACCCACGGTGCACCTTTGGGCGCGGACGAAATCGAAGCCACACGCAAACATTTGGGCTGGACTTACCCCGCCTTTGAAATCCCGCAAAAAATTTACGACGCATGGAGCGCGAAAGAACAAGGCGCGAAACTGGAAGCCGACTGGAACGAACTGTTCGCGCAATACCAAGCCAAATATCCTGCCGAAGCCGCAGAATTCGTGCGCCGCATGGATAAAAAACTGCCGGACAATTTCGATGCATACGTTCAAGCCGCATTGAAAGAAGTGTGCGCCAAAGCCGAAACCATCGCCACCCGCAAAGCCAGCCAAAACAGCATCGAAATCCTCGCCAAAGCGCTGCCCGAACTGGTAGGCGGTTCTGCCGACCTGACCCCGTCCAACCTGACCGACTGGTCAAACAGCGTCTCCGTTACCCGCGAAAAAGGCGGCAACTACATCCACTACGGCGTGCGCGAGTTCGGCATGGGCGCCATCATGAACGGCCTTGCCCTGCACGGCGGCGTTAAACCGTTCGGCGCGACCTTCCTGATGTTCAGCGAATACGAACGCAACGCCTTGCGCATGGCGGCACTGATGAAAATCAACCCCGTCTTCGTCTTCACCCACGATTCCATCGGCCTCGGCGAAGACGGCCCGACCCACCAACCCATCGAGCAAACCGCCACCCTGCGCCTGATTCCGAATATGGACGTATGGCGTCCGTGCGATACCGCCGAATCCTTGGTCGCATGGGCGGAAGCCACAAAAGCCGAAGACCACCCGTCCTGCCTGATTTTCAGCCGTCAAAACCTGAAATTCCAAGCGCGCAACGAACAACAATTGAACGACATCAAACGCGGCGGCTACGTCATCAGCGAAGCCCAAGGCAACGCTCAAGCCGTCATCATTGCGACCGGTTCCGAAGTCGAGCTGGCTTTGGAAGCGCAAAAAGCACTCGCCGCGCAAAACATCACCGTCCGCGTCGTTTCCATGCCGTCCACCAACGTGTTCGACCGCCAAGACGCCGCCTATAAAGCCGCCGTCCTGCCCGAAGGCCTGCCGCACATCGCCGTAGAAGCCGGACACGCCGACGGCTGGTACAAATACGTCGGACTGAACGGCGCAGTCGTCGGCATCAACCGCTTCGGAGAATCCGCCCCTGCCGAACTGCTGTTCAAAGAATTCGGCTTTACCGTGGAAAATGTGGTGGATACTGTGAAATCAGTGCTGTAAACGACTGCCATCGCATCAAAGGTCGTCTGAAAACGGAAGATAAGGTTTTCAGACGACCTTTTTCCTTTAAAGCCGCCCAAACCGGTTTAACAGAAATCCAACCCATACAGTGGCGCAACTCTTCCTACGCCAACGAAGTTGCATAGAAACGCCGAATAAAGCAGCATCTGAAGCCCCTCCTATTCCTGATAATCTTTTGCCATATCTTGAAAGCCGCACCGCTAAACCGTAAAATTACACCTTACTAAATTTGATATAAATTTACATCTAACCCATCTTACCCGCCAATTATGATGACTCGCCTTGCTACCTATCGGAAAACCCTCCTCATCTGCCTGATTTTATGGGCATCCATCGTCGCCGTTTTCTCTGCCGAACGTTTCTTCATGCTGCACCATTTCGTTTCAGACGACATCCGCAGCCGTTACGCGGGCGATTTGGCGGCTTTGTTTGTCAAAGGGCTGTTGTTCGACATCAAAATCGCCTCCGTTGCCGCCGCCTTCCCCTTCCTGATCGGGCTGTTCGGACTGGCTACGCAGAAAACCGCCGCCTTTACCCTACGCCTCCTGCCTACCGTCGCAACCGTCCTTTCCCTGACCGCCTTTGCCGCCGCGCTGGGCAACTGGTTCTATTACAGCGTTTATGACCGTCAATTTGACGTCTTTGTCTTCGGACTGGCGGACGAAGATACCCGCGCTGTCCTGAAAACCGTCTGGTCGGACTATCCCGTCATCCCCTGTCTTGCCGCCTTGATTGCCGCAGCTTTCGTTTTCGGCAAAATCTTCAGCCTCATCCGCCACCGTACCCGCTTTCAGACGACCTCATGGGGGAAAACCGCTTGGATTGCCGCCGTCCTCTTACCCGTCCTCGCGCTTGCCGCAGGCATACGCGGCTCGTTCGGCAAATTCCCCCTGCGTCAGACCGCCATGCAGATTTCCGCCGCACCGCAAATCAACAAACTCGTTCCCAATGCCCTGACTTCCCTAAGCTGGGCAGTCAACGAATACCGCAACAGCAATAATTTCCATCCCGTCTCCGACGAAGACGGCAGCCGGCTCATCAGTACTCTGCTCGATAAAAAAACCGACGCCGACTTGACGCAGCTCTTTGCCCAAACCGCTGCAAACGCCGCCGTCGAAAAACACCGTCCCAACGTCGTTCTCACCGTCATGGAAAGCATGAGCGCTCATCTCTTGAACATGGACAATCCCGAACGGGACCTCTTGGGCGAACTGGGCAAACACTGGCAGCAAGACTGGGTGTACCGCAAATTCGTTTCCGAGGGAGACGGCACCAGTGACACCTTGCACCGCTTCTTCGTCCGCAGCCCGCGTCTCAACCTCAGCCAATCCCTTGCTAAAAACAAAATCTTCCCCGGCAATATGTTCAAACCCTATCTCGATGCCGGCTACCGCGTCGTCTATATTACGGCGGGTAACGGCGGCTGGCGCGATTTCGACACCTTCCTGCGGCACTTGGGCGTCAACGAAATCATCGATGAAAACACCCTCAAAACCCACTATCCCGAAGCCAAATCCGAAACATGGGGCGTACCCGACGAATTCATGTTCCGTTATGCCGAAGAAGAACTCGCGCGCGCCGAAAAAAGCGGCACGCCCGTATTCATCATGATGATGTCCGTGACCAACCATCCGCCCTACCGCCTGCCCGCGCCGCATCAGGCGAAAAACTTCCGTTTGGACGAACAAGAGCAAAAACGCCTTGCCAACCTCGCCTCAGGCAAAGAGCTGAATGAAATCTTCAACACTTTCCGATACAGCAACGACCAACTTGGCCGCTTTATCGGCAAAGTGAAAACCATCGCGCCCGACACCATTATCGCCGCCACCGGCGACCACAATATGCGCGCCATCGGCTATCCCGAATCCGCCGATGCCGCACTCGGCCACAGCGTCCCCTTCTACCTTTACGTCCCGCAAGCCTACCGCGGCAGCGCCGAATACCATCCCGAACGCGCAGGTTCGCACAAAGACATCCTGCCGACCCTCTACAACTTAAGCCTGTCCAAATCGCGCTACTACCAAACCGGCTGCAACCTCACCGCCCCGCAACCTGATTCCGCGTGGTGCGGCTACGGCTACAACCCCGAAGTCATCATCACGGAACGCGGTTTCTATCATCAACACAGCAAAGCATTCCACAAATGGGACAACAAAAACATCCAAACCGCCGAAAGCCGCCCAAGCACGCCGGATAACGAAGACCAAGCCATTATCCGTCGCGCCTCGGCATATACGCCGTTTCTTGAATGGCAGATCAACCGGATTATCAGCACCCAATAAATCCGTTTATCGCCAAAGGTCGTCTGAAAAGTTTCAGACGACCTTTTTATATCCATATAAACCGCCTTTGCTATAACGGTATTTACTTCACTTATCAAACTTGCCCACAAAACATTTTAAACCTACAATGCCGCTGTTTATCACATCTCCGAGTCCATCATGTTCTTCGTCCTTTCCCCCGCCAAAAACCTCAATGAAAAAGACCCTGCGCCCGTCAAAGAATTCACCCAACCCGACCTCTTGGCGGAAGCCGAAATCCTGATGCGCCAACTGCGTGAACTTGCCCCGCAGCAAATCGCCGAGCTGATGCATGTCTCTGACAAAATCGCCCTCTTAAACGCCGAGCGCAACACCGAATGGCATACACCGTTTACCCCCGACAACGCAAAACAGGCAGTCTTTATGTTCAACGGCGACGTTTACGAAGGCATCGCCGCAGACACCCTCGAACCCGAACAAATCCAATATCTGCAACAACACGTCCGCCTGCTTTCCGGCCTCTACGGCGTCCTGCGTCCGCTGGATTTGATGCAGCCCTACCGCTTGGAAATGGGAACGGCGTTTGCCAACACACGCGGTAAGAACCTGTATGAATTTTGGGGCGACATCATCACCGACCTGCTGAATGACACCCTTGCCCAAGCAGGCAGCGACATATTAATCAACCTCGCTTCGCAAGAATATTTCAAATCCGTCAACACTAAAAAACTCAAAGCCCGCCTGATTACCCCCGTTTTCAAGGATGAAAAAAACGGCAAATACAAAATCATCAGCTTCTACGCCAAACGCGCGCGCGGACTGATGGTACGCTACGCGGCGGAACATAATATTACCGACCCGGAAATGCTGAAAAATTTCGATTACGAAGGCTACTCATTTAACGCAGCCGCGTCTAACGAGTCCGAATGGGTGTTCATGCGCAAAGAACAAACCAAGTAAAAACAAAAAACTAAATATTCCCCTAAAAATTTCGCTTGGCAAACCCGACAAATTTCATTACTATTTCGGCTTCAAGAAACGGAAGCGTGGCAGAGCGGTTTAATGCAACGGTCTTGAAAACCGTCGAGGGTTGATAGCCCTCCGTGAGTTCGAATCTCACCGCTTCCGCCATTTCTTGAAAATAGAAAAACCAAATAAAAATGAAGTGAAGCCCAGCCAACAGCATTTTTATTTGGTTTTACTTTATTCTACGGAAACGTGGCAGAGAGGCTGAATGCAGCGGACTCGAAATCCGCTGAGGGTGCAAATCCTCCGTGGGTTCGAATCCCACCGTTTCCGCCAAACCGGACAAGAAGCCGCTGCAAAAACAGCGGCTTTTTGTTTTTCTCCTGAAGTCTCCCTCAATAAAACCCCTCCTCGGATTGTTAAAACAAACTCAAACAAGAAGTAGCCAAGCCTTATCGTTTACTTCTGTTTATCCATCCGAAAAATGAAAAAGCTTCATTGAAAAAGGTCGTCTGAAACCGTTTGACCCAACGTTTTCAGACGACCTTTTCAGTTTGTCCAAAGCTATATCACGAAGTCCAGCAGATAAAAGTCTTCTTTGCCCACGCCGCATTCGGGGCATTTCCAATCGTCGGGGATGTCATCGAATTTGGTGCCGGGGGCGATGCCGTGTTCGGGGTCGCCGAGGTCTTCGTCGTAAATCCAGCCGCAGGGGCCGCACATGTATTGTGCCATGGTGTGTTCCTTCTAATGGTTGAGGTCGTCTGAAAACGGTCGGCAAAAGGTTTTCAGACGACCCCTTGTTGGTCTGTTTCAGCCCTTATGCCGCTTCCAGCGCCGCGATTTCTTTGCGCAAGTGTTTCAACGCGGGGGTAACGATGGCGACAAACATGGCTTCGCGGACGCGGCGTTGGGCGGGGCTGCGCATGAGGTAGCCTTTGGCGCCGGCGTGTAAGGCGGCAGATTGGGCGGCGGCAAGCGTCAGCTCGGCGGCGGCGGCGCGCAGTTTCAGCGTGGCGAGGTTGTCGGGCGTGTTGTTCCAAGCCAAGTCTGCCAGCCGTTCGGTGGTTTGCCATGCCTCGTCCAAGGTGGCTTTGAGGCTGTCGTAGCTGTCGTCGAGATAGCTGTTGACCTCGGCGTTGACGACGTTGGCGATGCGGATGATGCCGAGGCTGCCGTCGATCACGCCTGCGCCGATGCCGATTTGCAGCAGGATGAAGCCGGACTTGATGGAGGCGATGTAGTCGGAGAACTGTTCGGGCGCGGCGATCACGTCTTCGTCAGGGATGAATACGTCTTTGAAGTTCAGGCTGAACGTGCGCGTGCCTTCGAGGGCGCAGAATTCGGGGCAGGCTTGCAGGGTCACGCCTTCCCATTGTCCGCCGGTGATGAACATGACGTAGCCGTCGCCGATTTGGGCGGTATTCGCCCAGATGTGGTCTTCGCCGATGTTGGATACCCACGGCAGCGCGCCGTTAACTTTGTAGCCGCCGTCCACGCGCTCGGCTTGAAGGTTGTGTTTTTCAATGCCGGCGAGGTGTTTGACGGTATTGGACATGCCCGTACCCGCCAATACTTTGCCTTGCAGGATGTCGGCGAGGTATTTGTCTTTGACGGCTTGGTTGGGCGTCTGGTGCAGATACCAAGCGCAAGCCGCCTGACACCATGCGCTGAACGAAGTCGCGCCGCATTCTTTGCCGACTTCGCGCAAGACGGCGATTTGCGTCGCCAAACCCAAGCCGTTGCCGCCTTCCGCTTCCGTACCGACTGCGCCGAATCCGCCGATGGCGCCGAGTTCGCGCATAAAATCTTCGGGATACAAGCCATTGCGGTCGATTTCGTCCACTAAGGGTTTGAGTTTGGTTTTGACGAGTTCGGCAACTTGAGACAATAAGGTTTCACGGTTCATGGTCTTATCCTTGAAAATGTGTGCGGACGGCGTGGGGAGGGCGTTCCGTTGGAAAGGGGAAGCGGTCCGTTACAGGGACGGCATTTTTGAAAAAGGTCGTCTGAAAACGGGCAAATGGTTTTGCCGCCACTTTTCAGACGACCTTGGATCAGAATCAGGCGAACGCCTGCAATTCAGGGTTGATTTCTGTTTGCGCGACGTTGTTGACGTAGTTGCACAAAGTCGCCAAGGCAACGCCCATCACGACTTCGACAGCCTGCTGCTGGTTGTAGCCGGCGTCGAAGAAGGCTTTGAGTTCGGCATCGGATACCGCGCCTTTTTTCGCCATCACGGCTTGGGTAAACGCAGCGAGCGCGCCCAGTTTGGCATCGTCAAATTCGCCCGCCGCCAACGCGCGCGCGGCTTTGATGGATTGCTCGGACAGGAGTTTTTTCAGGGTTGCCAGTTTGGTGTGGCCTGCCACGCAGAAACCGCATTCGTTGGTTCGGGCGGCGATGATTTGGATGACTTCGACTTCACCGGGAGTCAGACTGTTGGCGGCGTTCAATTTGCCGACTTCTTGATAGAACGCCAACGCTTCGGGCGCGTTTGCCAATACGCCGATGAGGTTGGGGATGAAGCCGTTGTTTTTCAGCGCGGCTTCGATGCGGGGTTTTGCTGCTTCGGGAGCGGTTTCGACGGTGTGTACGGTTAAGCGTGCCATATTGGTTTCCTTTTTATTTGCGATTTGTCAAAAGATGGAGGGCATAGTAGGGAAACAAATCCCAAAGTTGAAAGACCTGATAATTATTTTGATAAAACCAATAGTTATAAACAGCCAAGAAATTGATTAGATTTATATAATTATTTAATTACATCGATAGTTTTAAAAAATAGGTATAAATGGAAAAAAAATCAAAAAAGGTCGTCTGAAAACCGAATACAGTTTTCAGACGACCTTTCATTCACTTATCCAATCCTAACCTTATCATTCAGCCCAGTTTTTCTTCTTACTGGTCTTACCTATGCCCGGATTGAAACTGTTGGTCGGGTCGAGTTTGCGGTAGAACTGCTTGAGCGCGGGTTTCGCTTCGTATAAATGACCGACATTGTGTTCGGCGGGATATTGCGCGCCGCGTTGGTCTAAAAGATGCAGCATTTCGTGTTCCAATGCCATGCAGTCGTTGCCTTTTTTGATGATGTAATCCTGATGGAAAACGTGGCACATGAAATGTCCGTAGTAGAGCTTGTGGATGATTTTATTGTCGATTTCCGACGGCAGTTTTTCAAACCAGTCGCGGTCGTCGCGGCGCAGGGCGATGTCCAGCGCGACCAAATCTTCCACTTCATCATCATGCACGGCGCGGTAGCGGATGGCGGCTGAGGCAACGGCAAAACGGTGCAGCATGGCGGCTTGGGTTTCTTCGGCGTTGCATTCGAAAAACGTGCCGCCGTGGTGTGCAAAATACTCTTTCAAAAACGCGCGCGCTTCATCGACGCCTTTTCCGCCCATTTTCAGAATCAGGTGGTGTTCGTATTTGTCGCGGTAATCGCGCATGGATTTGGGCAGGTGGTCGGGCAGGTATTTGCTGACGAACTGCATGACTTTGTCGGAAAAATGTTTGGGCAGAAAGCTGACTTTTTTGCCGAATCGGTCAACTTTGGCTTTGAAATCAAATAATTTTGGCAGTTGGTGCGTACCGAATTTTTTGATGACGTAGAACGTATCTTTGCCGTACACGTCGGCAATATCGAAAGCGTCACGATGGATGTATTCGCCGGAAACGGGCAGGCTTTCAAATTCGCCCAAGGCAGCGCGGCGGATGTCGGTCAGTTCGTTGATGTCGTTGGTGCCGATGTAAAACACGGCAGTTTGCTTCTCTTGCGGGAAGGTATCCAAGCGGACGGCGAATACCATCAGTTTGCCCGCGCAGCCAGACGCTTCGTAATGGCGCGCCGGGTCGGCATTGAAACGCGCGGCGGTCGGCTCGTCCACTTGGCGCACATGGTCGCAATAGGCGTGGTCGTGTCCTTTGCCCGCATCTTGCGTGATGTCTTTTCTTTGATAGTGATGGCCTTGAAGATTAGTCAGGATTTCTTCGGGCGTGTCGCCCAAATCTATGCCCAAATGGTTGACCAGCTCCAGTTTGCCCTCTTCGTTGATTTGGGCAAACAGCGCCATTTCTGTGTAAGCCGGGCCGCGCTGCACCAATGCGCCGCCGGAGTTGTTGCACACGCCGCCCAAGACGGACGCGCCGATGCAGGATGAACCGATGACCGAATGCGGTTCGCGCCCCAAAGGTTTCAGCAGCAATTCGAGTTGATTCAGGGTTGAACCGGGCAGGCAGACGACTTGTTCGTTGTTGTTGATGGTTTGGATGATGTTCATCCGCATGGTGTTTACAATCACAATGTCGCGGTCATAATCGTTGCCGTCGGGGGTCGAGCCGCCTGTCAAACCGGTATTCGCCGCCTGTGTAATCACAATCACGTCCGCTTCGACGCAGGCCTGCAAAATTTTCCACATTTCCAGAATGGTTCCGGGGCGCACCACTGCCAACGCCCTACCCTCGCCGAAACGGTAGCCTTGGCGGTATTGTTCGGTTTTCGCGGGGTCGGTGATGATGTATTTTTCGCCGACGGTTTGAGTCAGGCTGCTGATTAATTGCGAGGCGTTCATGATGCGCTCCTGATGGGTTTGTTTATGGTTCTCCCGGGGAGATATATATCTGCGGGAAACGCAGGCAATCGACCCGATATATCGAAATGAAAATATTGTAGTAACGCAACAAAGTAAAGTAAAGGTCCTTGGATTCGGATTTCAAGTGCAACACTAGGGTACCAGTGGTTGGAACAGATTTAAGAATAAAACACTTGGCGTTTCGTAGCCAAGTGTTTTTCTCGGCCGGTGGTTCAACTCATCTTGAACCCTGCGTATCTCCCGATCGCTGATGTTTCGGAAATCGGTTTGTTTGGGGAAATATTGCCGGATGAGTCCATTGGTGTTCTCATTCAGCCCTTTCTCCCAAGAATGGTAAGGGCGGCAAAAATAGGTTTTCGCCTTCAATGCTTTGGCTATTTTGGTGTGTTGGTAGAACTCTTTGCCGTTATCCATGGTGATGGTGTGGACTCTGGCTTTATATGCCTTTAATACCCTAATGGCCGCCCGGGCAGTGTCTTCGGCTTTTAAGTTCTTTAATTTGCAGATGATGGTGTAGCGGGTAGTGCGTTCGACCAAGGTCAATAACGCGCTTTTCTGATTTTTGCCGACGATGGTGTCGGCCTCCCAATCGCCGATGCGGGTTTTCTGGTCGACGATAGCAGGTCGGTTCTCTATGCCGACGCGGTTGGGCACTTTGCCTCTGGTCCATGTGCTGCCGTAGCGTTTGCGGTAGGGTTTGCTGCATATTCTGAGATGTTGCCACAAAGTGCCGCCGTTGCTTTTGTCTTGGCGAAGGTAGCGGTAAACGGTGCTGTGATGGAGTGTGATCCCGTGGTGTTTATGCAGGTAGGCACATACTTGTTCGGGACTGAGTTTGCGGCGGATAAGGGTGTCGATGTGTTGAACCAGCTGCGAATCGAGCTTATAGGGTTTTCGCCGGTGCTGTTTGGTCAGCCGGCTTTGCTTCTGTGCTTTTTCGGCGCTGTATTGCTGTCCTTGGATGCAGTGCCGCTTGATTTCGCGGCTGATGGTGCTTTTGTGGCGGTTGAGCTGTTTGGCGATTTCGGCGATGGTGCAGTGGCGGGACAGGTATTGGATATGGTATCGTTCGTCTTGGGTCAGTTGTGTGTAGCTCATGGCAATCTTTCTTGCAGGAAAGGCCGTATGCTACCGCATACTGGCCTTTTTCTGTTATGGAAAGTTGCACTTCAAATGCGAATCCGCCATCGTCTGAAGGCAAATTTTTCGAATCACCCCGATATTTTGACCGAATGCCGTACCATCATCTGAAACACCCCTCAACAAAAAACCTTATTCAATCCAAGCTTTGGCTTTCAGACGATCCTATCCCTTTCCGGTGCAAACTTTGTGAATAATCAATTTTGACACTGATAGCGTCTTGCCAGCCTATGAGTTTTAAAACATAATGACCCGGCCTTTTATCAATAAAAAATGCTTCTCAACAATAACATCATTCTTCAGAAAGTCGCGCCTTTCTATTCTTCCAACTAAAATCTCCCGCGCGTCTTGCCTGATGGCACGTTACTAAAACCGGCTGAAAACAGAAGTTTTACCGCTCCGCTTTCCGTTTATACGGAGCGCGGCGGGTAGGGTTTTCTTAACTGTCAATCAAGTGAGGACGCTTCATGAATCAGTCAAAACTTCTCAGATGGTCCATTACGGTCGCGCTGGCGGGTTTCCTGTTCGGTTTCGATACCGTCGTGATTTCCGGTGCGGATCAGGCATTGCAGGAATTGTGGAAAAGCCCGGATTGGTTTCACGGTTTGGTCGTTATGTCATCCGCGCTTTGGGGGACGGTCATCGGCGCGCTCTTTGGCAGCATACCGACCGATAAATTCGGGCGTAAAAAAACGCTGGTCGTCATCGGCGTGTTGTATGTCGTCGGCGCGCTCGGTTCTGCCTTGGTCAACGACCCTTATTCCTTCGCCTTCTTCCGCTTCATCGGAGGCTTGGGCATCGGCGCATCGACCATTGCCGCGCCTGCCTACGTTACCGAAATCGCGCCTGCCGAAAAACGCGGACGCTTGGTGGCGATGTATCAATTCAACATCGTCTTCGGTATCCTGATTGCCTATCTTTCCAACTATATTTTCTCCGGTCTGAATTTGGGCGAGAACACTTGGCGTTGGATGCTGGGAGTACAAGTCGTCCCTGCCTTGATTTATACCGTCATGGTGTTGAGCATTCCGCTTTCGCCGCGCTGGTTGGTGATGAAAGGGCGTATCGACGAAGCGCGCAAAGTGCTTGCCTTGGTCAATCCTGATGCGGACATTGAAGAATTGGTCGCCTCCACCCGCGAAGACAGCGGTAAAAAAGAAAGCCTGTGGCTGAAAAAATACCGCCTGCCTGTTTTACTGGCATTCCTGATTGCGTTTTTCAACCAAATGTCGGGCATCAACGCCTTCCTCTACTACGCACCGCGTATTTTTGAAATCGCAGGTTTGGAAAAAAGCGCGGCCTTGGGCGGCAGCGTGGGCGTGGGTTTGGTCAACCTGATTTTCACTTTCGTCGGCTTGGCATTAATCGATAAATTCGGCCGCCGCCAACTGATGTATATCGGCTCGTTCGGCTACATCATTTCGCTCGGTTTGGTGTCGCTTGCCTTCTTCCTCGGCTGGAAGGGCATGGCGGTTCCGCTCTTTTTCTTCCTCTTTATCGCCGCACACGCCATCGGTCAGGGTACGGTAATTTGGGTGTTTATCTCCGAAATCTTCCCCAGCCACCTGCGTGCGCAAGGTCAGGCGTTGGGCAGCTCGACCCACTGGGTGCTTGCCGCCGCCATTCCCGCCGCCATTCCGTTCCTGTTCGGCAGCATCGGGGCGGGCTGGGTATTTGTCTGTTTCACGGCGATGATGGTGTTGCAACTTTTCTTCGTGATGACGATGATGCCGGAAACCAAAGGCGTGCCGTTGGAGGAATTGTCCAAATCGCTGATTAAAGAAGATATTTAAATCGATATGAACGAAAAGGTCGTCTGAAAATGTTCAGGCGACCTTTTCCCATCCCGGATTCTATAGTGGATTAAATTTAAATCAGGACAAGGCGAGGCAACGCCGTACTGGTTTAAATTTAATCCACTATACAAAAGCAAAAACACCGAAGACCAATCAATCTTCGGCGTTTTTTAATAGGGTGGCGAGCCAGACCCCCGGCACTGACGCATCGGAGTGGGCTGCTGGCTTCCGCCCCTGACCCGTTGTTCCGAATTACCATGCGGGGAGACCCGCCGTAAGAGAGTGGCATTATAACTGTTTTACGGGAAAACTCAAGCGCGGCGGCGTCGAAGGTCGTCTGAAAAGTCTTTTTACCTTTAAATTGTCAACAATATTTGCCTTTTTGAAAATTATTCCTATTGAAACATTTTTCGCCTTTTCCGTTGAAAAACATCGGAATTTAAACTACATTAACACTTTCTACCAAGTTGTCTGATTGGCTCGAAAATCGTTTTAACTTCGTTGAAGCTGCGCTTTCAGACGACCTTTTTCCTAAAAACACAGCGAAATCATGCCGCAGCTTTCCGCAGTTTCGCCGTACCAATAATCATACGGACACACCGCCACCATGACCACGACTACCGCCCCGCAGCGTATTCGGGAAATTCCCTACAACTATACTTCCTACACCGACCGCGAAATCGTCATCCGCCTGTTGGGCGACGAGGCGTGGCAGATTCTGCAGGACTTGCGCGGACAGCGCAGGACGGGGCGGTCGGCGCGGATGTTGTTTGAAGTGTTGGGCGATATTTGGGTGGTCGTGCGCAATCCGTATCTGGTCGATGATTTGCTGGAGCATCCGAAACGCCGTGCCGCGCTGGTGCGGGAAATGCGCCACCGTTTGAACGAAATCCGCAAACGCCGCGACGACAATCCGCAAGTCGATCTATTGGTTGCGGCGGCAGAAAAGGCGGTCGAGCGTTTTGACGGCAGTTTTGACGAAACGCGCCAAAAGCGGCGGCAGATTTTGGAGCGTTTGAGCAAAATCACCAAGCCGCACAATATTATGTTTGACGGGCTGGCGCGGGTAACGCACGTTACCGACGCGACCGACTGGCGCGTCGAATATCCGTTTGTCGTCGTCAATCCTGACACGGAGGCGGAAATCGCGCCTTTGGTGCGCGCCTTAATCGAGCTGGATTTGGTCATTATCCCGCGCGGCGGCGGCACGGGTTATACCGGCGGCGCCGTGCCTTTGGATGCAAACAGCGCGGTCATCAATACGGAAAAACTGGACAAGCATCGCGGCGTCGAATTTGTCGAACTGGCGGGCTTGGACGGCAAACATCCGATTATCCATTGCGGCGCGGGCGTGGTAACGCGGCGGGTGGAAGAAACCGCGCATCAGGCGGGCTTGGTGTTCGCCGTCGATCCGACTTCTGCCGACGCTTCCTGCGTGGGCGGTAATGTGGCGATGAATGCGGGCGGCAAAAAAGCCGTGCTGTGGGGGACGGCGTTGGACAACCTCGCCTACTGGCAGATGGTCAACCCGCAGGGCGAATGGCTGCGCATCGAGCGCGTGCGCCACAATTTCGGCAAAATCCACGACGAAGAAACCGCAGTCTTTGACGTGCACACGTTGGATTCAGACGGCCTCAATATCGTTAAGACCGAACGCTTGGAAATCCCCGGCCACAAATTCCGCAAAGTCGGTTTGGGCAAAGACGTTACCGACAAATTCTTGAGCGGCCTTCCCGGCGTGCAAAAAGAAGGTACGGACGGCATCATCACCAGCGTCGCCTTCGTGTTACACAAAATGCCGAAATACACGCGCACCGTGTGTATGGAGTTTTTCGGCACGGTCGCCACCGCCACGCCTTCTATCGTCGAAATCCGCGATTTCCTGCTCGCCCACGACAGCGTGCGGCTGGCCGGCTTGGAACATTTGGACTGGCGTTATGTCCGCGCCGTCGGTTACGCCACCAAAGCGGCGGGTAAAGGACGGCCGAAAATGGTTTTGCTGGCGGACGTGGTTTCAGACGACGAAGCCGCCGTAGAGGCAGCCGCCGAACACATCTGCGAACTTGCCCGCGCCCGCGACGGCGAAGGCTTTATCGCCGTGTCGCCTGAAGCGCGCAAAACCTTCTGGCTCGACCGCAGCCGCACCGCCGCCATCGCCAAACACACCAACGCCTTTAAAATCAACGAAGACGTAGTGATTCCGCTGGAACGGTTGGGCGAGTATTCGGACGGTATCGAACGCATCAACATCGAGCTTTCCATCCAAAACAAACTCACCCTGTGCGCCGCATTGGAGCAATATCTTTCGGGCAAACTCCCCATCGACAAAATGGGCACGGACCTGCCAACCGCCGAACTTTTGGGCGAACGCGGCAAACATGCCCTTGCCCACGTTTCCGCCGTCAAAGAACGTTGGGACTGGTTGCTCGCCAATCTCGATACGCCGCTTGCCGACTACAAAGCCCGCTACGGCGCAGCCGTCCATGCCGCGCCCGAAGCCAAAGACAACGAGAGCTGTTTCACCGCCTTCCGCGACTTCCGCCTGCGCGTGTCCGTCAAAGAAGACGTAATGAAACCGCTCGCCGAAATCTTCAGCGGCAAAACCGACACCAAAATCATTGAAGGCTTGGGCAAAATCCACGCCAAAACCGTGCGCGGGCGTGTCTTCGTCGCCCTGCACATGCACGCCGGCGACGGCAACGTCCATACCAACATCCCCGTCAATTCAGACGACGCCCAAATGCTTCAGACGGCCTACCGTTCGGTCGAACGCATCATGAAACTCGCCCGCTCGCTCGGCGGCGTGATTTCCGGCGAACACGGCATCGGCATCACCAAGCTCGAATTTCTGACCGATGAAGACTTGCAGCCGTTTTGGGACTACAAAAACCAAGTCGATCCCAAACACACCTTCAACCGTCACAAACTGATGAAAGGTTCGGACCTACGCAACGCCTACACGCCGTCCTTCGAGCTGTTGGGCGCGGAATCGCTGATTATGGAGAAATCAGACCTCGGCACCATCGCCGATTCCATCAAAGACTGCCTGCGTTGCGGCAAATGCAAACCTGTCTGCTCCACCCACGTTCCGCGTGCCAACCTGCTGTACAGCCCGCGCAACAAAATCCTCGGCGTGGGGCTCTTGACCGAAGCCTTCTTATACGAAGAGCAAACCCGCCGCGGCGTTTCCATCAAACACTTCGAAGAACTCATGGACATCGGCGACCACTGCACCGTGTGCCACCGCTGCGTCAAACCCTGCCCCGTCAACATCGACTTCGGCGACGTTACCGTAGCCATCCGCAACTACCTTGCCGACTCCGGCCACAAACGCTTCGCACCCGCCGCATCGATGGGCATGGCATTTTTGAACGCCACCGGCCCGAAAACCATCAAAGCCCTGCGCGCCGCCATGATACAGACCGGCTTCCCCGCACAGAACTTCGCTTATAAAATCGGCAAACTCCTGCCCGTCGGTACCAAAAAACAAAAAGCCGAACCCAAAGCCACCGTCGGCACCGCTCCGGTCAAAGAACAAATCATCCACTTCATCAACCGTCCTTTGCCCAAAAGCGTGCCCGCCAAAACACCGCGCTCCATGCTCGGCATCGAAGACGACAAAAGCATCCCCATCATCCGCAACCCCGCCGCGCCCGAAGATGCCGAAGCCGTGTTCTACTTCCCCGGCTGCGGTTCCGAGCGTTTGTTCAGCCAAATCGGACTCGCCGTCCAAGCCATGCTCTGGCACGTCGGCGTACAAACCGTCCTGCCGCCCGGCTATATGTGTTGCGGCTATCCGCAGGACGCAGGCGGCAACAAGGCAAAAGCCGAGCAAATGAGCACCAACAACCGCGTCGCCTTCCACCGCATGGCAAACACCCTCAACTACCTCGACATCAAAACCGTCGTCGTCAGTTGCGGCACCTGCTACGACCAGCTCGAAAAATACCGCTTCGAAGAAATCTTCCCCGGCTGCCGCATCATCGACATCCACGAATACCTGCTCGAAAAAGGCGTGAAACTGAACGGCGTGAAAGGTCAGCAATACCTCTACCACGACCCCTGCCACACGCCCATCAAAACCATGAACGCCACCCAAATGGCCAGCAGCCTCATGGGGCAGAAAGTCGTCTTAAGCGACCGCTGCTGCGGCGAATCCGGCATGTTCGCCGTCAAACGCCCCGACATCGCCACCCAGGTCAAATTCCGCAAACAGGAAGAAATCGAGAAAAACCTCAAAGAACTGCCACAGGGCGAACCCGTCAAAATGCTCACCTCCTGCCCCGCCTGCCTGCAAGGCCTGAGCCGCTACGCCGACGACAATGACATGCCCGCCGACTATATCGTTATCGAAATGGCGAAACATATCCTCGGAGAAAACTGGCTGGACGAGTTTGTGAAAAAAGCCAACAACGGCGGCGTGGAGAAAGTGTTGCTGTAAGGTTTGTATGGTTTTCAGACGACCCCGAAGGTTCTTGGATTCGGATTTCAAGTGCAACACTAGGGTACCAGTGGTTGGAACAGATTTAAGAATAAAACACTTGGCGTTTCGTAGCCAAGTGTTTTTCTCGGCCGGTGGTTCAACTCATCTTGAACCCTGCGTATCTCCCGATCGCTGATGTTTCGGAAATCGGTTTGTTTGGGGAAATATTGCCGGATGAGTCCATTGGTGTTCTCATTCAGCCCTTTCTCCCAAGAATGGTAAGGGCGGCAAAAATAGGTTTTCGCCTTCAAGGCTTTGGCTATTTTGGTGTGTTGGTAGAACTCTTTGCCGTTATCCATGGTGATGGTGTGGACTCTGGCTTTATATGCCTTTAATACCCTAATGGCCGCCCGGGCAGTGTCTTCGGCTTTTAAGTTCTTTAATTTGCAGATGATGGTGTAGCGGGTAACGCGTTCGACCAAGGTCAATAACGCGCTTTTCTGATTTTTGCCGACGATGGTGTCGGCCTCCCAATCGCCGATGCGGGTTTTCTGGTCGACGATAGCAGGTCGGTTCTCTATGCCGACGCGGTTGGGCACTTTGCCTCTGGTCCATGTGCTGCCGTAGCGTTTGCGGTAGGGTTTGCTGCATATTCTGAGATGTTGCCACAAAGTGCCGCCGTTGCTTTTGTCTTGGCGAAGGTAGCGGTAAACGGTGCTGTGATGGAGTGTGATCCCGTGGTGTTTATGCAGGTAGGCACATACTTGTTCGGGACTGAGTTTGCGGCGGATAAGGGTGTCGATGTGTTGAACCAGCTGCGAATCGAGCTTATAGGGTTTTCGCCGGTGCTGTTTGGTCAGCCGGCTTTGCTTCTGTGCTTTTTCGGCGCTGTATTGCTGTCCTTGGATGCAGTGCCGCTTGATTTCGCGGCTGATGGTGCTTTTGTGGCGGTTGAGCTGTTTGGCGATTTCGGCGATGGTGCAGTGGCGGGACAGGTATTGGATATGGTATCGTTCGTCTTGGGTCAGTTGTGTGTAGCTCATGGCAATCTTTCTTGCAGGACAGGCCGTATGCTACCGCATACTGGCCTTTTTCTGTTATGGAAAGTTGCACTTCAAATGCGAATCCGCCGTTGTCTGAAACCGTCATTCATTAAATCGGTGAAGAGACTTTGGAAAGATAGGGAAAAGACAATTTTGACGCGCCAATTTGCCAACAGAAGTTTGACGAACGTCCTATATCTTTCAAAGCTGAAAAGACAATGGCTCAGAAATTGGCTTTGCCTGTGAGCTGTGTTCCCAAACAATCCCCCTCCGATTTTCAGACGACCTCTACGTTTTAAGCAGATAAAATCCTATCCCTTCTTCAACTCTTTCCGACTATGAAAAAAGGTCGTCTGAAAACCTTAAACCAGGATTTTCAGACGACCTTTCTTTATCCGGCGCGGCAAATGTTTGCCCAACTTAGCCAAAGTCGCCGCCGAAACCTACATCCCGCCGTAATTCGGTCCGCTTGCGCCTTCGGGGCAAATCCAAGTGATGTTTTGCGTCGGGTCTTTGATGTCGCACGTTTTGCAGTGCACGCAGTTGGCGGCGTTGATTTGCAGGCGCGGGCTGCCGTTTTCTTCGACGATTTCGTACACACCAGCCGGACAATAACGCGTTTCGGGCGAGGCGTATTCTTTGTAGTTCACGTCTATCATCGTTTGCGGATTTTTCAGCACCAAATGGTCAGGCTGATTTTCTTCGTGCGCGAGGTTGGCGAGGAAGACGCTGCTTAAACGGTCGAAGGTCAACACGCCGTCAGGTTTCGGATAATCAATCGGCTTGCACGCGGCGGCTTTTTTGAGCTGCTCGTTGTCTTTGCCATGATGTTTCAAGGTCCACGGGGCCTTGCCTCTGAAAATCATCTGGTCGATACCGGTATAGATTGAACCAAGGTAAACGCCCCATTTGAATGACGGACGGACGTTACGCGCGGCGTAAAGCTCTTGATACAGCCAGCTTTGTTCAAAACGTTGCTGATAATCCGCTGCCTCTTTGCCGCTGTCGAAGCCCTCCGCTTCTTCAAGGTTTTCCAACAAGGGAAACACAGCCTCTGCGGCGAGCATGGCGGATTTCATGGCGGTATGAATGCCTTTGATGCGCGGCATATTGAGGAAACCCGCCGCATCGCCGATTAAAACGCCGCCCTTGAACGAGAGCTTCGGCAGGCTTTGCAGACCGCCTTCAATCAGAGAACGCGCGCCGTAAGCAATGCGGCGGCCGCCTTCGAAGGTTTTGCGGATTTCGGGATGGGTTTTGAAACGTTGAAACTCTTCAAACGGCGACAGATAAGGGTTTTGATAGTCCAAACCGACTACAAAACCGACGGCGACTTTGTTGTCGTCGAAATGGTAAACAAACGCGCCGCCGTAGGTTTGACTGTCGAGCGGCCAGCCCGCGCTATGTATCACCAAGCCGGGCTGATGTTTTTCAGACGACACTTCCCAAATTTCTTTGATGCCCAAGCCGTAAGTTTGCGGCTGGCTGTTTTGGTCGAGTTGGAAACGTTCGATAATTTGCTTGGAAAGTGAACCGCGGCAGCCTTCGGCAAACAGAGTTTGCTGCGCCCAAAGCTCCATGCCGGGCTGGAAACTGTCGGTCGGCTCGCCGTCTTTGCCGATGCCCATATTGCCGGTCGCAATACCTTTGACCGAACCGTCTTCGTGATACAGCACTTCGGCGGCGGCAAAGCCCGGATAGATTTCCACGCCCATATTTTCCGCCTGCTCCGCCAACCAGCGCACAACTTCGCCCAAGCTGACGATGTAGTTGCCATGATTGTCAAAATTGGGGGTAACCGGCAGATTGAACGCTTTTTTCTCCGTCAGGAACAACACTTTGTCCTGCGTTACCGCACGCGTCAGCGGCGCGCCTTTTTCTTTCCAATCGGGAATCAGCTCATTCAGCGCAATCGGATCAATGACCGCACCCGCCAGCGAATGCGCACCCGCCTCCGAACCCTTCTCCACCACGCAAACGCTGATTTCGCGTCCGTTTTTTTCGGCAAGCTGCTTGAGTTTGATGGCGGCGGACAAACCCGACGGGCCTGCGCCGACAATCACGACATCGTATTGCATACTGTCGCGGGTGATGGATTCTGTCATGGCGGTTCCTGTATGTTTATTATTGAATTGAAAACCCGCGATTATACAACGGGAACATATAGTTACCAAATACAACAAAGGTCGTCTGAAAACCATATTTTCGGTTTTCAGACGACCTTTTCTTCAAGTCCAACTAATTTTCCACATATTATTCTACATATTGACGCAATACACTTTCCGAATACCACTCTTCTTCATTTTTTGCCAATATGATAGAGCACACCTTCCTCAAAAAGGGTTTTATCCGATATTTCATCGATAAAAACAAAGCGTCCATATAAAGATAGCATTTTATCTATCTTAGTAATATCTGTAAGACACAGAAAAAAATTGCAAGGAATACCGTTCAAATCCTCCAATAAATCGCATTGAAGCCTAAAGTAATCCAATTTCAACTGTTTTTTGTTTTTCTTGATAAATTCTAAATAAGTACGCTTATTGGCAAAATTTTCGGGATACACTCCTTTTTCTTCAGAAAAAGTATAAATCCAATCATATAAAGAAAAATTTTTATCTCCGATATGAAATAAAGTGTTTTCATTATATTTTGAAAAACCTCGAATTTCTTTATTGTCCGGGATACTGAGAGTAATAATGAGCGCAGCAGACATAACAAATAAATGCAGCAAATAGAAAAAAGCCTAACCAAACGATAAATTGAGGTAAAACATCGCCCACATGACATCTATTCTTGTCTTTTCCCAAGAATAGACAAGAATGACCAGTATGACTGTCTAATGGATTGGAAATTCAAACTCATCACTAACAAAGGTCGTCATGATCTGTCTGTCTGCAAACCGCTTACATTTCCATGCGGTAAAAACACCGCAAATCCAGCCTCAACCCCGCGCTGATTTGTGCAACGGATACCTTATTTTCCTTTATATGTTTCAAAACAAGCTTGGCAAAGTCTTCTTCGCCTTCCCGATGCCTCAAGAGCACATCAGAAAAAACGAAACTCCCACCGCAAAGCCTGTAAATCCATCTGAGCCACTCCGCCCCTTTTTCCGTCATATACGATGCAGTTTCGCTTCTTTCCGTATAAACACCGCCTTCGCAAAACCTGAAATAGACCCATAAATCAGTATCTTGTGCCACTAGGGCAAACGCTTCGCCGCGCATTTTCGCCAGCATGGGGCAAGGGCGGGAAGCAGCAATCAAATAGGCAAAAGATATACAGATACCGTTTTGTTTATTTGTTCAAAATATATTTTTGTCCGAAGCCGACGCAAAAAAAACGGCGCATCCGACAAAACCCCGCGCCCGATGCCGACTTCAGGCAAGTCCCCGAAATCCTCGGAACAGGCAAACTCCACATAGCGCAGGTTTTCCGACATAGAAACGATGACATCCCGCATGTCTTCCGATAAACAGAAAACCGACTCGCAAGGACATTTGTTTCTCAATTCCAATTTCAAATATTGCTTAAACAGCTTGGGGTTGCCCTTTTCCGTAATCCATCCTTCGGAAGACATATAGGCTTTTGACAGGAAATCGTCATCACTATTCCATACCTTGCGGAAAAACGTATAAGCCGTATCCTCTTTTTCAACATAAAACCGCCTCTGCTTCAGCAAGTGGATGTACGGATTGTCGGATTCGCAGACTATTTGAAAAACATCTTAATTCCTAATTCTCAGCAGTCCCAGATTTCTTAAGATAGCAGGTCATCCTGACGACCACGGTCAAATCGTCGGATACGGCAGCCGCCTCCATGGCACGTATAACGCGCCACGCCTAGTCGAAATCGGCTTCTGTTATTTTAGAGTTTGTTATTTCTTCCAAAGATGAAAATGTCCATATTGCACAAAAGGCCATCTGAAAACTGAACTGGCCCCCAAATCTTGGACACTCATAAAAGCCTATTCAGGTGCTCTGTGCAAGCTGGGTTCTGTATGCGACAGGACTCAGCTTTTTCAATTTCAAACTGCAACGCTCCCGGTTGTAGTAATCCATATAGTCATCTATCTGCTTCATCAATTCATCTACTGTCAATTCACCTGCGTTATAGAAACACTCCGTCTTCAACACCGCAAAGAAGCTCTCCATCGGCGCATTGTCCCAGCAGTTCGCCTTTCGCGACATGCTTTGAACCATGGAATGCTCCGCAAGCAATTCCCTATACCCCGCCGTACGGTACAGCACACCTTGGTCCGAATGAAGCATCGTTCCTTTAGCAGTCAGACGGGGGGCGGCTTTTTCGAGCATTTCCTTCACCATTTCGCTGTCGGCTCTGCGGCTCATGGCGTAGGCGACGATCTCGCGGTTGAACAAGTCCAAGATTGGCGAGAGGTACAGTTTGCCGTCCTTCCCTTTGAGTTCGTTAACGTCGGTCAGCCATTTTTCGTTGGGCTTTCGGGCTTTGAACCGGCGTTTGAGGAGGTGTTCCGATATCTCGCCCATAGCGGGATGGCGGTAGGCTTTTTTCGCCCGTATGAGGGCTTTCAGTTCCAACTGCCTCATCAACCGCGCCGCTTTTTTGCGGTTCCAACCCAATGCTGCGGCAATGCGCCTTTGTCCGTAGCGTCCTTTATGCCGCCGGTAGGTTTCGACAAGGAGGGCTTTGTCGGCTGCGTCGGGGTCGGGTCGGTCTTGGTGATGGTAGTAAAAGCTGCTTTTGGGCAGGTTTGCGATGTGCAGCAGGTATTTGAGCGGATGTTGCGCCCTCAGTGTTTGGACGGTTTGGCTTTGTCCTTTTCGGTCCGCTTTGGGCTGAGGGCTTTTAACTCCTTTAGGTAGGCAACCTCTGCGCGCATATAGCACAACTCTTCGATAAGCTCTGCCTGTGTTTTTTCTTGGTCGAGTTTATCTGCGATGAAGGGGTTTTTGCGGTGTTGGTGCATGGTTTTGGATTGGGGATGTTCGAGTGCGCCGATACCGCCTTCTTGATAGGCGCGTATCCATCGTCTCAGGTGGGTTCGTGAGATGCCGTAGTGGTCTGCGGTACGTTGTTGGCTGCGTATATGCAGGTAGTGGAGTACGGCTTGGTATTTGAAGTGTAATGTATATTTGCTCATAAAAAAACTGCACCTTGTGAGTTGGAGGGGATGTCCAACTTTTGGGGTGCAGTTCAAACCTCGTATTTAATTTTCAGACGGCCTTTTGACTTTTTTCAATTCAAACCAATCAAACGGTTTTATTTCTTCATCGCGTCGGTCAAGGCTTTGACGTTGTAGCGGTACATGCCGATATAGCTGTTGGCGGGTGCACCGCCGAGTGCGTCGGAGTAGAGTTTGCCGCTGACGTTGACGCCGGTTTCTTTGGCGATGCGGTCAACCATGCGCGTGTCTTTGATGTTTTCGGTGAACACGGCTTTGATGCCTTCGCGTTTGATTTGGCGGATGATGGAAGCGACTTGTTTGGCGGACGGCTCGGCTTCGCTGCTCACGCCTTGCGGGGCGATGAACTCGATATTGTAGCGTTTGCCCATGTAGGAGAAAGCGTCATGTCCGGTCAGGACTTTGCGCTTGGCGGCGGGAACGGCGTTAAAGGCGGTTTGAGCGTCGCTGTGCAGTTTTTTCAGTTGCACTTGGTAGTTGCCCAAACGTTGTTGGTAATAGGTTTTGCCTTCGGGGTCTGCCTGAATCAGGGCGTTGGCGACGTTTTGGGCGTAGGTCGTCATCAAGACGGGGTCGTTCCAGACGTGCGGGTCGAATTCGCCGTGGTCGTGGTGGTGGCCTTCGTGGCCGTGGTCATGATGATGGTGGCCGCCTTCTTCGGCTTTAAGCGCCTGTATGCCTTTGGTTGCTTCGGCGAAAGGGACTTTGCTTTGTTTGACGGCGCGCTGAACATCAGCCGCTTCCAAACCCAAGCCGTTGAGCAGGATTAATTTTGCACCACGGATTTTTTTGATGTCGCCGCTGGTCATGTGGTAGGCGTGGGAGTCTTGGTTGGCACCGACCAAATTTTGTACGGCAACACGGTCACCGCCGATTTGTTTGGCAACATCGCCCAAAATGCTGAAGCTGGTAACGACGTTCATCGGTGCTGCGTAAACTGCGCCGGACATTAATGCAGCGATGACGCTGAGTTTCCAATGTTTCATGTTTTTCTCTCTGTAATTGATATAACGTAACAATCCTTCATTTTAAAACAGCAAAACGGAATCTTCAAGCAGCTCCACTTATAGATAGTTCCCTAGCCTAAAAGTTTTTAGATACTGCAATTTTAAATTTTCAGACGACCTTTGAGCCTATTGTTTTCGTGGACGGAGTCCACGCTACGGCACTTGTGTTGCCAACAGACCGCGTGGCGTGGGCTTTGCCCACGAGCCACTCAAAAGATTTCAGACGACCTGTCCGACAATTATTTTCGTGGGTAAAACCCACGCTACGGCTTTTACGTTATAAACAACTCTTGTAGCGCGGGCTACTCCCGCGAACCATTAAAGATTTCAACAAACAACCCACCAAAAATCTCAGAAACAAAAAAGCAGACCCATCAGGTCTGCTTTCAATCTTTCCGATTAATCCAGATTCAAAACCGCGGAGGTGTAAACGTCCTGTACGTCGTCCAAATCTTCCAGCGCGTCAATCAGTTTCTGCATTTTGACGGCGT
Organism: Morococcus cerebrosus; assembly: GCF_022749515.1. Lineage (NCBI taxonomy): Bacteria > Pseudomonadati > Pseudomonadota > Betaproteobacteria > Neisseriales > Neisseriaceae > Morococcus > Morococcus cerebrosus. The sequence goes on from NZ_CP094242.1 coordinate 1,498,166, forward strand.
CTTCGCCGGAGAGTTCGGTTTCGTTTTGGGCGCGCATGGTGACGTCGCCGTCAACGGATTTGTAGCCTGCGGCTTCCAATGCCGCTTTCACGCCCGCCCAATCGTTCGGGGCAGTGATGACTTCGATGGAGCCGTCGTCGTTGGCAATCACGTCTTCCGCACCGGCTTCCAGAGCGGCTTCCATCAGCGCGTCTTCGTCAACGCCGGGTTCGAACACCAAATAACCTTGATGCACGAAGTTGAACGCGACGCAGCCGTCGGTGCCCAAGTTGCCGCCGTTTTTGGTGAACGCATGGCGCACGTCGGCGACGGTGCGGGTTTTGTTGTCGGTCAGGCAGTCCACCATCAGTGCTGCGCCGCCGATGCCGTAGCCTTCGTAGCGCAACTCGATGTATTCCACGCCTTCCAAGTTGCCCGTACCTTTGTCGATGGCGCGTTGCACGTTGTCTTTGGGCATATTGTTTTCGGCGGCTTTTTCCAAAGCCAGGCGCAGGCGCGGGTTGGCGCCGGGATCGCCGCCACCCATGCGGGCTGCGACGGTGATTTCTTTAATCAGACGGGTGAAGATTTTGCCGCGTTTGGCATCTTGACGGGCTTTTTTATGCTGGATATTCGCCCACTTGCTATGACCTGCCATATATGGATTCCTTTCGATTTTCCGCCTTATCCGGCGGGCTCTTGCTCATTTTCAAAGGGCGCATTTTAACATAGGTTGAATATACCTAAAATATTCAGACGACCCTGCATCCTGCCCAAAGGGTCGTCTGAAAACGCCGATAGCGCCCGACAAACGCAAAAATCTTGTCTTTGCCCAAACCTGGCCCTTTTTTTCGTTTGCCTCACAAAAGGTTTACGGTATCATGCAGGCCTGCTTCAGGATTGTTGACAACTTGGGGCGAAACGGACGAAACCGGCCTGCTCGCCGCGCCGTCCGACACAACGGCATTCAACGGAGTAACCGCCGCCGGATGCCGTCATCTGTTCATTTTTCAATATAAGGTTTGTAATTATGGAAAAAACATTGTCTGCACTGGTGGGCGCAGTCAATCTGATTCTGTGGGACTACCTGCTGATTTACGCCCTTTTGGGCATCGGCCTGTTTTTCACACTCTATCTGGGTGCGCCGCAGATTACCAAATTTGGCGAAGGTCTCAAATCCGTCTTTGGCGGCTTGTTTTCCAAAAAAGACAAAGACGATAAATCTTTGTCGCAATTCCAAGCACTCGCCGTTGCCGTCTCCGCCCAAATCGGCACGGGCAACGTCGCCGGCGTGGCAACCGCCATTACCGCAGGCGGGCCGGGCGCGATTTTTTGGATGTGGCTTTCCGCCGTTTTGGGGATGTCCACGATTTTTGCCGAAGCCCTGCTCGCGCAAAAATACCGCGTCGTCAGCCACGGCAAATACATCGGCGGCCCCGCGTTCTACATCACACACGGCCTGACCCCGAAAATCGGGCGCGGCGCGGCGCGTTTCTTATCGGGCTTCTTCTCCATCGCCCTGATTATCGCGCTGGGTTTTATCGGTAACGCCACGCAGGCAAACTCCATCGCCTCCTCTGTTACCATCGCCTTTAACGTACCGGCATTGGCAGTGGGCATCACCCTCGCCATCCTTGCGGGCATGATTATCGTCGGCGGCGTAAACCGCATCGCCAACATCGCCCAATTCGTCGTGCCGTTTATGGCGATTATCTATATTTTGTGCGCGGTCGTTATCCTGTTTGAATTCTCCGACCACATCGTACCGATGTTCAACCACATCTTTACCGCCGCCTTCAATCCTGAAGCCGTTTTAGGCGGCGCAGCGGGTATCGGTATGCGCGAAGCCGTCCGTTACGGCGTGGCACGCGGGCTGTTTTCCAACGAAGCGGGTATGGGTTCGACGCCGCACGCACACGCAACCGCCGACGTGAACCACCCTGTTCAACAAGGCTTGGCAGCATTTATCGGCGTGTTCATCGACACCATCTTGGTCTGCACCGCCACCGCACTGATTATCCTCCTGACCGATGCCAACCTTTCCGGCGAACAAGGCGCGGCGGTGACCCAATTCGCCTTCAGCAAAGCCTTCCCCGGCTTCGGTTCGCAACTGCTCGCCGTCTGCCTGACCTTCTTCGCCTTCACCACCATCATCGGCTGGTACTACTTCGGCGAGTCCAACATCCGCTTCCTCTTCAGAGGCAAACACTTGGGCATCTACCGCGCGCTCGTGCTGCTGGCTATCGTGTTGGGCACGCTGGGCAAAGTCGATTTGGTTTGGAGCCTGTCGGATATGTTCAACGGCTTCATGGTCATCCCCAACTTAATCGCCCTATTCCTCTTGCGCAAAGAAATCCGCACCGTTTACGACGATTATCTGGCGCAGAAAAAAGCAGGCAAAAACTTGTCCTACCAATATGAATTCCACGAATTCCACGACAAGGCTTAATCCGCAATCGTGAAAATATGACTTAGCATCATATTGAGATTAAATGTAGTTATTTTTTTCTTGATACTTGTTTATTGCTGTTTTACCAGCTATGCCAATCTGCGGCTGCTTTTGCAGCCGTTTTTCTTTGTATATTCATATTAAATAGTATTGTAATAATGTAGATCCTCAAAGACTGTTAATGAGCTTGGTATTTCTGAAAGATTTTTGAAATAGCAAAACAACAAAGGGCCTCTGAAACCTGCTTTTCAGACGCCCCCCTCTAAAAACTACTATCCATCAATCAATAATTCCCAATTCAACCAAAGCCCTGTACACACCATCTTCATCTACACTCGGCGCAATAAATTTCGCCGCAGCCTTCGCCACCTCCTCACCATTTCCCATGGCCACGCCGAAACCGACGGATGAGAGCATTTCCAAATCATTAAAGCTGTCGCCGAAAGCCATAACATCTTCCATGCCTATGCCCAACTTTTCTACTGCATGTGCAATGCCTCTTGCTTTTGAACCTTCGCGGCGCAGCATATCCAGCGCAGACTCGTGCCAACGCACGGATTTGAAGCCTTCGGATTGGATTTTTCCGATAATTTCCTGCTCTTGGGCTTTATCTGCAAACACCAGCATCTGATAAACCGATTGTTTGCGGAAATATTCTTTATCCACTTCAAAAGCAGGCAGGATGTGCGACAAGGCTTCTTTCACCCTTTCGCCGGCAGCCGATGCGACAATTTCGGCATCATTTACGAAAGCATAATCAATATACTGACTGTCAAAAAATGCACACATCCGCTCCACTTCGGCTTCAATCATCGGATAAGCCTGCAACACCTCCCCGTGAAACGTCGTATATTGCCCGTTAATCGTAACCAGCATATCAATACCGCTGTCGCGTATCAGGGTTTTAACCTTACCCGGAATGGCCACCGGCGGTCTCCCCGTCGCAATCGCCGTCAAAATACCCCGCGCTTTCAATGCCTCCATCGCTTTAGCAACAGACGGGCGCAGCGTATCGGTATATTTTCGGTATAACGTGTCATCAATATCGAAAAAAATAATTTTTGGCGTATTCATTATCAGGCATACAATCGGTTTCAGACGACCTATATTGTAACGTGCAATGACGGGAACAATGCACAATTTCTACATGCAATGATGTAAACAAGCTGTGTATAAATCCGACTTCATATTGATTCCCAAGAGAAAAACAAACCTGATTAAAAGATAAGCAGGTTATCAGAGGTCGTCTGAAACCTGCTTATTCCATTTTCGCCATTATTACATTAAGCAATAATTTTGACGCTTTCCCGCTCCCGCCTGAATTTCATTTTCAGCAACGCGGGCAGACTGTCATCAAAGTACCAGCAGCCGTCCGGCATAGCAATCGCCCCGCCGGCACAACGCAAAGTGATGCTTTTTCCGGATAAGCCGTCCGTCTCCGTAATCTCTACCTCATGCGCTCTCCCCCAGTCTGCAACGGGCAACAAATGCGCCAATTCGCGGACACGTCCGTTTTGCGCTTCTATCCCATCCTCGGTACGGCAGGCACAGTCGCATTGCCCGAGTGCCTGTATAGGACACGGCACACCTTTTCCATTTGCAACAGGCAGGATATTCAAGGCATCAGGACAAAGTCTGTTTTCCAGCGCCCAACTATTAAGCGCGCGTTTGGCGGCTTTTTTATGGATGAACAACCCATACGGGCGGACAGCACGACTGCCATTATCCAAAGGCACAATCCTTGCCTGCAATACACCGTGTTCGTCGGGAGAAAAACGAACAGTAGAAAATGCAGTAGGCTTGGAAACGACTCGTTCAGGCGGGCGGATACCATATTCCCTCATCGCCTGAGCCTTCAGCCACACCGAATGCAGACTGCCCAACGCAGGAATAAAACGCACGGAAGCCGCAGCCTTCAAATAAAGCGGAACTTTTTTACCGTGCAGCATTTCTGCCGTTTCACTATACGCCTTCTCCAATGCAACTACCGCCTGCGCCTTGCCGAATGCGTCAAACCAGACCAACACACCTTCGCTGTCCGGCAACGCATAAATCTGCGCTGCCAAAGCATCCGTTACCCAATTTGGCAGCATTTTCGGATTCATCAAAGACCGGCAGTAATTATCCCAATCTTCTGTATTCTTTTCGCGCAAGCTGTGTTCCAAATAATCGCTCAAAGCCAAGACATCGGTCATCGCACGATGACGGTTTTCCACTGCAATTGCGTTCCGTTCGATAATGCTGTCCAAATTGTGTTTGTAAAACTCAGGATAAAGGCGGCGCGACAACTGGACGGTACACAAAGCAGGCGCAGCAAAATCAATACCGGCACGGCGAAACTCATGGCGCAGGAAGGTATAGTCGAAACGGCTGTTATGCGCCACCACCACGGCTCCCCGTAAAAGCGGCAACAACTGTAAAGCAATTTCCGCAAACAACGGAGCCGTTCTCACCATCTCATTGCTGATACCCGTCAGTTGCGCGACAAATTCAGGAATCGACTTACACGGATTCACCAGCCATTCATAACGGCATACGCTTTGCCCGTCGAAACGCAATAAAGCAACTTCCGTTACCCTGTCTTGATACAGATTCCCGCCGGTAGTTTCCAAATCCACCACAACCACAGGCCTCCCGAAACGGGCAAACGCCTTCTGCAACAACGGCCAGCGAGAAACGCTCTCCATTTTATTTTCCTGTAAATTCAACCAATAGCCGCGCATTTTACACTTTCCCTGTTTATTTTCCAACAACACCCTTGACAGAATTCCACCCCCTCCCTATAATCCCAATCTTTCTTACATCGCACCCGTAGCTCAGTTGGATAGAGTATCTGGCTACGAACCAGAGGGTCGGGCGTTCGAATCGCTCCGGGTGCGCCAAAAATCTATTTATCCGCGCCCATCGTCTAGCGGTTAGGACATCGCCCTTTCACGGCGGTAACCGGGGTTCGATTCCCCGTGGGCGTGCCAGTTGTTGATTAAAGCCTTGTTAATACAGCAAGGCTTTAGTTTTTTATTTTATATTGAAACATATCAATATCATTATTCAACCTAGCCTTAAAAAACAAAAGGCCGTCTGTAACCAAGATTTGTTTTTTGAACTGCACCCCAAAAGTTGGACATCCCCCCTCCAACTCACAAGGTGCAGTTTTTTTATGAGCAAATATACATTACACTTTAAATACCAAGCCGTACTCCACTACCTGCATATACGCAGCCAACAGCGTACCGCAGACCACTACGGCATCTCCCGAACCCACCTGCGACGATGGATACGCGCCTATCAAGAAGGCGGCATCGGCGCACTCGAACATCCCCAATCCAAAACCATGCCCCAACACCGCAAAAACCCCTTCATCGCCGACAAACCCGACCACGAAAAAACACAGGCGGAGCTTATCGAAGAGTTGTGCTATATGCGCGCAGAGGTCGCCTACCTAAAGGAGTTAAAAGCCCTCAGCCAAAAGCGGACCGAAAAGGACAAAGCCAAACCGTCCAAACACTGAGGGCGCAACACCCGCTCAAATACCTGCTGCACATCGCAAACCTGCCCAAAAGCAGCTTTTACTACCATCACCAAGATCGACCCGATCCCGACGAGGCCGACAAAGCCCTCCTTGTCGAAACCTACAAACGGCATAAAGGACGCTACGGACAAAGGCGCATTGCCGCAGCATTGGATTGGAACCGCAAAAAAGCAGCGCGGTTGATGAAGCAGTTGGAACTGAAAGCCCTCATACGGGCAAAAAAAGCCTACCGCCATCCCGCCATGGGCGAGATATCGGAACACCTCCTCAAACGCCTATTCACAGCCGAAAAGCCCAACGAGAAATGGCTGACCGACGTGACCGAACTCAAAGGAAAGGACGGCAAACTGTACCTCTCGCCAATCTTGGACCTGTTCAACCGAGAAATCGTCGCCTACGCCATGAGCCGCAATGCTAACAGCGAAATGGTGAAGGAAATGCTCGAAAAAGCCGCACCCCGGCTGACCGGCGAAGGAACGATGCTTCATTCGGACCAAGGCGTGCTGTACCGTACGGCGGGATATAGGGAATTGCTTGCGGAGCATTCCATGGTTCAAAGCATGTCGCGAAAGGCGAACTGCTGGGACAATGCGCCGATGGAAAGCTTCTTTGCGGTGTTGAAGACGGAGTGTTTCTATAACGCAGGAGAATTGACGGTGGACGAATTGATGAAGCAGATAGATGACTATATGGATTACTACAACCGGGAGCGTTGCAGTCTGAAATTGAAAAAGCTGAGTCCTGTCGCATACAGAACCCAGCTTGCACAGAGCGCCTGAAAAGGCTTTTATGAGTGTCCAAGATTTGGGGGCCAGTTCATTTTTCAGACGACCTTAACTTATCTTTATCCTTTTATCCTAGCCCCGCCTTTGCCTTTCGCGTACACTTTCTACACCTAAAGAAATGAGAACTACTCTTATGTATCACGGTGAACGTTTCAATGCGTACAGCCATTTGGCAGGCTCGATGCTAGCAGTGGCGGCATTAGTGCTGATGACTGTCAAGGCAAACGGTCCCTACCAACTTGCCTCGGCACTCACCTACGGTATCTGCCTGATCCTGCTCTATCTTGGCTCCACGCTTTACCACAGCATTCCTCAGCCCAAAATCAAAGCAATTTTGCAAAAAGTGGACCACTGCATGATTTATCTGCTGATTGCGGGCAGCTATACCCCGTTTACGCTGATACCCCTTAAAGGCAGCTGGGGGTGGTCATTGTTCGGCGTATCCTGGGGCTTGGCACTCTTCGGCATTATTCAAGAGCTGACTATCGGCAGAAAAAGCGAAAAACGGCTGCTCTCCATGATGATTTACATCATTATGGGTTGGCTGATTTTGGTTGCCGTATCGCCACTGGTACGCACCCTTCCCTTTGCCGGGCTGTTTTGGCTGGCGTTGGGTGGTATTTTATACAGCGCAGGCATTTATTGGTTTGTTAATGATGCCAAAATCAAACACGGACACGGCATCTGGCACCTATTCGTTCTAGGCGGCAGCATAGCGCAGTTTCTCTGTATTTATTTCTATGTTCTTTAATCCGTCAAAAGGTCGTCTGAAAACAAGATATACTTTTCAGACGACCTTTTTAAATATTTATTCCCCGAAGACCCCTATATCATTATAATGAACGCCCCATCTATCCATTAATATCGAAATGAACCAAACCGCGACTAAGGATCCGCTCGGTTCCGCATGGATTATCATCGCCACACTCGGTTTTACCGTCATGAACCTCTGCATCAAAGCGGCAGCAGGAAAATTCGGCTTCAGCAGCGGCGAATTGGTTTTCTGGCGCATGAGTTTTGCAGCCGTCATGCTTGCCGCCATAGCGAAAATGCGGGGAGACACATTTGCCACGCGGTATTGGAAAATCCACCTCAACCGCAGCGTCATCGGCACAGCGGCGATGTTGTGCCTGTTTTATGCCGTTACCCACCTGCCGCTGGCAACAGGCGTAACCTTAAGCTACACCTCGTCGATTTTTTTGGCCGTGTTCTCATTTTTGATTTTAAAAGAACGGATTGCATTTTATACGCAGGCAATATTGGTATTCGGCTTCATCGGCGTCGTCCTACTGCTAAACCCTTCGTTCAAAGGCGGACAAGAAATTGCCGCATTGGCAGGCTTGGCTGGCGGAGCGATGTCGGGCTGGGCGTATTTGCAGGTACGCGAATTGTCCCTGCTTGGCGAACCGGGCTGGCGGGTCGTTTTTTACCTGTCGGTAACCGGCGTCGCCATGTCGGCGGTTTGGGCGACGCTGACCGGCTGGCATTCCTTGTCTGCCGAGACATTACCCTACTTGGCAGGTATCGGGCTGTCCGCAACCATCGCCCAACTCTGCATGACCCGCGCTTATAAAGTCGGCAACAAATTCACTGTCGCTTCACTGTCCTACCTGACTGTCGTTTTCTCCGCATTGTCAGGCGTAATGTTTTTAGGAGATAGCGTTACTTGGCAGGAAACCTTTGGTATGATTATTATTGTAGCAAGCGGCGTATTGAGCGGTATCCGGCCGGTTGCGATTAAAAAATGGTTTTCCGGACATTAACGTCCTCAAACAAGGAGAGCATGATGATTTCCATCCGAGAGCAGTCTTATGGTTTGAATGTAGCGTTGTACAACGAGTTTACGCTGGACGACTTCCGCCAACTCGAATCCGCCCTGTTGGAAAGCAAACAAAAAATCCACCTGCCCGACATACTCTTAGATTTGTCCATGCTGAAAGACTTCACCATCGATATGGCGGTAGAACAAATAAAATTCCTCAATCAACACGAAAACGACTTTGGCCGGGTTGCCGTCATTACAGACGACATCTGGATCAAACTCGGCGCGCGCCTCTCCAGCCTCTTGACCAACCAACACCCCAAATATTTCGATGATGCCACAAAGGCTCAAGAATGGCTGCTGGCAAGCAACCTTAAACCTTAATCTCGAAAATAAAACGGCACGCCAAGGCGTGCCGTTTTATTTTTTATTTTTTATTTCCCAAAACCTGAAACTGTTTTTACTTGCCCCTTAAATGGCGGCGGTAAAACCGGTCGATATCCGCTATCGCCTTTTCATCACTCGGCCGCAGATCGATTTTCAAATCGGCAAGCCGTATCAGCATCAGGTCTTCTTGTTCCGCAACAGCGCAGCTCACTTCCCCGCTGCTGCGCAGATGCGTGATGAGTTCGTCCAACTGCCGCAGGGCGTTTTCGTAGGCGGCGTTTTGCGTGTCTTCTGCCATATAGGTTCCGTTTCTCATAGACAATAAAAAATGGCGGGGAATCAATCCCGCCATTATTCTACGGCATAAGCCGTACATTTATTTAAGCAGCCTGAATGTTAGCAGCTTGTTTGCCTTTAGGGCCGGTGGTTACGTCGAAAGACACGCGTTGACCTTCTTTCAGGGTTTTGAAACCATCCATGTTGATCGCTGAGAAGTGAGCGAACAGATCCTCGCCGCCTTCGTCAGGAGTGATGAAACCAAAACCTTTAGCGTCGTTAAACCATTTTACGATACCGGTTGCCATTAGAAACTTCCTATACTTAAAAATTAACAAAATCAGCAAAATAAGGCATACAGCAAACTTAAACGTTCAGCGTTTCTTCCTAGCTTTATATACTTGGTCGAGTGCCAGCTTCTGCTTAACCGTCTTTTTACATTTGTTAAGTCAAAACGTCAAGCCATATAAGGGAAAAAGTGCGAAAATGGCGGAAACAGACCAAAATACAACAGAAATTGAAATCAAACTCTATAATCACTATATTTATAGATTTATTAGGTATTAAATCTTTAGCAAGGTCGTCTGAAAACAAACCCTCTTCCACAAAGCCAAAATATTTATGAACAACCCAAACACACATCACGAATCCGATACTCTTTTAAGCGACCAAAAAACCGCCCCGCCGAAACGTTACGGCGTATTTTTGCTGAACGACGATTACACCACGATGGAATTTGTCGTCGAAATCCTGACCGAAATCTTTATGCTCGGACAGGAGCAGGCGGTGGCGGTGATGCTCTTAGTTCATCACGAAGGCAAAGGCTTGTGCGGCACTTACACACGGGACATCGCCCAAACCAAACAACAACAAGTCATGCAGCGGGCAAAAGCCGAAGGGCATCCGCTGCAATGTATTGTCGAGGAGATTTAATATGCTTTCACCCGAATTGGAACAGATTTTGCAGCAGCTTTACCGCGAGGCGCGTAAGACTCATTATGAATTTATCAGCCTCGAGCATCTGCTTTTGGTGTTAATCGAAGAAGATGCCTCCGTCCCCAACGTCCTCAAGCTCTGCGGCGCGGATTTGAAAGTGGTGTCCGAACAGCTCGCCGCCAGCGTTGCCGAAAATACCCCGCAGATTCCCGACCACCTTCTGGATACAGTCGAAACCCAGCCCACGCTCGGCTTCCAACGCGTCATCCAGCGCGCAATGGTGCATACCCAATCGGCGGGCAAAGGCTTGGTCGAGCCTTTGGATGTGTTGGTGGCGCTGATGAGCGAAACCGACAGCCACGCCGTCTATTTCCTCAAGCTGCAATCGGTTACGCGCTTTGAAGTTTTGCGCTGCATTGCCCACGGCGCAACCGAAGATGATGAACACAAAGGCTTTTCAGACGACCCCGACAATGATTCAGATGACCCCGTCGAATCGAAAAGCGGCTCGCTGTCGGACTACACCGTCAACCTCAACGCCGAAGTCAAAGCCGGCCGCATCGACCCCTTAATCGGCAGAAAGCACGAAATGGAACGGCTGGTGCAAATCCTCTGTCGCCGCCGCAAAAACAATCCGCTTTTGGTCGGCGAAGCAGGCGTGGGCAAAACTGCGCTGGCGGAAGGCTTGGCGCATCAAATCGTCAACGGCGATATTCCCGACGCGCTCAAAGAGGCCGAAGTGTACGCGCTGGATATGGGTTCGCTTTTGGCGGGTACAAAATACCGCGGCGACTTTGAAGCTCGGGTCAAATCCGTCTTGAAGCAGCTCGAAAAAATCCCGCAAGCCATTTTGTTTATCGACGAAATCCACACCATCATCGGCGCAGGCAGCACGAGCGGCGGCACGATGGACGCATCCAACCTGCTCAAACCGGCGCTGGCAAAAGGTTCGCTGCGCTGCATCGGCGCGACCACCTACGACGAATACCGCACTATTTTCGACAAAGACCATGCCCTAAGCCGCCGCTTCCAAAAAATCGACGTGGTCGAACCCACCGTCGCCGAGACCGTGCAAATCCTGCGCGGTTTGAAACCGATGTTCGAAGGCTTCCACCAAGTGCGCTACACGCAAGGCGCACTCGAAGCCGCCGCCGAACTCTCCGCCCGCTACATCAACGAGCGTTTCCTGCCCGACAAAGCCATCGACGTGATGGACGAAGCAGGTGCGGCGCAACGGATTTTACCCAAATCCAAACAGAAAAAAGTCATTGGCAAAGCGCAAATCGAAACCGTCATCGCCAAAGTCGCGCGGATTCCTGAAAAAACCGTATCGAACGACGACAAACAAGTGCTGCAATTCCTCGGTCGCGATTTGAAAAACATGGTTTACGGTCAGGAAAACGCCATCGACGCGCTGGTTGCCGCCGTCAAAATGTCGCGTTCCGGCCTCGCCCTACCCGACAAACCCATAGGCAGCTTCCTCTTCTCCGGTCCGACCGGCGTCGGCAAAACCGAAGTTGCCAAACAGCTTGCTTACTCGATGGGTGTACCGCTGCAACGTTTCGACATGTCCGAATACATGGAGCCACACGCCGTATCGCGCCTCATCGGCGCGCCGCCGGGCTATGTCGGCTTTGACCAGGGCGGTCTTTTAACCGAAGCCGCCAACAAACATCCGCACTGCGTATTACTCTTGGACGAAATCGAAAAAGCCCACCCCGACATTTTCAACGTCCTCCTGCAAGTAATGGATGCAGGCAAACTGACCGACAACAACGGCAAGAGTGCCGATTTCCGCAACGTCATCCTGATTATGACCACCAACGCAGGCGCGGAAAGCCTCAGCCGACCCAGTCTCGGCTTTACCACCAAGCGCGAACGCGGCGACGAAATGCAGGCGATCAACAAACTCTTAACACCCGAGTTCCGCAACCGCTTGGACGCGATTATCCCGTTTGCGTCCTTGTCCGAACCCGTCATCACCAAAGTCGTGGACAAATTCCTGCTCCAGCTCGAACACCAGCTCCTCGACAAAAAAGTCGAAGCCGAATTCACGCCGGCATTGCGCAAATATCTGGCGGAAAAAGGTTTCGACCCGCAAATGGGCGCGCGCCCGATGCACCGCCTGATTCAGGAAAAAATCCGCAAACCGCTCGCCGACGAACTCCTGTTCGGCAAACTCGCCGACGGCGGCTTCGTGCGGATAGACTGGGATGCAGCGAAAGAAGAAGCCGTGTTGAAATTCAAGAAAAACAAAGCCAAACCTGAAGCAGCAGCGGTTTGACGGATAAAGGCAAAAGGTCGTCTGAAAACGGGATTTCTGTTTTCAGACGACCTTTTTGTAATGAAAACTCAATCCTCCGCTTTATGAAGCAAAGTAATCAACGCCTCCTGCTTTTCAGGCGACAGTGCGCGGAAATATTTCAGCAACAACGTCTCTTGCGGAGAAACTGCCCCACCTTCTTCCAACATTCGCCCGTGCCGCAGCCATTCTCCGCTGGTATCCAGCCATTTCGCCAGCGTTTCGATTTTATCGGGCGTCGGAATCGAACGTCCGACCAACCAATGGTGAAAAGCCTGCGTGCTGACGGATTGATTGGGATGGCGCAGATTAAAGCGGTTGGCAAGGCTGGCATTGGAAAGATTATCCAAACCCGCCAGCCTGATTGCGGTTTTCAAGCGTTCGCTGAAATCGATTTTGTCTTGTTCGGTATGCATAATCGAGGATTATGAATAGCCGACTGTTGCAAAATTTAACAGTTTTGTTGTTTTTGTAAATTATTTACTTGATATTTTCAAATGACTGGTTGACAATACACCTGCATTTACTTATTAACCCTCCCATTACAAAGGAAGCATCTATGTCTTTACAAAAAATAAGCGCAGTAACCGTTATCGCTCTAAGTCTGGCAGCCTGTGGCGGAGGTGGGGGAGGAACGCCATCTGCACGACCAACAGATACCAATATTGAAAATACAAAAGCCGAAGAAGCTCGTAAAGCAGAGGAAGCTCAAAAAGCTGAAGAAGCCCGTAAAGCCGAAGAAGCTCGTAAAGCCGAAGAGGCTCGCAAAGCTGAGGAAGCCCGTAAAGCCGAAGAAGCTCGTAAAGCCGAAGAAGCTCGTAAAGCCGAAGAAGCCCGTAAAGCTGAAGAAGCCCGTAAGGCTGAAGAAGCCCGTAAGGCTGAAGAAGCTCGTAAAGCCGAAGAAGCTCGTAAAGCCGAAGAAGCCCGTAAAGCTGAAGAAGCCCGTAAAGCTGAAGAAGCCCGTAAAGCTGAAGAAGCCCGTAAGGCTGAAGAAGCCCGTAAGGCTGAAGAAGCCCGTAAGGCTGAAGAAGCTCGTAAGGCTGAAGAAGCTCGTAAAGCCGAAGAAGCTCGTAAAGCTGAAGAAGCACGTATCGCACAAAAAACTGCTGAATTAATTGAACAAGCTAAAGCTAAAGGGCTAAACGATGACGAAGCAAAACAATTTGCGCAAAATAATATCAATAATGAAGATGATGTATCTAAAGCAAATTTAGATAACATGATTAAAATAAAAGATTTGACAAAACTTGCTATTGCTGAAGGTCTTAATGAATATCAAGCTGCTGATTTTGCTAAAAATAATGTAGATTTAGATGAAGATACAGCAAAAGCTAACCTTGAAACACTTATCATCAATAATGCTAAAGGAATTTATAATGGACAATATCGTAATGGACTCGAGCAAAACCAATATGGCACATCAAGTAGTTCCTCATCTAGTTGTACAAATGGACATTGCTATTCAGTAAGAGAAACTATTACTACCGGTAAAGCAATCTATAATCAACCATATTCAATTGTTATTGCAGATACTAAATCAGGTGTTCGTAATTTTTCTAGTATTAATGAACTATCGAATGTACTAATTGCCGGCCTAAAAACAAAATTAGAAGCGATACCAACAAAAGGAACAGCTAATTATAGCGGTAAAGCATTTGATGCCGAAAATAATGGAACACTAGATTACAATGTTAATTTTGAAAATAAAACAGGCTCAGGAACTATTACCGGCTTAGGAAATAACATTACATTAGAACAAGGTTCGATTTCAGGAACTGGTATTTCATCTACTGCAACCCAAGGTTACAAATCAGGCTCTTACTCTTTAGATTTCTTCGGTAAAAATGCAGAAGAAATTGCAGGAAAAGTTATCTTTAATGGCAAAGATACTGTCGGCTTCGGCGGACAACGCAGAGAGATTCAAAAATAATTTTCCATCTTAATTATGATGTAAAAGGTCGTCTGAAACCGTTTCAGACGACCTTTTCGACCATTTTCACCGCGTTATCCGTATAATGACAGGATACGCCTGCCATCCATATCCCACTGAATAAAATGAATAAAAATTATCTCGTCTTACTGATGCTCTCTTTCCCGTCAGCCGCCCTTGCCGAGACACCCGTTGTCCGTGTACCTGCGCCTGTATTTTTTGACAAGCAGCCTAACAGCGAAACACCCTCAAAAGATTTTACCGACGACAAACCCGCAGAACAGAGGCTTTCAGACGACCTTTCTGCCGATTCCTCATTGGAAGCACAGATCAACCGCGCATTAATCGGACGGGACTGGAAGATGCTGGAAGGTTTGTTGGCGCAATATAAAGCCGCGCCCGACCAGGATGCCGTTTTATACGATTATGCTTTAGGTGCGTTGAGGCGCAGTCAGTTGCGGCATGATGAAGCTGTCTCGCTCTATCGCGGCATTTTGGCGAAACATCCCGATTTGGCGTATCCGCGTTTCGATTTGGGTGTAATGATGTTTGAAAACAAGCAGTACCGCGAAGCAAAGGCGGAATTGAAACAGGCAAAACCGGATTTGCAGCCGCCCATGCAGCAACTTGCCGACCGCTATCTTGCCGCCATTGAATCGGCGCAAAGCTGGCAGCCTGATGTTTCGCTGCAATACGAGCAGACCGATAATGTGAACAATGCCTCGTCCGAGCGCGTTATAGAATGGAACGGCAGACGCTGGAATAAAACCGCTGAGAGCCTGCCGCAAAAGGCGCACGGTATCCGCTACGGAGCTGGCGTATCACGCGAAATCAATGTAGGCGGACATCATTTTGTTTACGGCAGCCTGAACGGCGACGGCGTGCATTATTGGGACAATCAGGATTTTAACGAGCAAAGCCTGCGCTTGGCGGCGGGCTATAAAAACCGTTCGGCAGTGCAATCTTTCGGGATTGTACCGTTTGCTGAGCAAAACTGGCTGGGCGGCAAACGCTATAATCGCGAAACCGGTATCCATACCGATTTTTCACGTCGTCTGAACGAAAAATGGCGGCTCTCGCTCAATGCAGGTTATATCAAAAAATACTATCGGAACAGCGGCTCGGCAGCGCGTTACAACAGCCATATGCCGCTGGCGGGGGCAACGCTGGCATACTCTGCACCGAAAAACTGGCTGCTCTACGGCGGCGCAGACTGGTCGCACGACATGACCAAAGAAGCGGAGCAGGCATCCGTACGCAAGGGCATACGCTTCGGCGCGGCGAAAGCGTTTGAGAACGGATTCGGCATCCGCACCAACCTGCGCTACGCCCGCCGTACCTTTGATGCGCCGGGAAGCCTGGTGTACCGTCTGACCCGAAAAGACCATGAATATCAGGCAAATGCCTCTGTTTGGCACAATAAAATTTCATGGAAAGGCTTAGTGCCGCATTTGAATTTCCGTTATCTCAAAATCGACAGCAATATGAGCGGCTTCTATTCCCGCAAAAGTATGCAGACATTCGTCAGCGTGGAGAAACAGTTTTGAAGCAGCAGGGATAAAGGGTTGGAAAAACACTCTGCCCGCCATCCGCCGAGATTCCCGCGCAGGCGGTGATCCGTCGGACATCTTAAGAAACAGGTATTTGAAAAACAGTTGCCCAAATTGAAAGAAATTTCCGCCTTATCGGGAATAACGCCGATTGAAACGTTTCTATTTGAATGACAACAAATCGGTTTCAAAAATCCGATCGGTAAACCCGATAAAAAGGTCGTCTGAAAGCCCAAGCAGCTTTTCAGACGACCTTTTTGATTTTCAGCTTGCACAACTGCCCTTCACAAGGCCTTGTGCTTGCGACGCTTAAACCATTTGCCCAATATACCGCCTTCGCGCCCGAACACCAGCGATACGGCATACAGCACGCCGCAGCACAAGATAATCGCAGGTCCGGACGGAATTTCGACGTGATAGGAAAACAGCAGTCCGGCAAAACCGCAGACCAGCGCGATAAAGACGGACAAAGCCATCAACGCGCCCATGCTTTTCGCCCAGAGCCGCGCGGTAATCGACGGCAGCATCATCAGACCGACCGACATCAGCGTACCGAGTGCCTGAAAGCCTGCAACAAGGTTCATCACCACCAAAATCAGGAAAACGACGTGCCAAAAGCCGCCCTTCCCGCCGACCGCCTTCAGAAACAGCGGGTCAATGCTTTCCAAGACCAGCGGGCGGTAAATAATCGCCAATGCCGTTACCGTGACGCTTGCCGAGGCGGCAATCAGTTGCAGCGCGGGAATATCCACCGACAAGACCGACCCGAACAAGAGATGCAGCAAATCGACGCTGCTGCCGTTTTTACTGACCAAAACCACGCCGATTGCCAGACTGCTCAGATAAAAGGCAGCAAAGTTGGCATCTTCCTTCAACGATGTAAAACGGCTCGCCAAACCCGCCAAAAGCGCCATCAGCAAGCCTGCTGCAAACCCGCCGACGCTCATTGCAGGCAGGCTCAGCCCGGCAAACATATAGCCGATTGCCGCACCGGGCAGGACGGCATGACTCAAAGCATCGCCCACCAGGCTCATGCGCCGCATGACCAGGAACACCCCGACCGGAGCGGCACTCAAAGCCAGACAGAATACCGACGCAAGCGCATAGCGCATAAAGTCGAATTCCGCAAAAGGGGAAATCAGCAAATCGTATAAATTCATGGTATCCGGTAAATAAGGGAAAACTTCTGAAAATGGGAAACGTCGTCTGAAAATCCTTCGCCGCATCTTTCAGACGACGTACTGCCTTACAAGGGGGCTGCGCAAACTATACGTCGCACCAGTCCTCAGACTCCTGCCGCTGCATCAGCATATTCGCGCGGGCAAGGTTTTCATCGGTCAGGACGGACGGCGTTCTGCCCGCCGCAACCTTTTCCCGGGCCAGCAACAGCGTGTCCGAAAAATAATCGCGTACCTGCGCATAATCGTGCAACACCGCGATAATTGCCTGCCCTTCGTCATTGCATTGGCGCAATACATCCAAAAGAGCGTAAGTCGTGCGCGCATCGACGGCGTTGAAAGGTTCGTCCAAAAGCAGGAATTTCGCCCCCTGCGCCAGCATACGCGCAAATAAAACGCGCTGAAACTGGCCGTTGGACAAATGGGCGATCTGCCTGTCGGCAAAATCCCGCATACCGACGCGTGCAAGCGCATCCAAAACCCGGATACGCTGCGCTGCGTCAACCCGTCCGAAAAAGCCGATTTCGTACCACAAACCCATCGCCGCCAGTTCGAAAACCGTCATCGGCTGGCCGCGGTCGATGTCCGACTGCTGCGGCAGATAGGCGATGTCTTTGCGTTGCAGGTTTTGCAGGAGGACGCGTCCCGTATCGACTTGCTGCAAACCCATGACCGCCTTTAAAAAAGTTGATTTGCCCGCCCCGTTCGGCCCGCAGACCGCCCACATCGAATGCTCGGCAAATTCGATGCCGACATGGTGTACGGCAGGCCGTGTCCGGTAGCTGACCGTCAGATTTTCAACAACGATACTCATGCAACCGCCCAAAAATACATGCCCCAAACCGCCGCCAAAGCGAAAAGCGCAATCAGCAGGCGTTGGAACAATCCGGTGAGTAAAATGGAATTCATAACAATATCGGAATTAAAGACGATGTGTTCAAAATGAAACAAAAGTAAGGATGATACTTTATAACATTATGATTGTAAACATAAAGGCAGTATCCGGATATAGGCACGATTTTTGTGGACAAGGCATCTGCCGTTTTCAGACGACTTTTTTCAAAGCCGGCGCAGGCGGTTTGCCCGTATAAGCAGCGTGTGCCTTGCCCATGAAGAAACGACCCGGCTTATCGTCCGATTCAGGAGTCAGTAGGCCAGATATGAGTATCCAACGTTGCCAACATTCAAACCCTAATTAGGCAATGTGGAAAATTTCAAGCAGTTGTCGGATACAAGTATCCTACCTACATCAGCAAGCAATGAAGCCAATTACAAAAGGTCGTCTGAAAAACCCATATTCAGGTTTTCAGACGACCTTTTACGCTTCAAATCCCGCGTTATTGCAGGCTGTGTTCCAGCGAAATGCCTGCCGCCCAGCCGGTTTTGGGGTCTTTGCTTTCTTTGACTACGCCTGAGTTGAATGAGAGGGTCGTGCGTTTGGAGAATTTGTATTCGGTGTTAAACGCGAGCTGTTTGTAGTTCTTGCCGGTATCGGAGCGACCGTAGGCGACGCCGAGTTTGGGGGTGATGTTGCCCATGGTGTAGCCGGCGGTCACTTGGAAATCGCGGGTGTTGGTATTGGTTTTGGTTTCGTCTTCCCAGTGGAATTTGTCGGCAACATTGCGGGCGTACATCATACCGGCGGCGAGGTAGAGATTGTCTTTGTCGTAGCCGACTTTCATGGAATGAACCTGTCTGTCTTTGGTATCGTCAGGCGAGCCGTTGCGGGCGTATTCGAGGGCGTAGTGGGCGTTGAAACCGTTGGTCGGGTGTTTGTAGTGCAAACCTAAGCCCGCCATCCAGTCGCTGTTACGTTTCCTGTCTTTGTATTTGTTGGCACCGGGCGCGATTTGGACGCGGTAGTTGAAGCCGTTGTCAAAGGTTTTGGATTCGTAGTTCAGGGCGATTTCACGGCCGCCGAAACGGGTCATGCGCCCCATGGTTTGGGTGTGGTTGTTGCCGTTGAACGCGTCTTGTTCGCCGGTCAGGTAGTGCATGGGGGTACTGAGCCAGCCGGCGCGGACGGTACCGAAATCGCCGCGCAGACCGATGTAGGAGTCGTCCGTACTCCAGCCGTTGTAGTCGAAGGCGACGAATGAATTGACGCCGTAGATGAGCTTGAGGTCTTTGTCGAGTTTTTCACTGCCCATAATCCAGATGCGGCTGTTGTTGTCGGATATATCGGTAGCGGATTGCCCTTTGCCGTTGCGTTCGTGTTCGATAGAAGTAAATATCCGTCCGCCGATTTTGGCTTCGTTATCGGATGCCAATGCGGGGGCGGCAAGCGGGACGGCAACCGCAATCATTAATAACTTCTTCATTTTATTCTCCTTTTGCTTGATTTTTCTGAGGCTGCGTTTAAACAGGGTTTTATACTATTTGAGGCGTGCAAAAAAATCAATATTTTTGTAATCACTTGTAACTTTTATTTCAAAAAATGTTTTTTACGGCGTTTTTTTGTGTTATCTTGCAAACCGTTTCCCAAAGCAGGCGGATTTTTTCAAATATCCATAGAGAATAAATCTTTTTATCCGCCAAAAATCAGAATATTTCCCTGCCATGTAGTCATATGTAGTTTTTTATTTTTTGCAAAACGCAGGATGGAGGGAGAGATAGCGAGAAGAGGAGAAAAAACGTGCTGCCGAACAAACCTTATTCCATATCGGCTTTATCGCTTGCCATAGTGCTTGCGCTGTCGGCGTGTCATCGCGAAGTCAAGCCCGCGCCCGAATTCAAACGCAGCGAATACAATAAAATCGTCATCAGCAACGCGGTCGAACCGAGTACGCTCGACCCGCAGAAAAGCTCGGATATGGCGGCAGGCGCGATTATCCGTCAGATGATGGACGGCTTGGTCAGTACGGATGCCGAAGGCAAAACCATTCCCGCTTTGGCGTTGAAATGGGAGTCGTCGGACGAAGGGCGCGTTTGGACGTTCCACCTGCGCGATGCAAATTGGAGCAACGGCGACCCGATTACCGCCGAAGATTTCGTTTACAGCTTCCGCCGCCTCGCCGATCCCGCAACCGCCGCGCCTAACAGCAGCTATTTGGAAGACGCGAAAATACAGGGTGCGGCGGAAATCCTGCAAGGCAAGGCGAAGCCGGATACTTTGGGCGTCAAGGCTTTGGACAAGAAAACGCTGCAATTCACGCTCACCGCGCCCGTGCCGTATTTCCCCGATATGCTGATTCAGCAGTTCACCTACCCCGTCCACCGCGCCACGGTCGAGAAATTCGGCGAAAAATGGACGCAGCCGGGCAATTATGTTTCCAGCGGCGCATACATCCTCAAAGAATGGCGTGTCAACAGCCACATCACCATGGATAAAAACCCTGCTTATTACGACAGCAAAAAAGTATCCATCCCGCAGGCGGTGTTCCTCGCCAGCGGCAAAGAATACGACCGCTACCGCGCCGACGAAGTGGACGTTACCTACGGCATCCCTTCCGATCAGATTAAGATTGCCGAGAAAGAATTTCCCGGGCAGGTCCGGCGCGCGACTTTGCTGTGTTCTTGGTTTTTAGAGCCGAACTTGGAATCCGCCGAATTTAAAAATCCCAAAGTCCGCCGCGCGCTCAACCTCCTGACCGACCGCGCCATCATTACCAAAGTTGCCGGACGCGGCGACAAGGAAGCGTTCCAGCTTACCCCGCCAAATATGCAGGGCGGCGGCGAGTCTGCCCCCGCGTGGAAGCCGCTCAAGCGCGAAGCGCGCATTGCCGAAGCGAAAAAACTCTTGCGCGAAGCGGGTTACAGCGAAGAGAAACCGCTCGAGTTCCAAATCGTCTATACCACCAGCGAGGCCGCCAAAAAACAAATTACCGCGCTGCAATCCATTTGGAAGGCGACCGTGCCGTTTGTGCGCCCCACGCTGATGAACGAAGAATGGAAAACCTTTTTGGACAAGCGCCTGCAAGGCAACTTCAGTATGGCGTTTGCGGGCTGGTGTTCCGACTACAACGACCCTGCGGGCATGCTCAATATTTTCAAATCCAACAATCCAAACAACGCCTTCCATTACAAGAATCCCGAATTCGACAAGCTGATGAACAGCACGCTCGAAGCGGGCATTTCCGCCGAAGAGCGCGCCCGCCGCTACGTCAGCGCCGAGGCGATGCTGCAACGCGACGACGCCTTTATCCCGCTGTATCACCAAGTCAGCATCAATCTGGTGAAACCCGACATCCAAGGCTACTCCGACCGCGACCCGCTGAAAAATTACACCATCAAAAATTGGTCGTTTGCACCCAAGAAGTGATTTGATAACATAGACACGTTTTTCAGACGACCTCTCTGTACATCAAGTTAATCCGCTATAAAAAGGTCGTCTGAAACCACGAAACCCTATTGGAGAATCCGTTCATGAATACCGTATCGAATTACCTGTCCGCATTGCGCGAAGCCATGAAGGCGCAAGGTTTGGACGCACTCGTCATCCCCTCCGCCGACCCCCATCTTTCCGAATACCTGCCCGCACACTGGCAGGCGCGCCGCGAGTTGTCAGGCTTTACCGGCTCGGTCGGCACGTTCGTCGTAACCGCCGATGAAGCAGGCGTGTGGGTGGACAGCCGCTATTGGGAACAAGCCACCAAACAGCTTGCAGGCAGCGGCATTGAATTGCAAAAAAGCGGGCAAGTTCCGCCGTATAACGAATGGCTCGCGGCAAACCTGCCCGAAAACGCCGCCGTCGGCATCCCTTCCGATATGGTGTCGCTCACCGGCAAACGCACTTTGGCGCAATCCCTGACCGCCAAAAACATCCGCATCGAACACCCCGACGACCTGCTTGACCAAGTGTGGACAAGCCGCCCTGCCATCCCCGCCGAAACCGTGTTCATCCACGACCCTGCCTACGTCTCCGAGTCCGCCGCCGAAAAACTCGCCCGCGTGCGCGCCGTCATGGCGGAAAAAGGCGCGGATTACCACTTGGTTTCCTCGCTTGACGACATCGCTTGGCTGACCAACCTGCGCGGCAGCGACGTGCCTTTCAATCCCGTTTTCGTGTCCTTCCTGCTGATCGGCAAAGACAACGCCGTCCTGTTTACCGACCAAGGTCGTCTGAATGCCGAGGCTGCCGCCGCGCTGCAAACCGCCGGCATGACAGTCGAACCTTATGCCCAAGTTGCCGACAAACTCGCGCAAATCGATGGCGCGCTGCTCATCGAGCCGAACAAAACCGCCGTCAGCACGCTCGTGCGCCTGCCCGAAAGCGTGCGCCTTATCGAAGGCATCAACCCCTCCACCTTCTTCAAATCCGTCAAATCCGAAGCCGACATCGCCCACATCCGCGAAGCGATGGAACACGACGGCGCGGCGTTGTGCGGCTTCTTCGCCGAGTTTGAAGACATCATTGACAACGGCGGCAGCCTGACCGAAATCGACGTGGACACCATGCTCCACCGCCACCGCAGCGCACGTCCGGGCTTCATCTCATTGAGTTTCGACACCATCGCAGGCTTCAACGCCAACGCCGCCCTGCCGCATTACAGCGCGACGCCCGAAAGCCACAGCACCATCAGCGGCAACGGTCTGCTGCTCATCGACTCCGGCGCGCAATACAAAGGCGGCACGACCGACATCACCCGCGTCGTCCCCGTCGGTACACCGACCGCCGAACAAAAACGCGACAACACCCTCGTTCTCAAAGCCCATATCGCGCTTGCCGAAGCCGTGTTCCCCGAAAACATCCTCTCGCCGATGATAGACGCCATCTGCCGCAAACCCTTGTGGCAGGCGCAATGCGACTACGGTCATGGTACAGGACACGGCGTAGGCTATTTCCTCAACGTCCACGAAGGCCCGCAAGTCATCGCCTGTGCCGCCGTTCCCGGCCCGCAGCACGCCATGAAAAAAGGCATGGTTACCTCCATCGAACCCGGACTCTACCGTCCCGGAAAATGGGGCATCCGCATTGAGAACCTCGCCGCCAACCAAGCTGTTGCCAACCCGCAGGAAACCGAGTTCGGCAGCTTTCTCTACTTCGAAACCCTGACCCTCTGCCCCATCGACACCCGCCTGATGGATACCGCCATGATGACCGACGGCGAAATCGACTGGGTCAACCGCTACCACGCCGAAGTCCGCCGCCGCCTCGAGCCGCTGACCGAAGGCGCGGCAAAAGCATGGCTGATCAAACGCACCGAACCGCTGGCGCGTTAACCGCAAAGGTCGTCTGAAAAAGGCCGTAGCGTGGGCTTTGCCCACGAGAAACACCAGCAAAAAGGTCGTCTGAAACCAAAAATCCGATTTCAGACGACCTCCGAAACAAACCCAAAACGCAGGCTTCCGCCCGCGACTGCCACAATAAAAAACCGTCCGAAATCCTATTCTAAAGTTTTCAGACGACCATAAAACAAAAGCCCGCACACTCCAAAACCAAGGGCCTGACTACAAAGAAGAGAAACCATCCCAAGCGTCCGAACACCCGTTCAGGCCGCCTTCCCGTATTCAGGCATATTCCGACCCACCAAGCCCCGAGCAGGTACGATATGCTGAAATTCATCATCCGCCGCATACTTTCCGCCATCCCCACCATGCTGGTACTGATTACCGTCTCATTCTTCCTGATGCGGCTCGCACCCGGCAGCCCCTTCACCGGCGACAAAAACGTACCGCCCGCCGTACTGGCCAACATCGAAGCCAAATATCATCTGAACGACCCGATGTACCTGCAATACTTCAACTATCTCAAACAACTCGCCCACGGCGACCTCGGTCCCTCATTCAAATACAAAGACTACAACGTCAACGAGCTGCTCGCCCAAGCCCTGCCCGTTTCCGTCGAGCTGGGCGTGTACGCCTTCATCATCTCCACCGTCTTGGGCGTACTCATGGGCACCATCGCCGCACTCAGGCGCAACACATGGGCGGACTACACCATCATGACCGCCGCCATGACCGGCATCGTCGTCCCCAGCTTCGTCAAAGCCCCCATCATGATTTTCATCTTCGCCATCACCCTCAAATGGCTGCCCGCCGGCGGCTGGAATGACGGTTCGTTGACCAGCCTCATCCTGCCCGTCGCCGCCCTCTCCATAGGCTATGTCGCAGGCCTCGCCCGCATCACGCGCGGCGCGATGATAGAAGTGTTGAACAGCCCCTACATCCGCACTGCCCGCGCCAAAGGATTATCGATGAACAGCATCGTCCTGCGCCACGCCCTGCGTCCCGCCATGCTGCCTATCCTTTCCTATCTCGTTCCCGCCTTCGTCGGCATCATCACCGGCGCCATCGTCATCGAAAGCGTCTTCGGTCTGCCCGGCATCGGACAACTCTTCGTCAACGGCGCGCTCAACCGCGACTACGGCATGATCTTGGGGCTGACCATCCTCGTCGGCGTACTGACCATCGTCTTCAACGCCATACTCGACATCCTCTACGCCCTGATCGACCCCAAAATCCGCTATTAAAAGCAAAAAAAAGGTCGTCTGAAAACCGGTTTTGCCGTTTTCAGACGACCTCCGAACAAAAAACGGAGAACACCATGCTATTCAACAAGAAAAATTCCCGCGCCATAGCAGAAGCCGCCGAACAGGCACAAGTACACGGACGCAGCCTGTGGCAGGACGCATGGCGGCGTTTCAGCAACAACAAAGCCGCCCTGTGCAGCGTCTTCATCCTTGCCGCCATTATCCTCTTCGTTATCGCCGTCCCCTGGGTCAGCGCCTACACCTACGACCACACCGACTGGGACAACATGCAAATCCCGCCCTCCTTCGCCACCCGCCACTACTTCGGCACCGACCTGCTCGGACGCGACCTCCTCACCCGCGCCGCCGCCGGCGGACGCATTTCCCTGCTCATCGGCATCGCAGGCGCACTCGTCGCCGTCGTCATCGGCACGCTCTACGGCGCACTCGCAGGCTTTTTCGGCGGTAAACTCGACTCCGTCATGATGCGCCTGCTCGAAATTCTCAACGCCTTTCCTTTTATGTTTTTCGTCATCCTGTTGACCACCTTCTTCGGGCGCAACCTCTTACTCATCTTCGTCGCCATCGGACTCGTCTCATGGCTTGACGTCGCCCGCATCGTCCGCGGACAAACCCTCAGCCTCAAACACAAAGAATTCGTCGAAGCCGCCCGCATCACAGGCGTATCCCGCCGCCGCATCGTTACCCGCCACATCATCCCCAACGTACTCGGCGTCGTCATGGTTTACGCTTCCCTGCTCGTCCCCGGCATGATCATGTTCGAATCCTTCCTCAGCTTCCTCGGATTGGGCGTACAAGAACCCAAGACCAGTTGGGGTTCGATGCTCCAAGAAGGCGCAGCCTCCATGGAAGCCGCCCCGTGGCAGCTCCTCGTCCCCTGCTTCTTCCTCGTCGCCACCCTCTTCTGCTTCAACTTCATCGGCGATGGCCTGCGCGACGCACTCGACCCCAAAGACCGCTGACACACACAACGAGGACACACCCATGACCACCCCATTACTCACCGTCGAAAACCTCGACATCCGCTTCCAGCTCCACGAAAAAACCGTCCACTCCGTGCGCAACATCAGCTTCCAAGTTGCCAAAGGCGAAACCCTCGCCCTCGTCGGCGAATCCGGTTCCGGCAAATCCGTTACCGCCATGTCTCTCATGCGCCTTTTGCCCGAAAACACCACCCTTTACGGACAAGACTCACGCATCACCTTCGACGGCACATCCATCCTCGACGCAGACGAAAAAACCCTCCGCAGCCTGCGCGGCGGACGTATCAGCTTCATCTTCCAAGAGCCCATGACCTCGCTGAACCCCTTCATGAAAATCGGCACCCAGCTCACAGAAGCCCTGCGCGTCCACAACAAAACCATCACCCGCAAAGCCGCCCGCGAACGCATCCTCGACCTCCTCAACCGCGTCGGCATCCGCGAAGCAGAACGTCGTCTGAAACAATACCCCCACGAATTCTCAGGCGGCCAGCTCCAGCGCATCATGATCGCCATGGCGCTGCTCAACGACCCCGCTCTGCTCATCGCCGACGAACCCACCACCGCCCTCGACGTCACCATTCAAGCAGAAATCCTCGACCTCCTGCACGACCTCCAAAAACAAATGGGCATGGCGATTATCTTCATCACCCACGACCTCGGACTCGCCGAACACTACGCCGAAACCGTCTGCGTCATGAAAGACGGCGAAATCGTCGAGCGCGGCAAAATCAAACAAGTCTTCGCCAACCCGACCCACCCCTACACCGCCCAACTCATCCACTCCGTCCCAAAAGGCATGAAAGACCCCGTAGAAGGCAACCCGCCCGAGCTCATCCGTGCCGACAACATCAACGTCCACTTCACCCTCAAACACAACTTCTTCGGCAAACCCCTCAAAACCTTCCACGCCGTCAAAAACATCAGCCTCGCCATCCGCCAAGGCGAAACCCTCGGCATCGTCGGCGAATCCGGTTCCGGCAAATCCACGCTCGGCAAAGCCATCATGCAAATGCTCCCCTACCAAGGCAGCATACACTTCGACGGCAGCGACCTCGCCGCCCTCACCCCCGAACGCGCGCGCCAGCTCAAAGCCGAACGCCAAATGGTCTTCCAAGACCCCTACGGCTCACTCTCCCCTCGCCTCACCGTCGGCGAAATCATAGGCGAAGGCCTCACCGTCCACCGCCCCGAAATGACCAAAACCCAGCGCACCGAACTCGTCCTCAAAGTCCTGGACGAAGTCTCCCTGCCCGCTGACGCACTCAACCGCTACCCGCACGAATTCTCAGGCGGACAACGCCAACGCATCGCCATCGCCCGCGCCCTCATCCTGCGGCCCAAGTTCATCCTCCTCGACGAACCCACCTCCGCCCTCGACCGCTCCGTCCAAATCAAAGTCGTCGAACTGCTGCGCGGACTCCAAACCAAATACGGACTGACCTACATCTTTATCAGCCACGACCTCTCCGTCGTCCGCGCCGTCAGCGACAACGTCGCCGTCATGCAGCACGGAGAACTCGTCGAATACGGCAGCGCAGACCAAATCTTCCACCACCCGCAGAAAGACTACACCAAACGCCTCATCAACGCCGCCTTCGACCTCTGACTCAAGGTCGTCTGAAATCAAAAGTAGCGTAGGCTTCGCCCACGAACCCTGCTAACCTCAGAAGGTCGTCTGAAACCCAACTTTCAGATGACCTTCTTTCTAATCTCATCTACTTCATCGCAAATTTCAACGCAAACTTTACCAATCCAACCCATAATTACCTCCAGCAGCCTTCATTCCCGCGCAGGCGGGAATCCATCGGAAACCCTAAGAAACAGATATTCAAAAACAGTTGCCGAAATTCAAAAGTGGATTCCCGCCTGCGCGGGAATGACGGCAGAAAAATATCCCGTCGGATACGGTTATCCCAACCTACACCGACAACCAAAAATCGTCTGAAACCCACCGTAGCGTGGGCTTTGCCCACGAACCCCGCAAATACAAAAAGGTCATCTGAAACCCAACTTTCAGACGACCTTCTTTCTAATCCCATCTACTTCATCGCAGCCTTCAACGCAAACGCTGCCAGCAGTGCGCCGAAGCGGTATTTGCGCGGAATGGCGAGTCCTGCCGTTTTATACAGCAGGCTTGTCTGCGTCAGCTCGTTGCCCAAATCCAGCAACTTCATCAGCGTGTCCGACTTGCGCTCTTCCTGTTCCTTCAATTTGCGCTGTTTCAAATACGATGCCTCAATCCTCAGGCGGACGAGTTTGGCTTCCAGTTGCAGCAGTTCGCGTGCTTCATCGCGTTCCGTTTTATTCATCGCCCCCTCCTTCCTGCATATCTTGACCGCGCAGGCAGGCGATGTCTGCCTGAATGTCCTGCAAGGTTGCGGCGATTTTGTTGTTTTGGCTGCGCCAGCCTTTCGACACTTTGCCGAACAAGACCGCAATGACGATCAGGCAGACGGTGGTTATCCCGAAGAATACCCATATTGCCGCAGTATCCGGCAACACGCGGTTTAGTCCGAAAAGCAGGCTGATGAATGCAACCAGCAGCAATATGCCCGATACGACCAACCATATGATGATGCGGAACACGTTTTCCGCCTGCTCTGCCAAATCCAGATTCAAAATCTGCATCCGCAACAGGAACAAATCAATACCTTGATTCAGCAGCGTTTTCGTATGTTCGATATTTTGTCTGATGCCCATATTCCAATTTCCCTGATTGTTCCGAAACGGACAATCTGAAGGCTTTGGGGTCGTCTGAAATCTTTGTCGACCCGCATAAGCAAACGCCGCCGGAACAAGATTTCGGAAAATCATGTCCGGACGGCATTCATGTTTTACCGATTAGCGGCGGTTCAGCAATACGCCGACGACCAAGCCCGCCAGTGCGGCAAAGCCCATTGCGTAATAAGGTTTGTCGTGTACGGCTGCATCGGCTTGGCGTGCGCCGCGTTTGATGCGGTCGCCTGCTTCTTCTCCAAACTCGGCAAAGCGTTTTTTGCCTTCTCTGAAACGCTCTTCTGCCTCTTCTTCAAATTCGTCGTATTTTTCACGCGCGCGGTCAGCGTGGTATCTGATTCGGTCGCCGGCTTCTTCTTGGAAGTCATGCAAACGATCCTTGGCAGCTTCAAGTTTCTCCTGCAATTTGGCTTTGGCTTTTTTGCCCTCTTCCGAGCCGACTTCCACGCCTTTGCTGTACAGCTCTTCAACATCGCTCATCACGTCTTGGATGTCTTTCAACAAAGCTTCTTTGCGGGATTCAAAATCATGTTTTTTCATTACCTTCTCCTTGATGTCCATATGGGTGAAATAACAGATTATTCATCTGTTAACTGATTATAACCCCTTTACACTTCTTCTCAAGTCAATTCGGCTAAAGGTGGTTTGAAAACATGTAAAGATTAACGCTAGAGATAAAAAGGTCGTCTGAAAACCTGTTTCCAAGTTTTCAGACGACCTCTCTGCATTTCAATCAAAACGACTGAGCTTTACGCCAAGCCTTTTGCTTTCAACACTTCCAGCATGGTGCTGCCCAATTCGGCAGGGCTGCGGGTGTAGGCGATGCCGGCTTTTTCGAAAGCGGCGAATTTTTCTTCCGCCGTACCTTTGCCGCCGGAGATAATTGCACCGGCGTGACCCATGCGTTTGCCTTTAGGGGCGGTCACACCAGCGATGTAGCCGACGACGGGTTTGGTTACGTTGGATTGGATGTATTCGGCTGCTTCTTCTTCCGCAGTACCGCCGATTTCACCGATCATGATGATAGCGTCGGTATCGGGGTCTTCTTGGAAGAGTTTCAGCGCGTCGATTTGGTTCATGCCCGGAATCGGGTCGCCGCCGATACCGATACAGGTTGATTGACCCAAGCCCAGTTTGGTGGTTTGTGCCACGGCTTCGTAAGTCAATGTACCGGAACGGGAAATGATGCCGATGCGGCCCGGAGTGTGGATGTGGCCCGGCATAATGCCGATTTTGCACTCGCCCGGAGTAATCACGCCCGGGCAGTTAGGGCCGACCAAACGTGTGCCGTTGCCGTTGGTTTCCAGATAGCGTTTGGCTTTGAGCATATCCAGAGTCGGAACGCCTTCGGTAATCACAACCACCAAGCCTACTCCGGAATCAACCGCTTCAACGATAGAATCCAAAACAAACGGAGCCGGAACGTAAATCACGGATGCGTCCGCGCCGGTTTCTTTAACGGCTTCTTTCATGGTGTTGAACACAGGCAGGTTCAGGTGGGTTTGACCGCCTTTACCCGGAGTCACGCCGCCGACGACTTTAGTGCCGTAAGCCAGAGCTTGTTCGGAGTGGAAAGTACCGTTTTTACCGGTGAAACCTTGAACCAATACTTTGGTGTCTTTATTAATCAATACGCTCATTCTTTTCTCCTTAGGCGTTTACGGCTGCGACAATTTTTTCGGCTGCGTCATTCAGGCCGTCGGCGGAAGTCAGTTTCAGACCTGATTCGTTCAGGATTTTCGCGCCGAGTTCGGCGTTGTTGCCTTCCAGACGGACAACGACAGGCACGTCAACGTTGATTTCTTTAACGGCTGCAACGATGGCTTCCGCGATCATGTCGCAACGGACGATACCGCCGAAGATGTTGATCAATACGCCTTTGACGGATTTGTCTTCGAGAATCAGTTTGAACGCTTCAACTACGCGCTCTTTGGTCGCACCGCCGCCTACGTCCAAGAAGTTGGCAGGTTGCCCGCCTTTAAGTTTGATGATGTCCATGGTTGCCATCGCCAAACCTGCGCCGTTCACCATACAGCCGATGTTGCCTTCCAGCGCAACATAGTTCAGGTCGAATTCGGAGGCTTTCAGCTCGCGTTCGTTTTCTTGGGATTTGTCGCGCAATTCGGCGATTTTCGGCAGGCGGTAGAGGGCGTTGCTGTCGATACCGATTTTGCCGTCCACACAGGCCAGCGCGCCGTTTTCGCGGACTGCCAGCGGGTTCACTTCAAACAGGGCAAAGTCGTTTTCGACAAACGCTTTGTACGCGCCGGTCATCAGTTTGACGAACTCGTTGATTTGTTTGTCTTTCAAGCCCAGTTGGAACGCCACATCGCGCGCTTGGCAAGGTTGCAGGCCGACCAGCGGGTCAACGGTTACTTTGAAGATTTTTTCAGGGGTTTCAGCGGCAACTTTTTCGATTTCCACACCGCCTTCGGTCGAAGCCATGAATGTGATGCGACGGGTAGAACGGTCAACCACCGCGCCCAAATACAGCTCGGTTTGCACCGGATACATGTCTTCGCAAACCAAAACGCTGTTGACCGGCTGACCGTTGGCATCGGTTTGATAAGTAACCAGATTGGTGCCAATCAGGCTTTCCGCCACTTCTTTGGCTTCTTCACGGCTTTTGACGACTTTTACACCGCCCGCTTTACCGCGTCCGCCTGCGTGGACTTGGGCTTTAACGACAGCAAATTTGCCGCCCAGTTTGTCGTAAGCGGCTGCGGCTTCTTCGCCGTTGTGCGCCAAAATACCGCCTTGCACGGGCAAGCCGTAGCTTGCCAGCAGTTCTTTAGCCTGATACTCGTGTAGATTCATGGATTTCTCCTTTAGATTAGTGGAATGCCCTGAGACTGCCTCTGAATGACAACCCCGTGCGTTTCAGACGACCTTTCGGCGGTCGGAAAATCGTCGTTTCACTTGCTGAACGGCAACCACATCCGCGCAAGCAGATACATGATTGCGCCGCCGCCCCCGAGAATAAAAAAGACGATGCCTTTTTTACGCGAATTCGGACAGAGCAGGTAAACGGCAAGGCTGAAACTGATAAATAACAAAGCTACGCGCCAAACCAATTCTTTGTCTTTGAAACGGTTGAGCGTATAAGTTTCGGTCATCATCACATACATCTGCCACAACGCGGCCATACACATGCTGATGATTCCCATCGGTATAAACAGGATACCGATTACTTCTTTATTCATAATCAAATGCTGTCTGTGAATGTGTCGCCGATTATATATAGTGGTTCAAGTTTAAACCAGTACTGCGTTGCCTCGCCTTGCCGTACTATCTGTACTGTCTGCGGCTTCGTCGCCTTGTCCTGAATTTAAACTTAACCCACTATCGTAGATTCAAATAGAAAATGCTTAAATCGTCATTCCGACAAGAGAACAATGGCAACTGATATGCCCTATTTTCTCTCTATACCTATCGGAACATTGCTTCCGAACATTCATCTTTCCGAAAAGGTCGTCTGAAACTTTTTCAGACGACCTTTTATGCTTTACTTGACCTCATCAGCCGTGCAAAGCGCGTTTGTCGGCGGCCAGTGCGGCTTCGTGAACCACTTCAGACAAGGTCGGGTGGGCATGGATGATGCGGGCGATGTCTTCGCTGCTGGCGAAGAATTCGAGCGCAGTGACGCCTTCAGTGACCAATTCGCTGACAACCGGGCCGATCATGTGTACGCCCAAGATGCGGTCGGTTTTGGCATCCGCCAACACTTTGACCGTACCTTTTGCCTTGCCCATTGCCAAAGCGCGGCCGTTTGCACCGAAGCCGGAAGTGCCTTTTTTGTATTCCACGCCTTCGGCTTTGAGCTGCTCTTCAGTTTTGCCGACCCAGGCGATTTCGGGGTCGGTGTAAATCACGAACGGTACGCTGTTGAAGTCGATATGCGGTTTCTGACCGGCGATGCGCTCAGCAACCGCCACGCCTTCGTCGCTGGCTTTGTGCGCCAGCATCGGGCCGCGAACCACATCACCGATTGCCCAGACATTAGGCAGGTTGGTGCGGCATTCGCCGTCCACTTTGATAAAGCCGCGCTCGTCTTTTTCCAAGCCGACGGCTTCGGCGTTCAAGCCTTTGGTGTTCGGAATACGACCGATGGCGACGATGAGTTTGTCGAATACTTCGGTTTTGGCTTCGCCTGCGGCAGTTTGGTAGGCAACGGAAACACCTTTGCCTTCAGATTTGATGTCGCCGATTTTTACGCCCAGTTCGATGTTCAAGCCCTGCTCTTTGGTAAAGTATTTGAACGCTTCTTTGGCGATTTGCTGGTCGGCGGCGGCAAGGAAGGTCGGCATGGCTTCGAGGATGGTAACTTGCGAACCGACACGGTTCCATACAGAACCCATTTCCAAACCGATCACACCCGAACCGATGACGCCGAGTTTGGCGGGCACTTCGGTCAGGTTCAATGCGCCTTCGTTGTCCAATACGTTTACATTATCGATGGCAACCTGTGGCAGCGGACGCGGCACGGAACCGGTCGCTACGATGACGTGTTTGGCTTCGATAACGGTTTTCTCGCCTTTGTTATCGACTTCGATTTGGTAGGCATCGCCGTTTTTTCCGGCAAATGAAGCCGTACCGAACAGGCTGGTTACTTTGTTTTTTTGGAACAGGAATTTCACGCCGCCGGTGAGCTTGGTTACGATGGCGTCTTTGCGCGCAATCATTTTCGCCGCGTCAAATTTGATGTCGCCGACGCTGATGCCGTGTTCGGCGAAATCATGCTGCGCGGCGTGGAAATGTTCGCTGGATTGCAACAGGGCTTTGGAAGGAATACAGCCGACGTTCAGGCAGGTGCCGCCCAGCGCGGGCGCGTCGCCTGCTTTGTTGACGCCCGCATCGACACAGGCGGTTTTAAAACCCAGTTGGGCGGCGCGGATGGCGGCAACGTATCCGCCGGGACCTGCGCCGATGACTACTACATCGTATTGAGACATGTGAAAAATCCTTTGTTGTTTGATATTTTTGCCGCAGGAAAACCTTCAGCAAAAGTTTATCCACTATATTTTGCATGAGAGGTCGTCTGAAAACGCGGCTTCAACAAAATTAAAACTTATTCTGCCTTTTTCAGAGTGCGAAGCCTGCTCACAGGCACGACCTATTCAAATTTCAGCCCGATTGGTTCGGACGCATCAGCGGCGGCAGGAATGCGGACTGTATTCCCTGACTTCCTGTCCGGTAAAATTGTTGTAAACGCGCACGGTAGCGTGCAGATAACGTTTGCACAAAACGCTGCGGGCGACGGGAATGCCTGCTTTGTTGCTGTCCATTTCAAAACGCTTGTTCAACATTCTGCCGCGCGCATCATAAGCGTTGACGGAATATTCCTTGCCTTCGAATGCGGCACACGCGCCAAGCAGGGAAACGACAGCCAAAAGCGGAAACAGGGAGATGGGTTTCATGGATACGCTCCTATGGATTTTCAAGCGTTTGCTTCTGCACGAAAAATGGCAGCAACAAACTTTCTCCCTTAGATTTCAAACATCCTGCTGTTTTCAGACGACCTTTTTTCATTTCAAGGTCGTCTGAAAACCAGTGAGCAGCCCGATTTCAAACTGCTCTGTTTTTATCCGCTTTATATCCCTTTGACAGCGTTTACAGATCCAACAACAGGCGTGCCGGATCTTCTAGCGCGTCTTTGATGGCAACCAAAGTCAACACGGCTTCGCGGCCGTCGATGATGCGGTGGTCGTAAGAGAGTGCCAGATACATCATCGGGCGGACAACGACTTGACCGTTTTCCACGACTGCGCGTTCTTTGGTCGCGTGCATACCCAAAATGGCGGATTGCGGCGGATTGATAATCGGGGTGGACATCATAGATCCGAACGTACCGCCGTTGGTGATGCTGAACGTACCGCCGGTCAAATCTTCCAGCGCGATTTTGCCGTCTTTGGCTTTTTTGGCGTAATCGACGATGGCTTGTTCGATGTCGGCAATGCTCATTTGGTCGGCATCACGCAAAATCGGCACGACCAAACCGCGCGGGCTGCCGATAGCGATACCGATGTCGAAGTAACCGTGATAAACGATGTCGCTGCCGTCAACGGAGGCATTGACCACCGGATATTTTTTCAGCGCGGCAACGGCTGCTTTGACGAAGAAAGACATGAAGCCGAGTTTGACGCCGTGTTCTTTCTCGAATTTTTCTTTGTATTTCGCACGCAAGTCCATGATGGGTTTCATGTTGACTTCGTTGAACGTAGTCAGAATCGCGTTTTCTTGTTGCGAAGCCAAGAGACGTTCGGCAACACGGGCGCGCAGGCGGCTCATCGGAACGCGTTGCTCCGGACGTACGCCCGCCGGAACAGGTGCAGGAGCAGCAGCGGGTGCGGCAGCAGGTTTGGCGGTAGCGTTTTGCACGTCTTCTTTCAAGACGCGACCGTCACGACCAGAACCTTGCAGCGCGTTCACATCCACGCCGGTTTCGGCTGCCAGTTTGGCGGCGGCAGGCATGGCGGCATTGGTTTGCGCAGCGGCGGGAGCGGCTTCAGGTGCAGGCGCGGCGGCTGGGGCTTCAGCAGAAGCGGAAGCGGTTGCTGCGGTGTCGATGCGTGCCAATACTTGTTCGGCGGCAACGGTTTCGCCGTTTTGGGCAATGATTTCAACCAATACGCCGGCTTGTGGGGAAGGTACTTCCAAAACCACTTTGTCGGTTTCGATGTCAATCAGGATTTCGTCGCGCGCTACGGCTTCGCCGACTTTTTTCTTCCATTCCAAGAGCGTGCCTTCGGATACGCTTTCGGACAGCATGGGTACTTTTACGTCAATAATCATTTTGTGTCTCCGGATGGTCGTTGGTTTTCAGACGACCTGTTGTGTGTTATCTCTTTTGTTTGGCGGGCGTTCCGTCTGAAGTGTTTCATTCGGAACGCCGCACCGTATTGCGTTACAGTGTCATGGCGTCTTCAACCAGTTGTTTCAGCTGGGCGACGTGTTTGCTCATATAGCCGACGGCTGGCGATGCGCTGCTCGGACGGCCGGCGTAAGACAGTTTTTGGCTTTCGCTGATAACGTCTTCCAAGCGGTGGCGGATTTGGTAGAACGCGCCTTGGTTTTTCGGCTCTTCTTGCGCCCAAACCACGGATTTCGCGTTCGGATATTTCGCCAACTCCGCGCGCACTTCGTCGTATGGGAACGGATAAAGCTGCTCGACGCGGACGATGGCGACATCGTTTTCCAGTTTGCGCTCGGCGCGACCTGCTTCCAAATCGTAGTAAACCTGTCCGGCGCAAAGAATCACGCGTTTCACGCTTTCATTGTTGCCACGCTCGGCGGTATCGCCGATGACAGGGCGGAAGCGCGAACCTTCGGTAAAGTTTTCCAGCGGACTCATCGTGCCTTTGAAGCGCAACAGGCGTTTGGACATGAAAATCACCAGCGGTTTGCGGTACGAACCCAAGACTTGGCGTTGCAGCAGGTGGAACATTTGCGACGCTTCAGATGGCATGATGATTTGCATATTGTGTTCGGAGCAGAGCTGCAACCAGCGTTCCACGCGGCCGGAGGAATGTTCCGGGCCCTGACCGTCGTAGCCGTGCGGCAGGATGGTGGTCAGACCGCAGAGACGTCCCCACTTGGTTTCGCCGGAAGACAGGAATTGGTCGATGGTGACTTGCGCGCCGTTGGCAAAGTCGCCGAACTGCGCTTCCCAAATGGTTAATTTATCAGGAGCGGAGCAGGCGAAACCGTATTCGAACGCCATGACCGCTTCTTCATTCAAAATGGAGTCGATAACGAGGAATTCGCCTGCGCCTTCGCCCATATTGCGCAGCGGCACATAAGTACCATCATCCCATTTTTCGCGTTTTTGGTCATGCAATACGGCATGGCGGTGTGAGAACGTACCGCGTCCGGAGTCTTCGCCGGAAATGCGCACGCCGTGGCCTTTGGTGACCAGGCTGGCGTATGCAAGGGTTTCCGCCATACCCCAGTCAATCGGCTGACTGCCCGCAGCCATGCCTTTACGCGCTTCGAGCACGCGTTTGGCAGTCGGATGCAGTGCAAAGCCTTCGGGAACGGCGGTAAATTTCTCGGCAAGACGCTCGATGTCGGCAGCGGGCAGGCCGGTTTCCACATCTTCGCGCCAGTCTTTGCCTTGGTATTTGCTCCAATCGATTTGCGTGCGTTGGAAGTTGCTCAACGTCGTTTGCTCAACGTGTTCGCCTTTATCCAAAGCATCGCGGTAGGCTTGGATATAGCCGTCGGCTTCTGCCTGCGTTACCACGCCTTCTGCGATCAGTTGCTCGGTGTACAAAGCACGCGCTCCGGGGTGTTGCGATACTTTTTTGTACATCATCGGCTGGGTCAGGGTCGGATCGTCGCCCTCGTTGTGACCCCATTTGCGGTAGCAGACGACATCGATCACGATGTCTTTGTTGAATTTCTTACGGTAGTCCAAAGCGGCTTGGATGGCGAAGCAAACGCGTTCCGGATCGTCGCCGTTGACGTGGATGACCGGAGCGGAAACCATTTTCGCCACGTCGGTACAATGCACGGTCGAACGGGTGTCGCGGGTATCGGAAGTGGTGAAGCCGATTTGGTTGTTGATGACGATGTGAACCGTACCGCCGGTGGTGTAGCCGCGCGTTTTGGACAGGTTGAACGTTGCTTGGTTGACACCCAGTCCGACAAATGCAGAGTCGCCGTGAATCAATACGGGCAATACTTTGTCGCGGCCGTTTTCGCCCAGGCGTTTTTGTTTGGCGCGTGCAGAACCTTCAACGACAGGATTCACGATTTCCAAGTGAGACGGGTTGAACGCCAAAGAAACGTGCATCGGACCGTTCGGCGTAGCAATGTCGGAGCTGAAACCCATGTGGTATTTTACGTCGCCGCTGGGCAGCTTGATTTCGGCACGGCCTTCAAATTCGGCAAACAAATCGCCCGGTTTCTTGCCCAAAATGTTGACCAAGACATTCAGACGACCTCGGTGTGCCATACCGATGATGACTTCTTCGACACCGTCTTTACCTGCGTTTTGAATCAGGTAATTCAGACCGGCAATCACGCTCTCGCCGCCTTCTACGCCGAAGCGTTTCTGACCGACATATTTGGTATGCAGATAACGCTCCAAAGTCTCGGCAGCGGTCATTTCTTTCAGGATGCGGCGTTTCTGTTCGGCACTGTAGCTCGGGGTGGACAGCACATCCTCGAAATAATTGCGCAACCAGCGGCGCTCTTCGGTATTGGGAATGTAGATGTATTCCAATGCGAGGTGGCCGCAGTAGGTTTGCTTGAGGTTGCTGATGATTTGGGACAGAGGCAGTTTGCTTTGGCCGGAAAAATCGCCCTCGCCCATATTGAACTGAACCGCCATATCGGCATCATTCAGTCCGTGGAATTTGGGATCGAGGGCTTCAATGTCGCGTGGCGGGATACGTTTGAGCGGGTCAAGCTGAGCAGCGCCCACACCTTGAATACGGTAAGCAGAAATCAACCGCAGTACGCCGACCTGTTTCTTCATCATGGCTTCGTCCATACCGCCGGCAATAGCCGCTGTCGATTTGGTTTTTGCCAAATTAGCGAAGGATTCACGGATCGGAGCATGGGCGATATCAACATCCGCCGCACCAGGCTGCTTGCTTAAGTCGGTGAAATACTGCTTCCATTTTTCATCGACCGAATTGGGGTTTTCCAGGAAATTCTCATACAACTCCTCGATGTAGGGAGCATTTGAACCGAACAGATAAGAAAAATTGAGTTTTTCATCCATCATGACGCGAGCTCTTTTCTTTAAAATATAAACAAAGGGTAGAATTCCATGTGTTTCAACGGAATCCATGCCGTTTGAAATGACACTTCATTCTACCCTATTTCCAGCCAAATTACTTGTATCTGTTTCGTTTGCTGCAGACAAACTTATTTAAAAAAACTATTCGGCTTTCTCAAATGAAGTTCCGACAACATATTAATATACTGATTTTCAGCGTTTATCCGCCGGTACATAATCACGACGTACGGCACCGGTATAAAGTTGGCGCGGACGGCCGATTTTCAGCGAAGGATCGCCAATCATTTCATGCCAGTGCGAAATCCAGCCCACGCTGCGTGACAGGGCAAAGATGACGGTAAACATTTCGGTCGGAATGCCCAGCGCGGACAGGACGATACCGGAGTAGAAGTCGACGTTGGGGTACAGTTTGCGCTCCACGAAGAACGGGTCTTTCAGGGCAATTTGTTCCAATTCCATTGCCAGCTTGAATTTCGGACTGTCTTCCAAGCCCAATTCTTTCAGCACTTCATAACAGGTCTCGCGCATGATGCTGGCGCGCGGATCCATATTGCGGTACACGCGGTGTCCGAAGCCCATCAGGCGGTATTTACGCTGTTTCACGCCTTCCATATATTCGGCAACACGGGATACATCGCCGATTTCGTCCAACATTTTCAAGACGGCTTCGTTCGCGCCGCCGTGGGATGCACCCCACAGACAGGCAATACCGGCAGCGATACAGGCAAACGGGTTCGCACCTGAAGAACCTGCCAGACGGACGGTCGAAGTCGATGCGTTTTGCTCGTGGTCGGCATGAAGGATAAAGATGCGGTCAAGCGCGCGTGCCAATACGGGATTGGGTTTGTAGTCTTCACATGGTGTGGCAAACATCATGTGCATGAAATTTTCGGAATAAGAGAGGTTGTTTCTCGGATAATTGAACGGCAGACCGTTGGAATAGCGGTAGCACATCGCCGCAATCGTCGGAATTTTGGAAATCAGACGGTAAATTGCGATTTTGCGGTGTTCGGGGTTCGTAATGTCCAGACTGTCTTGATAGAACGCAGACAATGCACCAACCACGCCGACCATCATCGCCATCGGATGCGCATCGCGACGGAAGCCGCGGAAGAACCAAGTCAGCTGTTCATGCACCATCGTATGACGGCGGACGGTATTGTCAAATTCTGCCTTTTGCTCAGGCGTCGGCAGTTCGCCGTAAATCAGCAGGTAGCAGACTTCCAAATAATCGGATTTTTCGGCGAGTTGTTCGATGGGATAACCACGGTAATACAGCAGACCTTTGTCGCCGTCGATATAAGTGATTTTGGATTCGCAGCTTGCTGTTGAAACGAACCCGGGGTCGAATGAGAATAAGCCTGTGTTTTTCGTCAGTGCGCGGATATCGACCACGTCATGACCGATGCTCGCTTCCAATACGGGCAGTTCTAAATCCTCTTGATTGGGTACGTTGAGTTTAATTGATTTGGACATATTTATCGCTCCTTTGTAGGTTGGGGCTTTCGTTGCTGCCTATGCAGCACGGTCTTTATTTTCAGACGACCTCCGTATCCTAGAAATCCGCCGAAAGGCAGGCGGATTTCCAATACGTCAAGCTCGTCTGATTTTTTCAAGCATGGGGATAAGGTGTTCCTTGTCTGTCGCCGAATGTCCGTTGATCAGGGCAAGAAGCTCCTGATCTTGAAACTCAAGGATTTCGGAAAACTCGGACAGCTCTTTATCGCTCAAATGCTCGAATTCTTTTTCCATAAACCTGCCGAAAATCAAATCTAACTCCAATAATCCCCGGCGGGTTTGAAAACGGATTTTCCGTTTGGCAATATCGTCAAAAACCATCATTTCTTAAACGGCTCGTTTCAACATAATTTCTTTAATCTTACCGATGGCACGGGTCGGATTCAAGTGTTTAGGGCATACGTCCACGCAGTTCATGATGGTATGGCAGCGGAACAGGCGATACGGGTCGTTCAAATTATCCAAACGCTCGTTGGTGATGGTATCGCGGCTGTCGGCAATGAAGCGGTAGGCATTCAGCAAACCGGACGGACCGACGAATTTGTCGGGATTCCACCAGAACGACGGGCAGGCAGTCGAGCAGCAGGCGCACAAAATACATTCGTACAAGCCGTCCAGCTCTTTACGCTCTTCCTGAGTTTGCAGACGCTCTTTGTCGGCATCGATCGGATTGTCGTTGACGACATAAGGTTTGATGGAGTGGTATTGTTTGAAGAACTGGGTCATGTCCACAATCAGGTCGCGGATGACAGGCAGACCGGGCAGCGGGCGGATTTTGACAGGTTGTTTCAAACCTCGTAAGTCAGTCAAACATGCCAAGCCGTTTTTGCCGTTGATGTTCATACCGTCAGAACCGCAAATACCTTCGCGGCAGGAACGGCGGAAAGACAGGGTGTCGTCTTGCGCTTTCAGGCGCACCAGCGCGTCCAAAAGTTTGACGTCGGTAGGTTCCAGTTCCAACTCGTAACGTTGCATATATGGTTTGGCATCAACATCCGGATTGTAACGGTAAATTTCAAAACTCATTTTTTCCATGAGAAGTGTTCCTTTTCTCATAAACCGCCTGATGGTTTTATGTTATGGGTTCAGGCTGTTCAGTGTGGTGGTGTATTTGATTTTCAGACGACCCCTTGTGATACAGAGGTCGTCTGAAAACGCATCAGTAAACGCGCTTGGCCGGTTTGATGTATTCCACGCTCAAAGGCTGGGTGTGCACCGGTTTGTAGGACAAGGTATTGGTATCTGAATGATACAGCGTGTGTTTCATCCAGTTTTCGTCATCGCGCTCAGGATGGTCGTCTGAAGCGTGCGCGCCGCGTGATTCTTTACGTGCTTCGGCAGACACCAAAGTCGCTTTTGCCACTTCAATCAGATTATCCAATTCCAAAGCTTCGATACGCGCGGTATTCCACACTTTGCTCTTGTCTTTGATTTCAGTACGCTTCACACGCTCGGCAATCGCCATAATTTCTCGAACGCCTTTGCTGAGAATCTCATCGGTACGGAACACACCGGCGTGCAGTTGGACAGAGCGTTGCAGTTCACGGCGCAATGCATCAACGTTTTCGCCGCCGGTTTGGTTATCCAAGCGTTCGATACGTTGACGGGTCAGCTCGCCGGCATCGGCAGGCAGCGGTTTCCAATCGCTTTGCTCTTTGATGAATTTAATCATGCTGTCGCCGGCAGCTTTACCGAACACCACCAAGTCCAACAGAGAGTTGGTACCTAAACGGTTCGCACCGTGCACAGAAGCACAAGCGCACTCGCCCGCTGCGTACAGACCTTTCACCGGCACTTCATATTCGTCGCCTTGCGGAACAACGACTTCGCCGTGGTAGTTGGTCGGAATACCGCCCATCATGTAGTGGGTAGTCGGCACAACGGGAATCGGATCTTTAATCGGGTCGATACCGGCAAACTGAATGGAAATCTCGCGGATGCCCGGCAGTTTTTCCATAATTTTTTCGGCACCGATATGGTCGATTTTCAGCAATACATGGTCTTTGTTTTTGCCACAGCCTCGACCTTCGTAGATTTCCATCGCCATCGCGCGAGAAACTACGTCGCGCGAAGCCAAGTCTTTTACGGTCGGCGCATAGCGTTCCATAAAGCGTTCGCCGTCAGCATTCAACAGAATACCGCCCTCACCGCGTACGCCTTCGGTAATCAACACGCCTGCACCTGCCACGCCGGTCGGGTGAAATTGCCAGAACTCCATATCTTCCAACGGAATGCCTGCACGGGCGCAAATACCCAAACCGTCGCCGGTGTTCATATAGGCATTGGTAGAAGAAGCATAAATACGACCTCCGCCGCCAGTAGCAAACATCACGGCTTTAGCATGGAAAATGTAAACTTCGCCGGTTTCCATTTCCATGGCGGTCACACCGACGACGTCGCCGTTTTCATCACGAATCAAATCTTGCGCCGTCCATTCCACAAAGAATTGCGTATTGGCACGGACGTTTTGTTGATACAAAGTATGCAGCATTGCATGACCTGTACGGTCGGCAACCGCGCAGGCACGTTCTACCGCGCGTTTACCGTGTTCGGCAGTATGGCCGCCGAAAGGGCGTTGATAAATTTTGCCGCTTTCCACGCGGTCAAAAGGCATACCCATGTGTTCCAACTCAATCACCGCTTCAGGCGCGGCGCGACACATAAACTCAATCGCGTCTTGGTCGCCCAGCCAGTCGGAACCTTTCACGGTATCGTACATGTGCCAGTCCCAACGGTCTTCCTGCACATTACCCAGCGAAGCGGAAATACCGCCCTGCGCCGCTACAGTATGCGAACGGGTCGGGAACACTTTAGACAAAACGGCACAATTCAGACCGGATTTGGATAATTGGAGGGCTGCGCGTAAACCTGCACCACCACCGCCGACAATCACGGCATCAAACTTGCGAACAGGAAAACCCATACTTACCCCCAAATTACTTTAATTGAATACACCAAGCAGCCGACCAGCCAAACGATGGTGGCAACCTGCAAAAACAAACGCACGCCGAAGGGTTTGATATAGTCCATCCACAAATCGCGGATACCCACCCAAGCGTGCAAAAATACGGCGATAAAGCTAACCTGGGTGAACACTTTCACCCAAACTTGATCGAAAAATGCCTGCCAAGCCGAATATTCTTTAGGCAAGGTAAACAGAATCACTAAAAGCGCGACGGTATAGATCAACATGATAACCGCAGTCGCACGCTGCATCGCCCAATCGCGCAAACCGTAATGGGCACCGGTCAATTTACGCTCTACCATAACAACGCTCCCAAAACGACGGTCAACACCAGCGCGGCAGCAAACACCAATTTGGCGGTATTCCGCGCAGTATTCAGCTCAAGGCCTTTGTGTGCATCCAAAAATAAAAAACGGATACCGGCGAGAAAATGGTGCAGATAAGCCCATAACACGCCGATTAAAATCAACTTGACCAAAGGATTGGAAACGATGGCACGGTAAGTTTCAAACGCCGACTCGCGGCTCAACGTACCGGACAGGAGATACAGCAAAACGGGAAGCATTATAAATAACCCTACCCCGCTGATGCGGTGCAAGATGGAGACAATTCCCGGTATAGGCAACCGTATATTGGGAATCTCCAAAAAGACAGGACGCGGTTTGACGGACATAGCCAGTTCCTCTGTATTTTTTATCAGCTCAAAACCAATAACTCAAATTACATCGAGTTACATAAACTATAATTTACCTGTTTTATCCGATTTTGAACAGTCTAATTTATAAACAATCTAATAAATTTTACCAAAAAACATCATAAACTGTACCAATAACAATAAACATCTCTATTAATACTTAAACCAACATTTTTTCCACTACCGCTTAATCAGTTTCGCATAATCTCACACCATCAAAATAGTATTAATATCTTGTTTCTTGTGATAAAAATATGAATTAATATCATTTACCAACGCATCCACAAGCAAAACAACCATAACCTTATGGGATAAAACGTTGCATTCAAAACAAAATTTCAACAGGCAACTTTTCAGACGACTCTCTTATTTTTCTATTACAAAACTGCAATATTTTAGTGAATAAAGATTTGCGTCATACGTCATATCGATGATGTGATTTCTACTAATGCCTTCAAAAAGACAGCGCTGCAACCATAGCGGAATGATACGGGCTTCAGACAAACAGCTGATTGACGCTATTCATAAATTAAATAACACAGCTGAAGTGCTGAAGTAGATCTCATTGCAAATAAAAGTGCGGTTAAAACGTTCAACATTTTTAACCGCACTTTTTGTTTCTAACAATTAACCTATTTAATCACGCCACACGCCATACGCGCACCGCCACCACCAAGCGGAGCAGGATGATCGGAATGATTGTCGCCACCAACGTGGATCATAATAGAATGACCACGAACTTCATTAAGGTGTTTGATGCGTGGCGCAAGAACCGGATTGGTGGCTGTGCCGTCGTGCAATACGGTTAATGCAGGCAAATCGCCTAAGTGGGCATCATCTTGCCATGGGAAACCGTG
This sequence comes from Morococcus cerebrosus, assembly GCF_022749515.1. Taxonomy (NCBI): domain Bacteria; kingdom Pseudomonadati; phylum Pseudomonadota; class Betaproteobacteria; order Neisseriales; family Neisseriaceae; genus Morococcus; species Morococcus cerebrosus. The sequence continues at coordinate 1,542,163 of NZ_CP094242.1, forward strand.
TTTTTTGGTTTCTTTCGGATCCCAGTGACCGCCGGCACCCAACCCTGCAGTCAGTTTACCGTCTTTTTCCTTCGGCTCACAGCTTGGGTTTTGGTGAATGTGAAAGCCATGCAAGCCGGCTTCTAATCCTCTTAAGTTTGGCGTAAAGACCAAACCGTACTTGGATTCGGTAATCGTTACAGTGCCTACATCTTTATTACCATTAACCGGGTCAAGTTGTTGCACTTTCACTTTAATAGAAGCACCGGCAGGTGTCATGTGGTCATGTTTGTGTTCATGCGCATTGACCACTCCCGCAGCACAGATTGCACTGATACCAACAGCTACGAGTGTTTTAAATTTCATTTATATCTCCTTTTTATGTCAAATTTATGTCAAGGCCCCTTTGTATTCTAAACAAAATGGGGAGTAAATCGAGTATTTTTAAGATGTTATTAGCTATCAAAGCCATTTGATTTTTCTATCTTTTCCATTAATCGAAATAATATTTATTTATAATATGAAACAGCTACGATAAAGAAGTAGTCAACCATAATTTTGCCTCGTTTAGGCAAAACTGACATTTCTTTGCCTTACTCCGCTTTATACTGTGCCCGCATTACGGCAAACCCTTTCCACTCAATTACTGCGAGGCTTGTTATGAAACATTCCGAAGAAAAACAATACACCCAGTCTTCCGATCCGGAAAACTTTATCCCAAAATTCAGAAGGCGTAATTTGGACAAAACGGGCTTTCTCAACAAACTCGCCCGTTTTGCAGGCCGGTTGGGCGAGCCCATCGTACGCCAGTTGTATGCACTGTATTATCTTTGGGACTCCCCTCACACCCCCAGACGCGCCAAGATGATTATCGTCGGCGCATTGGTTTACTTCCTCAGCCCTATCGACAGCATTCCCGATTTGCTGGGTCCTTTGGGATTCAGCGACGACATTGCCGTTATTACTTTGGTGTACAGCCAGATGAAAACTTATCTGACGGAAGACATCAAAGAGCGGGCAAGACTGGCAACCGAGAAGCTGCTGCGTAAAACATCATAAATATCAGCATCCAAAACAAAAGGTCGTCTGAAAATTTTCAGACGACCTTTTGTTTGAAATGAGAAACTTATTTCAACGGAGTCATGTTCATGACTTCCATCAGGAAGTTGGTAAATGCCGGATTAGAAGGCTTGTTACCCATATTTTTCCAGCGTTGCTGCCATCCGCGCAGGGCGTTTTGGATATACAGTTTGGATTGTTCGGTATTGATTTCGCCTCGTTGGCTGTCAACGGCAGAACGCAGATAAACCTCATATACGCTGTCATCCACGACATTACGGCCGACAAGCTGGATACGGAACTTGTTCAGATATTGGGCAGCTTGAACTTTGGTCATTTTTCCTTGGCTGACCTGATAGCTCAAACGCGTCGCCTCATCGCGGATTTTTGAAACATCACTCCAATGCGAAGAAGCCAAACTGAACGCCGCAGATTTTTCACCCTTAGTCGTTTTAACATTAGGCTTAACATTAGTCGGACGGACAGGCACTTCTTGCAAGCTTGGGACATAAATGGTCTCACAACCGGCAAGTGCCGCCAACGCAAATAAGATGGGAATATATTTTTTCATGTCTACCATTATAATCAGGATTATCCAGATAACCAAATTCTATATCAATCTGACTTTTTCTGTTGACTGAATTACAACAACTTTCGCCTTACATTCCAATCTTTACACGATATGGTGGTTTATAGTGGACTAACTTTAAACCAGTACGGCGTTGCCTCGCCTTGCCGTACTATCTGTACTGTCTGCAGCTTCGTCGCCTTGTCCTGATTTAAATTTAATCCACTATAAATCCATTTTTGCGCCACACCATGCCGCAAGACCGCAAAAAAGACCGCCGAAGCGGTCTTTTTCATCACTTATTTTCTCCCAACCCTATTATGCCAAATCGGCAAACAGAGGCGTAGAAAGATAGCGTTCGCCATAAGAAGGCAGCAGCACGACAATCAGTTTGCCTTCGTTTTCAGGCTGTTTGGCAAGCTGCAGCGCGCTCCATACTGCCGCACCGGAAGAAATACCGACCAAAATACCTTCTTTTTCCGCCATCGCGCGGGCGGTTTCAAACGCCGCTTCGTTCGGAACTTGGGAAACGCTGTCATATACCTTGGTATTCAACACGGTAGGGATAAAGCCGGCGCCAATACCTTGAATCGGGTGCGGACCTTTTTCGCCACCGCTCAACACCGGAGAAGCTTCAGGCTCGACGGCAACGACTTTGACTTCGGGTTTGTATTTTTTCAACACTTCACCCACGCCGGTAACCGTACCGCCCGTACCGACACCCGCCACAAAAATATCAACTTTACCGTCAGTATCGCGCCAAATTTCTTCGGCGGTCGTTTCGCGGTGGATTTGCGGGTTCGCCTCGTTATCGAATTGGCGCGGCATGAAATAAGTATCGGGATGCTCGTCCACCAAGGCTTGTGCTTTTGCAATCGCCCCTGCCATACCTTCGGACGCAGGAGTCAAAATCAATTCCGCACCGAACGCACGCAGCAGCATTTTGCGTTCTTTACTCATGCTTTCAGGCATCGTGATTGCCAGCTTGTAGCCGCGCGCCGCGCACACCATTGCCAAACCGATACCCGTATTGCCGCTGGTCGCTTCCACAATTACAGTATCCTTACCGATTTTGCCCGCTTTTTCGGCGGCTTCAACCATTGCTTCGGCAATGCGGTCTTTCACGCTGCTGCCGGGATTGAAAAATTCCAGTTTGACGGCGACTTCGGCTTTCAAACCTTCAGTCAGACGGTTTAATTTGACCAACGGGGTGTTGCCGATCAGCTCGGTAATGCTGTTTGCAATCTTCATTTTCTACTCCAGATTTTGATGTGATATGACCTGTATATTAAAGACAGGTCGTCTGAAAAACCAATATCGAATGTTTCTTTATTTATAACTTTTGGTTGTTTGGCTTGATGCGTCCTAATGAAGTCCGATTTCTCCGACTATCGCCCCCGTGACTAAAGTCTGCATGACCAAAGCCATCAGCCAGCCCAGTCTGAGTTGCGCTTTACTGAACACCGCCGGCGACTGCTTGGCAATACTTCTGCGGTGCAGATAAAAAACCGCCATCATGACAAACTGCAAAACAAACCAATAAACAGGCTTGAGCGCGTACAGTTTCAACAAAGCCGGAAACGTAAAAGCCAAAGAACGGCCCGGCATCAGAAAATACAATATCGCGGCAATCGACACAAAAGCCAAAGTCATCAATACATTGCTGACGGCAAACACGCTCAAAAACGGATGCTGCAAATCCGCCTGCCAAAAACCAGTATCCGCCTGCTTTTTCCAATGAAAAGCAAAGAAAAACACACTGGCAAAAGTCAGATAAAAATGCGGGACAAACAACGGACCGACATGAGTAATCCCCCACATTCCCGGCAAAAGCTGCGATCCCAAAATCGACACGCCCAGCCACAAAACAACCGAAGCCCAAAACCACTGGAACATTTCAGCGCGGAAAATCAATCCAAAAAACACCAGCCCATAAGCAACAACGGCGAGAAAATCCAAATTCGTCCAAATCATGAATACTGCAACTCGCCTTCAAAAACCGTTTGAACAGGCCCGGTCATCAAAACGTCCTCACCATGCGACCAAGTAATAAACAAATCCCCGCCCGGCAGCGAAACCTTCACTGGCACACCTTCCGCCAACAGCCCCAACCGGACGCCCGAAACCACAGCCGCACAAGCCCCCGTACCGCAAGCCTGCGTTTCACCCACACCGCGTTCAAATACGCGCAGGCGGATAGATTCCCTATCGACAATCTGCATAAAGCCGACGTTGACACGTTCCGGAAACTGTTCGTGTGACTCAATCGCCTCACCCCAATGAGCCACGGGCGCAGTCTGTACATCCTCGACCACGATCACAGCATGAGGATTGCCCATATTCACACAACTGACCTGCACTGTCTCCAAACCGACCATCACCATATGCGTCAAAGCATCATCCGCTTCGTCAGGAACCGGTACAAACGGAATTTCAGACGACGTAAAGCGCGGTTTGCCCATATTCACGGTCACCAAACCATTATCCAACAGCTTGGGAATAATCACGCCCTTAGCCGTTTCCACCAAAATTTCCTTTTTATCGGTCAAACCTTTATCCGCCACAAATCGGGCAAAACAGCGTGCGCCGTTGCCACACTGCTCCACCTCGCTGCCGTCCGCATTGAATATACGATAACGGAAATCCACCGCATCGGAAGAAGGCTTTTCCACCAACAGCAACTGATCGAAGCCCACCCCTCTAAAACGGTCGGACCATTCGGCAAGCGGCGCAGTCAGCGGATCAAAATCCTGCCCGATACCGTTTACCACCATAAAATCATTGCCCAAACCGTGCATTTTGGTAAATTTCAAGGTTTTCATCAGTTTTCCTGTTTGTAATCGAATTGAGATGTTTTTTAGATATTGGCAACTAGGCATGGATACTCAGGCAGAGATTTGCCGCATCATCTTTTTTCAGACGACCTTTAACCTTGCCCCAATGATTATGATGTCAAAATATCGGCTGCCGCTGTAATTCTTCGGTCGTATTCCTCGCGGTGTTCCGGCAAGAGGTAGGGACGCAGGAGGCTTAAGGTACGGCGGATGCCGCGTGCTTTGGAGTCTTCGGTCAACTTGGTTCGCCCGCGTAGGGAGCTGTCGAAGTCGAACCAGTATTTCGTGACCATCCACATATTGACGGCGAGGTCGTTCATGGCGGTTTGGTCGGCTTGGATGATGTTCAGACCGTTGAGCTGGGTGAGCAGGTTGACCAAGAGCGGGGAGACTTTGGCTTGGGTGAAGGTATTGTGTTCGCCCAATAGTTCGGCACTGCGCGCAAGCAGGGTGTTCACGTCGCTAAAGAGGAAGCGGTATTCCCACATGACGTCATAAATGCCCGCCATATAATTGATGGAGTCTTCCACATCGGACGGCAACACGGCTTCATTCAGGTATGCCAGCAGGGCTTCGCTGTAACGTTTGAACAGTTGGACGATAATTTCGTCTTTGTTGCGGAAGTGGTAATAAAGATTGCCCGGACTGATGCCCAAATGCGCCGCGATATGGTTGGTGCTGATGTTGCGCTCGCCTTCCTCGTTGAAGAGCGTCAGGCTGGCGTCGATGATGCGGGTGTAAGTATTGGTTTTTGCAATGCGGGTCACGGGCATACTCCTTGGATTTACAGGCTGTACGAAGCGGGCAGCCAATTGGGTTCGGCGTGTAATTCTACCTGAAATCGAGTAAATACTGTATCGCAGACATGTTGCGCCAGTTGCCGGACGTCGTCTGAAGAAGCATTGTTTTTGTTCACCAAAACCAAAGCCTGCCTGTCGTGTACCGCTGCACCGCCGATTTGGAAGCCTTTCAGACGACATTGGTCGATCAGCCAGCCGGCGGCGAGTTTGACCGAACCGTCGGGCTGCGGATAGCGCGGCATATCGGGATGCTGCTGCAACAGGGAAGCGGCTTTTTCCGCGCTGACGACGGGGTTTTTAAAGAAACTGCCGACATTACCAAGTACGTTAGGATTAGGCAGTTTACTGTTGCGGATTAAACACACTGCATCGGAAATGTCTTTCGCCGTCGGCATTCTGCCCGCGCTCAGTTCGGCAACGGCGGCTGCCAAATCGCCGTAACCCAAATTCGGCTCGAAACGCTCTTTCAGGGCGAATACGACCGAAACAATCACATAACGCCCTTTGCCTTCCTGCTTGAACAGGCTTTCGCGGTAGGCGAAGCGGCAGTCGGCATTGGCAAGCTCGACAAAGGTTTCCGTATCCAAATCGAAGCAGCGCACGCTGTGAATCACGTCTTTCGCCTCCACGCCGTATGCGCCGATGTTCTGCACGGGCGACGCGCCGACCGTACCCGGAATCAGGCTCAGGTTTTCCAGACCGTTCAAGCCCAGCGCGACAGTGTGCAGGACAAAATCGTGCCAAATTTCGCCCGCCTGCGCTTCGATGTAAACGAGGTCGTCTGAACGCGCAATCTCGCGTATGCCTTTGTTTTCCATATGGACGACCAGTCCGGCGTAATCCTGCATCAAGAGGATGTTGCTGCCGCCGCCGAGCCATAAAACGGTATCGCGGTCGAACTCGGGCAATCGGACGATGTCGCGCAACTCGTCAGCGTGTTCGAGTGCGATAAAGGCTTGGGCTTGGGCGCGAAGACCGAAGGTGTTGTAGGGGGTGAGGTCGGTTTGGTATTGGATGGGTTGCATGGGTTTAAACTTTAAAATAGGTATTGTCAGTGGCGGGCTTCAGCCCATTGTTTCGATATTTTAATCGGCGGAGTTTTCAGACGACCTTATGCAATCTGACCATCTCCCTGCTGCACAATTCCAAGCACCACACCAAGGCGATGGCTGCGATGGTGAGCGAGGCAATCAATGCCGTCCAGAAGCCGTAAATGCCCATATCGAAACGGTAGGCGAGCAGGTAGCCCGGCAACAGGCCGCAGCCCCAGAAGGCGGCGGCGTGGATGAACATCGGCACCTTTGTGATCTTATAGCCGCGCAGGGCGTAGGATGCGATACATTGGGTGAAATCTGCCGGTTGGAACAAGCCGGCGAACAGCAGGACGGTGGCGGCAATGCTTAAAACCGCCGGGTCATTGTTGTATATGCTTGCCAGCGGGGAACGGAATAATACCAAGGAAAGCACGGTAATCACGGCGAGCACCCAGCCCGATACCAGCGATACGCCGGAAATATAACGCGCCCGCGAAAATTCGCGCCGTCCTAATGAAAAGCCGATGCGCACCGTTCCCGCCGAGCCGACGCTTTGCGGAATCATATAGAGAATCCCCGACAAACTGATGCCGACCTGCTGCGCCGCCACATAATCCTCGCCGAAAGGCGCAATCAAAAACACGATAAACGAAAACGCGCTGGCTTCCAAAAAATAAGACAGCCCGATGGGCGCGCCGATTTTCCAAATCTGTTTGAACACCGCCCAATCCGGTTTGCCGAATTTTGCCGTCAGTCCGAACGGGCGGAAGAATTTTTCCTTGGCGATATAAATCCACAACGCCAGCGCGCTGAACCAGAACACCGCCATAGTTGCCAACCCGCAGCCCGCGCCGCCCAAAGCGGGCATACCGAATTTGCCGTAAACGAAAATATAGTTCAGCGGCACGTTTAACACAAACGCCGCGAAGCTGACCAACATAATCAGGCGCGGGCGGTTCAGGCTGGAAGCGTAGGCGTGTAAGGCGCGGTGCACCATTGCCGCCGGCATCGCCAGACTGGTGAACAACATATACTGCGCCATCGTGCCTTCGACATAATCGCTCAAGGTCAGCCAGTTGCGGAACGGCGTAATCGCCGTCCACATCAATACCATGCCGAAAATCCCCAAAAACAGCCCGAACCAAATCCCCTGCCGCCCCGTTTCGCCCACTTCACCGGTTTTGCCCGCGCCGTGAAGCTGGGCAATCATCGGGTTCAGCGCCGCCATAATGCCCATAAAGGTAATATAAACCGTGGCAAACGCGCTGCTGCCCAACGCCACCGCCGCCAAATCCTCCTTGCCCGCACCGCCCGCCATCACGGTATCGACGAAACCGATGCCCACCTGCGCGACCTGCGCCAACAGCATGGGCAGGGCAAGGGCGGCCAGCAGGCGGACTTCTTTCAGGAAGACGGAAAAGGAAAAGCGGTTGAGGTCGAGCAGCATAAGTGTTTGTAGGACTTTAAAAAAGCGGAAATAAAGAAACAGGTCCTTGGATTCGGATTTCAAGTGCAACACTAGGGTACCAGTGGTTGGAACAGATTTAAGAATAAAACACTTGGCGTTTCGTAGCCAAGTGTTTTTCTCGGCCGGTGGTTCAACTCATCTTGAACCCTGCGTATCTCCCGATCGCTGATGTTTCGGAAATCGGTTTGTTTGGGGAAATATTGCCGGATGAGTCCATTGGTGTTCTCATTCAGCCCTTTCTCCCAAGAATGGTAAGGGCGGCAAAAATAGGTTTTCGCCTTCAATGCTTTGGCTATTTTGGTGTGTTGGTAGAACTCTTTGCCGTTATCCATGGTGATGGTGTGGACTCTGGCTTTATATGCCTTTAATACCCTAATGGCCGCCCGGGCAGTGTCTTCGGCTTTTAAGTTCTTTAATTTGCAGATGATGGTGTAGCGGGTAGTGCGTTCGACCAAGGTCAATAACGCGCTTTTCTGATTTTTGCCGACGATGGTGTCGGCCTCCCAATCGCCGATGCGGGTTTTCCGGTCGACGATAGCAGGTCGGTTTTCTATGCCGACGCGGTCGGGCACTTTGCCTCTGGTCCATGTGCTGCCGTAGCGTTTGCGGTAGGGTTTGCTGCATATTCTGAGGTGTTGCCACAAAGTGCCGCCGTTGCTTTTGTCTTGGCGGAGGTAGCGGTAAATGGTGCTGTGATGGAGTGTGATCCCGTGGTGTTTATGCAGGTAGGCACATACTTGTTCGGGACTGAGTTTGCGGCGGATAAGGGTGTCGATGTGTTGAACCAGCTGCGAATCGAGCTTATAGGGTTTTCGCCGGTGCTGTTTGGTCAGCCGGTTTTGCTTCTGTGCTTTTTCGGCGCTGTATTGCTGTCCTTGGATGCAGTGCCGCTTGATTTCTCGGCTGATGGTGCTTTTGTGGCGGTTGAGCTGTTTGGCGATTTCGGCGATGGTGCAGTGGCGGGACAGGTATTGGATATGGTATCGTTCGTCTTGGGTCAGTTGTGTGTAGCTCATGGCAATCTTTCTTGCAGGAAAGGCCGTATGCTACCGCATACTGGCCTTTTTCTGTTATGGAAAGTTGCACTTCAAATGCGAATCCGCCGTCGTCTGAAAATAGACGGCCTGTTCCGTATGGGATTTGAAAACGGAATTATATTGGAAACAACGGTTGATGGACAGCCAGAAACCTTTCAGACGACCTTAAACACCCTCAATGTCGTCTGAAAACCCTCAAATCGCCGCCTCAGAGCGTTCGCCCGTACGGATGCGGATAGCTTCTTCCACAGGCAGCACGAAGATTTTGCCGTCGCCGATTTTGCCGGAACGGGCGTTTTCGATGATAACGTCAATCACTCTTTCGACATCTTCATCGGCAATAATCAATTCAACTTTAACTTTGGGCAGAAAATCGACGGCATATTCCGCGCCGCGGTAGATTTCTGTATGCCCTTTCTGACGGCCGAACCCTTTGACCTCGCTGACGGTCATGCCGGTGATGCCGATTTCGGTAAGGGCTTCGCGTACGTCGTCGAGTTTGAAAGGTTTGATGATGGCTTCGATTTTTTTCATGGCACACTCCGATTAGATAGGAACAAACGGCAAATATAACAGAAGCAGCAGGGAAACGATAAGCGGTACGGTTCACTCAGCGATGCGGGAATGACGGTATTTGACATAAAGACATAAGGAAACAGTTGCTTCCTTCTACTTCCTGCAATTTTCCACATACCCGACTTTCGACGAAAATCAGAAAAACAGATAAAGCCCTTATTCCTTAATATTTTCAGACGACACGCACATTCCCACCGACCGCAGGTCGTCTGAAAAATTGTCAACATTTTCACCCAAATTACCAAGCAACCCAGACCCATTCGGCGTATAATACAGCCTTTCCCAACCGCATTTGTGAGCTGAATCATGTCTGTTGTTTTGCCCTTGCGCGGCGTTACCGCCCTTTCCGATTTCCGTGTTGAAAAACTCTTGCAAAAAGCGGCCGCACTCGGCCTGCCCGAAGTGAAACTGAAAAGCGAATTTTGGTATTTTGTCGGCAGCGAGAAAGCACTGGATGCTGCGACTGTTGAAAAACTGCAAGCCTTGTTGGCGGCGCAAAGCGTTAAAGAAACGCCCGAAGCGCGCGAGGGCTTGCATTTATTTTTGGTAACGCCCCGTTTGGGTACGATTTCGCCGTGGGCTTCCAAGGCGACCAATATCGCGGAAAACTGCGGTTTGGAAGGCATAGAGCGCATCGAACGCGGCATGGCGGTATGGCTGGAAGGTCGTCTGAACGACGATGAGAAACAGCAATGGGCAGCGTTGCTGCACGACCGCATGACCGAATCCGTGCTGCCCGATTTTCAGACGGCCTCCAAATTATTCCACCATCTCGAATCCGAAACTTTCTCCACCGTCGATGTTTTGGGCGGCGGGAAAGAGGCTTTGGTCAAAGCCAATACCGAAATGGGTTTGGCACTCTCCGCCGACGAAATCGATTATCTGGTTGAAAACTATCAGGCTTTGCAGCGCAATCCGTCCGATGTGGAGCTGATGATGTTCGCGCAGGCAAACAGCGAACACTGCCGCCACAAAATCTTCAACGCCGATTTCATCCTCAACGGCGAAAAACAGCCGAAATCCCTCTTCGGTATGATTCGCGACACGCACAACGCGCATCCCGAAGGCACGGTCGTTGCCTATAAAGACAATTCGTCCGTGATCGAAGGCGCGAAAATCGAGCGTTTCTATCCGAATGCGGCGGAAAACCAAGGCTACCGTTTCCACGAGGAAGACACGCATATCATCATGAAAGTGGAAACGCACAACCACCCGACTGCCATCGCGCCGTTTGCGGGCGCGGCAACGGGCGCGGGCGGTGAAATCCGCGATGAAGGCGCGACAGGCAAAGGTTCGCGTCCGAAAGCGGGCTTGACCGGCTTTACCGTCTCCAACCTGAATATCCCTGGTTTGGAGCAGCCTTGGGAACAAGCCTACGGCAAACCCGGCCATATTGCTTCCCCTTTAGACATCATGATCGAAGGCCCGATCGGCGGCGCAGCGTTCAACAACGAATTCGGCCGTCCGAACCTCTTGGGCTACTTCCGCACTTTTGAAGAGAAGTTTGACGGTCAGGTTCGCGGCTACCACAAACCGATTATGATTGCCGGCGGTTTGGGCAGCATTCAGGCACAACAAACACACAAAGACGAAATCCCCGAAGGCGCGTTGCTGATCCAACTGGGCGGCCCGGGTATGCTTATCGGCTTGGGCGGCGGCGCGGCTTCTTCGATGAATACCGGCACAAACGACGCGTCTTTGGACTTCAACTCCGTACAACGCGGCAACCCCGAAATCGAACGCCGCGCGCAGGAAGTAATCGACCGCTGCTGGCAGCTCGGCAACAAAAACCCGATTATCTCCATCCACGACGTCGGCGCGGGCGGTCTGTCCAACGCCTTCCCCGAACTCGTCAACGATGCCGGACGCGGCGCGGTATTCAAGCTGCGCGAAGTGCCGCTGGAAGAACACGGCCTCAACCCGCTGCAAATCTGGTGCAACGAATCGCAAGAGCGTTATGTGTTGTCGATTTTGGAAAAAGATTTGGACACCTTCCGCGCCATCTGCGAACGCGAACGCTGCCCGTTTGCCGTAGTCGGCACGGCGACCGACGACGGTCATTTGAAAGTACGCGACGACTTATTCTCCAACAATCCTGTCGATTTGCCGTTGAACGTTTTGCTCGGCAAACCGCCTAAAACCACACGTACCGACAAAACGGTTACGCCGTCTGAAAAACCGTTTAACACCAGCGATATCGACATTACCGAAGCCGCCTACCGCGTTCTGCATCTGCCTACCGTAGCCGCTAAAAACTTCCTGATTACCATCGGCGACCGCAGCGTCGGTGGCATGACCCACCGCGACCAAATGGTCGGCAAATACCAAACCCCCGTAGCCGACTGCGCCGTTACCATGATGGGCTTCAACACCTATCGCGGCGAAGCGATGAGCATGGGCGAAAAACCGACCGTCGCCCTGTTTGACGCGCCTGCCTCGGGCAGAATGTGCGTCGGCGAAGCCATCACCAACATCGCGGCGGTCAACATCGGCGACATCGGCAACATCAAGCTCTCCGCCAACTGGATGGCGGCGTGCGGCAACGAGGGCGAAGACGAAAAACTCTACCGCACCGTCGAAGCCGTTTCCCAAGCCTGTCAGGCATTGGATTTGAGCATTCCCGTGGGCAAAGACAGCCTGTCGATGAAAACCGTTTGGCAGGACGGCGAAGAGAAAAAATCCGTCGTCTCGCCGTTGAGCCTGATTATTTCCGCGTTCGCGCCAGTTCAAGACGTGCGCAAAACCGTTACGCCCGAATTGAAAAACGTCGAAGACAGCGTATTGCTGTTTGTCGATTTGGGCTTCGGCAAAGCGCGTATGGGCGGCTCGGCGTTCGGTCAGGTGTACAACAACATGAGCGGCGATGCGCCCGATTTGGACGATACAGGTCGTCTGAAAGCGTTTTACAACGTGATTCAGCAACTTGTCGCCGAAGACAAACTTTTGGCGTATCACGACCGCAGCGACGGCGGTTTGTTTACCACGTTGATGGAAATGGCGTTTGCGGGGCGTTGCGGATTGAATGTGGATTTGACTTCACTGGTTGCCAACCAAGCCGACGTCAACGAAGCCAGCATCCGCGCATTGTTCAATGAAGAACTGGGCGCAGTGATCCAAATCGCCAAACAAGATGTTGCGGCAGTAGAAGCCTTGTTTAAAGCGGCAACGCTGCCCTTGCATACCGTTGCCACCATCGGTTCTGACGAAAAAATCGTTATCCGCAATCAGGCAGGCATCGTGTTGGAACAAACCCGCGCCGACCTGCAACGCGCATGGCAGGAAACCAGCCACGCCATCCAAAAACTGCGCGACAACCCCGCCTGCGCCGACAGCGAGTTCGCCCTGATTGGCGACAACGAACGCAGCGCATTGTTTGCCGACGTGAAATTTGACGTGAACGAAGACATCGCCGCGCCTTTCGTCAACAGCGGCGCAAAACCCAAAATCGCCATCCTGCGCGAACAGGGCGTGAACGGGCAAATCGAAATGGCCGCCGCCTTCACCCGCGCCGGATTCGATGCCTACGACGTGCATATGTCCGACCTTATGGCAGGCCGCGTCCACCTTGCCGACTTCAAAATGCTGGCGGCGTGCGGCGGCTTCAGCTACGGCGACGTACTCGGCGCGGGCGAAGGCTGGGCGAAATCCATCCTGTTCCACCCCGCCTTGCGCGACCAGTTCGCCGCCTTCTTCGCCGACCCGGACACGCTGACATTGGGCGTGTGCAACGGCTGCCAGATGGTCAGCAACCTCGCCGAAATCATCCCCGGCACGGCAGGCTGGCCGAAGTTCAAACGCAACCTGAGCGAACAGTTCGAAGCGCGCCTGAGCATGGTTCACGTTCCCAAATCAACCTCCCTGATCCTGAACGAAATGCAGGGCTCCAGCCTGCCCGTCGTCGTCAGCCACGGCGAAGGCCGCGCCGACTTCGCGCTTCACGGCGGCAAAATTTCAGACGGCCTCGGCATCGCGCTGCAATACGTCGACGGACAAAACCAAGTTACCCAAACCTACCCGCTCAACCCGAACGGCTCGCCGCAAGGCATCGCTGGCGTCACCAACGCCGACGGTCGCGTCACCATCATGATGCCCCACCCCGAACGCGTGTACCGCGCCACGCAAATGAGCTGGAAACCGGAAGACTGGACGGAACTGTCCGGCTGGTACCGCCTCTTCGCCGGAGCAAGGAAGGCGTTGGGTTAACCGGCAGGCTGAGACCTTTGCAAAATTCCCCAAAATCCCCTAAATTCACACCAAGACATTTAGGGGATTTTCCATGAGCACCTTCTTCCGGCAAACCGCACAAGCCATGATCGCCAAACACATCGACCGCTTCCCATTATTGAAGTTGGATCAGGTGATTGATTGGCAACCGATCGAACAATACCTGAATCGTCAAAGAGCCCGTTACCTTCGAGACCACCGCGGCCGTCCCGCCTATCCACTGTTGTCCATGTTCAAAGCCGTCCTGCTCGGACAATGGCACAGCCTCTCCGATCCCGAACTCGAACACAGTCTCATCACCCGCATCGATTTCAACCTATTTTGCCGTTTTGACGAACTGAGCATCCCCGATTACAGCACCTTATGCCGCTACCGCAACTGGCTGGCGCAAGACGACACCCTGTCCGAATTGCTGGAACTGATTAACCGCCAACTGACCGAAAAAAACCTAAAAGTAGAGAAAGCATCCGCCGCCGTCATTGACGCCACCATTATTCAGACCGCCGGCAGCAAACAGCGTCAGGCCATAGAAGTCGATGAAGAAGGACAAGTCAGCGGCCAAACCACACCGAGTAAAGACAAAGATGCCCGCTGGACAAAGAAAAACGGTCTCTACAAACTCGGTTACAAACAACATACCCGTACCGATGAGGAAGGCTATATCGAGAAACTGCACATCACCCCCGCCAATACCCATGAGTGCAACCACCTGTCGCCTTTGCTGGAAGGCATTGCCGAAGGTACGACCGTCTATGCCGATAAAGGCTACGACAGTGCGGAAAACCGGCAACATCTGAAAGAACATCGGTTGCTGGACGGCATTATGCGCAAAGCCCACCGCAACCGTCCGCTGACGGAAGCGCAAACCAAACGCAACCGATATTTGTCGAAGACCCGTTATGTGGTCGAGCAAAGCTTTGGTACGCTGCACCGTAAATTCCGCTACGCCCGGGCAGCCTATTTTGGTCTGCTCAAAGTGAGTGCGCAAAGCCATCTGAAGGCGATGTGTTTAAACCTGTTGAAAGCGGCTAACAGGCTAAGTGTGCCTGTTGCCGCCTAAAAGGCGGCCCGGATGCCTGATTATCGGGTATTCGGGGAGGATTAAGGGGATATTTGGGTAAAATCAGGAGCAATTAGGGGCGGAAATAGACGAAAACCTGTGTTTGGGTTTCGGCTGTCGGGGGGAAGGGCTTTTTTGCAAAGGTCTCAGGCTGATTTGATTCGGCTTTAAAGAAAAGGTCGTCTGAAAACGATTTAGCGAAACCTGCTCTATCTGTTTTCAGACGACCTTTATATGTTCTTTTGCGTATAAGACCGAGCCGACTGCCGTCATTCCCGCGCAGGCGGGAATCCAGACCCCTGCATTTCAGAAATATTTAAAGATTACTGTAAATCCAAACTTCTGGATTCCCGCCTGCGCGGGAATGACAGCCTAGATTTTTTGTCTCGAACCTATATATATACAAATACACTTAATTGAATTTATAGAAAAGATTTGGAGAATCTTATGTCTGACATAGTAATTTTTGAAGATATGCCAAATGATGCTGCTTTTATTGAATGGCTTAAGAACAACCAAAATGGTTTTGTACTAAACATAAACAAAAAAGGTAAAGTCTCCCCTATATACCCTAAATTACACAAAGCTAGTTGTAGTAGCTTTCCAATTGAAAAAAAAGACAAAAATTGGACAACAAAAGCTTCAGACTATTTCAAAGTTTGCTCAAACTCAATCGAAGAACTTGAACAATGGAGCTGGGTCAAATATCAAAAAGGGCTAAATCCATGCAGAATCTGTAAGGAAAAAGGATTACCGGTAGAACAGCTCACAGGAATACAAAATTTTCAGGTAACTTCTGCCCTATCCTTAAAATCTGATATATACAAACTCGAAAAACGTTTAGCCTCCGAGACCAATTCAAACAAGCGAACCGAAATTGAAACTTTGATCAAAGCCCGTTTAGGGCAAGGCAGATTCCGGCAAAAACTACTCGAACTGTATCCGAACTGCCCGCTAACAGGTCTAGATGTTCAGTCTTTACTTATTGCCAGCCATATTAAACCTTGGAGCAAGTGCAACAATGAAGAGCGTCTAGACCCCTCCAATGGTCTGATGCTCGCACCCAATATCGACGCATTATTCGATAGCGGTCTGATTACGTTTGAGACCGACGGTACGATAAAAATCAGTCCGAAAATCGATCTGAAAAATCAAAAGCGGCTTGGGATTTCTTCCGATATGAAATTGAAAATTCGACCGAAAAGCAAAAAATATTTCGAGTATCACCGCAACCACGTTTTCCAAAAAGAAGAATAGATAGTGTTGAACAGTCCGTTGATTTAAGGTCGTCTGAAAACGATTTAGCGAACCACTCTATACCTGTTTTCAGACGACCTTTTTGCGTTCTTTTGTATACGAATACTAACCAATTACCGTCATTCCCGCGCAGGCGGGAATCCAGACCTCTGCATTTCAGAAATATAGTGGATTAAATTTAAATCAGGACAAGGCGACGAAGCCGCAGACAGTACAAATAGTACGGCAAGGCGAGGCAACGCCGTACTGGTTTAAAGTTAATCCACTATACTTAAAGATTACTGTAAATCCAAACCTCAAGATTCCCACCTGCGCGGGAATGACGATGATTGAATATTTCCCATTTGAATTCACCATCAAACCAAAATGCCTGCCCTTTTTCGGGCAGGCATTTTCATACGTCAGTTCAATCAGGTTCGGCTCAATATTTGACTGTCCAGCCTATCTCGCCGCCCGCGCGCATTGGGACGAGTTCGCCGTCGCCGTAGGGGACGCTTGCGGGGACGGTTTGGCTTTGTTTGACGAGGGTGATCGTGTCGGCGTTTTCGGGAATGCCGTAGAACCTTGCGCCGTTTTTCGAGGCGAAGGCTTCGAGTTTGTCCAATGCGCCTGCTTTTTCAAACACTTCGGCGTAAAGCTCGATGGCGGTCATGGCGCTGAACATGCCGGCGCAGCCGCAGGCGTTTTCTTTGGCGGATTTGGCGTGCGGCGCGGAGTCGGTGCCGAGGAAGAATTTGTGTGCCTTCTCGCCGGTAACGGCGGCGACCAATGCCTGACGGTGGGTCTCGCGTTTGAGTACGGGTAGGCAGAAATGATGGGGGCGTACGCCGCCGACCAAGAGGTCGTTGCGGTTGAGCAGGAGGTGTTGCGGGGTAACGGAGGCGGCAACGTTGTCGCCTGCTTCCAAAACAAGGCGGGCGGCTTCGGCGGTGGTGATATGTTCGAACACGACTTTGAGATTCGGCACTTGCGCCAAAACGGGTTTCATCACGCGCTCGATAAAGGCGGCTTCGCGGTCGAAGATGTCGATTTCGGGGTCGGTTACTTCGCCGTGAACGAGGAACAGGATGCCCTGTTTTGCCATTTCTTCCAAAACGGGTATGAGTTTGAACAGGTCGGTTACGCCGGAATCGGAATTGGTCGTCGCACCTGCGGGGTAGAGTTTGAAGGCGACGATGCCGGCGGCTTTGGCTTCGCGCACCAGCTCGGGTGTGGCTTGGTCGGTCAGGTAAAGCGTCATCAACGGCTCAAACGCGCTGCCTTCGGGCAATGCCGCCATGATGCGCGCTTTGTAGGCAAGCGCGTCGGCTACGCTGACGACGGGCGGCTTGAGGTTGGGCATGATGACGGCACGCCCCATCTGGCGGGCGGTATAGGGGGCAACGGCTTTGAGCGCGTCGCCGTCGCGCAGGTGCAGGTGCATATCGTCGGGGCGGATGATGGTCAGGGTTTGCATGAGTGTTCCTTTTTAGATTTTTGGGTTTCAGACGACCCCTTGATGTTCCCTTAAAGGTCGTCTGAAAAGGCTATTGCACAAGGACAGGCTTGCCGTTGTAGGACTGATGCGTCAGGTAAAACACCGCCTGCACGGGCAACTGGTCGGACGGGGTGGTTTTGACGGTCAGCAGGGTTTCTTCCGGGCTACCCGACGCGCGCCACGCATAAGAAAGCTGACGGATCGGAACCGGCGATTCAGAGGCTTGATCGGTGCGCAATTCGTTGTTCAAACCCTTCGGCGGGTTTTCGACCAGCACCATAAACTGCTTGCGTATCAAGTTTTCGTCCGCCCGCGCCGTCTTCACGCTGCAACTGTCGCCGGTCAGGCTCAAATAATAATCCGCGCCGTCCTGCGTTTTCTTCCAAACGGCAAGCGCATCCAGCTCGATGAAACCTGCGGGCAGCCTGCCGATTTCTTCCGCGTTCAAAGCCGTCAACTTTTCATTATCGGCAAAAGAGCGCACTCTATCGGCAGCCCCGTCAAAAGCGACGCAGCCTTGACGGAACAATTCCGCCGCCGCGTTCGCACGATCCGCCATCTGCTCGGGCGGCACTTCCTCCCTGCCGCACGCCGTCAATAAAACGGAGAAAGCGGCAAGCGTCAAAAGCCTTGAAATCGGACGTTTCGCCATTTTCAGACGACCTCTATTTATGTTTCACGACCAGCGTGAACACGCCGTCTTCTTCGCGCGATTCGAGCAAGACATGCCCGGTCTGGCGGCAGAAAGCCTCAAAATCGCCGGGCGCGCCGCCGTCGGTCGCCAACACGGTCAGGACTTCGCCCGCCTCCATTTGCGCCAAGGCTTTTTTGGTTTTCAAAATCGGCAAAGGGCATCTGAGCCCCTTCAGGTCTAAGGTGTGTGCGTTCATATTTTCGGATGTTCCGTTAACAGGATTAACATGAATTATACCGTACTTACTTGCACCCCACCCCGCCGAACCCATAAAATAAAGCCGTTTTTCACTTTGGAGCACACCATGCGCCGTCTCGCCCTCCTAACCCTCTGCCTCGCCGCCACGGCAGTCAACGCCGCCGGATTCAGCGAAAAAGATACCCCCTTCAACACACGCTACAAAGAAAGCCCCGAAGAAGCCGCAGCCCGCGAGTTCGCCGAACAAAAAACCGCGCTCCCGCCGCTGCCCGACACCCAATCCGGCGACTGGTTCGACCTCTACGTCAGCGAAGACTACGGCAAACAGCCCAAAATCCTCCTCAGCAGCCTGCAAATCATGCCCTCTCCCGACGGCAGCATCCGCTACATCCTCAACGTCCGTTCCGACAAAGGCCATGACAACCTGACCGTCGAAGGCCTCTTCTGCGCCCACTCTTCCTTCACATATGGCAAAGACAAACGCTCGTCTTATAAAGTGTTCGGCTACGGCGACACCGTCAACCGCCGCTGGATCGAGCCGCGCAAAGCCGAATGGAAACCCATAGGCTCAACCTTCAACAAAAACGACGCAATGCGTGCCGTCCTCTACCAGGCCTTCTGTGTCGACGGTGTACCGAACACCACCGAAGGCCTGGTCAAACGCCTCAAAGAACGCGCCGGACGCTACGCGCCGAAGATGGTGCGCCACGACAAATAAGCAAGCCGTTTGACGGTTTCAAACATCAAAAAAGGTCGTCTGAAGCATTTTCAGACGACCTTTTTCCATTCGAATCAAACACGGATGTCGGGTACTTTATTGAACAAACGATAGAAATTGTCGCTAGTGTAAGCGGCAAGCGTTTCTACGGGTTCGCCGCGCAGTTTCGCCACAAATTCGGCAGTATAACGGACATAGGAGGGTTCGTTAGGCTTGCCGCGTTTGGGAACCGGAGCGAGAAACGGGGCATCGGTTTCAACCAGCATTCGATCTACAGGGACGTATTTGGCAGCTTCCTGAATTTGCGGGGCATTTTTGAAGGTAACAATGCCGGAGAAGGAAATGTATAGCCCCAAATCTAAAGCAGCTTTGGCGAAAGCAGTATCTTCGGTGAAGCAGTGGATAACGCCGGAGTTGGTTTGACCTTCTTTCAGAATCGCCAAAGTATCGGCGGCGGCATCGCGGGTATGAACAATCACGGGCAAACCGCCTTCGTTGGCGGCTTGAATGTGTTCGGCGAAGCGGCGGTGCTGCCATGCCAGATCGCCTTTGCACCAGTAATAATCCAAGCCCGTTTCGCCTATGCCGACGACTTTCGGGTGTTTTGCCGCTTCTACCATTTCAGCGACGGTAAATTCTTCGGCTTCTTGACTGTCGGGGTGGACGCCTATGGTGCAGTAAATCTGTTCATTGGCTTGGGCAATGCTGAAGACTTCGGCGAAACTCTGTTTGCTCACGCTGATGGCAAGCGCCTGCTTGACGCTTTGTTCTTCCATGTTGGCGAACACTTCAGGCAGGCGGTTGCTTAAGCCTTCGAAATTGAGGTGGCAGTGCGAATCGATTAAATGCATGATTTTAAAGCGTGAAGGTAACGCGGTCGCTGCGCAGTTTCGGTCCCAGCTCGCCTTCAATCAGGGTTTTCGCCTGAAGGCAGCTTTCGTGTTCGGAAAATGCCAGCCCGACGCCTTTAGGACGGTGTGCGGAAGTACGGGCGGGATTGATCCAGACGACTTTGGTAGGCAGGAAGCGTTTGGGGTAATCGGCGATTTCAACGGCGAGCAGGATGTCTTCGCCCAATGAAAATACGTCTTCGGTCGGAACGAAAAGTCCACCGTGTTCGAGAAACGGCATATAGCAGTTGTAGAGCAGGGTCGGGTCTTTAAGCTGCAACGCCATCATTTTCGCCGGAATGTCTTTATTGTTGTTTACCATTTTGTTTTACCTTATCTGATTATTTGTTTTGCCAAAATTCGAGATATTCAGTCAGCAGATACTCAAGCTGCATTTTAACACTCAAGGTGTGGTATCCGTAAGGGCTGAGTGCGTTCAGACGACCCGTCAGCGCAAACAGGCGGCGCGGATCGGTTTTGGAAGCCGTCTGCGACAATGCCTGCGCGTAATCGGGATAATAAAGCGGCGGCATTTGTTGTTGCGCCAAGCCGACATCCAACAGCCATTTTTGCATCCAATCGATGAAGACTGCCAACGGCTGTTTGTGTTTGTCAAACGCAGCGGCGTAGTCGAGTATCGTCAACAGACGCGGTGCGGCAAGCAAAGTGAGCAGTTCTTCGCGCAAGTCATCCATTTCGGGCGTATGGGCAAACAAAGGCGCACCGCTGTGAAAAGCCAGCAAAGATTCCGCATCACCTACACCCTCTTTCCGAAGATATGCCAAAGCTTCATCACGTGAAGGTGCGGGCAGAACCATCTGGCGGCAACGGCTTTTAATGGTCGGAAGAAGCTTGTCGCGTGCATGCGTAACCATCAAAAAAACAACGTGTTGCGGCGGCTCTTCCAAAGCTTTGAGCAAGCCGTTTGCCGCCTGTACGTTCATACTTTCAGCGGGATGCACCAATACCACCCGCAATCCTCCGCGCACAGCCGTCAGATAAATATTTTCCACAATATCGCGCACGGCATCGATTTTAATCTGCAACAATTTTCGCCCGACCGCACCGTCTTCGGGGATTTCAGGAGTGAGTTCGTAAAAATCGGGATGGCTGTTTTGCAAAAACAAATGACACGAAGCGCATACGCCGCAAGGCTGATGATCTTCCCGAGGCGATTCGCACAGCAAAGCCTGCGCCACAAACCGTGCAAACGCTGTCTTACCGGTGTTTTCCTTGCCGGTAAACAGCCAAGCGTTCGGACGGTTTTCCCAATGGCCGGCAAGCTGCCGCCACTGGTTTTGATGCCACGGATAAATCATATCGGGAAGTACAAGCGTTTGAACAAAAGCGTGATTATACAGGGAAATGTTAGAGGTCGTCTGAAAAGCGGCTTCCGTTGCAGACGACCTTACCGGATGTGCATCATTTTTAAGCAACATGATTTTTTGTTTGTATATCAATCGTCAAACCAATTTATACACAGGCTGTTCACACAGTTTGCCTGACAAAATGTGTATCACAACAAAACCCGCGGGACACTTTTTTCAAATTTCAAACAACAGCCTGCGCTATAATCCGCCTCATTCACTTTCACCCTTTCAATCATGAACCGACAAAAAACCTACCTCCTGCTGACCGCCCTGTTCACCCTGATTTTCATCGCACTCATCATGCTCGGCGGCTACCTGCTTTCCATCCAAAGCAAACAGTTCGCCGTCGCCGCCTTCCTGTTCGCATTCGGCGCCGTCTTCGCCCAAATCGGCAGCCTCGCCCTCTACATCCGCCACAAAGCCCGCGCACAAATCATGCGTGAGCAACAAACCGAATCCCATTAAGGCTGGGTATTGTTCGTTATCCATTTGCCGGTTCTACAGGCTTTACATAGGTAAAGTTCTGTTTGCCGCATTGCTCCCCCCCCCTTGCAATTTACACTGACACCGCATACAACTTGTATGTTCTTAAATCTTTCAACCCACGGGAGTAGACTTATGAAACAAAACATCATCGTTGTCTTATTCAACATCTCCAGCGAAGCTTATCAAGCCTTTTCTGAATTGAAAGCTTACTCGCAGACAACAGATACTTTGGTGGCACAAGCCGTTTTGGTTAAAAAGGAAAATGACCTGATTATCCCAGCAGAAAGCACCGACTTTACCGCCAATACGGTCGAAGGCACATGGACGGGCGGCCTCATTGGTTCACTGGTCGGCATTCTCGGCGGTCCTATCGGTGTTCTGTTGGGTGGAGCTACTGGCGCACTCATCGGCAGTGATGCAGGTACTGCCCAAACATTGGAAGAGGGGGCGTTGCTGGAAAATACAGCCAAAAAACTGGATAACGGCAGTACTGCAATCATTATTTTGGCGCAAGAATCCGACGAGGCTGTATTGGATGCTTTCTTCCACCGTTTCAAAACCGTTATTCTCCGGCAAGATGCAGTCGTTGCCCAACAGGACGTATTGGCAGCAATAGAAGCGCAGGAAGAAGTGGCACGTCAGGCACACGAAGCTTGGAAAAAACAGCGCAAAGCCGAACGCAAAGAACGCAAAGAGATAGTGGAAGCCTTCAAGGCCGACATCAAACAAAAATTCGACGAATTGGCAGCCAAGTTGAAATAACACTGCCACCAACCCAAGGTATGTAACCGCTCAAATTTTCCGTTTCGGATGCATGCCAAACCGGTTTGAGGCTACCTGAAAATCTATTTTTCAGGTAGCCTCTCCCTTTTTCATGCCCCGCCAAACCATCATGCTCACCCCGCAAAGCTGCGACCTATTCCAACGCCCATTTTTCCAGTTCGCCCAAATCCGCCAATACCAGCCCGAAACCGAAGCGCAAACCAAGCAAGGCCGACTACAAAGCCGCGTGGCAAGTGTGGCGCACGTTGGTTTTACAGGTAGCCTCACAACTGGGCGCGGGCTTTGCCCCGCCGCATATCGAACGCTGGTGCAACGGCTGGCAGCGCGACCTGGCTAGTCGAAACCCTGCACCGCCTGCTGCCAGTGTACGAAGCCTGCCACAATGTGCGGCTGTGAGCGGAAGCAAGCTTCCCCCATCTGCCGTTAAGGCTACCTGAAATCTAAAAGAAACAAACAAAACCAATGACCAAACGCCGAACCTTCCTCATTCTGACCGTCCTCTTCACCCTGCTCTTCATCGCATTGGTAACGTTGGGCGCCTACCTGCTTTCCATCCAAAGCAAACAATTCGCCGTCGCCGCCTTCCTATTCGCCTTCGGCGCCGTCTTCGCCCAAATCGGCAGCCTCGCCCTCTACATCCGCCATAAAGCCCGCGCACAAATCATGCGCTCGCAACAAACCGAACCCCATTAAGGAAAACCCATGTTCGACAAAATCGTCCTCGCCAGCGGCAACGCAGGCAAACTCAAAGAATTTTCCCGCCTCTTCGCCGATTTGAACATCGAAGTCCTGCCGCAATCCCAGTTCGACACGCCCGAATGCCCCGAGCCGTACCGCACCTTCGTCGAAAATGCGCTCGCCAAAGCCCGCCACGCCGCCAAACACAGCGGCCTGCCCGCGCTCGCCGACGACTCCGGTATCTGCGCCGCCGCATTAAACGGCGCACCCGGCGTCCTCTCCGCCCGCTATGCCGGAGCCAATCCCAAATCCGATGCCGCCAACAACAAACGCCTTTCAGACGACCTCGCCGACAAAGCCGACAAAAGCTGCTACTACGTCTGCGTGCTCGTCCTCGTCCGCCACGAAAACGACCCGCAACCCATCATCGCCGAAGGCATTTGGCACGGACAATGGCAGGCAGAAGCCGCAGGAACCCACGGCTTCGGCTACGACCCTCATTTCTACCTGCCCGAACACAACTGCACCGCCGCCGAGCTTGACCCCGAAATCAAAAATGCCGAAAGCCATAGAGGGCAGGCGTTGCGGGAATTGTTGAGAAAAATTGAAGCCTTATAAATTTATAAATTAATAACAGGTCGTCTGAAAAAATTTCAGACGACGGCGGATTCGCATTTGAAGTGCAACTTTCCATAACAGAAAAAGGCCAGTATGCGGTAGCATACGGCCTTTCCTGCAAGAAAGATTGCCATGAGCTACACACAACTGACCCAAGACGAACGATACCATATCCAATACCTGTCCCGCCACTGCACCATCGCCGAAATCGCCAAACAGCTCAACCGCCACAAAAGCACCATCAGCCGAGAAATCAAGCGGCACTGCATCCAAGGACAGCAATACAGCGCCGAAAAAGCACAGAAGCAAAGCCGGCTGACCAAACAGCACCGGCGAAAACCCTATAAGCTCGATTCGCAGCTGGTTCAACACATCGACACCCTTATCCGCCGCAAACTCAGTCCCGAACAAGTATGTGCCTACCTGCATAAACACCACGGGATCACACTCCATCACAGCACCATTTACCGCTACCTTCGCCAAGACAAAAGCAACGGCGGCACTTTGTGGCAACACCTCAGAATATGCAGCAAACCCTACCGCAAACGCTACGGCAGCACATGGACCAGAGGCAAAGTGCCCGACCGCGTCGGCATAGAGAACCGACCTGCTATCGTCGACCAGAAAACCCGCATCGGCGATTGGGAGGCCGACACCATCGTCGGCAAAAATCAGAAAAGCGCGTTATTGACCTTGGTCGAACGCACTACCCGCTACACCATCATCTGCAAATTAAAGAACTTAAAAGCCGAAGACACTGCCCGGGCGGCCATTAGGGTATTAAAGGCATATAAAGCCAGAGTCCACACCATCACCATGGATAACGGCAAAGAGTTCTACCAACACACCAAAATAGCCAAAGCCTTGAAGGCGAAAACCTATTTTTGCCGCCCTTACCATTCTTGGGAGAAAGGGCTGAATGAGAACACCAATGGACTCATCCGGCAATATTTCCCCAAACAAACCGATTTCCGAAACATCAGCGATCGGGAGATACGCAGGGTTCAAGATGAGTTGAACCACCGGCCGAGAAAAACACTTGGCTACGAAACGCCAAGTGTTTTATTCTTAAATCTGTTCCAACCACTGGTACCCTAGTGTTGCACTTGAAATCCGAATCCAAGGACCTCAATCCCTAAAACACACCATGACCCAAATCACATTCTCCCAAGCCGGACAGCTCACCGCCCTGCCGCCACTGTCGCTCTATATCCACATCCCGTGGTGCATCAAGAAATGTCCGTATTGCGACTTCAATTCCCACAGCCTGAAAAACGGATTGCCCGAAGACGCCTATATCGACGCGTTGCTGACCGACTTGCAGCTTGAATTGCCGAATATTTGGGGCAGGCCGGTGGAAACGATATTTTTCGGCGGCGGTACGCCCAGCCTGTTTCAGGCGGAATCGATTGACCGTTTGTTAAGCGGCGTGCGTTCGCTGTTACGCTTGCAGCCGGAAGCGGAAATTACGTTGGAGGCCAATCCGGGCACGTTTGAAATCGAGAAGTTTCAAGGATTTAAAGACGCGGGTATCACGCGGCTTTCTATTGGCGTGCAGAGTTTCAACGACGATATGCTCTCAAGGCTGGGGCGCGTCCACAACGGCAAAGAAGCCTTAACCGCCATAGCTACCGCCTTGAAATTATTTGATAAAGTCAATATCGACTTGATGTATGCCCTGCCGAACCAGACCGTTCAGACGGCATTGGACGACGTGCAAACCGCCATCGCCACGGGTGCGACCCACATCAGCGCGTATCATCTGACGATGGAGCCGAACACGCCGTTCGGTCATACGCCGCCGAAAGGTTTGCCGCAAGACGAAGCCGCCCTCGACATCGAAGACGCGGTACACGGCGCGCTGGAAGGCGCGGGTTTTATCCACTACGAAACATCGGCTTTTGCGAAACCCGCCATGCAGTGCCGCCATAATTTGAACTACTGGCAGTTCGGCGATTATTTGGGCATAGGCGCGGGCGCACACGGCAAAATTTCCTACCCCGACCGCATTGAGCGCACCGTCCGCCGCCGCCATCCCAACGACTACCTCGCCTTAATGCAAAGTCAGCCAAGTGTTGCCGTCGAACGCAAAACCGTTGCCGCCGAAGATTTGCCGTTCGAATTCATGATGAACGCCCTGCGCCTGACCGACGGCGTACCCGCCGCGATGTTGCAGGAACGCACAGGCGTACCCGCCGCCAAAATCATGGCGCAAATCGAAACGGCAAGACAAAGAGGTTTGCTGGAAACCGACCCGACCGTGTTCCGCCCGACCGAACGGGGACGGTTGTTTTTAAACGATTTGTTGCAATGCTTTTTGTAAGATTGGATTTTTTCAGACGACCTTGATACACCAAACCGTAACATCCGCAGACTGCCGCTTCATTAAGGTCGTCTGAAAATATCCATACCCTACACAATCACTCGGTTTTATACGATAATCGACACCGTTTTCATCAAAGTTCCCATCTTTCAGACGACCCCGACAACAGGAGAAAATCATGTCCAAAACCATCATCCACACTGACAAAGCCCCTGCCGCCATCGGCGCATACAGCCAAGCCGTACGCGCGGGCGACACCGTTTACATGAGCGGTCAAATCCCCCTCGATCCCGCCACCATGACCGTTGTCGGCAACGGCGACTTCCGCACCGAAGCCCGCCAAGTCTTTAAAAACCTGCAAGCCGTTGCCGAAGCCGCGGGCGGCACGCTGGGCGACATCGTCAAACTCAACGCCTACCTGACCGACCTCGCCAACTTCGCCGTCTTCAACGAAGTCATGGCAGAATTCATCCAAGAACCCTTCCCCGCCCGCGCCGCCGTCGGTGTCGCCTCCCTGCCCAAAGGCGTGCAGGTCGAAGCCGAAGCCGTGCTGGTACTGAACGCATAAGACACGCAACCCGTTTTCAGACGACCTCCCACAAGCCAAAGGTCGTCTGAAACACCACACACTATCGGACAATAACAACAATGGCACACTACGCAATCGGCGATATTCAAGGCTGCTTCGACGAACTCACCCTTTTGCTCGACAAAATCAACTTCAACCACGGTACAGACACCCTCTGGCTCGTCGGCGACATCGTCAACCGCGGCCCCAAATCCCTCGAAGTCCTCCAATTCTGCATGGAACACGAAAGCAGCGTCCGCATGGTTCTCGGCAACCATGACCTGCACCTGCTCGCCGTCGGCTACGGCGAAGGCACCGTCAAGCGCAGCGACACCATCACCCCCATCCTCCAACATCCCGACAGCAAAAAAATGCTCGAATGGCTGCGCTTCCAGCCCCTGCTGATTAAAGGCGTGCGCCATGTTATGGTTCACGCCGGCATCCTGCCCCAGTGGACCATCGCCCGCGCCGAACTGCTTGCCAGCGAAACCGAAGCCGAACTGCGCGGCAAAAAATACAAAAAGTTTTTCTCCAAAATGTACGGCAACAAACCCGCCGAATGGCGCGACGATCTGACCGGCTACGACCGCCTGCGCATGATTCTCAACGTCTTCACCCGAATGCGCGCGCTGACGCTGAAAAACGAACTCGATTACGACTACAAATCCACCCTCAAAAAAATGCCCCCGAACCTGCGCCCTTGGTTCAAAGCCCCCGACAGGCAAAACCTCAGCCACACCATCGTCTTCGGACACTGGTCTTCGCTGGGTTTTATGAACACCGACAACATCCTCTCCCTCGACACCGGCGCGCTTTGGGGTGGCGAACTGACCGCCATCAACCTTGCCGACCACAGCATCACCCAAGTCCCTTCCCTTGGTGGTTTGGACTGGAAAACGGCTTTGAAATAATTCATATAGTGGATTAACTTTAAATCAGGACAAGGCGACGAAGCCGCAGACAGTACAGATAGTACGGCAAGGCGAGGCAACGCCGTACTGGTTTAAAGTTAATCCACTATAAAAATGAAAAAGGTCGTCTGAAAACCAAAATTCAGGTTTTCAGACGACCTTTTATATCGACGAACCGCAAGCCTTACCTGCGGTTTGACAATCAAGCCAGCGGGGCGAGCAGTTTGTCAAAGGCTTCTTCAAATTGTTTCAAACCGTCTTCCTGTAAGCGGTTGGCGAGGGTTTCTACGTCTATGCCGATCGCGGCGGTTTCGGCAAGCTGCGCTTGTGCTTCTTCTACGCCTTCGGTCAGCGTAGATTTGGCTGTACCGTGGTCGATGAAGGCTTTGAGGGTGGCGTCGGGAACGGTGTTGACGGTGTGTGCGCCGATCAGGCTGTCAACGTAGAGCGTGTCGGGATAGGCGGGGTTTTTGACGCCTGTGGATGCCCATAAGAGCTGTACGCGGTTTGCGCCTTTGGCCTCCAGCGCGGCAAATTCGGGGCTGCCGAAGTATTGCGCCCAGTCTTGGTAGGCGGCTTTGGCAAGGGCGATGGCGATTTTGCCTTTGAGGTGGTCGGGCAGCGTTGCGTCCAGCGCGCCGTCCACGCGGGAGATGAAGAAGCTGGCGACGGCTTGGATATGTGCAACGCTTTGTCCGGCTGCCAAGCGTTTGGCGATGCCACGCGCGTAGGCTGCGTAGGCTTTGAGGGTTTGGGCGCGTGAGAACAGCAGGGTCAGGTTCACGCTGATGCCGTCGGCGATGAGGGTTTCGAGTGCTTCGATGCCTGCGTCGGTGGCGGGGACTTTAATCATGGCGTTTTTACGCGCGATGGCGGCATGGAGGCGGCGGGCTTCTTCTACCGTGCCTTGTGCGTCTTTGGCAAGCTCGGGGGAAACTTCGAGGCTGACGAAACCGGTTTTGCCGCCGGTGGATTCGTGTTCGGCAAGGCAAACGTCGCAGGCTGCCTGTACATCGGCAATCGCCATGGTTTCGTAGCGTTGTTTGGGGCTGAGGTCTTGCTGCTTGAGGGCGGCGACTTCATCGGCGTAAAGCGCGTCGCCGGCAAAGGCTTTTTGGAAGATGGCGGGATTGGAAGTGACGCCGCACACGCCTTGTTTCAGCATTTGCGCCAATTCGCCGCTTTGTACGAGCGAGCGGGAAAGGTTGTCCAGCCAGATTTGTTGTCCTAATGCTTTAACGTCCGATAAAATAGTCATCTCTGATTCCTTTAAATATAGGTTATTTGCGAAGCAGGCGGTAATGCTACCCCTATTCGGCAAATTTGGATAGTTTATTAGGGCATTTAATGATGTCCAAAACGATATAAAACGAACACAAAAAGGCATGAAATTATGGCAGGAAACGGTCAATATCTCGATTGGGCGCGCGAAGTGTTGCACACCGAAGCGGAAGGCTTGCGTGAAATTGCGGCGGAATTGGACGAAAACTTCGTCCTTGCGGCAGACGCGCTGTTGCACTGCAAAGGCAGGGTCGTCATCACAGGCATGGGCAAGTCGGGACATATCGGGCGCAAAATAGCGGCGACCATGGCTTCAACCGGCACACCCGCGTTTTTCGTCCATCCTGCGGAAGCGGCGCACGGCGACTTGGGCATGATTGTGGACAACGACGTCGTCGTCGCAATTTCCAATTCCGGCGAAAGCGACGAAATCGCCGCCATCATCCCCGCGCTCAAACGCAAAAACATTACCCTCATCTGCATTACCGCCCGCCCCGATTCGACCATGGCGAGCCATGCCGACATCCACATCACCGCGTCAGTTTCCAAAGAAGCCTGCCCGCTGGGACTTGCCCCGACCTCCAGCACGACCGCCGTTATGGCTTTGGGTGACGCATTGGCAGTCGTCCTTTTGCGCGCCCGCGCGTTTACGCCCGACGATTTCGCCTTGAGCCACCCCGCCGGCAGCCTCGGCAAACGCCTGCTTCTACGCGTTGCGGACATCATGCACAAAGACGACGCCCTGCCTGCCGTCCGACTCGGTACGCCCTTAAAAGAAGCCATCGTCAGCATGAGCGAAAAAGGCTTGGGCATGCTGGCGGTAACAGACGATCAAGGTCGTCTGAAAGGCGTATTCACCGACGGCGATTTGCGCCGCCTGTTCCAACAGCGCGACCGTTTTGACGGACTGACCGTCGATGAAATCATGCACCCCTCCCCCAAAACCATCCCCGCCGAACGCCTCGCTACCGAAGCACTGAAAGTCATGCAGGCAAACCATGTGAACGGGCTTTTGGTAACAGACGCCGACGGCGTGCTGACCGGCGCGCTGAATATGCACGATTTACTGATGGCGCGGATTGTGTAGTCCAAGCAGGTCGTCTGAAACCTGATTCAACGTTTTCAGACGACCTTTCCAGTATAATCCAAGCCTTTCCCCCGATTGCGAACCCACCATGACCCCGATCCAAATCGACCATACCACCAAAGTTCTGGCCGAAATGCTGACTTTCAAACAGCCTGCCGATGCCGTTCTGTCCGCCTACTTCCGCGAACACAAAAAACTCGGCAGACAAGACCGCCACGAAATCGCCGAAACCGCCTTCGCCGCCCTGCGCCATTATCAAAAAATCAGTACCGTCCTGCGCCGCCCGCATGCCCAGCCGCGCAAAGCCGCACTTGCCGCGCTCGTCCTCGGTAGAAGCACCAACATCAGCCAAATCAAAGACCTGCTCGACGAAGAAGAAACCGAGTTCCTCAGCAGCCTCAAAGCACGCAAACCCGAATTTTCAGACGACCTCCATACCGCCGCCGAATTGCCGCAATGGCTGGTGGAGCAACTGCAAAAACATAACAGCGACGAAGAAATCCTCGCCTTCGGCCGCAGCACCAACCAAGCCGCGCCGCTCGACATCCGCGTCAACACGCTCAAAGGCAGACGCGACAAAGTGCTGCCCCTGATTCAAGCCGAAAGCCCCGATGCAGAAGCCACGCCCTATTCCCCTTGGGGCATCCGCCTGAAAAACAAAATTGCCCTCAACAAACACGAATTGTTTTTAGACGGCACGCTGGAAGTCCAAGACGAAGGCAGCCAGCTCCTCGCCCTGCTCGTCGGCGCCAAACGCGGCGAAATCATCGTCGATTTCTGCGCCGGCGCAGGCGGCAAAACCCTCGCCGTCGGTGCGCAAATGGCAAACAAAGGCAGAATCTACGCCTTCGACATCGCCGAAAAACGCCTTGCCAACCTCAAGCCCCGCATGACCCGCGCCGGACTGACCAACATCCACACCGAACGCATCAGCAGCGAACACGACAGCCGCATCTCCCGCCTCACCGGCAAAGCCGACCGCGTTTTGGTCGATGCCCCCTGCTCCGGCTTAGGCACGCTGCGCCGCAACCCCGACCTCAAATACCGCCAATCGCCCGAAACCGTCGCCAAACTTTTGGAACAGCAACACAGCATCCTCGATGCCGCCGCCAAACTGGTCAAACCGCAAGGCAGGCTGGTTTACGCCACTTGCAGCGTGTTGCCCGAAGAAAACGAAATGCAGGTCGAACGCTTTTTGGAAGAACACCCGGAATACGAACTCCTCGACTGCGCCGAGCTGCTCGCCGGTTTGAAAATCGATTTGAACACCGGCAAGTACCTGCGCCTCGATTCGGCAAAACACCAAACCGACGGATTCTTCGCCGCCGTTTTGCAACGCAAGGAATAAATGTTCAAACAAGGCGTAAACACACGAAAGTCGTCTGAAAAACCGGATTCGGGTTTTCAGACGACCTTTCTCAATTCAGCCAAGCCGTAGCTTGAACTTTGCCTGCAAAATCAGCCAAGCAAATTTGGAATCGGACAATCAAGTTTTTTAGCGGGAAAACCTACGCTACATTTTGTGGCTATCGCAAACATACTTAACTTTGAATGCAGTATGTCGTCCAATTCCGTCATTCCCCCGCAGACGGGAATCCATCGTAAAACGTAAGAAACCTTGATTTGAAGAACAGTTTCTGAATTTCAAAAATGGACTCCCGCCTGCGCGGGAATGACGGCTGACGACGGATCTCGTATTAAAACCAATACCTCAGGTCGGCATTCATGCCCGACCTGCATATGGCAAAGCAACGCCCAAAACACGAAAGGTCGTCTGAAAACCCTTTCAGACGACCCCTCCCAATTCAGTTGACCAACCTGCCTGCATTTTCAGACTCTTCCGCAGGCTCTTCCTCATCGCCCGTCGGCGGCGTTTCCACCAAATCGGGCAACACCAATTCACCCAACTCGGTCAATGGCGGCAGCTCTTCCAAACTGTCCAACTGCAAATCGCTCAAAAACGTTGCCGTCGTCGCCCACAATGAAGGCCGCCCGACCGAATCACGATGCCCGATCACTTCAATCCAGCCCCTGTCCTGCAAAGTCTGCATCACGTTCTGCGACACCGCCACGCCGCGTATGCCCTCAATGTCGCCTCGCGTCACCGGCTGCTGGTAGGCAATAATCGCCAGCGTTTCCATTACGGCGCGGGAATAGCGCGGCGCACGCTGCTCCTGAAGGCTGCCCAGCCGCTCGAATGCCGCCTGAGCAATCTGAAACCGCCAGCCCTCGTGCGTATGCACCAGTTGCAACGCCCTGCCCTGCCAACGTGTTTTCAACTGCGCCAATACATCGATTAATTTGTCCTGCGACAGCGGCGGCACACACAATTCGCGCATGGATTTTTCGTTTAGGGGTTCGGTTTGGGTCAAAAGCGCGGCTTCGATGAGCGCGTCGGGAGGGAGTTTTTCGTTCATAATTTAAGATTGTTGCTCGATATAACAAGTTTTCAGACGACCGCCAAGTGCTTAAAGGTCGTCTGAAAAACGGAAACAGCAGGATAGGTTTGACAGGTCAAATTTAAATGAAGTACCTGTTTCAGCCTCCCATCTGCGTGGGATTGACGATGTGTGTTTTTCCTATTTTAACCTGCGGCACATTCGGACAGAAACCGTCTTTATGCCCCATGACAGGCTTCGTAAAGCGGCAGCAAATCTTCCACCGTTTCAACTATCCATTTTGCTACATCCTGTTTGCCCAAATCGTCGCGTTCGATGTGTTTGCCGATGCAGAAAAAGTCTTCGCCGTTTTGCAATCTTCGGTCGGATTCGCTTTGCTGTGCGACGGTGCGGTAGTCGTCATATTCGCTTTCCGCGCCGTGCCACATATCGAATGCGGCGTATTTTTCGGTATCGAAATTGTCCAGCCAGCGGTTGTACTCGGGCAGCGCAATCGGCGACACGTCGGCTTTGTAGCAGTGCCAGTCTAGGCTGACGCTCAGGCGGCGGCGGTTCAATAAAATCGATAAAATCGCGGCGGAATTTTTGTATTGGGCGTATTTGAAGTAGGCGAAGAAATGGGCGCGAACCTGCCAGCCGTTACACCAGCGTTCGATATGCGGCGGGGCGAAAGGTTCGCCCAAATCTGCGGCGACCTGCTGTATCAGCTGCTGCCATATCTGCCAGTTTTCCTTGTAGTCGGCTTTGATTTGCGGAATGCTCTCGGGCTGGTATTTTTTGAGCTGGGCAAACTGGAAAAACGGGATATTGAACAAATCGCAGCTTTTTGGCGTCAGCATGGTTTGCTTCCTTTTCAGACGACGTTGTTGGTTTGCGGGAAGATACTGGGGTCGTCTGAAACTCTGTTTTCAAGTTTTCAGACAACCTTTGTTTGAAGAAACGGCAATCTGTAAACGACCTTATCTGCGTCGGCGCGCCGCCATGATTTCGCCGATTTCGGTCAGTTTCTCTTTGGGGATAAACGTTTTGCCCATGTCGAACAAGGGTTCTTCAATCGCCAGATGCACATCGTAACCTGCCACAAAGCGTTTGAACGCTTCCGCATCGGGGATATAGGCGTTGTCTGCTTCGAGTTTTGCAAATTCGGCAGCCACGGCATCCCAGTTGCCATGCAGGCTTACATGCTGGCGCAAAAGCTCGTCCACGCTTTCTTGGGCTTGCGGCGCGTATTGCAGCAGGAGCGGGAAGAAGTTTTCTTCTTCGTCTTCATGGTGCAGCGGCGCGGCAACGTTGAAATACTGGGCGATTTGGCGGATGGTTTGCAAAACAATCTGATTGCAGCCGTTTTCGGCGATATAGTCCGACAGCATGGCGACTTGGCCGCAGAAACGGCGTACTTTGCCGTGGCAGGCGTACAGCATTTCAATCGGCTCGGCAAAGGTAACGCTTTTGGTTTCAAACGGATTCATGTTTGTGTTCTCAATGGGTACTTTTCAGACGACCTTGGATTCGGATTTCAAGTGCAACACTAGGGTACCAGTGGTTGGAACAGATTTAAGAATAAAACACTTGGCGTTTCGTAGCCAAGTGTTTTTCTCGGCCGGTGGTTCAACTCATCTTGAACCCTGCGTATCTCCCGATCGCTGATGTTTCGGAAATCGGTTTGTTTGGGGAAATATTGCCGGATGAGTCCATTGGTGTTCTCATTCAGCCCTTTTTCCCAAGAATGGTAAGGGCGGCAAAAATAGGTTTTCGCCTTCAATGCTTTGGCTATTTTGGTGTGTTGGTAGAACTCTTTGCCGTTATCCATGGTGATGGTGTGGACTCTGGCTTTATATGCCTTTAATACCCTAATGGCCGCCCGGGCAGTGTCTTCGGCTTTTAAGTTCTTTAATTTGCAGATGATGGTGTAGCGGGTAGTGCGTTCGACCAAGGTCAATAACGCGCTTTTCTGATTTTTGCCGACGATGGTGTCGGCCTCCCAATCGCCGATGCGGGTTTTCCGGTCGACGATAGCAGGTCGGTTCTCTATGCCGACGCGGTCGGGCACTTTGCCTCTGGTCCATGTGCTGCCGTAGCGTTTGCGGTAGGGTTTGCTGCATATTCTGAGGTGTTGCCACAAAGTGCCGCCGTTGCTTTTGTCTTGGCGAAGGTAGCGGTAAATGGTGCTGTGATGGAGTGTGATCCCGTGGTGTTTATGCAGGTAGGCACATACTTGTTCGGGACTGAGTTTGCGGCGGATAAGGGTGTCGATGTGTTGAACCAGCTGCGAATCGAGCTTATAGGGTTTTCGCCGGTGCTGTTTGGTCAGCCGGCTTTGCTTCTGTGCTTTTTCGGCGCTGTATTGCTGTCCTTGGATGCAGTGCCGCTTGATTTCGCGGCTGATGGTGCTTTTGTGGCGGTTGAGCTGTTTGGCGATTTCGGCGATGGTGCAGTGGCGGGACAGGTATTGGATATGGTATCGTTCGTCTTGGGTCAGTTGTGTGTAGCTCATGGCAATCTTTCTTGCAGGACAGGCCGTATGCTACCGCATACTGGCCTTTTTCTGTTATGGAAAGTTGCACTTCAAATGCGAATCCGCCGACCATTTTATAACAAAACAGCCTGCATAAAGCAGGCTGTCTGTATTTTGAAGCTTGGACGGATTAGTCGACCAAAGTCACTTTGCCGTTCATCAAAGCACCGTGTCCCGGGAAGGTGCAGGCAAATTTGTATTCGCCGCCCGCCAGTTTGGCAGGATCCAGAGTCAGGGAAGCTTCTTCGCCGCCGCCGACCAGTTTGGTGTGGGCAACAACGCGTGCATCGTCAGCTTTCACATAGTCGGTTGCAGCAGCGCCGGCACCGTCTTTGAAAATACCGTCCATGTCTTCGGCTTTACCGATGACGATGTTGTGACCCATGCTTTCTTTAGGTTGGGTACCGGTGTGTTTCAGGGTAACGGTGAATTCTTTACAAGCTTTGCTGACTTGGATTTCTTTAGTGTTGAACTGCATAGCGTCGTTGGCTTCGACAGTAGTCGCGCAGTTGCCGGCGGCAGGTGCTGCGGCAGAATCGGCAGGCGCTGCTTCGGAAGCAGGAGCAGCATCGGCAGGTGCAGCAGTTTCCGCAGGAGCGGCTTCAGAAGCGGCAGGCGCTGCATTCTCAGCAGGTTTTGCAGGTTCTTGCGAGCAGGCAGCCAAACCGATAACGGCGGCAGAAATCAGGGCTAAATATGCTTTCATTTGTATCTCCTAATGATGAGAGTCTGTTAAATTTTACAAAACAAAACTTGCGAATATATTAATAAACCCATATTCGAGTTTACTATCTACAAGCGGAACCAAAGAAATAATGAAGCCGTATTCTGCTACAACAACCCAAACAAGTCCAAGATTCCATAGCAAATTTACATCAGTTTACCTAAAAAAGAATGACTACTATTCAGGTATTATTTCTTTAGTATTAGACCCTCTCATTCGAACGAATGAAATTTAACTTATATTAACAATTTAAATAATAATTCCCAACTCAACGGCTGTGTTTGCGCACCAACTCCGCCAGCGCGGCAGCCAATTCAGGATGCTTATCTTCCAATTTTGCCGCCGCCGCATCAAAACTCTCCAATGCCGCCCCGCTCAAATGCAGGCTGTTGACTTTGGGTTGTGCCGGCGGCTTCGGCACGACTTTGACCGCCACATTCCGAATCCCCGCGTTCAATTCCTGAAGCTGCGGCACAAGCGCGGGCAATATCATTTTCAGGCGCGAAGCCGCCATACCGTTTGCCGCCAGCAACACCAACCTGCCCTCTTCGATGCAGGCAGTTTGAAAGTGCGGGTGCAGGTTTGCCGGCAGGATGCGTTTGACTGCCGCATCCAGCCTGCGCCATTGTTGCGACTGCTGCAACAAACCGGCCAACCGCGCATCCCGCTTGCCCAATTGTTCCAAATTCATATGTTTCAGACGACCTTTTCAAAGTGTACGGTTGTATTATCAAGATTGAAATCCGGTAAAACTGCCTTTATTTCAAACGGCATGACTGCCTTGCTGCGAGGCTTGTGTTAAAATCCCCGTTTCGCCATTATTTTATATCAGGCGCAGGAACTATTTCATGCTGACAAACATTGCTAAGAAAATCTTCGGCAGCCGCAATGACCGGCTGCTCAAACAATACCGTAAATCCGTTGCCAAAATCAACGCACTCGAAGAACAAATGAAAGCCTTGAACGATGCGGATTTACAGGCTAAAACAGCCGAATTCAAACAACGTCTTGCCAACGGTCAGACTTTGGACGACATCTTGGTCGAAGCCTTCGCCGTCTGCCGCGAAGCGTCCCGCCGCGTACTTAGTATGCGCCACTTCGACGTACAGCTTATCGGCGGTATGGTGCTGCACGACGGCAAAATCGCCGAAATGCGTACCGGTGAAGGTAAAACCTTGGTCGCCACCCTTGCCGTCTATCTCAACGCCCTGTCCGGCAAAGGCGTGCACGTCGTTACCGTCAACGACTACCTTGCTGCCCGAGACGCAGGCATTATGGAACCGCTCTACAACTTCCTCGGCTTAACCGTCGGCGTCATCGTCGCCGATATGCAGCCGTTTGACCGTCAAAACGCCTACGGCTCCGACATTACCTACGGTACCAACAACGAATTCGGCTTCGACTACCTGCGCGACAACATGGTGACCGACCAATACGACAAAGTTCAGCGCGAATTGAATTTTGCCGTAGTGGACGAAGTGGACTCCATTCTGATTGACGAAGCGCGCACCCCGCTGATTATCTCCGGTCAGGCGGATGACAACATCCAGCTGTACCAAATCATGAACAGCCTTCCCGCGCACCTCATCCGCCAAGAAACCGAAGAAGGCGAAGGCGATTACTGGGTCGATGAAAAAGCACACCAAGTCATCTTGAGCGAAGCGGGTCACGAACACGCCGAACAAATCCTGATTCAAATGGGTTTGCTGCAAGAAAACGACTCCCTCTACTCCGCCGCCAACATCGCCCTGATGCACCACCTCATGGCAGCATTGCGCGCGCATACGTTATTCCATAAAGACCAACACTACGTCATCCAAGACGGCGAAATTGTCATCGTGGACGAATTTACAGGTCGTCTGATGTCCGGCCGCCGCTGGTCCGAAGGCCTGCACCAAGCCGTCGAAGCCAAAGAAGGCGTGGAAATCAAACGCGAAAACCAAACCCTCGCCTCCATCACCTTCCAAAACTACTTCCGCCTGTACACCAAACTCTCCGGCATGACCGGTACCGCCGATACCGAGGCTTTCGAGTTCCAAAGCATCTACAACCTCGAAACCGTCATCATCCCGACCAACCGCCCCGTACAGCGTAAAGACTTCAACGACCAGATTTTCCGTTCTGCCGAAGAAAAATTCGAAGCCGTCGTCAAAGACATCGAAGAATGCCACAAACGCGGGCAGCCCGTCCTCGTCGGTACCACCAGCATCGAAAACTCCGAGCTGGTTTCCCGTCTTCTGCAAAAAGCCGGACTGCCGCACAACGTCCTCAACGCCAAAGAACACGAACGCGAAGCCCTGATTGTCGCCCAAGCCGGTAAAGTCGGCGCCATTACCGTCGCCACCAACATGGCGGGGCGCGGTACCGACATCGTCCTCGGCGGCAACCTCAAGCACCAAATCGAGGCCATCCAGTCCAACGAAAACCTGAGCGACGAAGAAAAAGCCGCACAAATCGCCGCCCTTGAAAACGGCTGGCAGGCAGAACACGACCAAGTGGTCGCGGCAGGCGGCCTGCACATCATCGGCACCGAACGCCACGAAAGCCGTCGCATCGACAACCAATTGCGCGGACGCGCAGGCCGTCAGGGCGACCCCGGCTCCAGCCGCTTCTACCTCTCATTTGAAGACCCGCTGCTGCGCCTCTTTGCGCTCGACCGTGCCGCCGCCATCCTCAACCGCCTCGCACCCGAACGCGGTATCGCCATCGAACACGGCATGCTGACCCGCCAAATCGAAGGCGCGCAACGCAAAGTCGAAGGCCGCAACTTCGACATGCGCAAACAAGTATTGGAATACGACGATGTTGCCAACGACCAACGTAAAGTCATCTACCACCAACGCAACGAAATCCTCAACAGCAAAGACGTCAGCGACCTGACTAAAGGTATCCGCGAAGAAGTCATCAGCGATTTGGTCGATTTGTACATACCGCCCGACAGCATGGAAGAGCAATGGGACATCCCCACACTCGAAAGCCAGCTTGCCGCCGAATTCCGCCTGCACGAAGACATCCAAGCATGGCTCAAAGCAGACAGCACTTTGGACAATCAGGACATCAAAGAGCGTCTGATTAAACGCGTGGAAGAAGAATACGCGGCAAAAGTCGAGCTGGTCGGTAAAAAACCGATGGCGGATTTCGAACGCAACGTCATGCTGCAAGTCATCGACCTGCAATGGCGCGAACACCTTGCCGCCATGGACTACCTGCGCCAAGGCATCCACCTGCGCAGCTATGCCCAGAAAAATCCGAAACAGGAATACAAACGCGAAGCCTTCGCCATGTTTGAAAACCTGTGGCGCGGTATCAAGCATCAAACCGCTTCCCTCTTAGCCTCCGTCCAAATCGAGCGCAACACCGACGTAGAAGAAATTGCCGAACCCGCACCCGTCGGCATCCAAACCATCCACTCCGAAGCGCCCGACATGGAAGAACTGCTCGGACAATCCCAAACTAATTTGGTTACCGAAGCTTTCGACCCCGATGGAACGGATTTCAGCCCCGAAGCGCTGACCGCCCAAGGCCGTATCGTCCACCGCAACGACCCCTGTCCTTGCGGCAGCGGCCTGAAATACAAACAATGCCACGGCAAACTAAGCTGATGACAGCTTAAACAAAAGGTCGTCTGAAACTTTTCAGACGACCTTTTCATTTTGGCAAGTTAATTTACATCAAGACAAAACAATGAAACCGCAGACAGTACGGATAGAACTAAATCCATTGACTTTATGCTTTCAAACATTATATAGTCAATTAAAAATAAAATAGTACAATACTCAACTTTGAAGGTCTAACCATGGCATACTCTGCGGACTTAAGAAACAAAGCTTTAAACTATTACGAACAATGCAAAAATATCAGCCAAACCGCAGCAACGTTTAACTTGTCAAGAAACACGCTTTACCTGTGGATTCGCCTTAAAAAACAAACAGGCAGCCTAAAACATCAAGTTACCGGTCTAAATGCCGTCAAATTGGATAGGCAAAAACTGGCTCAATATGTTGGGCAACACCCGGATGCCTATCTGCATGAAATCGCCAAACATTTTGATTGTACGCCAGCCGCCGTTTGCTATGCACTCAAACAGATGGGGATGACGCGCAAAAAAAGACCACCACTTACAAAGAACAAGACCCGGCCAAAGTAACGCATTATTTGACACAGCTGGCCGAATTTTCCGACTACCAACGTGTTTATTTGGATGAAACAGGATTTGACCGCTACCTGTTCCGTCCCTATGCCCGCAGCCCGAAAGGGCAAATAGTGAAAGCGCAGATAAGAGGAAAAAGATACCGACGCTTATCTCTGGTGTCCGCACAAGTCGGCAACCGGCTGATTGCTCCGATGGTTTATCAAAATACGATGACCGGGGTCTTTTTTGAAGCGTGGTTTCAGCAATGCCTACTGCCCGCATTGACTCAAAAATCGGTGATTATTTTAGATAATGCACGATTTCACCGTATGGGTGTTTTACGGGAAATGGCGGAAAAATTGGGACATAAGGTATTGCCTCTTGCACCTTATTCACCTGAGCTCAACCCGATTGAGAAGGTGTGGGCGAATATTAAGCGGTATCTGCGAACCGTATTGTCTGATTACGCCCGATTTGACGATGCGTTACTGTCCTATTTTGATTTTAATTGACTATAAAAATCACCCGCCTTGATTTCAGGTAAAGCAACACAGTACCGGTTTGCCCACACATACTGCCTACTCTGAGAAAAGATGACTTCAACTATCTCATCTAAAGAAGCACTGTCCACCGCAGCAATTTTATAGTGGATTAAATTTAAATCAGGACAAGGCGACGAAGCCGCAGACAGTACAGATAGTACGGCAAGGCGAGGCAACGCCGTACTGGTTTAAAGTTAATCTACTATATCTCTCGATGGCATTCGGAACCATAAACGATGCCATAGCAAACTGGTCTGTCCCCTTAAGCCCAAAGGTCGTCTGAAAACCCGATTCCAAGTTTTCAGACGACCTCAATACCTCTATTCTGCCGCCTTTGATTTGGGCCGGACAACTTTTTTACCCCAGCATAATTCGGGCAGATCAATAGTGCTCACTACTGTAACTATATCAGGTTTATCCCTATCCCATTCCAGCGTAACACCGTCATCATCAATCGCACAGCCTGGCAAGTTTTTCTGTGTTAATGTCAGCTCAAAGTTTTTTAACTGTTTATTTGAATCAAGAATGACGTTTCCCCAATAAGGTTGATCATTGGAAGCAATATTTGCCTGCCAATACCCGTCACGTTCAGTGCGCGTCACTCGCCAAAAATATAATTTCCCATCCACAAACCACTCAGGCAGGGACACTTCGGCTGATTCGTTTAACATGCAACTTGATAGGAAATAATCAGCAGGACTGGACGGCATCTTGCCACCTTTAGTCAATGCTTGCCACTCCATCTCTCCGTCACTCCGGCAGGGCCACCCTTCCACATCAACCGTCCTGGCTTCCCCGATAGCATTCATCGTCAGTGTTGCTTGATAACCATCTTCAGTCTGGTACGCAGAACGATTCATTCCATTAACTTCGATGCCTTTCCATTCAACGGGGCGAGAAAATGTAACTTCGCTAAAAGTAGAAAAATCAGGCTTTTTCGATACCCCATCCTGAGGAGCTACGGTCAGCTTAGAGCCTGCCGGGATTCGTATACCATCAATCACCAACTCCTCTTTAGTCGTTTGATAACTTGAATCATCATACCTTTTAGTTTGCCATGCCTTAACCATATACATGCCAAACAATGACACCACGATCAAATTGAAAATGATGGCTGAATTCCTAATCAGCGGATTTTTGGATTTAACAATTGCCACAATACTGGCAATCCAAACTATGCGGCCATAGCCAATATGGCCATGCCAATAAGAATTAAATTCTCCAAAACAAGTATTTCCTTTTCTTTATAGTGGATTAACTTTAAATCAGGACAAGGCGACGAAGCCGCAGACAGTACAGATAGTACGGCAAGGCGAGGCAACGCCGTACTGGTTTAAAGTTAATCCACTATATATTCAGAAAATAGGTCGTCTGAAAACCCGATTTCAAGTTTTCAGACGACCTTCCAGTATTGCTGTTGCCAACAGATTACTTGGGCTGCCAAGAGTCTTTCAGCGTGACCGTGCGGTTGAACACGGGCTGCTCGGGACGGTGGTCTTTGCGGTCGGTCACGAAATAGCCCAGACGCTCAAACTGCCAACGGCTTTCGGCGGGCAGGTTTTTGGCTGCGGGTTCGGCGTAGGCGGTGATTTCCTTAATGGATTCTGGGTTGAGGAAATCGGTAAACGGCAGGTATTCGCCGTCTTCGCCGCGCACGGCATCGGGACGCTCGACGGTAAAGAGGCGGTCATACAGGCGGACTTTGATTTCGGCGGCGTGTTCGGCGGAAACCCAGTGAATCACGCCTTTGACTTTTCTGCCTTCGGGATTTTTGCCCAAGGTGTCATGGTCGATGCTGCATTTGAGTTCGATCACATTGCCCGCCGCGTCTTTTACGACTTCATCGCACTTGATGACATAGCCGTGACGCAGGCGTACTTCGCCGCCCGGGGTCAGGCGTTTGAAGCCTTTGGGCGGATTTTCGGCAAAGTCGTCTGCCTCGATGTAGATGGTTTGGGACACGGGGATTTCACGCCCGCCCATTTCTTCGTGATTGGGGTGGAACGCGGCACGGCGGCTTTGGGTTTTGCCGGCTTCAAAGTTGGTCAGAGTCACTTTGAGCGGGTTCAAGACTGCCATCAGGCGCGGGGCGGAGTTTTCCAGCTCTTCGCGAATCGCGCCTTCCAACACGCTCATATCGACGATGTTTTCAGATTTGGAAATACCGGCGCGTTTGGCAAACAGGCGCAGGCCTTCGGGCGTGTAACCGCGGCGGCGCATACCGGAAATGGTCGGCATACGCGGGTCGTCCCAGCCGGTAACGTGGCCGTCTGAAACCAGTTGGTTCAGCTTGCGTTTGGACGTGATGGAATACAAAAGCTCCAAACGGGAAAACTCGTATTGGCGCGGACGTGTGGCGTGCGGCGCGGGGATGTTGTCCAACACCCAGTCGTACAGCGGGCGGTGTGCTTCAAATTCGAGCGTACACAAGGAATGCGTGATGCCTTCGATGGCATCGGAAATGCAATGCGTGTAGTCGTACATCGGGTAGATGCACCATTTGTCGCCGGTGTTGTGGTGGTGGGCGCGGCGGATACGGTAGATGACGGGGTCGCGCATATTGATGTTGCCTGAAGCCATGTCGATTTTCAGGCGCAGGGTTTTGCTGCCGTCTGGAAATTCGCCGTTTTTCATGCGCGTAAACAGGTCGAGGTTTTCTTCGATACTGCGGTCGCGGTAAGGGCTGTTTTTACCCGCCTCGGTCAGCGTACCGCGGTATTCGCGCATTTCTTCGGGCGTCAAATCATCGACATACGCTTTGCCGTCTTTGATTAAACCGACGGCGTAGTCGTAAAGCTGGTCAAAATAATTGGAAGCGAAACGCGGCTCGCCCGCCCAATGAAAACCGAGCCACTCGACATCTTCTTTGATGGCATTGACGTATTCGTCGTTTTCTTTTTCAGGATTGGTATCGTCAAAACGCAGGTTGCACAAGCCATCGTAAATATAAGCCAAACCGAAGTTCAGGCAGATGGATTTGGCGTGGCCGATGTGCAGGTAGCCGTTGGGTTCG
This sequence comes from Morococcus cerebrosus, assembly GCF_022749515.1. Classification (NCBI taxonomy): domain Bacteria; kingdom Pseudomonadati; phylum Pseudomonadota; class Betaproteobacteria; order Neisseriales; family Neisseriaceae; genus Morococcus; species Morococcus cerebrosus. Next base: position 1,585,466 of record NZ_CP094242.1, read on the forward strand.
GGCGGGAAGCGGGTTTGGATGGCTTCGTGTTTGCCGCTTTTTAAGTCTTCTTCGATGATGGTGCGGATGAAATGGTTGTCCGCGAATTGGTCTTTGTTGAGCATGGTCAGGAGCTATCTGAAAATATGATGTCGTGCCGATTTTACCTGAAAACAGGACGGCTTTACAGTCAATACAAGGTACAGAGGTCGTCTGAAAACCGTTTCAGACGACCTCTGTATAGACAATTACGAATCGGATGAAAGATTGGAATGGTCGGAAGCATTGTCTTCCGGACGTTTAAATGCGGTTGATGAATCGATAAAATCAACCAGCCGGTTAATCAACAGAACGATACCCAAAATAACCAAAAGTGCGATTGGGTAAAAAATCCCAAGCAAACCGGTAGTGCCGATAAAAGACCAGCGCATGGACGCCCAAAATGCTTGAAGCGAGGATTTTTCCAAAGAGAGCAGTTTGGGGCGGGCTGCGGTAGCGATAATGGAAGCAATCAGCGAACCAACATAAAATACAGGCAACCCTAGCCACAAAAAAGCTGATCCGTGATGATCGTAATTGGGGGAGTAAGGGTCATTATGACTGTCAGCACTGTCTACCGCCATCATAAACAACAACCAAAGTATGGTTGTTATCCACACGCTGCCCGCCACAGTAGCAGGTCGCAAACGATGGGAAAACAGGACATAAACCAGATTCGCCGAACAAAGCATCAACATACCGGCAATCAATGTAAGCTCGAAGCGATCGGGTATTGCCTGGCGGATTCGCATTTGAAGTGCAACTTTCCATAACAGAAAAAGGCCAGTATGCGGTAGCATACGGCCTTTCCTGCAAGAAAGATTGCCATGGGCTACACACAACTGACCCAAGACGAACGATACCATATCCAATACCTGTCCCGCCACTGCACCATCGCCGAAATCGCCAAACAGCTCAACCGCCACAAAAGCACCATCAGCCGCGAAATCAAGCGGCACTGCATCCAAGGGCAGCAATACAGCGCCGATAAAGCCCAACGGCAAAGCCGGCTGACCAAACAGCACCGGCGAAAACCCTATAAACTCGATTCGCAGCTGGTTCAACACATCGACACCCTTATCCGCCGCAAACTCAGTCCCGAACAAGTATGTGCCTACCTGCATAAACACCACGGGATCACACTCCATCACAGCACTATTTACCGCTACCTCCGCCAAGACAAAAGCAACGGCGGCACTTTGTGGCAACACCTCAGAATATGCAGCAAACCCTACCGCAAACGCTACGGCAGCACATGGACCAGAGGCAAAGTGCCCGACCGCGTCGGCATAGAGAACCGACCTGCTATCGTCGACCGGAAAACCCGCATCGGCGATTGGGAGGCCGACACCATCGTCGGCAAAAATCAGAAAAGCGCGTTATTGACCTTGGTCGAACGCACTACCCGCTACACCATCATCTGCAAATTAAAGAACTTAAAAGCCGAAGACACTGCCCGGGCGGCCATTAGGGTATTAAAGGCATATAAAGCCAGAGTCCACACCATCACCATGGATAACGGCAAAGAGTTCTACCAACACACCAAAATAGCCAAAGCCTTGAAGGCGAAAACCTATTTTTGCCGCCCTTACCATTCTTGGGAGAAAGGGCTGAATGAGAACACCAACGGACTCATCCGGCAATATTTCCCCAAACAGACAGATTTCCGAAACATCAGCGATCGGGAGATACGCAGGGTTCAAGATGAGTTGAACCACCGGCCAAGAAAAACACTTGGCTACGAAACGCCAAGTGTTTTATTCTTAAATCTGTTCCAACCACTGGTACCCTAGTGTTGCACTTGAAATCCGAATCCAAGCCTGACTGAACCATATCGAAGTCGTGATGATAATAATGATACTGCCAGCCAATGAAAGGCCGGAAAATGTTCTTTCGCTGATACGGGGGAAATTCATCTTTACGTCTTTTCAAAACTGTTCTTCTGAATCAAAGAACATTCATATACGGATGATTGTTTTCAGACGACCTGCACACTCAATAGCAGCTATCTGAAAACGCTTCCCCATTGTACCCGAATTTCATTAACCTTTTGTAACCCCCGAAATCAAAGCGGCACAGGTTCGGCAACCAGCCATTCTACGCCCGCATCACCCAAAACCTTCTGCATGGCGGCTTCCGGTACGCGGTCGGTAAATACTTTGTCAAACGAGCCGATGTCGCCCAGCCTGACCAAGGCATTGCTGTTGAATTTGCTGTGGTCCACGCCTAAATACCTGACCCGCGCATTGGTCATCATCGCCTGCATGACGCTGACTTCTTTATAGTCGTAGTCCAAAAGCGAGCCGTCGCTTTCCACGCCGTGCGTACTCATGACGGCATAATCGACTTTAAACTGATTGATAAAATCGACCGTCGCCACGCCCGTAATCCCGCCGTCCAAGGGGCGAACGACGCCGGAAGTAATGATGACGGTGTAGTCGGTGCGCGCGGACGTGATGGAGGCAACGTAAATATTGTTGGTGATAATCCGCAGGTTTTTACGCTGCTTGACCAACTCGGCGGCAACGGCTTCCATCGTCGTGCCTATGCTGATAAACAGCGACGAATTGTCGGGAATGTGGGCGGCAATCAGGCGGGCGATGGCGTTTTTTTCATTTTGGCAGTGTTTTCGCTTACCTTGCGCCACGCCGCCAGAAATATCGCCGACCGACGCTCCGCCGTGGTAACGCTTCAACTGCCGCGTTTCGCTCAATTCCTGTATGTCGCGGCGTATGGTCTGCGGGGTAACGTCCAAGGCTTCCGCAAGCTGCTCGACCGTCATGAAATGCTGCTCGCGCACCAGGGCAAGGATGTGTTCGTGTCTTTGTATTTTCGGTTTCATCTGGATTTGTTTCAATTCGTTCCGGTTCGTTTGAATTCGGATTGTACGCCTTTTGCCCAAAATCGGAAAAGGCTGCCGCCGATTCGGCTTTACCCAAAACCAAAGGTCGTCTGAAAACCTGAATCCCCGGTTTTCAGACGACCTTCGGCTTTGTGAACCGTTTACCAAGTCGTTACGAATTGTTCCAAATCGGTATTTTTCGCACCGCCCCCCTCTTCCACAGGAGAGCCGATCATCATCAGCCCGATAATCTTATCTTTGTCCGAACAACCGAATGCTTCGCGCAAGAGCGGGCTGTTGACCCACATTCCCGTAATCCACACATTGTCGAAGCCCTGCGCGGAAGCGGCAAGCTGCAACCCGTAGGCGGCACAGCCCGCGCTCAACATCTGTTCCCATTCGGGTTTGGGCTTCGCCACTTCGCGATTAGGCGCAAAAGTTACGCCGATAACCATCGGAGCCATACTGCCCACCCGCTCGGCCTTTCTCATAACATCGTCACCAAAATTTAATTCGGTAACGGTTTGGCACAAAATTTCGCGGAAACGTTGCAATCCTTCCGCGCTTTGAATGACGGTGAAGCGGAACGGACGCATATTGCCGTGATCGGGAACCTGCGTAGCGGCTTGAAGCATTACTTCCAGTTGCTCTGCGTTCGGCGCGGGAGCAGTCAGTTTTTTAGATGAACGACGTGTGGTGAGAAGGTGTAAAGCGTCCATTTTTTTCTTTCGAATCAGTTAAAACAGCGGATTTTATAGCACAAAGCGAATTGAAACACCATGTTTGGAAACGCGGTTAAGAAGCATAACAATACAATAGGCACTAAAATCATTACATAAATTTACTCTATATAAATAGAAGCTGTTAATCCGCTGCATCCAAATATAAAGGTCGTCTAAAAACAAGCGCGGCAAATTTTCAGACGACCTTTATATATAGAAATAAAACCCTTAGCCGTAACGCCGTTGGAAATCGCTCATAAAGTCCGCCAACGCCTGTACGCCTTCGAGCGGCATGGCGTTGTAGATGCTGGCGCGCATACCGCCGACGGTTTTGTAGCCTTTGAGCAGGCACAGGCCTTGCAGTTCGGCTTCGAGGACGAAGCGGCGGTCGAGTTCGGCTGAGGCGGTTTGGAAAACGACGTTCATTTTCGAGCGGGCATCGGGGCGGATTCGGTTGATGTAGAAGCCGCCGCTGCCGTCGATGGCGTCGTAAAGCGTTTGGGCTTTGATGTTGTTGATGGCTTCGATTTTCTTCACGCCGCCTTGTGTCAGCAGCCAGCGGAACACTAACCCTGACATATAAATGGCGTAGGTGGACGGGGTGTTGTACATGCCGTCGCGGTTGAGGTGGGAACGGTAGTTGAAGACGTCGGGAATGCTGTCGGGGCAGCGGTCGAGCAGGTCTTCGCGGATGATGACGACGGTTGCGCCGGCGGGGCCGATGTTTTTTTGTGCGCCCGCGTAAATCAGCCCGTAGTCGGAAACGTCAAACTCGCGCGAGAGGATTTCGCTGGACATGTCGCAAACAAGCGGCGGCAGGTCGTCTGAAAGTTTGGGAACGGTTTGGTATTGCAGGCCGTTGACGGTTTCATTGATGACGAAGTGGACGAAGGCGGAGTTTTTGTCTATGTCCCAAGTTTCGACGGGTGGCAGGGCGATATAGTCGAATTGTTCGCCGCCGTGCGCAGCCAGTCGGATTTCGGCATCGGTCAGACGGCTCATTTGTTCGTAGGCGATGCGGCTCCAGTTGCCCGTTACCACTGCGTCGGCGGACGGGAAGCCATGCGCCAGGTTCATCGCAACCATGTTGAATTGCGTGGTCGCGCCGCCTTGCAGGAACAGGATTTTGTAGTTGGAAGGAATGTTCAGTAGCGTGCGCAGGTCTTGTTCGGCGTGATGGAGGATGCTGAGGAACATTTCCGAGCGGTGGCTCATCGCCATGACGGGGAAGCCTGTGCTGTTGTAGTCGAGCATTTCTTGCTGCGCGGTACGCAATACGGCTTCGGGCAGGACGGCGGGGCCTGCGGAAAAGTTGTAGATGGGGCGGGCGGACATGGCAATGCCTTTTTGTTTCGATGATAACAGCTTTGAATTTTAGAATGACGGCGTGCTTCGTGCAAGCCGTATGGTAGGGAAATGGGGTCGTCTGAAAAAGAAAGATTGAAAATAAAATGATGATTATCAATGGGTAAGGTTTAATGGCAATTTTTCAGACGACCGTTTTTGTCAACAATTTTAAGCTTGGTTTTATGCTGTCAAGCATATTCATTCTATGAGGTCGTCTGAAAAAAGCCGCGATAAATCAACGCTTTTCTTTTGAGTGGAAAGCGGTTATAATAAGCCAATTTTTCAATTTTGACGAAAAATGGCCACGGGGCCATTTTTTTGTTTATGTACTCCGGGAGATTCATGGATATTCAAACAATTCTCGAAAAAACCCTGCCGGGTTTGGGCTATGAACTGGTCGATTTCGAGCTGACTGCGCAAGGCACGCTGCGCGTGTTCATCGATAAGGAAGGCGGGATTACCGTCGAAGACTGCGCGACCGTCAGCAATCATTTGAGCCGCGTGTTCATGGTGGAAGACATCGATTATAAAAATCTGGAAATTTCCAGCCCCGGCCTTGACCGGCCTCTGAAAAAAGCCGCCGATTTCGTGCGCTTTGCAGGACAACAGGCAAAAATCAAAACCCGCCTGCCGGTTGACGGACAAAAGAATTTTATCGGCCGCATCGAGGGTTGTGAAAACGATACCGTAACGCTCTCTTTTGACGGCAAAACCGCGCAAATCGGCTTGGATAATATCGATAAAGCCCGCCTGCGCCCCGAATTTAAATTTTAAAACTTGATATTGGAGATTCTAAAAAATGAGTCGCGAAATGTTGCAACTTGCTGAAGCGTTGGCAAGCGAGAAAAACGTTGAAGCGGAAGTGGTGTTCCAAGCATTGGAATTTGCCCTTTCTACCGCAGCCAAGAAAAAAGCCGACCGCGAGCACATGGATGTGCGCGTCGAAATCGACCGCGATACCGGCGAATACCATACTTACCGCCGCTGGCTGATTGTTGCCGACGAGGATTACACCTATCCCGACCTGGAAAAAACCATCGAAGAAATCCAAGAAGAAATTCCGGGTACCGACATTCAAATCGGCGACTACTACGAAGAAACGCTGCCGAACGAAGGCTTTGGCCGCCAAGCCGCGCAAACTGCCAAACAAATCATCCTGCAACGCATCCGCGATGCCGAGCGCGAGCAAAATCTGAACGAGTTCTTGGCTGTTAAAGAAGACATCGTTTCCGGTACGGTAAAACGCGTAGAGCGCCACGGCATCATCGTCGAAGTCGTTCCGGGCAAGCTGGACGCGCTGATTCCGCGCGAACAAATGATTCCGCGCGAAAACTTCCGCGGCGGCGACCGTATCCGCGCGCTGTTTTTGCGTGTGGACGAAATAGGCAACACCGGCCGCAAACAAGTTATCCTCAGTCGTACTTCGGGCGATTTCCTTGCGAAGCTGTACGAAATGGAAGTACCTGAAATTGCAGACGGCTTGTTGGAAATCCGCGAAGTGGCACGCGACCCGGGCCAACGTGCGAAAGTGGCGGTTAAAGCCAACGACCAACGTATCGATCCGCAAGGTACCTGTATCGGCGTGCGCGGCTCCCGTGTGAACGCCGTCAGCAACGAATTGGCAGGCGAGCGCATTGATGTGGTGCTGTGGTCGTCTGAAACTGCCGAGTTCGTGATGAACGCGCTGTCTCCTGCCGAAGTCAGCCGCATCGTGATTGACGATGACAAACACGCGGTTGATGTGATCGTCGCCGAAGACCAGCTTGCGCTCGCCATTGGCCGCGGCGGTCAAAACGTGCGCTTGGCATCTGATTTGACAGGTTGGCAGTTGAACATCATGACTGTCGAAGAAGCAGACGAACGCACTGCTGCCGAAGACGCAGCCATCCGCGACCTCTTTACCGCGCATCTGAACATCGACGACGAAACCGCCGATATTTTGGTGGAAGAAGGTTTTGCCACGCTGGAAGAAGTTGCTTACGTTCCGGCTGCCGAACTGCTCGCCATCGAAGGTTTTGACGAAGAAATCGTCGAAACCCTGCGCAACCGCGCCCGCGATGCGATTCTGACCATAGCGATTGCGTCCGAAGAGAAGCTGGAAGAAGTTTCAGACGACATGCGCAATCTGGACGGCGTAGATTCCGATATGCTCCGCAAACTGGCGGAAGCCGGCGTAACCACCCGCGACGATTTGGCGGAACTGGCCGTTGACGAACTGATTGAAATAACCGGTGTAGATGAAGAAGCGGCGAAAAAAGTGATTCTTGCCGCCCGCGAACACTGGTTTACCGAAGAGAACTAATGGGGGTACAGATGAGTAACACAACCGTAGAACAATTTGCCGCCGAACTGAAACGCCCCGTCGATGATTTGCTGAAACAACTGAAAGAAGCCGGTGTCAATAAAAGCAGCGGCAGCGATTCCCTGACGCTGGACGACAAACAACTGCTGAACGCCTATCTGAAAAAGAAAAACGGCAATGACGGCGGAACCATCAGCATCCGCCGCAAAAAAACCGAAGTCAGCACTGTCAGCGGCGTCAAAGTCGAACGCAAACGCGGCCGTTCCGTAACGATTCCTTCGCCGGAAGAGCTTGCCGCCGAAGCTAAAGCCAAAGCAGTAGCTGAAGCGCAAAAAGCCGAGCAGACAGAAGCGAAAGACCAAGCCGCAGAACAGGCAAAAGCCGAAGCTGAGGCCGCCGCCCGTGCCGAAGCGCGTGCGAAAGCCGAAGCGGAAGCTGCGAAGTTGAAGGCTGCCAAAGCAGCAAAAGCCGAGCCGAAAGTCAAAGCGGAAGAAGCGAAACCTGTTGAAGCGGCTGAAAAACCTGCCGAAGTGAAAGCAGCTGGAAGCAAAGCCGACGACAAACCGGCAGAACCCGCTGCACAAGCAGTTCAGGCTGAAGACAAACCTGCCCAAAGGTCGTCTGAAAAACCTGCCGAAGGCAAAGCCAAGTCTAAACAAGACAAAGGCAATAAAGGCAAAGACGCGAAAAAAGCAGCAAAACCCGCTGCCCCTGCCGCTCCGCAACCTGTGGTCAGCGCGGAAGAGCAAGCGCAACGCGACGAAGAGGCACGCCGCGCCGCCGCTTTACGCGCCCATCAAGAAGCCTTGTTGAAAGAAAAACAAGAGCGTCAGGCGCGCCGCGAAGCCATGAAACAACAGGCGGATCAGCAAGCCAAGCCCGCAGCCGAAGCCAAAGCTACCGAGCAGCGCAAGCCTGCCGAAAAAGCCAAAGCCGCGCCTGCAGAAGGCAAAGCCGCCAATCCTGCCCGTGCGAAAAAAGAAGACCGCCACAACCGCGACGATGACAACCAAGGCCGCAACGCCAAAGGCAAAGGCGGTAAAGGCGGACGCGACCGCAATGCGCGCAACGGCGACGACGAGCGCGTACGCAGCGGTAAAAAAGGCAAGAAACTCAAACTCGAGCCGAACCAACACGCCTTCCAAGCACCGACCGAACCCGTCGTTCACGAAGTCTTGGTTCCCGAAACCATTACCGTTGCCGATTTGGCGCATAAAATGGCAGTCAAAGGCGTGGAAGTGGTCAAAGCCCTGATGAAAATGGGCATGATGGTCACCATCAACCAATCCATCGACCAAGACACCGCCCTGATTGTGGTGGAAGAACTCGGCCACATCGGCAAACCTGCCGCCGCCGACGATCCCGAAGCATTCTTGGATGAAGGCGTGGAAGCTGTGGAAGCCGAAGCATTGCCGCGTCCGCCGGTCGTTACCGTCATGGGTCACGTCGACCACGGTAAAACCTCGCTGCTGGACTACATCCGCCGCGCCAAAGTGGTACAAGGCGAAGCGGGCGGTATTACCCAGCACATCGGTGCATACCATGTTGAAACCCCGCGTGGTGTGATTACCTTCTTGGATACCCCGGGTCACGAAGCGTTTACCGCCATGCGTGCGCGCGGTGCGAAAGCAACCGACATCGTGATTCTCGTGGTTGCTGCCGACGACGGCGTGATGCCGCAGACCATTGAAGCGATTGCCCATGCGAAAGCAGCGGGCGTGCCGATGGTGGTAGCCGTGAACAAAATCGATAAAGAGGCGGCCAATCCCGAGCGTATCCGCCAAGAGTTGACCGCACACGAAGTCGTGCCGGACGAATGGGGCGGCGATGTACAATTTATCGACGTGTCCGCCAAAAAAGGCATCAATATCGACGCATTGCTCGAAGCCGTATTGCTTGAGGCCGAAGTTTTGGAACTGACTGCCCCTGTCGATGCGCCCGCCAAAGGCATCATCGTCGAAGCCCGTCTGGACAAAGGACGCGGCGCGGTCGCTACCCTCTTGGTGCAAAGCGGTACGCTGAAAAAAGGTGATATGCTGCTTGCCGGTACCGCGTTCGGTAAAATCCGCGCGATGGTCGATGAAAACGGTAAAGCCGTCAACGAAGCCGGCCCGTCCATTCCGGTCGAAATCCTCGGCTTGTCCGACGTACCGAATGCCGGCGAAGACGCAATGGTGTTGGCAGACGAGAAAAAAGCCCGCGAAATCGCGCTCTTCCGCCAAGGCAAATACCGCGACGTGCGCCTTGCCAAACAGCAGGCGGCGAAGCTGGAAAATATGTTCAACAACATGGGCGAAAACCAAGCCCAATCCTTGTCGGTCATCATCAAAGCAGACGTACAAGGTTCTTACGAAGCTTTGGCGGGCAGCCTGAAAAAACTGTCCACCGACGAAGTGAAAGTGAATGTATTGCACAGCGGCGTGGGCGGTATTACCGAATCGGACGTCAACCTTGCCATCGCTTCAGGCGCGTTCATCATCGGCTTTAACGTGCGTGCAGACGCTTCTTCGCGCAAACTTGCCGAAAATGAAAACGTGGAAATCCGCTACTACAACATCATTTACGATGCCATCGACGACGTCAAAGCGGCCATGAGCGGCATGCTGGCGCCGGAAGAGAAAGAGCAGGTTACCGGTATGGTCGAAATCCGTCAGGTCATCAGCGTATCCAAAGTCGGCAACATCGCAGGCTGTATGGTTACCGACGGCGTGGTCAAACGCGATTCCCATATCCGCCTCATCCGCAACAACGTGGTCATCCACACCGGCGAACTGTCTTCTTTGAAACGCTACAAAGACGACGTCAAAGAAGTCCGCATGGGCTTCGAGTGCGGCTTGATGATCAAAGGCTACAACGAAATTATGGAAGGCGACCAACTGGAATGCTTCGATATCGTCGAAGTCGCCCGCTCGCTGTAATTTCCCGTTGTAAATAAAAGGTCGGCGGATTCGCATTTGAAGTGCAACTTTCCATAACAGAAAAAGGCCGGTATGCGGTAGCATACTGGCCTTTCCTGCAAGAAAGATTGCCATGGGCTACACACAACTGACCCAAGACGAACGGCAAAGCCGGCTGACCAAACAGCACCGGCGAAAACCCTATAAGCTCGATTCGCAGCTGGTTCAACACATCGACACCCTTATCCGCCGCAAACTCAGTCCCGAACAAGTATGTGCCTACCTGCATAAACACCACGGGATCACACTCCATCACAGCACCGTTTACCGCTACCTCCGCCAAGACAAAAGCAACGGCGGCACTTTGTGGCAACATCTCAGAATATGCAGCAAACCCTACCGCAAACGCTACGGCAGCACATGGACCAGAGGCAAAGTGCCCGACCGCGTCGGCATAGAGAACCGACCTGCTATCGTCGACCGGAAAACCCGCATCGGCGATTGGGAGGCCGACACCATCGTCGGCAAAAATCAGAAAAGCGCGTTATTGACCTTGGTCGAACGCGTTACCCGCTACACCATCATCTGCAAATTAAAGAACTTAAAAGCCGAAGACACTGCCCGGGCGGCCATTAGGGTATTAAAGGCATATAAAGCCAGAGTCCACACCATCACCATGGATAACGGCAAAGAATTCTACCAACACACCAAAATAGCCAAAGCATTGAAGGCGGAAACCTATTTTTGCCGCCCTTACCATTCGTGGGAAAAAGGGCTGAATGAGAACACCAACGGACTCATCCGGCAATATTTCCCCAAACAAACCGATTTCCGAAACATCAGCGATCGGGAGATACGCAGGGTTCAAGATGAGTTGAACCACCGGCCGAGAAAAACACTTGGCTACGAAACGCCAAGTGTTTTATTCTTAAATCTGTTCCAACCACTGGTACCCTAGTGTTGCACTTGAAATCCGAATCCAAGGTCGTCTGAAAACCTTATCCATCAGGTTTTCAGACGACCTTTTTGTACGTTAAATATAAAAAATAGGCGCGTATTCAGTGAAACAATACCTCAAAACCCTACCCCATCCCCGAACGGCTTGATACTCAACAGCTCATTTATCAAATATTCTTAACGAGTTATTATTTATTCGATATTTTATTTTTTAAAAATTATAGCCTTAGAACATAGAAAATGAAAAATTCACAGAAAAACAAATGTATTTTTTGACTTCATAGCGAAAAGAAAAACGGTAATACGGCATGATATATACAAAACAGGCTTGATTTAAGTACCTTAAAGTACAGATTTTCGCAAATTTAAATGCTGCAAAACCATAACAAAAATTCAATTAACTCATCACATTATTTATAAAAAATGAAGATAAAATATTTATTTTTCGTAAAATCAGAACTTTAAATAAAATATTCAGTCAAACCGCCCATGCCATATTTATATCCGTTCGTACCTAAATCCAACAATTCTCCCAATGCCATGCTAAATTGTTTATTTAGTCAGGAACACCAACAAACCAAATAGTTCCCATCATCACCGTTTAATCCTTCATTTCTACGGAAAACAATATCTATGAATATTAAAACAACTCCTTCAACACAGCACATTCACGGTGTATCTACCTCGGCATATACGGTAAATACCAATAACGGGACCTACATCCGCAGCAATATCAGCCGCACGCTTGCTGCCGGAGAAAAAAATCTAATTCTAGAAGGTGATGCCAATATCTTCGGAGCAGGGAATAACGGGGATAACATACTTATTGGCAACAGCGGACGTAACCGTCTTAATAGCGGACGCGGCAATGATTCCGTTTACGGTGGCGGTGGCGATGACATCATCAACGGTGGAGAAGGCTTTGACTTACTGTTCGGTGAAGATGGCGACGACACTCTAAACGGGGAATCCGGTGATGATGTACTGAACGGTGGCATGGGTAACGATACCTACATTTTCAATGCAGCAGGCGGCAGGGATACCATCGTCGATACCGAGGGAAGCAACCGCGTCCGCTTTACCGGAGGCTTGCGTGCCGAAGATTTGACCATAATGGCTGTTACTAACAATGAAGGCGGGCAGGATTGGAAAATCTCCATTAATAACACAGATTCCGTACTGACCATCAGCAACCAATATACTGCCGGAAGCAGTGTTCCTTCCATCCATCAATTTATTTTTGACAGTGGTGTTTTGGACGTAGCCGAATTTATCCGTGCAACAAAAGCCAATATTGAAACAGCGAAACCACAAAACCTGACCATTAATGGAACCGATTCAGACGACGTTTTAAATGGTAGTGATGGCAATGACACTATTGACGGCAAAGCTGGTGCCGACACGATGAGCGGAGGATGGGGGGACGATACTTATTATGTTGATAATGTCAAGGATGTCATTATCGAAAAGAAAGATGCAGGTACCGATACCGTAATCAGCAGTGTTTCCTACACAGCAGCAACCAATGTTGAAAACGTTACCTTGACCGGCAATGCCAATATCTTCGGCGCAGGCAACAACAGCGACAATATCTTGACCGGCAATGCCGGACACAACCGTCTCAACAGCGGGCGCGGCAACGATACCGTTTACGGCATGGGTGGAAATGACAACCTGAATGGCGGCGACGGAGATGATTATCTGGATGGCGGCGAGGGTAACGACAACATCAATGGCGACGCAGGCAACGACACTTTAATCGGTGGCAAAGGAAAAGATACCCTGAAAGGCGGCGCAGGTAACGATACCTATATTTTCGGCGACGATGATACGATTATCGACGATCAAGGAAACAATACCTTGCGTTTTTCAGACGACCTGCGTATCAAAGACCTCAAAATCAGCGTCAATGACAACGCACAAGGCGGGAAAGACTGGTTGATTACATCAGCAAACAGTTCTGTATTGATTCGAGACCAAATTAGCGCAGACGGCAAAGTTTCCGTCGGACGTTTTGAATTGCTCGGAGAAACCTATACCCACGAATCCCTACTCAAAGCTGTTGCCAATTCAAACAAACAAGGTTCGATCATTACCGGAACAGCAAGAGACGATGTCCTTACCGGTACCGAGCAAAACGATACCATCGACAGCGGAATCGACGGACGTGACCGTCTGTACGGACTAGGCGGAGATGACATCTTGCGCGATAGCGGAACAAGCTATTTCGGTAACGAACGCGATGACGAACTCTACGGCGGCGACGGCAATGATAAATTATATGCCGACGTTGGTGACGATTATCTGGACGGCGGTGCCGGCAATGACCATCTTGAAGGCGGACAACACCGAGATACTTACGTCTTTGGTAAAGGATACGGACACGACACCATCTTTGACTACAATTTCAATCTTGATCCCGAATTCAACCCGAACGGAATGCAAAATGCCAATACCGTTAGATTTACCGGTGGCCTGACTTTGGATGATTTAGAAATTTCGATGACCCAAAGCTATGACAAATCTGGTATCGATCATATCCCTTCCGATTCCGAATTCATTATTATTCCCCGTCTGAACGGCGATACTTGGAACATTTCAATCAAAGGAACAAACGATGTCCTAACTATCAAAAACCAGTCCGGTATTTACGGCGCAATCAGCGAATTCCAGTTTGATTCCAAAACCTATACCGTTGGCGAAGTCATTGAGCATTTTGGTCTGAATGCGCCTCACTTTGACAAAGCCGGTAACCTTGTCCACGACCTTACCGATAAGATTGACTGGTACGGTGTTGATCAGAGGGGATACAACCGCGTTGTTTACGGATCGGCTGATAACGATACTGCGGACTTTTCAGACGTTATCGGTAAAGTTACCTTCTACGGTGGCAAAGGAGAAGATATTATCACCTTGGGAAGATACAATGTAATTGACGGTGGTACGCGTAATGATGCCATTTTCGACTCCGGACACTCGGTTAAAAATACCATTATGTTTGGAAAGGAAAGCGGACACGATACCTTGCACAATATCCGTGCAGAAGCAGATACCACAGTTCTCTTCTCAGGGAATTTAACGATTAAAGATGTCGAATTGACAACAGGCAAAGACTGGGTTGTGAAGCTGAAAGGTTCAAATGACGAATTGACCATCAAGGATATGGTTCATTCCCCATCCGGTCATGATACGGTTGACACCTTTAAATTTGAAGGTGGCGAAAGCTATACCGCTACCCAATTCCTGAATGCCTTAGGTATGGATAGTACCGTCAACCACGGCTTGATTTAACCGTCTGAAAGGTCGTCTGAAACTTCTCCCATTATCGGTGGGAAAGGTTTTCAGACGATCTTTTGTTTTGTCTTGATGATAATTCCCAACACCAAATGCCGCTATTTTCCAATACTGATTCAATATGTTGTATGTAATGCAACAATTTAAGAATTTCCATAAAAGCCCTTGACAAGACTTCTTTATTGTGTCAGAATAACGCCCGTTGAGTTGCTTGATGCAGCTTGATTTTTCTCCTCTATTTCTCCTTTGTAGACTTGGCGCATATCTCAAACGATATGCGCATTTTTTTATCTTGATTTTCCAAGTTTAAAATAAAATCAAATAAAACAAGATATTCCCATCTACTTCAATTCTCACGCACACAAAAATCCATCTTTAGAAAACGTGTAATCCCCAATAAAAAATCAACAAACACCCACCGTTTACCCTCCCCTGTCAAAGCAAAAATAATGGTTGCAAAGCGTGTTTCCTCTTTTCCCTCCTCCGTTGATTTGAAATACCGATAAAAAAGGTCGTCTGAAACAGAAAATCCGTTTTCAGACGACCTTTTAAAATCATTCGGTATTATTCGGCGTTGTTTTGTGCCACTTCTTCAGTTTCGGCAGCTGCGCCGACTTGCTCGGCTTCTACTGCATCAGTTTTCGCTGCCTGTTTGGCCGCTTGGCGCTCGGCTTGTTCTGCCAAAGCCTGCTGGACAAACGGATGCTGTTGGGCGATGGCTTGTTCTTCCGCGCTGACTTCGCCTTTGAAGCGGTTGTTCAAATCAAAACGTTTTCCACCGCGCGCCAAGGCTTTGAGGTAGCGGGGGCGGCGGCAATGGTTGGCGAGAACGCGGGCGATCAGTGCAGGATCGTATTGGGGCAGCGCGGCAACAAGGTCTTGGTCGATGCCGACGGCCAGCGGTTTGAATCGTTTGAAGACGTCGTATTTGCCGTAGATGTGGTCGGCAATCATGTCGGTCTGTTTTTTCTTGCTCATGGTTTGGACGGCGGATTTCAAAGCTGCGCCCAAAGCGGTTTCTTGTGTCATGTCGTTTGTATTCCTCTAAAATAAAGCCGTGCGTTTCGCTATGGCACGGTAATGGCGGTATTTTAGTATAAAGCCTGTGTTTTGGCTAAGTTTTTTTGCGAATGTTCGATTGTAAATGTTTATTTGCGGACGGGCCGGCACACTTATCTTAATAGGCGTTGAGAAAGGTCGTCTGAAAATGTTCGGCACAATCCGTCATGTTTGTTTTCAGACGACCTCTTTCGATTTTATCCGCACTACTTGGTAATGTCTGGCGTATCGACGGCTACGTCGGCATTTTGCGCGCGATGGCGCAGGGCGTGGTCGATAAGAACGAGCGCGAGCATGGCTTCGGCGATGGGGGCGGCGCGCAGACCGACGCAGGGGTCGTGTCTGCCGTGGGTGGCGAGTTCGACAGGATTGCCGTTGATGTCGATGCTGCGGCGCGGTGTGGCGATGGAGCTGGTGGGTTTGATGGCAATGTTGACGTGGATGTCCTGCCCGGTGCTGATGCCGCCGAGGATGCCGCCGGAGTGGTTGGACAGGAAGCCTTGCGGGGTGAGTTCATCGCCGTGTTCGCTGCCGCGTTGGACGATGCTGCCGAAGCCCGCGCCGATTTCCACGCCTTTGACGGCGTTGATGCCCATCATGGCGTAGGCGATTTCGGCATCGAGGCGGTCGAAAACGGGTTCGCCCAAGCCCACGGGGACGTTGGCCGCTTCGATATGCAGTTTCGCGCCGACGGAATCCAACGATTTGCGCACGCTGTCCATATAGCTTTCCAGCTCGGCGATTTGGCTTTGGTTGGCGGCAAAGAAGGGGTTTTGGGAAATGTGTTCGTAGCCTTCAAACTGAATTTCTTTTTCGCCGACTTGGGTCACGTAGGCGGTGATTTCCGTGCCGAATTTTTCTTTCAGCCATTTTTTGGCGACGGCTCCGGCGGCAACGCGGGCGGCGGTTTCGCGGGCGGAGCTCCTGCCGCCGCCGCGGTAGTCGCGCGTGCCGTATTTGTGCCAGTAGGTATAGTCGGCATGACCGGGACGGAAGCTGGTGGCGATGTTGCCGTAGTCTTTGCTGCGTTGGTCGGTATTGCGGATTAAGAGGGCGATGGGTGTGCCGGTGGTTTTGCCTTCGAAGACGCCGGAGAGGATTTCGACTTGGTCGGCTTCGCGGCGTTGGGTAACGTGGCGGCTGGTGCCGGGTTTGCGCCGGTCGAGGTCGGCTTGGATGTCTGATTCGGCCAATGCCAGTCCGGGCGGGCAGCCGTCGATGATGCAGCCCAAACCTGCACCGTGGCTTTCGCCGAAGGTGGTAACGGTGAAGAGTTGTCCGAAAGTGTTGCCTGCCATGCTTCCCTCTATCGGTTATATGCTGAAAGATGACGGATTTTAGCATACAAAGGTCGTCTGAAACGCTTTCGGCGGGCGAATCCTACCTTTGACACACCTTCTGTTATCGAATCAAATCCCAAGCGAATTTGCCTATGGTCAGGCACAGCAACACCATAAATCCATAACGCAGAAACTGGGTGCCGCCGCGTATCGCCAATTTCGCGCCGACCACGCCGCCGCACAAATTCGCCAGCGCAAGCGGGATTGCCCACGCCCAAACGACGTGTCCTTGCGGGATGAAAAATGTCAGCGCGGCGAGGTTGGTGGTCGAGTTGATGACTTTGCCCGATGCGTTTGCCGTCAAAAAATCGTAGCCGTAAAAACGGACGAACACGAAAGCCAAAAGGCTGCCCGTCCCCGGCCCGAAAATCCCGTCGTAAAAGCCGATTAATGCGCCGAAAAACAAGCCCCACAAGGTTTCGCGGCGCGTCAGCTTTTCAGTGCGCACCGTTTGTCCCAAATCTTTTTTGATAAAGGTATAAACACACATGGCAATCATGATGACCAGCATCGCCGGTTTCATGTATTGCACAGGGAAAAAGACCACGGCTTTCGCGCCCAGATAGGAAGCGGCAAACGCCAGCACGGCTGCGGGCAGCAGCATTTTCCACGGTACGGGGATTCTGCGCAGATATTGCCCCGTGGCAGTAACCGTCCCGCAGCAGGAGGCAAACTTATTCACGCCCATCACCGAAGCAACAGGCGTGGAAGTGGGCAGCAAGTTGAATAATCCGGGTATTTGCAACAACCCACCACCGCCAACCGCCGCGTCCATCAGTCCGGCGCAAAATCCTGTGAGCATTAAGAGGTAGAAAAAGGAATCTACGGGCATGATGATTTAGGCTTTATTGGAAATTTGTTATCAGGGAAAAGGTCGTCTGAAAACAGTTCTGCACATGAAAATCCATGGTTTTAAAATGTTCAAACGACCTTTTTCAAATCCACTTCTTTATTTCTTCTTCAAATAAACGCCGCTTTCGATATGGTGCGTAAACGGGAATTGGTCAAACAACGCGGCGCGTTCGACAGTATGGGTTTGGCAGAGGGTATCGAGGTTCGCGCGCAAGGTCTCGGGATTGCAGGAAATATAGATAATGTTGTCAAACTGGGAAACCAGCTTCAGCGTTTCATCATCGACGCCGGCTCGGGGCGGATCGACAAAAATCGTAGAAAAATCATAATCTTTCAACGAGATACCCTGTTCTTGCAGGCGGCGGAATTCGCGGCTTTGGGTATAGGCTTCGGTAAATTCTTCCGCAGAGAGGCGGGCGATTTTGATGTTGTCCCTTTGGTTGGCTTCGATATTCCACTGTGCGGCATAAACGGAAGTTTTGGACACTTCGGTCGCCAACACCTGACGGAAATGCTGCGAGAGCGGCAGGGTGAAATTACCGTTGCCGCAGTAGAGTTCGAGCAGGTCGCCGCCGAGGTTTTGCGCGACATCGCATGCCCAGCCGAGCATTTTTTCGCACACGCGGGCGTTGGGCTGCGTGAAACTGCCTTCGACTTGGCGGTAGCGGAAGGTCTTGCCGTTTACGTTCAGCTCTTCGATTATATAGTCTTGAGTCAAAACGATTTTCTGCCCCCTACTCCGACCGATGATATGGATGCCCAATTCACGCGCCAAAGTTTCCGCTGCACGTTGCCACGCTTCGCCCAGTTTTTTGTGGTAAATCATGGTAACGAGCATCTCGCCGCTCAACGCAGACAAAAATTCTACGGCGTACCAGCGGTTTTTGAGTTCGGGATTTTGCGCAGCAGCTTCGATGAGTTTGGGCATTAAGGCATTGATGGACTCAGCGGCGGCGGGAAATTGATCGCAACGTATCAGACTTGCGCCACTCGCCTTCTGCCCGCGCTCGAACATGGCATAAAACATTTCACCACCTTCGTGCCAAATGCGAAATTCGGCGCGCATACGGTAATGCTGTTCGGGGGATTCGAAAACTTGAATTTCAGGAAAATCCAAACCTTGGAAAAGCTGTTGCAAGTATTGGATTTTTTGGTCGAGCTGTTGCGTATAAACGGTCATTGGAGAAATGTCTCATGAAAAAATGTCGTAATGTCGGTTTGGTCGGCAGGTTGGCATAAAGATGTTTAACAACACCGAAAATGCTGACAAAGGTCGTCTGAAACCTACCCACGCTTGTTTTCAGACGACCTTTTATCGGCATTTGATTACTCGCCTTCGTATTTGCGTTCCAAACGCTCCACGCACGCGCTTAAGTGTTTGCGCATGACTTTGACGACGCGGTTGCGTTTGCCGTTGACCAGCAGGTCGAGGATTTCGCGGTGTTCGGAATGGGTGTGGGTGTTGATGGTGCGTTTTTCATGACGTTGCGCATCGAAGACGGCGACGATGAGCGAAGAACGGGCGCACAGGGTGTTCATGATATCGAACAAGACATTATTGTCGATCAAGCGTGCCAGTTCGACGTGAAAGGCATTGGATAAGCGGTTCCAACCCACGCGGTCGCCGCTGTCGGACGCCTGTTCTTCACGCTCGATCATCGCGTAGAGCGGCTGGAGGCGGGTTTCCAAATCGGGCATATCGGACAGGAGGTTCAAAATCATGCTTTCCATTTCGATACGCGCGTTGAACACGTCCTGCATTTCCTTCAAATCGGGAACATGGACGAACGCGCCGCGATTGGGCTGCAAATCGACGATTTTGTCGTGTGCCAACAGGGACAGCGCGCCGCGCACTGTATTGCGCGAGCAAACCATCTGGCGGCACAGCTCGGATTCGGTCAGTTTTTTGCCGGGCAGTAAAACATGGTCGGTGATGCCGTCAAGTATCAGGGCGTAAACGCGGAATAGCTCCGAATCGTGCCTGCCTGCCGGCATCATGGAAGAAGGGGTAGGCGCATGGAGGGTATCGTTATCGGTATTCATTATTTAAGCTCTCCTCATAGTCTGGCGTGTCATATCGTTTGAAATAACAGAAATTTTGCGACGGCGGCAACCCGCCCCTTATCGCTTTTTGCTTGATTCCATTTCGATATAGCACAAAATCTGATTAAGATATAATTAAAAATTGTTGACAATCTCTAGTGAAGCTTGCACAATATCCTCACAAGGCCAAGTTATGAAGGCTGATAGAGAGAGAATCCACAATAAGCAAGCAGATATATTCATAGTGTAGCGTGAATATATCTGCTTTTTTGTTGGGCGGCCTTTATTCACGCTTTAACAATATTCCGCCTCTAAACGCTTTTCAGACGACCCCAAGGATACGGGGTCGTCTGAAAAATTACTCCACTTCGACGGTTTCAAAACTGTGGGTGATTTTCGCCGCCTTGCCCAGCATAATCGAGGCGGAACAATATTTCTCGGCGGACATCTGCACGGCGCGCTCGATGGCGGATTCGGTCAGGTTGTGTCCGATAACTTTAAAATGGATGTGGATTTCGGTGAACACGCGCGGGGCATCGTCGGCGCGCTTCGCGGTAACCGTCGCCTGGCAGTCCACCACCTTTTGACGCTGCTTCTCGGCAATCATCACGACATCGATGCTGGAACAGCCCGCCACACCCAAAAGCAGCATTTCCATCGGGCTGGGGCCGCGTTTCGCCTGCCCTTCCGCCGCCGCGCCTTCCATGACGACGCTGTGTCCGTTTTCGGTCGTGCCGACAAAGCACATTCCGTCTATCCATTTTGATGTAACTTGCATGATTGCCTTTCTATCGCAAAAATGCCTGAGAAACAGGCGCATTTTCATATTGTAAACATTTTTTACGGATAAATATAGGCGCAAGGATGGAGAAGGTCGTCTGAAAACTCGCAAAGCTTGTTTTCAGATGACCTTTTTTATGGTCAAACAATCAGTTCTTCATCGACTGCACCGGTGCGGGAATCCTGCCGCCGCGGTTGACGAACACTTCGCACGAACCTTCTTTAACCGGCATCACGGGCGCGTAGCCCAGCAGGCCGCCGAACTCGACGCTGTCGCCGACGGTTTTGCCCGTTACCGGAATGATGCGCACAGCGGTGGTTTTGCTGTTGATCATGCCGATGGCGGCTTCATCGGCGATGATGCCGGAAATCGTGTGTGCGGGCGTGTCGCCGGGAACGGCAATCATGTCCAGCCCGACCGAGCAAACGGCGGTCATCGCTTCGAGTTTGTCCAACGTCAGCACGCCTGCTTCGGCGGCGGCAATCATGCCTTCGTCTTCGGAAACGGGGATAAACGCGCCGCTCAACCCGCCGACCGCGCTGGAAGCCATCATGCCGCCTTTTTTCACGGCATCGTTCAGCAATGCCAAGGCAGCCGTCGTGCCGTGCGTACCGCAAACGCTTAAACCCATTTCTTCAAGGATGCGTGCCACCGAGTCGCCGACGGCGGGGGTCGGTGCCAGCGACAAATCGAGAATGCCGAACGGGATGCCCAGTATTTTCGAGGCTTCGCGGCCGATGAGTTCGCCCACGCGGGTGATTTTGAAGGCGGTTTTCTTCACGACTTCGGCAACTTCGGTCAGGCTGACCGCGTCCGAATTTTCCAGCGCGGCTTTGACCACGCCCGGCCCAGATACACCGACGTTGATGACGGCGTCCGCTTCGCCCGCACCGTGAAACGCACCCGCCATAAACGGATTGTCTTCCACCGCGTTGCAGAACACGACAATTTTGGCGCAGCCGAAACCTTCGGGCGTGATTTCCGCCGTGCGTTTGATGGTTTCCCCCGCCAGTCTGACCGCATCCATATTGATACCGGCGCGCGTGCTGCCGATATTAATGGAGCTGCACACGATGTCGGTAGTCTTCATCGCTTCGGGAATGGAGCGGATTAACACCTCGTCTGAAGGCGACATGCCTTTTTGCACCAGCGCGGAAAAGCCGCCGATAAAAGACACGCCGATGGCTTTGGCTGCCTTGTCCAAAGTCTGCGCCACGCTGACGTAAGAATCGGCTTTGGTTGCCGCCGCGATTTGGGCAATCGGCGTGACGGAAATACGCTGATTCACAATCGGCACGCCGTATTTGGCGGAGAGGTGTTTCGCCGTAGCGACCAAATCTTTGCCGACAGTGGTGATTTTGTTGTAAATGTTTTGGTTCAATACATTGATATCAGTGCTGATACAGTCGTGCAAATCAATGCCTATGGTAATGGTGCGGACGTCAAAATGCTGGTCGGCAACCATTTTGACGGTTTCTAAAATTTCGCCGGATTGGATACTCATTACATTCCTCCGACTCAAATGCGGTGCATGGCTTGGAAGATTTCTTCGTTTTGCATACGGATGTCGAGCGCGAGTTTTTTGCTCTCTTCCGCAAACAAATCCAGCATTTCCTGCCGCGATTTGGGGCATTTCGAGGTATCCACCAAGATAATCATGGTGAAGAAATCGTCCATCAGCTGCTGGCTGATATTGAGGATGTTGATTTGGTTTTCCGCCAAAATTCTGGAAACGTCGTACACGATGCCGACGCGGTCTTTGCCGATGACAGTGATGACTGAATTGTTCATAAGTCAGGGTCCTTGTAGGGGTCGTCTGAAAAATTGATTTGGGAAATTATAGCACCGCTTTAGAATAATATGACTTGGATTGTTGACAATTTTGCATTGCCCGAACCTGATATTCCGTCTGCCGTCATTCCCGCGCAGGCGGGAATCCAGATTTATCCGTGCAGAAATCGTCAAAGAAAAAAGTTTCCTAAATTTTATGTTCTGGATTCCCGCCTGCGCGGGAATGACGGCCGCTCTTAAAATATTTGGATTTTCAAAAAGCCCTATGAAGAAGGTCGTCTGAAAACCATGTAACGAAACCGTTAACTTTGTTTTCAGACGACCTTCAGTTCAAACCGCTACTTAAATCACTCCGAATAGGTAAACTTCGCACGTTTGACGTTGCAAAGGATTTCATACGGAATCATACCGGCGGCTTCGGCGACTTCGTTGATATTAACAATGTCGCCCCACAATTCGACTTCCGCACCCAAACCTTCTTTGGAAGCATCGAGTTCGACGGTGATCATGTCCATAGACACCCTGCCGATGATGCGGCTGCGTTTGCCTTCGACGGCAACGGGCGAATTGGTCGAGGCTCGGCGAGGATAGCCGTCGGCGTAACCGCAGGCAATCAGGCCGACACGGGTAGATTTGCTGGTGTAAAACGTCGCGCCGTAGCCGATGGGAGAATGAGGTTGCAGAACGCGTTCGCCGAATACGCGGGAAGTCAGGCGCATGACGGGTTTCAGGCGTTCGTCCACGCCGCCGAACGGAGAAATGCCGTAAAGTGCCAGACCGGCACGACCCCAGTCGCGGCGAGCTTCGGGCACGTTCAGGATGGCAGCGGAGTTGGCGAGGCTTTCTTCGCCTTCCAAGCCTTCACACGCCAAATCAAAGGCTTCAAGCTGCATTTCGGTCATGCCGTTGTCGGGTTCGTCGGCGCAGGCAAAGTGGCTGAACTTGACGATGCCGTCAACGTGTTTGCATTGTTTCAGGGCGGTGTAGGCAGAAGTGTAATTGTGCGGAAAGAAACCGGCGCGGTGCATACCGGAATCCATTTTGAGCCAGACTTTAACGGGATTCTGCCAATGATGGGCGATTAAGGCTTCGAGTTGCCATTGGCTGCCGATGCCCGGCCACAAATTGTATTTATCGACGGTAGCGTATTCCGACGCTTCAAACACGCCTTCGAGCAATACGATGGGATTGCTAATGCCGCTCTCGCGCAATTCGACGGCTTCGTCCACGGTGGCGACGGCAAACCCGTCGGCAAGGTCAGACAATGCGTGGCTGCACCGTACCGCGCCGTGTCCGTAAGCGTCTGCTTTAATGACGGCAAGCATCTTGCCGCCGTGAATCTGTTTCAGGGTTTGGTAATTGTGGCGCAGATTGTCCAAGCGGATTCGGGCATTTAATGGACGCATGATTTGTTCTTTCCGTTAATGAAGGTCGTCTGAAAATGGATATTCACGTTTTCAGACGACCTTTCGGTATTTTTAACGACCACATTATAGGCTTAAAGAGAGGGTTTTTAAATATCGTAATGAAATGAAGAAAATTGGAATATATAGCCCGTCTGTTCAAACATATTCTGCCGATTTGTATTTAAATTTCAAAAATCAGCATATCCCCTTCCCAAAGCACTTATAAAATGAAAGAAAAATAAACCCTGCTAATTTGCCGAATCAGGCCGCCTGTAACGCAATATTGTGATGAATCAAACTTCCTGACGGATAAGCCTACGATTGCTTGTCAGTCGGTAGATTTTAAAACATAATACTTACGCGCCTAAGTATTGGAGTTTTACTACAAATACATGATGGGTAAGCCGTACGCAGCGCAGCAGTTCCAACCGATCAACTCAAAGCAAGGAAGGTCTAAAATGAAAGTAACCAGTTTCGGCGAAGTGTTGTGGGACGATTTTCCAAGCGGCAAAGTGTTAGGCGGTGCGCCGCTGAACGTTTTGGTCCGTTTGCAATCCTTCGGGGTTGATACCGCCATCATCAGCCGCCGCGGCGATGATGCCGACGGCGAAGAGCTGCTGCGCCAAATCCAAGCGAAAAACGTCAATACCGACCTGCTGCAAGTGTGCAAAGAATGCGATACCAGCCTTGTCAAAGTCATCTTGGACAAATGCGGCAGCGCGTCATACGAAATCGTGTATCCCTGCGCTTGGGACCGCATCGTCGTCGAAGATGCCGCCTTGCAGCGTGTCGCCGAATCCGATGCCTTCGTGTTCGGCAGCCTTGCCACCCGCGACGAGGTTTCCCGTGCGGCTTTAGACAAACTGATGGAAAAAGCCAAATTCAAAATCTTCGACGTCAACCTGCGCAAACCCCACTACGACACCGACCGCCTGCTCGCCACCATGAAGCGTGCGGATATGCTCAAGCTCAATGACGACGAATTGTACGAACTGTCCGCAATTTACGGCTCGCCCTACCACAGCATCGAACAAAACATCGCCTACCTCAACCGCTTGACCGGCGCACAAACCATCTGCGTCACTTTAGGCGGACACGGTGCAATTTTATACAAAGACGGCGAACTCTACCGCCACTGCGGCTTCCGCATCAAAGTTGCCGATACGGTCGGCTCCGGCGACAGCTTCTTGGCAGGGCTGACCTATAAACTGCTCAACAATGCCGAGCCGCAAGAAGCCATTACCTTCGCCTGCGCTCTCGGCGCCCTAGTCGCCTCCAGACACGGCGCGACGCCCGACATTTCCTTGCAAGAAATCGAAAGCTTCATGAATCCGGCTTGATGTTTGCCATCAAAGGATGTCACAACAAAAGGTCGTCTGAAAACGGATTTTCTGTTTTCAGACGACCTTTCCATATCCCTCAATCCCGATAAGCCCAATGATTGACCGGACCGTGTCCCGCGCCGATGTTCAAAGGGTTGCGAATCGCCTCGGTAATGTATTTTTTGGCGGTTTGCACGGCTTCGAGCGTCTCGAAACCTTTTGCCAGCTCGGCGGCGATACAGGCGGAGAACGTGCAGCCTGTACCGTGCGTATGCGCCGTCGGGAAGCGGCGGTCGACAAATTCAAACACATCATCCGGCGTAAACAGCCAGTCTGTGCAGTATTCGCTGCGGCTGTCGCCCAAATGCCCGCCTTTAACCACCACGTTTTTCACACCGCAATCTTGCAGGATTTTGGCAGCGCGTTCCGCGTCTTGGCGGTTTTCAATGCGCACGCCCGTCAAGGTTTCCGCTTCGGGCAGGTTCGGCGTCAGAATGTCGGTATCAGGCAGAAGCAGACGTTTCATCGCTTCAACGGCGGAGTCCTGCAACAGCGGCGCGCCGCCTTTGGCAATCATCACCGGATCAAGGACGCGCTTGCCGAAACGGCATTTTTTCAGATTTTCGGCAACGCATTCAATCACTTCCGCCGTACCCAGCATCCCGATTTTATAGGCGCGGATTTCAAAATCGGAGCGGACGGCTTCGATTTGAGCAGTGATGATGTCGGTCGGAATCAGATGCACCGCCGATACGCCGAGCGTATTTTGCGCGGTCACGGCTGTCAGCACGCTGGTGCCGAACACGCCGCGCATCTGAAACGTCTTCAAATCCGCCTGTATCCCCGCCCCGCCGCCGGAATCCGAGCCGGCGATGGTCAGCGTTTGGACAAATGTTTCTTCCATTTGGTTTCTCCTGTTTCTTGGTTGGACAATTTAGGAAGCGGTTTGAAGGTCGTCTGAAAACCAATCATGCTTGTTTTCAGACGACTTTTGTTTTGTGGAAATCTAAAAGTTTGGAATCGCAACAATCTCTGTACATTCGCCCAAAATAGAAGTCTAGATTCCTGCCTTCGAGGGAAGGGGGTGTAAGTGCCTGTTATTCAGATTTATTATAGACTGATTTAATCATTTTTTTGATATAGCACTGCCGTTAGCCGTCAATCCCCCAGCGCCGCCACCATCACCGCTTTAATCGTGTGCATCCGGTTTTCCGCTTGGTCGAACACGATGCTGGCGGGGCTTTCGAATACTTCTTCCGTTACTTCCACGCCGTTTAAGCCGAAGGTTTCGTAAATCCATTCGCCGACTTTGGTTTCGCGGTTGTGGAAGGCGGGCAGGCAGTGCATGAATTTGACCTGCGGATTGCCCGATGCCGCCATCAGTTCGGGGGTAACGCGGTAATCTTTCAATAAATCAATGCGTTCCTGCCACGCCTCTTTCGGCTCGCCCATGCTGACCCACACGTCGGTATGGATGAAGTCTGCGCCTTTGACGGCTTCCTCCGCGTTTTCGGTCAGCAAAATCTTTCCGCCGGTTTCTTCGGCGACGGCGCGTGCGCGGGCGACGATGTTTTCAGACGGCCACAAGGTTTTCGGTGCGCCGATACGCACGTCCATGCCGAGCTTCGCGCCCAACACCAGCAGCGAATTTGCCATGTTGTAACGCGCGTCGCCGACGTAGGCAAACGCGGTTTGGTTCAAAGGTTTGCCGCTGTGTTCGCGCATGGTCAGCGCGTCGGCGAGCATTTGGGTGGGGTGGAACTCGTTGGTCAGACCGTTGAACACGGGCACGCCGGCGTATTTCGCCAATTCTTCGACCACATCCTGCCCGAAGCCGCGATATTCGATGCCGTCGTACATCCTGCCCAACACGCGGGCGGTGTCTTTGATACTTTCCTTATGCCCGATTTGGCTGGCGGACGGCTCCAGATAAGTGACCCCCGCCCCTTGGTCGCGCGCGGCGACTTCAAACGCGCAGCGGGTGCGGGTCGATGTTTTTTCAAAAATCAGGGCGATGTTCTTCCCTTTCATCCGCTGCACTTCGCGCCCTGCCTTCTTAGCGGCTTTCAACTCGGCGGCAAGGTCGAGGTAGGCGGTGATTTCTGCGGGCGTAAAGTCCAAAAGTTTCAGGAAATGGCGGTTTTTCAGGTTCATATTCGTATTTCTCCTTTCCGGCAGGTCGGACATTGATGAGCAATCTGCCGCTGCTCTATTTTATAGTGGATTAACTTTAAACCAGTACGGCGTTGCCTCGCCTTGCCGTACTATCTGTACTGTCTGCGGCTTCGTCGCCTTGTCCTGATTTAAATTTAATCCACTATAGTCAGGTCGGATTTTCGAATCCGGTAATTTCAATCGGCGTTGTTACCTCAAAATCAAAACAAGGTCGTCTGAACTTCGCCGCGTTCCAAAGCAAGCAGCGACTGTTTGCGGTTCAAGCCGCCTGCGTAGCCGGTCAGCTTGCCGTCGCTGCCGATGACGCGGTGGCAGGGAATCAGGATGGAAACCTTGTTCTGCCCGTTGGCGGCGGCAACGGCGCGGACGGCTTTGGGATTACCCAAACGCTGC
This sequence comes from Morococcus cerebrosus, assembly GCF_022749515.1. Classification (NCBI taxonomy): domain Bacteria; kingdom Pseudomonadati; phylum Pseudomonadota; class Betaproteobacteria; order Neisseriales; family Neisseriaceae; genus Morococcus; species Morococcus cerebrosus. The sequence continues at coordinate 1,613,007 of NZ_CP094242.1, forward strand.
GCCTGCTCCTTGTAGCTGCGCGTTTCGCCGTAAGGAATCGCCAGCAGCGCATCCCATGCCTGTTTTTGAAATTCGGTACCAATCTGCTCCAAGGGCGTGGCAAAGGTTTTCAGACGACCCTTGAAGTATAAGTCCAATTCCTGCCGCAGAAGTTGCGTTCGCTCATCTTCCCGAAACACAAACCGTCCGCGCAAGGCTTTTTGGACGGCGGTAATTTCCTGCTCCATATGCTTCTGCCCGACAAACTCCAGCAAACACAAACCCTTACCGCCGAACACCGCCAACATCTCGCCCAAAGGCGTGGCAATGGCGGCAGCGGTCAGTTCGTTCAAGCTGTCAGGATAATGTACTTCCAAGAGACGGATGGCGCGGCGGATACGGACATATTCTTCAGGCGCGCAGCCGATACGGTCAATAAAATCCTGCTCAAACTGCTTGGCTTCGTGTTCCGTCAGATTGGGATACGGCATGACTTCACACTCAAAAACTTGGGTTTCGAGCCAATGGCGGATTTCATCCCATTTTGACGGCAGATTGTTTAAGGAAGGCAGGGTAATCATTCGTTTGCTCCGTATCTCTATCATGGATTTGACGGCAAAATCCCCAATTTTTGCCATTCCCGCACGCCGGCGCAGGAACGGGCTACGACGGAAATCTTGAGGGTTAGGTTGCGGCAATTCCTAAATATTCGATATTTCTAAAGCCTCAGGGAAAGGAATTAAAGATTTCAGACGACCTGCAAAGGGTCGTCTGAAACCACGATTTTTGCATTTGCGCATTTCGGCACATCATCCAACCGTTTCGGCACATTCCTGCCGCCGTTGACAGCCTATAATGAATCCACTTATTCATCAAGCAAAGGAATCATCTATGCAAACCCGCATCCTCTCCGCCGTACTACTGGCTTTTTCAACCGCTGCCTTTGCCGAGGGCGCATTCACGCTGCAATTCGACAACCCGTCCAAAGACGGCGGCTTTACGCAAAACCAGCTTTTGAGCGCGCCTTACGGCTTTGGCTGTTCGGGCGGCAATGCTTCGCCCGCGCTGTCATGGAAAAATCCGCCCGCAGGGACAAAAAGTTTCGTCCTGACCGTTTACGATAAAGACGCGCCGACCGGCCTGGGCTGGATGCATTGGGTGGTCGCCGATATCCCCGCCAATGTCCGCCGCCTGCCCGCAGGCATTACCGCGCAAGGCGGCAGGCTGCCCAAAGGCGCGCTGCAAACCCGCACAGACTTCGGCACTCCGGGCTACGGCGGCGCGTGTCCGCCCGAAGGCAGGAAACACCGCTACGAATTCACGCTCACCGCGCTGAAAGTCGCCAAGCTGCCGAACATCACCGCCGAATCCACACCCGCGCTGGTCGGTTTCTTTACTAGGGCAAACAGCTTGGGCGAAGCGAAATTCACGGTCGAACACCGACGCTGACCTGCCCCGTGCGCCGATATGCCGCCGGCTCCGCTTCCGAGCGGACCGCCGACGGCACGCAACCGAACCGCTCTTTGAAGCGCGCGCTGAAACGGGACGGGCAGTCATAGCCGACCGCGCCGGCAATCTGCGCCACCGGCCATTGCGTAACCTGCAACAGCGTCAGCGCGCGCATCATGCGTACATCCGTCAGCAGCGTACGGAAATTCGTGTCCTGCCGCGCCAACCGCCGCCGCAACGCGGCCTCGCTGCAATTAAGCCGCTGCGCCAGCATCGCCGACGACCAGTCTGCAGCCATATCGGCGGTAATCAGTTTGCGGATTTGCCGCATCAGGTTGACGCCTTCGTACACGGTAAAACCGATGCCGTCATGCTGCAACCACGCCAACACGCCGCAAAGCGCGGCCTCCGCCGCATTGTGCGGCACTTCTTCATCCGCCAGTACCGCAGCCGCATAATCAAACGCGGCGTTCATCCGCCCGGGGTGCGGCAGCTTCACCGCATCGCACACTGCCTGCGCCGTCCCGTATTGTGCGGCAAACCTTTCTATGGCTTCCTGTTCGAAAGCAATCCATTGCGCCTGATAGAGGTCGTCTGAATCAGGAATATTGATGACGTCAAACGTCTGTCCGCCTGCCAATGCGACAGCCTCACCCGCCGCAATCCTCAATTCGCGCCCCGCCCACCGCAGCTTCTTGCATCCGCGCCGCACGATAACTACGGTCGGTTCATGTACCGCCACGCTGCGGTACAAGGCGGTATGATGTTGCACGATGCCGCCTAAAGCACCCAATCGTTCACGCGTATGAAAGTAATTTGACGGCACGGTTATATTCCTCAATGTTTCAACACACAGGGCTGCACATAAGGCGCAGCCCTGTTTACCCTGATTTAGAAGGGGTTACTTCCCAAAAAATAAACCAAAATTCTACTGCCCTGAAGGGCCGGGTTTCAACCATATTCCATCGGCGTGCCTGCAACTTGGCTCCCTCCCCTGTGGGGGAGGGTCGGGGAGAGGGTAAAACGGGGCAGATACAGACAATATTTCCGTTGCCGCCCCAATGCCCTCTCCCTAACCCTCTCCCACGGGAGAGGGAATGGATTGCCGTTCAAATAAATCGCTCCACATAAAAAATCAATGTATTATCTCAAACTCACGTTAGGTCTAATCAAATTGTCAGACATCCATATCCGACAAGCAATCTGCTTTTCAGACGGCCTTGCAAATTTAAGTTTGACATGCGTTCGAAATAAGGCAGTTGATGCGAAGCGAAATTCCGTCGGCGTGCCTGCAACTTGGCTCCCTCCCCTGTGGGGGAGGGTTGGGGAGAGGGTAAAACGGGGCGGATACAGACAATATTTCCGTTGCCGCCCTAATGCCCTCTCCCTAACCCTCTCCCACGGGAGAGGGAATGGATTGCCGTTAAAATAAATCTCTTTACATAAAAATCAATGCGTTATCTCGAACTCACGTTAGGTCTAATCAAATTGTCGGACATCCATATCCGACAAGCAATCTGCTTTTCAGACGACCTTGCAAATTTAAGTTTGATGTGCGTTCGAAATAAGGCAGTTGATGCGAAGCGAAATTCCGTTGGCGTGCCTGCAACTTGGCTCCCTCCCCTGTGGGGGAGGGTCGGGGAGAGGGTAAAACGGGGCAGATACAGACAATATTTCCGTTGCCGCCCCAATGCCCTCTCCCTAACCCTCTCCCACGGGAGAGGGAATGGATTGCCGTTCAAATAAATCGCTCCACATAAAAAATCAATGTATTATCTCAAACTCACGTTAGGTCTAATCAAATTGTCAGACATCCATATCCGACAAGCAATCTGCTTTTCAGACGGCCTTGCAAATTTAAGTTTGACATGCGTTCGAAATAAGGCAGTTGATGCGAAGCGAAATTCCGTCGGCGTGCCTGCAACTTGGCTCCCTCCCCTGTGGGGGAGGGTTGGGGAGAGGGTAAAACGGGGCGGATACAGACAATATTTCCGTTGCCGCCCTAATGCCCTCTCCCTAACCCTCTCCCACGGGAGAGGGAATGGATTGCCGTTAAAATAAATCTCTTTACATAAAAATCAATGCGTTATCTCGAACTCACGTTAGGTCTAATCAAATTGTCGGACATCCATATCCGACAAGCAATCTGCTTTTCAGACGACCTTGCAAATTTAAGTTTGATGTGCGTTCGAAATAAGGCAGTTGATGCGAAGCGAAATTCCGTTGGCGTGCCTGCAACTTGGCTCCCTCCCCTGTGGGGGAGGGTCGGGGAGAGGGTAAACCGGGGCAGATACAGACAATATTTCCGTTGCCGCCCCGATGCCCTCTCCCTAACCCTCTCCCACGGGAGAGGGAATGGATTGCCGTTCGAATAAATTGCTCTACATAAAAATCAATGCGTTATCTCGAACTCACGTTAGGTCTAATCAAATTGTCGGACATCCATATCCGACAGCTCATTTTCTTTTCAGACGGCCTTTTCAGCCAACAACCGCGCCAATATCCCCTCATACACTGCCGACAGCTTCGGAATGTCGTCCAGCCGCACGTTTTCGTTGATTTGGTGGATGGTGGCATTGGACGGGCCTAATTCGATGAGTTCTTTCGCAATGGCTTTAATAAAGCGTCCGTCCGAAGTGCCGCCGGTGGTGGACAATTCGGTCTCTACGCCACAGGTTTCGGAGATGGCGGCGCGTGCCACGTTGGTCAGTTTGCCCGCGTGGGTCAAGAAGGGCTGCCCCGAACACGACCACTGCAAATCGTATTGCACACCGTGTTTGTCCAAAATGGTGTGAACGCGTTGTTTCAGCCCTGCTTCGGTGGACTCGGTGGAGAAGCGGAAATTGAATTTGACGTTCAGCTCGCCCGGAATGACATTGGTCGCGCCTGTACCGCCGTTGATATTGGAAATTTGAAAGCTGGTCGGCGGGAAGTATTCGTTGCCTTCGTCCCAGACTTCCTGCGTCAGCTCTAACAAGGCCGGGGCAAAAGTATGCACGGGATTGATTGCCAAATGGGGATAAGCAATATGCCCTTGCTTGCCTTTGACGGTCAGGTTGCCCGACAGCGAGCCGCGCCGGCCGTTTTTAATCATATCGCCCAATTTGTCCACGGCGGTCGGTTCGCCGACGATGCAGTAGTCGATAAGCTCGTCGCGCGCTTTCAATACATCGACGACTTTGGTCGTGCCGTCCAACGCGTCGCCCTCTTCGTCGGAAGTAATCAGGAGCGCAATGCTGCCTTGGTGGTCGGGATGTTCGGCAACGAAGCGTTCGCAGGCGGTAACGAAGCAGGCGATGCTGGTTTTCATGTCCGCCGCGCCGCGCCCGTATAATCTTCCGTCGCGCTCGGTCGGTTCGAACGGGTGCGAATCCCATTTTTCAACAGGGCCCGTCGGCACGACGTCGGTATGCCCTGCAAAACAGACGACGGGAGCCTGCGTGCCGCGTCGCAACCAGATGTTTTTGGTGTCGCCGAAATGGAGTTCTTCAGCCGCAAAACCGATTTTGTGCAGGCGTTCGGCAAGCAGTTTTTGGCAATCTCGGTCGTCGGGGGTAACGGACGGGCGGGAAATCAACGCTTTGGCGAGTTCTAGGGATTGGGTTTCGGTCATTTTTTGGTTTTCTTGTTGATTGTGAATATTTGGAACAGGTCGTCTGAAAATAAGTTTCGGGTTTCAGACGACCTTTTTGTAGCAAATTATATAGCGTTCGATGCTTGAATTCATTCCTATGCGGAAATGGAGACACGGATATTTTCTATTTTAGCCCACCATACCGCCCTACTCGTCCGCAGGCTTCTGCCCTTTACGTTCTGCCTTTCTGGCTTCGCGAATGGCTTTGAGTTCGGCTTCTTTTTGGCGGGCTTTTTTGAGCCATGTTTCCCATTGGTTCGGCGTTTCGAGGGTGATTCTGCCGATTTTGCCTTCGCGGAAGTCGGTGAGGATGTTTTCGGCGGCTTTTTGGTAGTTGACCCGTCCGCCGCTGAGGACTGCGCCGCGTTTTTTGGCTATCCATTCAAGCCAGGAGTTGTCGTCCCAGTGGCTGCTGGGATCTTTGTCGGCTTGGTAGCGTTCTTGCAACATGGGGAGGTAGTGGCGGCGGAGGTAGTCTAAAAGCTCAAGGGCGACTTCTTCTTCGTCCAGCGCGTTGCGTCCGACTGCGCCGCCGGCGGCGAGGTTGTAGCCGCCTTCTTCGACGATGATTTTCGGCCACAGCATTCCGGGGGTGTCGTAGAGCCAGAAGTCGTCGGCGAGGAAGAGGCGTTGTTCGGCTTTGGTGATGCCGGGTTCGTTGCCGGTTTTGGCGGATTTTTTGCCTATCATGCCGTTGATGAGGGTGGATTTGCCGACGTTGGGGATGCCGCAGATGAGGACGCGCAGGGGTTTTTCTATGCCTTGGCGGTGGGGAATCATGGCGCGGCAGGCTTGGGTGATTTTGCCGTGTGCGCCGGTTTCGGAGGAATCGAGGGCGATGGCGCGGGTGTCGGGGCGGCTATTGTAGTGTTCGAGCCAGATTTTGGTGCGCTCGGGGTCGGCAAGGTCTTGTTTGTTGAGGATTTTGAGTTTGGGTTTGCCTTTGGAAAGCTGGGCAAGCAGGGGGTTTTCGCTGGAGGCGGGCATACGCGCGTCCAGCATTTCAATCACCATATCGACGCTTTTGATGCGTTCGGCGATGGCTTTTTTTGCTTTGTTCATGTGGCCGGGAAACCATTGGATTGCCATGTTCTTTTTCTTTCTGTCTGATTTGCGGTGGGGTCGTCTGAAAAGCGGTTCGGCGGTGTTTTCAGACGACCTTGAGGTTTGTCCGTTTTCTGTGCAAAGGTCGTCTGAAAGCCTTCGCGGTTTTTCAGACGACCTTTTGGTTTGGGGCGCTCAAGGTTTAGAGGTTGCCGTGTTCGTAGCGGTAGTAGCCGGCTTCGTCCATACATTGTTCAAGGGATTTGGATTCGCGTCCGTGTTTGGCGTCGTGTTGCGCTTGTGATTTGCAAACGTTGATTTGGCGGGAAACGTCGGATTCGCTTGCGCCGGTACGGTGCCAGCGGTAGGCAGGGACTTCGGCGGCGCAGGCGGCGAGTATGCAGGCGAGTGCGAGGGTGATGATGGGTTTCATGGTTTTCTCCTTTTATATCGAAAAGGTCGTCTGAAAAGGGAATCAACGTCCGGACAGGTTTTGCGCCTGTCTGTGGCGGACCAGCAGTTCGTAATGCCCTTGCAGGCGTTGGGCGAGTTTTTCGACGACATAGACGGAACGGTGCTGCCCGCCGGTACAGCCGATGGCGATGGTAACGTAGCTGCGGCTTTCTTTTTGCAGGCGCGGGAGCCAGTGGTTCATAAAGTGGTCGATATCGTCCACCATTTCCTGCGCCAGGGGCTGCTGGTCGAGATACGCTTGAATGGGGGCATCCATGCCGGTGTAGGGGCGCAGCTCGGGATCGTAATAGGGATTGGGCAGGCTGCGCATATCGAACATGAAATCGGCGTTGTTCGGCACGCCGTATTTGAAGCCGAAAGACTCGAGGATAACCAAAAGCCCCCTGCGCTCGATGTTGAGCCATTGTTGAACGGCATAACGCAGTTGCTGCGCGTTCATTTTGGATGTATCGATGCAGTAGGCGATGTCTTTAAGCGGGAACAGCCATTCGCGCTCTTTTTGCAGGCTTTCCAGCAGGGTAAGGTTCAGTCCAGACAGCGGATGGCCGCGCCGCGTTTCGGAAAAACGGCGCACCAGCACGCTTTCTTCTGCCTCCACAAACAATACTTCGACCTGATGGCCTTCATCGCGCAGGTATTGGATTTGCTCCTGCGCTTCCTGAATGTTGATACCGGAACGGACATCGACGCTCACGCCGAGTTTGGTTTCATCGGCGCGCTCGATATGGTGCAGCACCAGCGAAGGCAGCATTTCCAGCGGCAGGTTGTCCACGCAGAAATAGCCGAGGTCTTCAAGCTGTTTGAGGGCAACGGACTTGCCCGAGCCGGACAATCCGCTAATCAGGACGATTTTCATGGTTTTGTTCGTTTTCTTTGAGTTGTGTTTGATGGCGTTCGAGGAATTCTTTGGTACTGTCTTTGCCGCGCAACTGGAGGATGTAGTTGCGCACCGCCGCTTCAACCAATACGGCAAGGTTGCGGCCTACGGCGACAGGCAGGGTGACGGAACGGACGTTGACGTTGAGGATGGACTCGGTTTCCGTGCGTATGCTCAAGCGGTCGAGCTGCTTCATGTAATCGTCGTCGGCAGCGACCAGGTTGATAATCAACTGGAGGATTTTTTTCGGACGGATGGAAGTTTCGCCGAAAATGTGGCGGATGTTGAGTATGCCTAACCCACGCACTTCAAGGAAATCGCGCAGCATCGGCGGGCAGCGGCCTTCGAGCGTTTCGGGTCCGGTGCGGAAAAGCTCGACCGCATCATCGGCAATCAGGCTGTGTCCGCGCGAAATCAATTCCAACGCCAACTCGCTTTTACCCAAGCCGGAATGACCGGTAATCAACACGCCGACTTCAAATACATCGAGGAATACGCCATGCTTGACGATGGAAGTCGCCAGCGTGCGTTGCAGATAAATCCGCAACACGTCCATCAAATACGGGCTTTCGAGCTTGGAAGTCAAGAGCGGGATGTCGTTTTTATGGCAGTAATCGCGCAATTTGGGCGAAACCGCCAGACCGTTGGCAACGATGACCAGCGACATGGGAATATCGAAGAGTTCGCCGAAATCGTAATTCAACTCGCCCGATTCGAGACGCTTGAGATATTCGGCTTCGGCAACACCGACGACTTGGATTTGATTGGGATGGATAAAATTCAAATGGCCGACCAACGCCAAAACGGGTTTGTCGGCCTCTACTCCGATGCGGTTGTCCGCACCCGAATTGCCTGCCGCCCAAGCAAGTTGGAGCTTGTGCTGATTGTCGGAAAACAGGCGGCGGACGGATATACTGGGCATTCTTTACTCTTCTGCCAGAAGTTTGCGCACCTCCTCGGCAGAGGTTGCGGACATCAAGGCTTCACGGACGGCTTTTTGCGAGAACCTGCCCGCCAGTTTGGACAAGACTTCCAAATGCTCGCCAGTCGCATTTTCCGGCACCAACAAAGTGAAAATCAGGGATACGGGTTTGCCGTCGGGCGCATCGAAAGCGACCGGTTCTTTCGTGCGGATAAACGCGCCGGTGGCTTTTTTCACGCAGGCATGACGGCCGTGCGGGATGGCGACGCCCTGCCCCAAGCCGGTCGAACCCAGCTTTTCGCGGGCAAACAGGCAGTCGAAGACATCGCCGTGAGGTAATTCTGCTTCATGTTCAAGCAGCAGGCCCGCTTCTTCAAACAAGCGTTTTTTGCTGCCGACTTCCAAGTCTAAAACGATATGGGACAAAGGCAAAATTTCGCCGATAAGGCTCATAGAAATCTCTTTTGATGTGGCAAAATGAAATGGAATTGTACCGACTGTCTGTACAAACCTCAATCCTGAACACGCAATTTACACTCAGATTGCTAACAAGAAACGCTGCTTCTTTGATATTTCTTAACTCATACACAAGGTCGTCTGAAAACGGCGGCAAATGGCTTGCAGCAGGTTCGGACACCGGATAAAACCCAGCAGCTATCCATCAATCCGCCCTTCCCTAAAAACACAAAACGTCGTCTGAAAACCTTTTCAGACGACCTTGGATTCGGATTTCAAGTGCAACACTAGGGTACCAGTGGTTGGAACAGATTTAAGAATAAAACACTTGGCGTTTCGTAGCCAAGTGTTTTTCTCGGCCGGTGGTTCAACTCATCTTGAACCCTGCGTATCTCCCGATCGCTGATGTTTCGGAAATCGGTTTGTTTGGGGAAATATTGCCGGATGAGTCCATTGGTGTTCTCATTCAGCCCTTTCTCCCAAGAATGGTAAGGGCGGCAAAAATAGGTTTTCGCCTTCAAGGCTTTGGCTATTTTGGTGTGTTGGTAGAACTCTTTGCCGTTATCCATGGTGATGGTGTGGACTCTGGCTTTATATGCCTTTAATACCCTAATGGCCGCCCGGGCAGTGTCTTCGGCTTTTAAGTTCTTTAATTTGCAGATGATGGTGTAGCGGGTAGTGCGTTCGACCAAGGTCAATAACGCGCTTTTCTGATTTTTGCCGACGATGGTGTCGGCCTCCCAATCGCCGATGCGGGTTTTCTGGTCGACGATAGCAGGTCGGTTTTCTATGCCGACGCGGTCGGGCACTTTGCCTCTGGTCCATGTGCTGCCGTAGCGTTTGCGGTAGGGTTTGCTGCATATTCTGAGGTGTTGCCACAAAGTGCCGCCGTTGCTTTTGTCTTGGCGGAGGTAGCGGTAAACGGTGCTGTGATGGAGTGTGATCCCGTGGTGTTTATGCAGGTAGGCACATACTTGTTCGGGACTGAGTTTGCGGCGGATAAGGGTGTCGATGTGTTGAACCAGCTGCGAATCGAGCTTATAGGGTTTTCGCCGGTGCTGTTTGGTCAGCCGGTTTTGCCGTTGGGCTTTATCGGCGCTGTATTGCTGTCCTTGGATGCAGTGCCGCTTGATTTCTCGGCTGATGGTGCTTTTGTGGCGGTTGAGCTGTTTGGCGATTTCGGCGATGGTGCTTTTGTGGCGGTTGAGCTGTTTGGCGATTTCGGCGATGGTGCAGTGGCGGGACAGGTATTGGATATGGTATCGTTCGTCTTGGGTCAGTTGTGTGTAGCTCATGGCAATCTTTCTTGCAGGAAAGGCCGTATGCTACCGCATACTGGCCTTTTTCTGTTATGGAAAGTTGCACTTCAAATGCGAATCCGCCGACGTGTTATCCATTCTATAGTGGATTAAATTTAAATCAGGACAAGGCAACGAAGCCGCAGACAGTACAGATAGTACGGCAAGGCGAGGCAACGCCGTACTGGTTTAAAGTTAATCCACTATATTGCCTTACAACCGCGTAGCAGCCATAGTCCACAAATAATGTCCCGACAGACCCAAGAACCAGAGCAGACCGATATGGTTGTTATCCAAAAACACTTTAAAACAAGTCTGGCGGTCGCGCGTTTTGATGGCATGGTATTGACCGATTTGCAGCCACACCACCGCAGGCAGCATAATCCAATACGGCCATGTCGCGCCGATTTTCACGCCCAACACCGCCATCAGCGCGGTAAACCAAAAATGGCAGAGCATGGAAGCGGAAATATCGTGATCGCCGAACGTGATGGCCGAAGTTTTAATCCCGATTTTCAAATCGTCTTCCTTGTCCGACATCGCATAAATCGTGTCGTAGGCAAGCGTCCACAAAGCATTGGCGGTAAACATCAGCCACGCCGTAGAAGGCACGCCGCTGCGGACGGCGGCAAACGCCATCGGAATCCCGAAAGAAAACGCCAGCCCCAAATAAAACTGCGGCAGCGGGAAAAACCGTTTGGTAAAGGGGTAAGTCATCGCCAGAAACAGCGCGGGAACGCTCATCACCCAAGTCAACAGGTTCAGCGGCGTCATGCAGAGGGCGGCAAGCAGGCAGAGGATGACGGTCAGCAGAATCGCTTCCGTTTTAGAAACCAACCCGCGGGCAAAGGGGCGGTTTTTCGTGCGCTCGACCGAACCGTCAAAATTGCGGTCGGCAAAGTCGTTGATCACGCAGCCTGCGCTGCGCATAAAGAACGTACCGGCGGTAAACGCCCAAAAAATATCCGCTTCAGGAATCCCTTCCGAAGCAACCCATAACGCCCAATAGGTCGGCCAAAGCAGCAACAACGTGCCGATAGGCTTGTCGATGCGCATCAGCTTGCCGTATACCAAAATGCGGGCAACAGCGTGACGGTTGAGAAAATGTAGGAGAAAACGTCTTATCTTCATGTAGGTAATTTAAATTCTATGGCAAACCCGGACAAACCTCGCATCCCTTTTCAGACTTTGCCGTTACCTTATTAAAATTCTTGTAACTGTTTCGACGGAAACTTGCCTATTATAAGCTAATTTTCAAGAATGATGATTAAATTTAAACATTTATGACAAAAATTAAATAGGGTGCTATTTGGAAGTCTGGAAATGACTCTAGAAAATACAATACAAACATCTAAAATAAAACACTTAAAAATCAATAAGAAATTACTTCAAAAGCATCACTCTTCTACGACATACCCAACTTACCTAAATCATCCATTTAATACAAAAAAAATCCTTCTTTATTACAAAACAAATAATCGGTTTTCCCAAGAATAAGGTCGTCTGAAATGCAACTTACCAGTTTTCAGACGACTCTGTCTTACTGCAAACATCAGGCTTACAACATTTAAAACGACTCATCCGCCCGCAGATAGCGCCATTTACCGGGCGGCAGTTTGCCCAGTTTGACTTTACCCATTCGAATCCGCTTCAGCCCGACGACACGCAAACCGACGAGTTCGCACATACGGCGGATTTGCCGCTTTTTGCCTTGTTTCAACACGAAACGCAACTGGTCTTCGTTTTGCCATTCTACTTTGGCGGGACGCAGTTTCTCGCCGTCCAAACTCAATCCGTGATTCAGCAAGGCAAGTCCTTTTTCGTCCAATTTGCCGCGCACGCGCACGAGATATTCTTTTTCGCTGCCGCTGTTTTCGCCGATAAGCTGCTTGGCGATGCGGCCGTCCTGCGTCAACACCAGCAACCCGACGGAATCGATGTCCAGCCTGCCGGCGGGCGCCAAGCCGAATTTGTGTTTTTCGCTGAACGGAATGCGGCTGTCGTCGCCTTCCCAACGGTTGTCGGCGGTAATCAGCTCGGCGGCGGATTTATAGCCTTTTTCCGCCTGCGCGCTGACGTAGCCGACGGGCTTGTTGAGCAGGATGGTAACGCGCTCCGCCTGTTTTTCATGCGCCTGCCGGTTGAGGTCGATGCGGTCGCGTTCGGTTACTTTCTGACCGAGTACGGCGGTTTGCCCGTTGACCTTGACCCAGCCTTGCTCGATGTAGCTATCCGCCTCGCGGCGCGAGCATAAGCCCAATTGCGCCATACGCTTGGAAAGGCGCATGGTTTCTTCGGATGTATTGTCCATAATATGTCTGAATTTAAAAGAGAAAACGGATTATATCACTGCAATAGGAAAGGTCGTCTGAAAAGAAATCAAGAGACTCTTTCAGACGACCTTATCTTTTCAAGACTAGATCAGGCTTAAGAATATTGTTTTAAGAGTTCGCGGAACTGCGCACCGGTTTCCGGATGTTTCAAGCCGTAGGCGACGGTAGCTTCCAGATAACCCAGTTTGCTGCCGCAATCGTAGCGTTTGCCGTCGAAGGCATGGGCGAGAACGAACTCGTGATCCAACAAGCGGGCAATGCCGTCGGTCAGTTGGATTTCGTTTCCTGCGCCGCGCGGCAGGTTTTCCAGAAGACTGAAAATGCGAGGGGTCAGGATATAACGGCCGACAACAGCAAGATTGGACGGCGCTTCTTCGGGCTTCGGTTTCTCTACAATATTGGTAATCCGTTGAAAGCTGTTTAATTTTTCCACTTCTACAATGCCATAAGAACCGGTTTGCGACGGATCGACGGTTTCCACGCCCAAAACGCTGTTGCCGCTTTGATTGTAGATATCGACCATTTGCTTCAGTGCGCCTTTGGGCGCGTCAATCAGGTCGTCGGCGAGAATAACGGCAAAGGGTTCGTCGCCCACTGCGGCACGGGCGCACAATACGGCGTGTCCTAAACCCAAAGCCTCGGCTTGACGAATATAAAGGCAGGTAATGTTAGAAGGCAGAATGTCTTTAACGTGTTCCAGCAGTTTGTCTTTTTGACGCATTTCCAGCTCGGTTTCCAGCTCGTAGGCTTTGTCGAAATGGTCTTCGATACTGCGTTTGTTGCGGCCTGTAATGAACACCATTTCTGTGCAACCTGCTTCTACTGCTTCTTCTACCGCGTATTGAATCAACGGCTTATCGACGATAGGCAGCATTTCTTTCGGACTGGCTTTGGTGGCAGGCAGAAAGCGCGTACCCATACCGGCTACAGGGAAAACGGCTTTTTTAATCGGTTTCATAAATTTTCCTCTTACTTTATATTTCTAAAGTATCCAGCTATCCGGGGCCACAATGATTCATTGGCTTCATTCCCAGACCACATCACTAAAAATGATTTTGTAATAATCATCAATGTGTTAATTGTAACATGACATAATTTCACTGTAACAACCTCAACCGTAAAGCACAGCAAAATCCTGTATCCGTATTTTCACTCTACACCCTTCTGACCGGCACAATAATACCGGTAACGTTCTGCCAACCCATACAATATCAGCGCAGTCAATCCCCAAATATCGTAATGCAAATACGGCAAAACAGGCGTAGCAATCATATTGCCTTCATGAATGAAGCTGCGGCTGCCATAGTTGCCCATATCCAGTGCGAAATCCAATGGCAAGTAAAAGATTTCAGCCACTTCCCCACTATTGGCACAAGTTGGCGGATTTTCCAGACAGAGTGCCAAAACCGGATGTACTTCATAACCGGACGGCGTGTAATAAGGCGGCAACAGTGGAAAAACCTGCCAAAAATGCGGTGCAATTCCCGTCTCCTCTTCAGTTTCACGCAATGCTGTCACAATAAAGTCTTTATCCCCTTCGTCTGACCTTCCTCCGGCAAAAGCAATCTGCCCGGTATGGTGTCGCAGGGTATCGGCGCGACGCGTCAGCAAAATTTGCCACTGCCCTTCCCGCCGAACGACTGCCAGCAAAACGGCGGCTGTTTTACCTTCCTGCCGGACAAAACGGTTTCGTTCCTCTTGCACTATGCTGGCATAACGAAATGCCTGCCCGAAAAAATCCACAAGATCGGTCTGCCTCATCTCCATATACAGACTCCGAAAACAATGATTGATAGGTCGTCTGAAAAAAGAATATTACATTAGGTTTACGGTTGCTTAAAGCTCACGAATCTACAAAGACAAGCGCTTGTGATAAAGTATCGGCTGTTTTCACGACGGATTATCTGCGCTTCAGTCCGTTTTTTTGAATAAAGGCTTATCATGTTTTTGTCTCCGTCCCATATCCGCACACTGGCAGCAGCCGTCATACTGCTGTTTTCTGCCCAAACCATTGCCGCCAAGCAAGAATCTGCACCAGAAGTCAAAATCCAATCCCAGGCCATTCAGAAAAAAAACCGCCGTACGCCTGAAGCAAGGCTCGCCGAACAAGAGCGTTTGATTGCTGCAAACGATCGCGCTTGGAAAATTTTCACGCTTTTAGGCGGCGAAATGGCTTTGCAAAAAGGGGATGCCGGCATGGCTTTGGGCACCTATATGCATATGCTCGACCGCACAAAATCACCCGACGTAGCAGAACGCGCATTGGAAATGGCAGTTTCACTCAATGCATTCGAACAGGCCGAATTGATTTATCAAAAATGGCGGGAAATCGAACCTGTTCCGGGTGCAGCACAAAAACGCATGACCTGGCTGCGCGACTTTCTGCTCGGAAAAAACGACAAACACCTCAGCGGCTTGGATGAAGTCCTCGCAGGCGCTACTGAAGAACAAAACCGCCGTATTTTCCTGCTTCTCGCCCAAACCGCCGTCCAGCAGCCTGATTTGGCAGAAAAGGCCTCGGCACAAGTTCATAAAGAAACACTCAAATACCCTGAAATGCCTGAAGCGGCGATTGCAGATGCCATTTACAGCGCATACGACGGTAAGAAAAAAAATGCCATTGCCGCCCTGCAAAGACTTGCCAAACTGGATTCTGAAATCCTGCCCCCGACCATGCTCACCTTGCGCCTGATGGCGCAACGCAGTCCGGAAATCCTCAACGGATTCTTCGAACAAACCGACACGCGCAAACTGTCATCCGTATGGCAGGAGCTTGAAATCACCAACCTGGTTGCCAACCACCGTCCCGACAAGGCATACAGTCGTCTGAAAACGTTACTGGAAGACAACCCCTCGCCCGATTTGTTTATCCAGGCTGCGATACTATCCTCCAGCCGTAAAGATGACTTATCCGTTGTCAACCATTACCTCGAAAAAGCCTACCAATCCGGCACAAGCCAACAACAAAGCCGTGCCGCCCTGATCGGCGCCATGACTTATGCCGATGCCAAAGATTACGTCAAGGCCAAACAATGGCTCGGCAAAATCAATTCTGCGGATTACATTTTCGACAAAACCGTTCTCAGCGCCTCGCTCGAAGCCGAACAAGGCAACGGCAAAGCCGCGTGGGAATTGGCACAACGTGCGCTCAAACTGCCCGAGCAGCAAGGACGCTTTTTCAGTGCGCGCGAATTGCAACGTGTTTCCCTGTTTGCCATCGCCAAACACGACAACCCTAAGAAAGCACTATCAGAGCTGAATACACTTATGGCAAAAGCTTCCAAACAGCCTGATGCCAACCAACTGCTGCCCGACATCCTCTACCAACGCGCCATGGTTTACGACAAAATTGGAGAGCGCGACAAAGCCATTGCCGACCTTCGCCGCCAGTTGGAAATATCCCCCGACAGTACCAGCGGCATGAATGCTCTAGGCTATATCATGCTTTCTTCCCCGAAATATGATTTAAACGAAGCATTCAAACTGATTCAGGCCGCGTATCAGGTTGATCCGGAAAACCCCGCCATCAACGACAGCCTCGGTTGGGCATATTATCTGAAAGGCGATGCCGAAACTGCCTTGCCCTACCTGCAATACGCCTTCGAACAATATCCCGACGCCGAAGTCGCCTCGCATTTGGGCGAAGTTTTGTGGAAGCTCGGCAAGCCCGAAGATGCCAAAGCCATTTGGAACGAAGGTTTGAAACAAGAAGGCGACATCGGTTTATTGAAAGAAACCATGCGCCGATTCAATATTCCCGTTCCCCCGCGCAAAAAACACCCCTCCGCCAAAACAAAATAAAAAACAGGTCGTCTGAAAACTTTTCAGACGACCCTTCCCCTGCACAGGATTTATCATGAAACAGACCAATATATTATCCGCAGCCGCCCTAACCCTCCTCATCACCGCCTGCGCCCGCCCCGAGCTCCCGCAGCAAAATGGTTGGCAACCGGCTGAAACAGTCAACGATTTTTCCGCCGAAGGGCGAATCGCCGTCAAACTCGAAGGCAAAGGCTCTTACGCCAACTTCGATTGGACATACCAAAACCAAGTTCAAACCATCAACATCAACACCCCGATCGGCAGCACCGTAGGGCAGTTGTGTCAAGATAATCAAGGCGTATTGGCTGTCGATAACAAAGGCCGTACATATGAAGCCGCTACCGCACAAGAACTTAGCAACCGCCTATTGGGATTCGAACTCCCTATCCAATATCTGCACATTTGGGCAAGCGGAAAACGTGTAGCCGGCGCACCATACCAACTGCTCCCGGACAGCCGCCTGCAACAATTCGACTGGACAATTTCCCGCACACTCAACAGCAACGGCAAACCCAAAACCCTCCTATTGGAAAGCCCAAAACTCACTCTGCGCTTGGCATTCGACAACCTCGACGATCATCCCGAGGGCAACACCCAAACCCAATGTGCCGCCAGAAAATAACCATCTCGCCAGACAACCGTAAATAAAATGATTCCAAACGAAGCACAAGCCTTCCCGGCTCCTGCCAAACTCAATCTGGATCTCAGAATCACCGGGAAACGCGCAGACGGCTACCACAACCTAGAAAGCATTTTCTGCCTGATTGACTTATGTGATACCGTTTATCTGAAACCACGTTCAGACGACCTTATCATACTCCACACACCGACAGGCGGTATTCCACCGGAACAAGACCTGGCATACCGTGCCGCATCTTTACTGCAAAAACACACTAACTCAAAATCAGGTGTTGAAATTTGGTTGGATAAAAAAATCCCGACAGGCGCCGGCTTGGGAGGTGGCAGTTCGGATGCGGCAACCGTACTCACCGTATTGAACCATTGGTGGGAATGCGGATTATCCCGCCAGCAGTTAATTAATTTAAGTGCGACTCTGGGCGCAGATATTCCCTTCTTCCTTTTCGGCAAAAATGCCTTTGCCAAAGGTATAGGCGAGCAATTATCCCCTATCGATATACCGAAGCAATGGTATGTCGTCATCAAACCCAAGGCCCATGTTTCCACTCCCAAAATTTTCTCGCATGGGAACTTGACACGAAATTCCAAACCAAGCATAATGCCGACTTTCCAATCTTTGCAGCCGTTTAGAAATGATATGCAGGCTGTTGTTTTTCAGGAATATCCTGAGGTTTGGAAAGCTTATTGTGAATTATCCGAATATGGTTCTACGCTAATGACAGGATCTGGAGCGTGTATATTTCTCTCTACGGATAGTCGGCAAGAAGCAAACAATATATACCAACAAGTTTCACAATCATATGAAGCATATTGTGTTGAAGGTTTAGACATTCATCCATTGTTTCAAATGATTTGATAAAGTTGGGGAGTCGTCAAGCGGTTAAGACACTGGATTTTGATTCCAGCATGCGAAGGTTCGAATCCTTCCTCCCCAGCCAAATCCCTTTGTTGGGGAGTCGTCAAGCGGTTAAGACACTGGATTTTGATTCCAGCATGCGAAGGTTCGAATCCTTCCTCCCCAGCCAGCACCCTTTATTGGGGAGTCGTCAAGCGGTTAAGACACTGGATTTTGATTCCAGCATGCGAAGGTTCGAATCCTTCCTCCCCAGCCAAATAAGAGCGTGTAAGTTTCCTTACACGCTCTTTTATGTTGAAAATCAATGATAACGCTGAAAGACTTTGTTTTATAGTGATAAATTTGGATTGAAATGAGGCGCGATAGCGATGTAACGCCACAAATTTAATTCACTATGCCGGTCATTATGCGTATAATAACGCCCATAATGTCTTGGACATAAAGCAGAGGGAAGCATGACGTTTTCTGAGCGGAAGTTAAACATAAAATCAGGTGAAGATATGGCTGCATACGACAGTTTGATGGTATTTACCGGTAATGCAAATCCGGAATTGGCACAACGTGTTGTCAAACACTTGGATATTTCATTGGGCGAGGCTACAGTATCCAAATTTTCAGATGGCGAAATTGCTGTCGAATTGATGGAAAACGTTCGTGGTCGTGATGTTTTCATCCTCCAGCCTACTTGTGCTCCAACCAACGACAACCTGATGGAAATCCTTACTATGGCCGATGCGCTGAAACGCGCTTCCGCCGGTCGTATTACCGCGGCAATTCCCTATTTCGGCTATGCCCGCCAGGATCGCCGTCCGCGTTCTGTACGCGTTCCGATTTCCGCCAAACTGGTGGCGAATATGTTGTATTCGGCAGGTATCGACCGTGTTTTGACTGTCGATTTGCATGCCGACCAGATTCAGGGTTTCTTTGATATCCCTGTCGACAACATCTATGCCACTCCTATTCTATTGAATGACATCAAACAGCAGCGGATTGAAAACCTGACCGTAGTCAGCCCGGATATCGGTGGCGTAGTCCGCGCCCGTGCTGTTGCAAAATCATTAAATGCCGATTTGGCGATTATCGACAAACGCCGCCCGAAAGCCAATGTGGCGGAAGTCATGAATATTATTGGCGATATTCAAGGCCGTACCTGTCTGATTGTGGATGACATGATTGATACCGCTAATACGCTGTGTAAAGCTGCCGTCGCTTTGAAAGAGCGCGGAGCAGAACGTGTCTTGGCATATGCCAGCCATGCCGTATTCTCGGGAGAGGCAGTTAGCCGTATTGCCTCGTCTGAAATCGACCAAGTTGTCGTTACCGACACCATCCCTTTGTCTGAAGCGGCCAAACAATGCGACCGTATCCGTCAAGTGACGATTGCCGGCCTTTTGGCTGAAACGGTCCGCCGCATCAGTAATGAAGAATCCGTCTCATATCTTTTCAATGAAGAAGTGATGACAGGCAGCATGTTGCTGCCATAACCCCGAAGCCGTCTTAAGCTGGTCGCGGCCGATGACGGTAGTTTTATTTAATTTGGAGTATTTAACATGACTTATGAAATTCAAGCCTCTGTTCGTGAAGCACAAGGCACTGGTGCGAGCCGCCGCCTGCGTCGCGAAGGCCAAATCCCCGGTATTTTGTACGGTGAAGGTCAAGAGCCCGTTGCAATTGCTGTGGATCACAAAACTGTATTCTACGCATTGGAAAAAGAATCTTTCCACACTGCACTGATCAAACTGTCCCTGAACGGTGAAACCAAAGACGTTATCGTCCGTGATTTCCAAATGCACCCATTCCGTCGCGAAGTTCAACATATCGACTTCCAGGCCGTTAAAGCCGACCAACCTGTACGCATCCGTGTTCCCCTGCACATTGTTAACGCTGAAAACTCTCAAGCCGTGAAACTGCAAGGCGGTCGCGTATCCCTGTTGAACACTACTATTGAAGTGGTTGCTTTGCCTGCCAACATCCCTGCATACTTGGATTTGGACTGCACTAAAGTCGTTGCCGGCGACATCCTTCACCTGTCTGACATCCAACTGCCTGAAGGTGTAGAAAGCGTTTCTCTGAAACGTAACGAAAACCTGGCGGTTGCTACCGTTACCGGTAAAAAACGCTAATTCCTTATGTGGAAATAAAAAAACCGCACCGAATGGTGCGGTTTTTTATTTTTTATTATTAAAATAATCTATTTAAAAAATATATTTTATAAATATACAACTACTTGATTTGAATCAAAGCTCCAAATTGAGTTTCATTTATAATCGCTGACATTGGAACTGAGACGACATTTCTCAAAGTCCTCAAGATTTTCTGATCAGTAGATGATACATCTGCTTTGATTTAATACTCTCTATCTCTTTCCTCTTGATGTGTGTGTGTTTGGGTGTGGCTGTTGCCACCCCTTTTTTTTGGCTTTTATGTGAAGTAAAATCCGTAACAGCAAATTCTTTCATTTAACCATTTATCCGAAAGCAAAATCATGAGCAATAAATTGACTCCGCCTACCGAATTGCCTGATGAGCAGGATTTACGGGCGGTCTTGGCGTACAACATGCGGCTTTTCCGCGTGAATAAAGGCTGGTCTCAGGAAGAGCTGGCGCGGCAATGCGGTTTGGACAGGACTTATGTATCGGCTGTGGAGCGCAAACGCTGGAACATTGCGTTGTCGAATATTGAAAAAATGGCGACGGCTTTGGGTGTGGCGGCGTATCAGTTGCTGCTGCCGCCGCAGGAGCTGCTAAACCTGATGACCAATCCCTCTGATGCCCAACAGAGGTCGTCTGAAAACGATATTTGACCACCAAATCATCCGCCCCCTCTCCCCACTACTTGAAAGAATAAAAAATGTCTGCAAACCTGTCTTCAGCATTGGAAACCTTCAAACAGCAGCGTACTGCCGCCGAAGCGCATTATTTGAAAGCCAACCGCGTGTCGGTATTTTTCAGAGAATACACGGCGGCAGTCGAAACCTTGCTGGCGGCATTGTGGGCAGAGCATTTTCAAAACAGCGCATTATGCCTGATGGCGACCGGCGGCTTCGGGCGCGGCGAACTGTATCCTTATTCTGATTTAGATTTGGCAGTCGTGTCGTCTGAAACCGTTTCAGACGACCTTCAGGAAAAAATTGCGGCTTTCGTGCAGGCTTTATGGGATATGAAACTTTCGCCGTCGGTCAAAAGCGGCACCGTTGACGAACTGTGCGAAAGCGTGCGCGATGATATTACGGGGGACACGGCGTTTTTAGAGGCCCGTTTTTTGTTCGGCAACTGCCAAACCGCGGACGAGTTGACGGAAAAAATGAACTCGCAACGCAATGTAGCCGCGTTTATCGAAGCTAAACTGGTGGAGATGGAACACCGCCATGCCAAATCGCAAGGTTCGGGAGCGGTATTGGAACCGAACATCAAAAGCTGTCCCGGCGGTCTGCGTGATATCCATACCCTGCTTTGGATAGCGAAGGCGCAAGGCTTAGCGGCCAACCTGCCTGCGCTGGTCAAACAAGGCATTCTGACGCGCACCGAAGCCGGCATGCTTTCACACGGCTACCGCCGCCTCGCCCACATCCGCATCCATCTGCATTTAAACGCAAAACGCACCGAAGACCGCCTGCTGTTCGATTTGCAGCCGCAAGTCGCCGAAAGCATGGGCTATCAAGGCTTGAACCTCCGCCGCCAAAGCGAAGAATTGATGCGCGTGTTTTACCGCGCGATTAAAACCGTCAAACAACTGAGCGGCATCCTCACGCCCATGCTACAAAGCCGCGTTTCTTCGACGCCGATGCGCGTTACCCTGCGGATTGACGACGACTACATCCAAGTGAACAACCAAATCGCTGCGCGACACACCGATATTTTTTTCAGACGACCCGAACACATTTTCAAAATCGTTGAAATCATGCAGCAGCGCAACGACATTACCGCGCTCGAACCGCAAACCCTGCGCGCTTGGTGGGGCGCGACGCGCAAAATCAACCGCAGCTTCTACCAAAATCCCGAAAACCGCCGCCGCTTCGCCGGCTTTTTCCGCCGCGGCAACGGACTGACCCAAACCCTGCGCTTTCTCAACCTCTACGGCGTGTTGGGCCGCTACCTGCCCGCGTGGGAAAAAATCGTCGGCCTGCTCCAGCATGACCTGTTCCACATCTATCCCGTGGACGACCACATCCTCGCCGTCGTCCGCAACGTCCGCCGTCTTGCCCTAGACATGCACAGCCACGAGCTGCCCTACGCCTCCGCACTGATGCAGTCCTTTGAAAAACAAGACATCCTCTATCTCGCCGCCTTCTTCCACGACATCGCCAAAGGACGCGGCGGCGACCATGCCGTACAAGGCATCGCAGACGCGCGCCAATTTGCCGCCGACCACTTCCTGACCGAAGAAGAAAGCAACCTGCTCGCCTGGCTGGTCGAAAACCACCTGCTCATGTCCACCGTCGCCCAAAAAGAAGACATCCAAGACCCCGACGTACTCGATGCCTTCTGCAAACGCGTACAAACCCACGAACGCCTCAGCGCACTCTACCTCCTGACCATTTCCGACATACGCGGCACCAATCCCAAACTGTGGAACGCATGGCGCGCCAGCCTGCTGGAAAGCCTGTTTCACGCCGCCGGACGCTACCTCGCAGGCAACGGCGGCAACCCGCACGCCCTCTTCGGCCGCCGCCAACAAGAAGCCGCCGATTTGCTTACCCGCGCCGCCGTCCCCGAAAAACAGCAGAAAAAACTATGGAACGCGCTCGGTTCCGCCTACTTCGCCCGCCATCAGTCCCGCGAAATCCTGTGGCACGCTGCCAACCTCGTACACGACTTTGAAACCCCCATCGTCCGCAGCCGCATCCTGCCCAAGAGCGACAGCTTCCAAGTCATGGTCTTCATGCCCAACGGATCGCGCCTGTTCGCCCGCCTCTGCCGCATCTTCAGCCGCCACGGTTTCGACATTCTCGCCGCCCGCGCCTTCATCACCGAACACGACTACATCCTCGACACCTTCATCGTACAAATCCCCTCGCAGCACGCCCCCGAAGACTACCCCGACATCCAAAGCGCGCTCGAAGCCGAACTCAACAGCTTTATCCACGGACACACCGTTGCCGAAACCCAAAGCCACAGCCGCCGCATCAGCCGCCGCAGCCGCTACATGCCAATTGCGCCAAGCATCACCATCACCCCCGAAGAAGACTACCCCGACTGGTACTCCGTCGAAATCACCGCCGTCAACCGCCCTTTCCTGCTCGCCGACATGGCGGAAGTCTTCTTCGCCCACAACGTCAGCCTGCGCTACGCCAAAATTTCCACGCTGGACGAACGCGTCGAAGACAGCTTCATCGTCTTCAGCCCCGATTTGAAAAATCCGAAAACGCAGTCGTCGTTGAAACAGGCTTTGTTGGAACAATTATCGGTGTGACGGTTGGATTTAGAGGAAAAGCAAGAGGTCGTCTGAAAACCTGTTTTCAATTTTCAGACGACCTCTTTATAGTGGATTAAATTTAAATCAGGACAAGGCGACGAAGCCGCAGACAGTACAGATAGTACGGCAAGGCGAGGCAACGCCGTACTGGTTTAAAGTTAATCCACTATATTTGTAAAAATAAAGTTCAGATTCTCAAATCCGACTTTTTCATATGCATCCGAAAGCTGCGCAGGGGGGGTGCGCCCCATTAAAGAGTACGCCGGATACAAGCATCCATTCTTTCAGTACGGGTTACTATCAAAATACAAAAGGTCGTCTGAAAACCATTTTCAGACGACCTTTCTTTATTTATTGAAATGAAACATCAAGCCTGTTTATTCCAACGCTCGATGGATTCTTTAATTACTTTTTTTGCTTCTTCCACATCGCCCCAAGATTCGACTTTGGTTGTACCTGCTTTTTTCAGGTCTTTGTAGTGGTTGAAGTGGAACTCGATTTGCTTGATCAGCTGCTGCGGCAAATCAGCAAGGGTTTTGTAGGCGTTGCCGTTGTTACGGTCGTCGGCGGGGACGCAGACGACTTTGTCGTCCACTTCGCCGTCATCGACAAACTTCATCACACCGATGACGCGCGCTTCCAAGAAGATGCCTGTCGCCAAGGGCTGTTCGGTAACCAGCAATACGTCCAATTCGTCGCCATCCTCGTCCAAGGTTTGCGGGATGAAGCCGTAGTTGGTCGGTTTGGCGAAAATCGCGGGTTCGACGCGGTCAAGTTGGAATGCGCCGAGGCGGCGGTTCCATTCGATTTTGTGGTTGCTGCCGGCGGGAATTTCGTTGACGACGTTGATGATACCGGCTTCCACATCGCCCGGAGTCAGGATTTTATTGAAGTCTGCCATTTTATTTCCTTTATTTGACGGAAGTTTGAACGGCGGAAGTATAGCAAACAAAAGACTCTCTGAAAATGCGGAAAAAGGTCGTCTGAAAACGCAATCGCTGTTTTCAGACGACCTTTAAGCAATCAGGCTGGTTCTATTTCCCCAACCTTTTCCCCAATTCCAAAATAGCCCTTTTGTTCGACGGGGAGAACACTTTTTCCGCCGCTTCTTCTATGCCGAACCATCCGTAAGCGACGTGTTCGTCAGGCTGCAAAACAATCACCGCATCGCGCGGAATTTCGGCGGAAAAGATGTGTTCGCGGTTTTCGAACACACCTTTCGGATAGCGGTGCCGCCAATGATGGTAGATTTCGTAAACCGTGCTGTCGTGCCAGTTGCAGAGCTGTCCGTCCGCAAGGCGGATGCCGGTTTCCTCCCAAACTTCGCGCTTGGCGGTTTCCTCTATGGTTTCGTCCGGCTCGATGCTGCCGGTTACCGACTGCCAAAAACCTGGCGGCGAAGTGCGTTCGATTAGAAGGATATTGCCGTCGGCATCATGCAAAACCACCAGCGCGGACACGGGATACTTCAAGGGCTTTGCCATCAATCGTCTCCGGCAGAGTCCATCGCGGGATCGGATTTGGTATCGCTGCGCGCCTGCATTCCCGCCTTAATCATGGCGATGTTGCTCGGGGACTGCTCTTCGTTCAGGATACGGACTTCGCGTTGCGGATAAGGGAACTCGATGTCGTGTTCGTTAAACTGCTGCCAAATATCCAGAAAAATCGCTGATTGCAGCGCGGCAAAGCCGTTTTCAGGATCTTTCACCCAATAAGTCGCGCGCAAATCGATACCGTTGTCGCCGAAATTGGTCACCACCGCCAAAGGCGCGGGATGTTTGGAAACACGCGGCTGCGCGGCGGCTGCGCTTTTGATGATGTCGAGCGCCTTAATCAAATCAGAATGATAGGCAACCTGTATATTGAACGACTGCTGCAATTCGCGGCTGGTATAGGATTCGTTGACCACCATTGAGGTCACGAAAGTTTCGTTCGGAATCAGCGCCTCCGTACCGTTGGCATTGCGCAGCACGACAAAGCGCGAGGTAATTTTGGTGACATAACCGGTAAAGTTGTTGACGGTCAGACGGTCGTTCATGCGGATGGAGCGGTCGCCCAAAATGATGAAACCGGAAATATAGTTGCTCGCCACTTTTTGCAGACCGAAACCGATACCGACACCCAACGCACCGCCGAACACCGACAATACCGTCAAATCAATCCCCACCAGCGGCAGCGCAATCAATACCGCCAAAACCATCATCACCGTTTTGATGATTTTGGACAAAATCATGGACAGATTATTGTCCAGGCTGCTTTTTTCCAAACGCTCGCCGATAAAACGCGCCAGCCATGACGCACCTATCATCAGAAGCCCGACCCACAAAATCCCGTTCAGAATCATCAGCAGGCTGAGCCTGCCCGAACCGACTGAGAAGCTGATGCCGTCGAGCATCTCCAAAATCTTATCGTCCAAGCCCGACAGCCAAAGCACGAAGCCTACCCACAAAACCATGGAGACTGATTTCTCCAGCCAGTCGGTCAGTTTGTTTTGCGGCAAAGCGGCATGAACGACCGCCACGCTGACCCGAATCAAAATCATCCAGCGCGCCGCCAAAATCAGCAGATGCAGCCATACCGCGCGAAACTCCGTCAGGTTGCAGACAAACAAAGCCGCCGCGCCGAAAATCATCATCAGCACCGGCCACAAAATCCGCCTGCCGATATGCCGCAATAGCGCGAAGTTACCTTGTTCCGCAAAGAAATAACGGTTTTTTAGTCGGTTTGACAGCCAATACGTCGCCGCCATCAGCATCAATACGCCGACCAGCTCTATCCAGCCCGAAACCTGTCCGAAATTGCGCTCCACCAAACTCGACGTAAACGCCTGACGCGCAAACAATTCATGCAAAATATTGTCCATCAGCCCTGTTTTTTATTAAAAATTAAAGCTGAGATTATATAGCAGCCATTAAATTCCGCCACACTCGTTTACCGAACAAAGGTCGTCTGAAAATATGGCGGATTCAAGTGAAAAACAAGACATCCCGTCTGCCCTACCCGACCTTACGTCAAACAAATTCAAAGCCGCTTCAAACAGATAGCCGAAACCATCAGGCTTCACCCTTGCCAAAGCCGGACAGTAAAACTATAATCCGAAACTTATCAAGTCGGAGTGTGGCGCAGTCTGGTAGCGCACTTGCATGGGGTGCAAGGGGTCGAAGGTTCGAATCCTTTCACTCCGACCAAAAATTCAACAGCTCGGTCATTTTTGACCGGGCTGTTTATTTGTCTTTGCCTATTTCAAACTTTATATTCCAAGCGTTTTTCACAATCAAAAGGTCGTCTGAAAACCTCGAATCCGAGTTTTCAGACGACCTTTTGCCTTTTCTTCAGTTAATCACTCCTCTGCCTTCGGCTCGGGAACGTCAAACACCTGACGCAGGTAGGCGAGGAAGGTTTTGTTGGTGGTCATGGTTTTGCCCGGAGAGTCGGAGAGTTTGGCGACGGACTGACCGTTGCACTCGACGAGTTTCAAAACGATGTTCAGCGGGGTATGGCCCATGTCGTTGGTGAGGTTGGTACCGATACCGAAGCTGGTTTTGAATCGGTCTTTGAAATATTGGTGCAACGCCCACGAGCGTTCGATGTCCAGACCGTCGGAGAAGGTCAGCATTTTGGTGCGGCTGTCGATTTTGAGTTTTTTGTAGTGGGCGTGCGCTTTATCGCCCCATACATAGGGGTCGCCGCTGTCGTGACGCAGACCGTCGAAGAGCTTGGCGAAATAGAGGTCGAAGTCGCGCAGGAAGGCGTCCATGCCGACCACGTCGGTTAATGCGATACCGAGGTCGCCGCGGTATTCGTGTACCCAGCTTTCGAGGGCGGCTTTTTGGAAATTGCGCAGGCGCACATCGAGGGCTTGGAAGGCTTGGAGGAACTCGTGCGCCATCGTGCCGATGGGGGTGATGCCGATTTTTTTGGCGAGATAAACGTTGCTGGTGCCGCGCACGATGTCGGGAGCGGCTTCAAGCAGGGTTCGGATGACGTGTTCCTGCCAGTCGAGGGTGTAGCGGCGGCGGGTGCCGAAGTCGGAGATGAGGAACGGCGGATCGTCGGGGTTTTGCGCGGCGGAGATTTCTTTGAGGCGTTGCGCTTTGGCTTGGAGGCGGCGTTCGCCTTCTTCAATGACGGCGGGGGTTTCGAGACGGCGGAAGTAGAGTTCGTTGACGATGGCGAGGATGAAGATTTCAAAGAACATCGCCTGAATCATGGGGCCTTCGATGCGGATGTTCAGACGACCTTCATTGTCGGGGCTGACTTTGACGAAGCGGCGTTGCAGCTGGAAGAGTTCGAGATAGTCGACAAAGTCGCTTTTGATGAAGCGCAGGCTGCGCAGGTAGTCGAGTTCGTCGTGGGTAAAGCGCAGTTGGCAGAGCGCGTCAAGTTCTCGTTCCAAGTCGCTTTGGATGTCGGCAAGCGGGTAAACCATGTCGGTGTTGCGACAGCGGAACTCGTAAAGGCTGTGGGTTTGGGGGAATTGGTGCAGTATCACCTGAAGCATGGTGAACTTGTACAGGTCGGTGTCGAGCAGGGAGCGGATAACGGGCGTTTGAGGTGCGGTCATGGCTTTTCTCTCGTTCAGCGTAAATGTAAAGCATTATTAGAACACGGTTAGACGGGCGGGTGTTACTTTTTTTGGTTGGAGAAGCGTTGAAAAGGTCGTCTGAAATCTTTCAGACGACCTTTGTTTTGTGATTTAAGCCTTATGTTTTTTCTTGATCGCGGCGTTCAGGATGCACCCTAAAATAAAGCCGACGGTTGCGGGCAGCAGCCAACCCAGTCCGACGTTGTAAAGCGGCAGTGCGCCGTTGATGTCGGTGGCGACTTCTTCGCTGAAACCGAACGCGGCTTTATAGGCATCGAGCAAACCGACTGCCAGCGTTGCCATCATGGTGCAGAAATAGACGATGCGGCTGCCGCCGAACAGTTTGTGCAGGAAGACCAGCAGGATGATGACGATGGTCAGCGGGTACAGCAGCATCAGCATCGGGATGGAGAAAGTCAGGATGGAGGACAGGCCTTTGTTCGCCAACGCCATAGACACGACCGTATTGATGACGACGAATATTTTGTAAGGAATGCCGGGACACAGGCGGTTGAAATATTCGGAACATGATGTAATCAGTCCGACGGCGGTACTCAAGCAGGCGAGCAGGACGATGACGCCCAAGAGGATGTTTCCGGGGACGCCGAAGTAGAAATTTGCCGTTTTCGACAACACTTCCGCGCCGTTTTCCTGAAGTCCCAAGCCTGACACGCTTGTCGCGCCCATATAGCCGATGAAGAGGTACACCAATGCCAGACAAGATGCGGCAACGATGCCTGAAACGGCGGTCGTCCGCAGCAGATCGGAGCGGTTGTCCACACCCATCGCGCGCACGGCGTCAATGACGATAATGGAGAACACCAGCGAAGCGAGTGCGTCCATTGTGCCGTAGCCTTCCAAAATGCCTTTTATGAACGGACGGAGGGCAAAATCGCCTTGTGCCGCAGCGGGAACGCCCATCGGATTCAACGCGGCGTAGCCGACCAAAACGGCAATCGTCAAAAGCAATACGGGGGTCAGGATTTTACCGATGCGGTCCACCAGCTTGCCCGGCGACATCGACAGCCAATACGCCACGCCGAAAAACGCCACGCTGAACGCCGCCAGCCCGACTATTTTCTGGCTTTCATTCAAAAACGGCGCAACGGCAATCTCAAACGACACCGTCGCCGTACGCGGCATGGCAAACAAAGGCCCGATGGACAAATACAGTGCGACGGCAAACGCCACGCCGTACCAAGGCGCAACCCTGGATGCCAGCGCCTGCACATCGCGCGAACCGGAATAGCCGATGGCAATCACGCCCAACAGCGGTAGGCCCGCGCCGGTCAACAGGAAACCCGTCATCGCAGAGAACCAGCTTTCCCCCGCCTGTTGTCCGAGATAAGCGGGAAAAATCAGATTGCCCGCACCGAAAAACAAAGCGAACAACATCAAACCGACCGCCCACAGCGAGGCTTTACGGTTGAGCGGGGAAACACTGTTCATAAATTCGTACCTGTTTGTTTATAGTGGATTAACTTTAAACCAGTACGGCGTTGCCTCGCCTTAGCTCAAAGAGAACGATTCTCTAAGGTGCTGAAGCACCAAGTGAATCGGTTCCGTACTATCTGTACTGTCTGCGGCTTCGTCGCCTTGTCCTGATTTAAATTTAATCCACTATATAAAGGACAGTTGATGGAAATGGGTATGGGTTTGCCAAGCGTGAAATCATCATGCCGTTTCGCCTTCAACGTCGGCGTAGGGGTCGTCTGAAACGCCCTCTTCCGCTTCCGGGCGTTCTAAATTTTCCTGTTTCAGGCTGATTTCGATTTCGCCGTAGTTGTCCGGCTGGACGATGCGGACCAAACCTTCTTTGGCAAGCTCCAAGAGCGCAATGAAATTGACGACCACATATGCCGCGCCCTGCTCCGGTTTGAACAAATCGCTGAATTTGCATATCCCGCTCTCGTTCAGACGACGTAAAACCGCCGTCATCTGCGCGCACACGGAAATGGTTTCCTGAATCACTTCATGGCTGCGCGTATGTTTCGCACGCGACAAAATGCCCAGCCACGCCTGCGTCAAATCGGCGACATACACCTCCGGCAGCTTCGCCTCGACCGCGATTTCCAACGGCAGATACGCCCAAGCAAAATCCCGTCCCGCGCGCGGCAACGCATCCAAACCCTGCGCCGCCAGCTTCATCTGTTCGTAAGCCAAAAGGCGGCGCACCAGCTCGGCACGCGGATCCGCCTCTTCATCCTCGACCTCTTCGGAACGCGGCAGCAGCAGGCGAGATTTGATTTCAATCAGCATCGCCGCCATCAAAAGATATTCCGCCGCCAAATCAAACTGATACGCTTCCATTTGGGCGATATAGTGCAGATATTGCTCGGTAATCTTTACCATCGGAATATCGAGAACGTCGATATTCTGTTTGCGGATAAGGTAAAGCAGCAAATCCAACGGCCCTTGGAAGCTGCTTAAGACAACCTTCAAAGCATCGGGCGGAATAAACAAATCCTGCGGCAAATCGGTTACGGGTTGACCGAATACCCACGCGACAGTGTGTTCAGACGACGTTGCCGCAGCGGAAGGAATAAGGTGTTCTGAAGGCATGTTTAGAGGAGCTTTTTCTTATTAGGTTCGATGGGTGGTTAATCAATAACGGGGTCGTCTGAAAACGCAGCGGGTTTCGCCCAAACGAGTGCGGCAAAACAAAAATCAGCCTTTTTTGCGTTGGCTTTTCAAAGAAGCGATGGCAATGGCAAGCGTTTGCGCCAACGCCATGCCCAGCAGCGGCAAAACGGCGAAAAACGAACCGGTCAGCACCGTAACGGCATCGCGGGAAAACACAAAGCCATCGCGTGCCAGCATCGCAATTATCCAAACCGACAATAGCAGCCATTCGCAGCCGACCAAAAACCAAATCATCCCGACCGAGCAGCGTTTGCGCCACTTCATGATGGCAGCGTGCAAAAGGCTGAATATCGGAACGGACAGGAAGGGATAAAGGAAATTGGTAAACGGCCGCGGAGAGCCGTCCTGAAAACACAAATAATCGCCCGACTGTATGTCGCATCCCATTGCGCCAAACATCGGATCGACGGCATACATCAACACGCCGAACCACACCGCATAAATCAGGCTGGCAATAAAATAGGCTTTGAAAAATCGGTTCATAGGCAAAAAAGGTCGTCTGAAAAAATAAATTTCAAAAGGCTTAAACCCACATCAAATTTTCTGATTGGCATTTGCAGAAGAGACCAACACACTCAGGGCTTGAACTGCTGCCATGCCATAAACAGGCAATCCGAAAAAAAGAAGTCCCGTTATTGCCGTCCAACTACTATCCAGACTACTCCACTTCCACAGCAAAAAAACGAACCAAACAATCAACCATTCGATAATAGGCAAGGCAAGAGTCATCGAAGTTGTACAGCGTTTGGTCCACTTCATAATGCCGGCATTGAGTAGGGACAATAACATCACGGATAAAAACGGAAAGAAGAAAAACTTCAAAGACACTTTCTCAAAAGCCGACATTTCAGCAGCTCGCAGACAATACTCTGCATACTGTTCATTGTCAGCGTCAATATCAAAACATTCGAATCCTGAAAACAGCAAACCGACACTGTACACCAGCAAACCGAAGACAACCGCATAAATCAGGCTACTGATAAAGTAGGCTTTAAAAAATCGATTCATCTCACTTCCGTCCCGCAATATGTTCTACCGCCGCCTGCGCACAATACAGCCCAAACGAAGCCGTCACCAGCATACTCGCGCCATAGCCCGCGCAGGACAGCCCTTGCGGCGCGGTATCGGTCGAACACGCTTCGCCAGATTGCGGCGGCGTAATGTTCTCAGTCGAGAACACACACGGCACGCGCATTTTTTCTTTGGTATCGCGGCTGAAGCCGTAGCGTTTGCGCAAGGTGTAGCGCAGGTTGGCAAGCAGCGGGTCGTGGGTAACGCGGCTCAAATCAGCGGTTTGAATCAATGCCGGATTTTTCTGTCCGCCCGCGCCGCCGCTGAGGATAAACGGCTGATTGTGCCGCACAAAATAAGCCGCCATCGCCGCCTTGACACGCACTTGGTCTATCGCGTCGATCACAAAGTCGAAAGGTCGTCTGAAAAGCGTTTCGAGATTGTCTTCCGTCACAAAATCCTCGATTTCCTCCACTTCGCATTGCGGATTGATTTGAGCAATGCGTTCGCGCAACGCCGTCACCTTCGCCTTGCCGAAATCGTCGGTCAGCGCATGAAGCTGGCGGTTGACATTGGACTCGGCGACGTTGTCCAAATCAATCAAGGTCAAACGACCGATGCCCGTCCGCGCCAAAGCCTCCACCGCCCAAGAGCCTACCCCGCCCACGCCGACCACGCAGACGTGCGCGTGCGAAAACCGCGCCAGTGCTTCATCTCCGTAGAGCCTGGCAATACCGCCAAAACGGCGCGAAGGAAGAAAAACGGTGTCGTTCATACCCAACCTTGTGATATATCAATAAATGAATGAAAATCAACGCAAAACGCTGCGAACGAGTCCGACACATATTATACTGGAAAGCAGACGGGCTGTTGCAGCAGCCCGAAAGAGTCTATAATCGTTTCATATCGGACCCTTCCCAACCGCATGAAACAAAGTGCCGCCTGCGGCGCAAAAGGAGAATGAACTATGTACAAACATCTGGTTGTAGCCGTTGACGGCAGCGAAACTTCCCTCAACGCCCTGAAACACGCCGCCGAGTTGGCAAGCGTCAACAACGCCCGCCTGACTTTGGTACACGTCGCCAACCCCGCCGAATACATGGCGCTCGCCCCCGAATTCCTGCAACACGAAAGCTACGAGGCCGCCGCCGTCGCCCAAGGCAACGAAGTCTTGGACTTCGCTGAAAAAACCGCCCGCGAAAACGGCGTGGAAAACATTGTCAAACACCTGCTGGTCGCCAACAAAGGCGCGCGCGAAATGGCGCAGGATTTGGTCGATTACGCCGATGAAAACGGCGCCGACCTGCTGGTACTCGGCACACACGGCCGCACCGGCCTGATGCACCTCCTGATGGGCAGCTTCGCCGAAACCGTTATGCGCCAAAGCCACCTGCCGCTTCTGATTATCCGCAGCAAAGCGGAAGAAGCGTAAGGGGCTGCCCTACTGAAGAAGGTCGTCTGAAATCTCAAACTAAGATTTTCAGACGACCTTCTTTCATCTTATTTCAAATAGGTTTTACGAATTATTGATTATAATCATGAACTTCGTAATATCATTCACCTATACCAATAAATAACTTCTTCCCCAAACCAAACCCATAACAAAAAGGTCGTCTGAAAACCAAAATCCGGTTTTCAGACGACCTTTGTTTTGATTGGGCTTACTTAGGTGCAGCCAAGATGCCTGTCAGGTTCAGCAGGAACAAAACCGTAAACCCAGTCAGGTAAATCAAGCCGAGGATGGCGAGGAGGTCCATACCTGCCGTCAGCTTGTGGCGTTTGTCGCCTTTGACGAGGCGGTAGTTCAACCAAGCGAACACGGGGGCAGAAACGAAGGCGGTAATCATGGCGAATTTGAGCAGCTCCGCCATCGCGCTGTTGAACCAGAAAATCACTGCCAAGCCCGTACCTGCGACCCAAACGTTCCAAGCGAACAGTTCGATGTTGCCCGTTTTGTCTTTGCCGCGCAGCAGGCGCACCGGCTCGGCAATCGCGCGCGCGTAGCCGTC
The DNA here is from genome assembly GCF_022749515.1 of Morococcus cerebrosus. NCBI lineage: Bacteria > Pseudomonadati > Pseudomonadota > Betaproteobacteria > Neisseriales > Neisseriaceae > Morococcus > Morococcus cerebrosus. The sequence goes on from NZ_CP094242.1 coordinate 1,646,453, forward strand.
CACTACGGTAATCGTTGTACCGTACATGCAGGCGAAGGCGATGAATGCGACCATCGGACGCGACCAGTCGCCGATGGTGACGGCGTACATATTGATCAGTTGCCCGACGTATTTGCCACCCGCCATCTGCACTGCCTCACCGTTGCCGTACTGCACATACGCGCCCAAGGCGAGGAAGACGACTGCCAACACCGCGCTGGTGATGTAGCCGACGTTGAAGTCGAAAATACCGTCGCGGTAGCTGGAAGGATTGATGCGTTGTTTTTCAGTAACCCACAATGAGTTGATCGCTGAAATTTCAATCGGCGCGGGCATCCAGCCCATCAGCGCAATTAAGAAGCCCAAGCCTGCCAGTGTCCATGGGGTAGGTTCGATAAAGTCGGACTTCATCTGCATGCCGCGCGACATGGCGATGGCGGCGGCGGCGACTGTGGCAATCGTCAGGCTGACGATGATGATTTTGGAAACGTTGTCCAAAGCCTTGTAGCGTCCGCTTGCCAAGATAATCAGGCAGGAAGCCATAATCAGTGCGGAGATTGCGCCGACATTCAGCGTCAGCGAGGGAATTGCCATTTTGACGATGGCAGCGGTCACGATGGCGACCGCACCCGCGTTAATCGTTGCCGAGATAACGCACAAAATCAGGAATACCCACAAATAAACGCGGCTTTTCTCCGCATAGCCTTCAATCAGGCTTTTGCCCGTATCCAGCGTGTAATGCGCGCTGAAACGGAAAAACGGATATTTGAAGAGGTTGGTCAAAATGATAATCAACGCAAGCTGCCAGCCGTAAAGCGCGCCCGCCTGCGTCGAGGCAATCAGGTGCGAACCGCCGACCGCCGCCGAAGCCATCATGATTCCGGGCCCCAGTGCATTGATTTTGCTTTTCCAAGTCGAAGCGTGTGTGTGTTGTTCAGACATCATTCTCTCCGTCTTTTTTCAGACGACCTTCACAAAAAAAGGCGTATTTTAACGTAAATCAAGAGATTATCTAACAGACATTTCGGATATTTCATGCCGAAATATGTTAAAAATAAGCTGTACCGAATCGAAAATCTCCAATCATCAGCATTTTGTGGCTGGAAACCTTTTTCAGACGACCTTGTATCGCTTTTTATACCCAATCAGGGCAGCACCCGAAAAACAACATACTTAATATCTAACTTGGGGTTAGTGTTGTGCAGAGGCTTTCAGGTACTTGCTTTGATGATAAACTTTTATAAAAAAATCAATACCCGAAAATAAAAGAAAAACAATAAAATAAGTTATTTTGTTATGATAAATTTTCAACTTATTTAATTTCGTACAACCAGAATAACCCTTCTCGAAAATTTCTTTGTATAGCTTTGCATATCTGCATATTGTATATTTTTTCGGAACGGATAAAATATGTTCTGCTTTCAAAACAAAGCAAGGATGGCGCCGGATAGTCCACGCCACACATCACTCTTTTCTCACTTTATGGAGTAATACCAGATGAAATTCTTATCTGCCGCTATTGTAGCCGTTCTGACTGCCGGTGTTTCCATGACTGCCGCTGCTGCTCCTGCTGGCTACGTTCCTTACAAATGCGACAACGGTAAAAAACTGAATGTCGTTTACGAATTTGACCGCAGTGGTAATGCAGTTGGCGCATCTGCAAATGCAGCCGGTAAACAAATCAGCCTGCGCGTTGACAAACGTCAATCAGACAGCACCGGTACAACATTCACCAACAAACGCGGCTTCTCTATGTCTGCCGGTTACATCGACAAAAACACCCACACCACTTCCGAAGTTGTGGGCGTAACCGACTCACGCAACCGCTTCATCGTGAAAAACTGCGAACCCGTTAACATCGACCGTTAATTTACAACGAATGATTTAAGCTTCTTTAAGGTCGTCTGAAAACCGAAATAAGGTTTCAGACGACCTATTGTTTTTCCCATTTCTTTAAAACCTGTCAACCTGTTTTCAAACGCTTATCCGGTCGTGTCAATATAAACACTACCAGTGACGTTAACGCGCCTAGCGTATCAGCGAGCATGTCTTTTTGCGCATCCCAAATATCGCCTTGCGAACCGAGTACTTCCAAACCTGCTTCGCCGCCGTCAATCACCGCATACTGCCATTCGATGATTTCGTAAGCCGCTGCCACGCTCATGATGAAGAACAAGGAGAAAAACAGGGCAAGCGCAGGACGGCAGAGTTTACGGCGCAACAACCATTCTGCCATCGGATAGGCGTAGAAACCGATGATGTATAATCAATTAAAAACAAAATAGTACAATACTCAACTTTGAAGGTCTAACCATGGCATACTCTGCGGACTTAAGAAACAAAGCTTTAAACTATTACGAACAATGCAAAAACATCAGCCAAACCGCAGCAACGTTTAATTTGTCAAGAAACACGCTTTACCTGTGGATTCGCCTTAAAAAACAAACAGGCAGCCTAAAACATCAAGTTACCGGTCTAAATGCCGTAAAATTGGATAGGCAAAAACTGGCTCAATATGTTGAGCAGCACCAGGATGCCTATCTGCATGAAATCGCCAAACATTTTGATTGTACGCCAGCCGCCGTTTGCTATGCACTCAAACAGATGGGGATGACGCGCAAAAAAAGACCACCACTTACAAAGAACAAGACCCGGCCAAAGTAACGCATTATTTGACACAGCTGGCCGAATTTTCCGGCTACCAACGTGTTTATTTGGATGAAACAGGATTTGACCGCTACCTGTTCCGTCCCTATGCCCGCAGCCCGAAAGGGCAAATAGTGAAAGCGCAGATAAGTGGAAAAAGATACCGACGCTTATCTCTGGTGTCCGCACAAGTCGGCAACCGGCTGATTGCTCCGATGGTTTATCAAAATACGATGACCGGAGTCTTTTTTGAAGCGTGGTTTCAGCAATGCCTACTGCCTGCATTGACTCAAAAATCGGTGATTATTTTAGATAATGCGCGATTTCACCGTATGGGTGTTTTACGGGAAATGGCGGGAAAATGGGGACATAAGGTATTGCCTCTTGCACCTTATTCACCTGAGCTCAACCCGATTGAGAAGGTGTGGGCGAATATTAAGCGGTATCTGCGAACCGTATTGTCTGATTACGCCCGATTTGACGATGCGTTACTGTCCTATTTTGATTTTAATTGACTATAGTGTCCGACGCGGTCAAAATGGTTGCGTCCTTCGCCTAAAAACGGCGCAAGCAGGCGGTTTGCCCAATCGAAGGGCACATCGGCGAAAGTGTAGTAAGAACCGATGGTATGCATAATCAGCCAGAAACTCATGAATACATAAGCCAGATTACTGAAACGGAAACAGCGGTAGGTAGCGATGAGTGAGATAAATACGATCGAAACAGGAATGATTTCGGCGTACCAAACGGCGCGGTCGGACGGATTGATACCCGACCAGACGATGAGTAAAGCAATGAAAACTGTGAATAATAAAGGGATAACATGCGAAGTTTTTTGCATAAGAACGTGTTCATTGTCTCAGCCTCTGCTGTAAACTATCGGCATGAACAGAAAAACCTACCCAAGCGATATCAGTCGCGAGCAATTTGCGCCTCTCCTTCCCCTGCTGGAAAGTGCCCGTAAACGCACAGCGCCACGCCAGGTGGACTTGTACGATGTCTTTTGTGCCATTCTCTACCTGCAACGCACTGGCTGCTCCTGGCGCGCTTTGCCGGGCGACTTCCCCAAATGGCGCACCGTGCATTCCTACTTCCAGAGATGGACCGAACCACGCGAGAGTGGCATCAGCATCCTTGAGGAAGCATTAAAAAAATCAGGTAGTTGCGGAGCACCGCAAGCAGGGGCGCCATGAAGCAACTACTTTCCTGATTATTGATGCGCAGAGTGTGAAGAACACGGATACCGCCATGGAAAAAGGCTACGATGCGGGCAAGAAGGTTAGCGGTATCAAGCGACATATAGCGGTTGACACGCAAGGTTTGCCGCATGCCCTTGCGGTAACGACGGCGGATGTTACGGATAGAAAAGGCTGCCTGGTGGCATTGGAACGTGGGCGGGATAATCTTGGTGCGATACAAAAAATCCTTGCTGACGGTGGTTACACGGGTAAGGCATTTGCTTCGTCGGTACAGGAGTTGATTGGTGCGGAGGTAGAGATTGCCAAACGAAACGAATTGCACCGTTTTGCAGTATTGCCGAAGCGATGGGTAGTAGAGCGCAGCTTTTCCTGGTTGGAAAAGAACAGGCGGCTTTGGAAAAACTGCGAGCGTAAGTTGAGTACCAGTCTGCAAATGGTAGCTTTGGCTTTCTTGGGAGTCCTGCTACGAAGACTATGAACACGCTCTAAGAATTTCTTTGTATTAAATTAATAAAAATGATGGAAATTTTCAATAAACTGTGCAGCAGCTTGATTCTAAAGGCTCTGCAAACCAGTCTTGCGTGGCGGTATCAGCATCGAAGACTTGCCCCATCAGCGGAGTCAACGGATTGACACCCAAGCTGCGTGCCAGCGGGAGGCTTTGTAGCAGGGGTTCGTTCCAAGCGTGCAGTGCCATGGCGTAGGCGCCCCAGTGGATGGGCATGAAGCGTTTGGGAGCAAGCTGTGCGGCATAGCGGGCGGTTTGCTCGGGGAAGAGGTGATTGTTGGGCCAATGTTCGCTGTATTGCCCGTTTTCGATGAACGCGATATCAAACCCGTTGAATTTTTCGGCGATTTTGTCGAAATGGCTGCCTTGTGCCGAGTCGCCGTGAAAATAGAATTTTTCGCTGCCGTGTTCGATGGCAAAGCTGGACCACAGGGCTTGGTTGTGGTCGGTCAGGGTTCGGGATGAATCGTGACGGGCAGGTAGTGCGGTGTAGCGGATGCCGTTGCGTTCGGTGCTTTGCCACCAATCGAGTTCGGTAATGCGCTCTTGCGGCACGCCCCATTTTTTCAGCAGTACGCCCATGCCGAGTGAGACGATGAAATGGCTGTTGCCTTTTGAATTGAGTGCTTGCACGCTGTCTTTTTCGAGGTGATCGTAGTGGCTGTGTGAAATCAGGATGACATCGACGGGCGGCAGTTCGTCGATTTCTGAGGGGGCAGGCTGGAAGCGTTTCATGGTGATGGGGATGGGGAATTGCCGAAAACGGGGTCGGTAATGACGGTTTGCCCGCCGATCCGCATCAATAGGGTGGAATGCCCGAACCAGACGAAACGGCTTTTCCCTTCGGGTGCGGCGAGGAAGGTTTGCCAATCGGGCTTGACGGTAGGCAGAGGTTTGGGCGGGCGCGTTGCCTGCGGGTCGGTCAGAATCTTCCAAAATGCGCCGGTCAGGCCGGTCGGTTTCTGCTGCGGTTCGGGGTTGAAGAAGGTTTGCGTTTTCGGGTCGTAATGGTCGCTTGCGGGGTAAACGGGATGTTGATCGGGATAAAGCCAGTAGGCGAGCAGGGCGCAGACAGCGGTCAAGGCAATGAGTTTTTTCTTGTGTTTCATAATTGGTTTTTATGAAGAAGGTCGTCTGAAAATTTTCAGACGACCTTGGATTCTGTTTGAAGTTTGAAATGGTTTCGGTATCCGTCAGATGGCGTGCGAACAGCCGGATACCATTTTTTTGAGGGCTTGCGAGTCGAGGATTTTAATGTGTTTGTGTTCGACCGAAATTAGACCTTCATGGTGGAACTTGGACAGTGTGCGGCTGACGGTTTCCAGTTTCAGTCCCAAATAGCTGCCGATTTCTTCGCGCGACATCCGCAAGATGAAATCATTAGCGGCAAATCCGCGCGAGTAAAGGCGTTGGGATAAGTTCAGCAAAAACGCTGCCAGACGTTCTTCGGCGCGCATATTGCCCAAAAGCAGCATCACACCTTGGTCACGCACGATTTCGCGGCTCATCAACCGGAAAAAATGGCTTCTCAGGCTGGGGATGTTGTGTCCCAGCTCTTCGATGTGGGTGAAGGGCAGCTCACACACTTCGCTGTCTTCCAAAGCCACCGCGTCGCAGCTGTGGACATGGGAACAAATGCCGTCCATACCGATGAGTTCGCCGGACATAAAAAAGCCGGTAACCTGATCGCGACCGTCCTGACTGGCAACCGTGGTTTTGAAAAAACCGGCACGGATGGCAAACAGCGACGCGAAAGGCTCACCGGTGCGGAACAGATATTCACCCTTCTTCAAGCGGCGGCTCTGTCGGATGACCGCGTCCAATTGTGCAAACTCATTGGGCAAAAGCCCGACAGGCAGGCAGAGTTCACGCAGCGAACAGGAAGAACACAGGGTTTTCATCTGATGCATAGCATTGTGTGTGGTCATAAAACACCCTTAAAATTAAGGTTTTTATCCTGTCATGATTACGTAAGTTATTGACACATATCAAGACAGGTTTATCATACTGTGGCATTCTACCAAACTATCCGAAAATTGCCTAACTTCATTACTCTAATCACGCACACGCCATGAAAGTAATACCGATACAAAATAATCACAATAGAAACGATGACAAGCCTGAGTTCGACCGCGAACTCATCGCCAGCCTTCCTTCCAGCGGTCCGCGCTACACTTCCTACCCCACAGCCGACCGTTTTCATGACGGATTTCGCGAAGCCGAATATATCAATGCCTTGAATCAGCGCGGTATGGGGGCTTTGAACAAGCCCCTTTCGCTTTATATCCACATCCCCTTCTGCAACACCATTTGTTACTACTGCGGCTGCAATAAAATCATCACCAAAGACAAAAGCCGCGCCGATGCCTACATCGAATACCTTGAAAAAGAAATGGAGCTGCTCGCCCCGCATCTGGGCGGACGGCATCAGCTCGCGCAACTGCACTTCGGCGGCGGTACGCCGACTTTCTTGAGCGACGACCAAATCGAACGCGTATTCCGCATGATACGCAAACACTTCCAACTGATCCCTGGCGGCGAATACTCCATCGAAATCGACCCGCGCAAAGTCAGCCGCGAAACTGTCCTCATGCTCGGTAAGCTCGGCTTCAACCGCATGAGCGTCGGCATTCAGGACTTTGATCCCAAAGTGCAGGCAGCAGTCAACCGCATCCAAAGCTACGACGAAACCAAAAAAGTCATCGATGCCGCCCGCGAAGCCGGATTCAAATCCGTCAGCGTCGATTTGATTTACGGTCTGCCGCACCAAACCGCCGAAAGCATTAAAACCACCATCGACACTGTCTTGTCGCTCGATCCCGACCGCCTTGCCCTTTATCACTACGCCCACCTGCCGCATATCTTCAAGCCGCAACGCCGCATCGATACCGAAGCCGTTCCCGGCAGCGAAGAAAAACTCGATATGCTGCAATACTGCGTCCAAACCCTGACCGAACGCGGCTACGTCTTCATCGGTATGGACCACTTCGCCAAACCCGATGACGAACTTTCCATCGCCCTCAAAGAAGGCTTCCTCCAGCGCAACTTCCAAGGCTACTCGACCTACGCGGACTGCGATTTAGTTGCCATCGGCGTATCCTCCATCGGCAAAATCGGCAGCACCTACTCCCAAAACGAACGCGACATCGACGCCTACTATGCCGCGCTCGATGCCGGACACCTGCCCATCATGCGCGGCTACCAACTCAATCAGGACGACCTTTTGCGCCGCAATATCATCCAAGATTTGATGTGCCGTTTCTCCTTGGATTACCGAATCTACGAAAGCGTGTTCGGTATCCCGTTCGACCGCTATTTCAAAGACGAACTTGCCGACTTGGAACAACTTGCCTCCCTCGGACTCGTCCGCCTGAAACCGCACGGACTGACCGTTACCCCCAAAGGCCGCTTCCTGATACGCAATATCGCCATGGTGTTTGACTACCACCTGCGCCACAGGGAAACTAAAGCCCAATATTCGCAAACAGTGTAAAGAGGAATAGCAAAGGTCGTCTGAAAACCGTTTTCAGACGACCTTTGCCCTTTGTTTCCCTTTGTTAAGGAACGCTAATGAACGAACAAACCAAACAGGCCGCACAAACCATAGGTCGTCTGAAACGAAAAGCCAGCGATGAAGAACGACTTCAAGGTTGGCGCGAAACCTGCGCCGAACAAGGGTTAAGCGGCGAATTTATCCTGACTGCGAAGCTCAACGGCGCGGCTTATACCGAGGAAGAAGCACGCATGGTGGCGGAGCTTTTCGGCAAATAAGCTGACAATTTATTATTTTAAAATTACAAATCATATCAAAACTTGACAAAGTTACCGATTTTGATTATAGTCATATCTGAGTTAACATTGCCGATTTGACACAGCTTGCGGGCATGAACAGCTAAAGCGTATTTTCATTTTCTGCTGTTTTTATTCCTTTCTTTATATCCAAGCCCGTTGTGTACAGCATCGGGCTTCTTTTTTTCCGGAAGTATCAGGAAGTATTTATGATTATTTTGGACAACGTTTCCAAACATTACCAAACGCGCGACAAAACCCGTTTTGCCGCCGTCGAGCCGACCAGCCTCGAAATCCAAGACGGCGAAATCTTCGGTCTGATGGGCTATTCCGGCGCGGGCAAATCCACCCTGCTGCGCCTGATTAACCTGTTGGAACGTCCCGACAGCGGCAAGGTCAATGTGTGCGGACAAGAGCTGACCGCGCTTGATGCCGCCGCATTGCGTCAGGCGCGGCAGAATATCGGCATGGTGTTTCAGCAGTTCAATCTTTTGAGCAATCGCACCGTCGCCGACAATGTTGCCTTTCCTTTGGAAATCGCCGGATGGTCGTCTGAAAAAATCAAAGAACGCGTTAAAGAATGCCTTGAAATCGTCGGCTTGACCGAACGCGCCGACCACTACCCCGCCCAGCTTTCCGGCGGACAAAAACAGCGCGTCGGCATCGCCCGCGCGCTCGCACCCAAACCCCAAGTCATCCTCGCCGACGAACCGACTTCCGCCCTCGACCCCGCCACCACGCGCAGCGTCTTGGAATGTCTAGAAGATATCAACAAGCGCTTCAACGTTACCATCGTCATCGTAACCCACGAAATGAGCGTCATCCGCCGCCTGTGCGACCGCGCTGCCCTTTTGGATAAAGGAAAAGTGGTGGAAATCGTCGAAGTACGCGGCAACCAAATCCACGCCCAATCCGAAATCGGGCGCGAACTGATTCGGGAGGACTGATATGGCAGACTTAACATTCGAACAAGCCGTTTCCACCATCGTCGGCATGAAAGACGAAATCGTCCGTGCCTTGGGCGAAACCTTCGTCATGGTCGGGCTGTCCACCACGATTGCCGTCATCTTCGGCACGCTCTTGGGCGTCTTGCTTTTCGTGACTTCCAACCGCCAGCTTCATTACAACAAGCCGGTAAATTTCCTGCTCGACAACTTAGTCAACCTGATGCGCGCCTTCCCCTTCGTCATCCTGATGATTGCCATGATACCCGCCACCCGCGCCATCGTCGGCAGCACCATCGGCCCGATTGCCGCCTCGCTGGTATTGAGCGTGTCCGGCCTGTTTTACTTCGCCCGACTGGTGGAACAAAACCTGCGCGAAGTCCCTAAAGGCGTGATTGAAGCCGCCACCGCCATGGGCGCATCGCCGCTTGCCATCGTCCGCAAAGTCCTCTTGAACGAAGCGCGCGCGGGCATGGTTTCCAGCATCACCGTCCTCGCCATCGGCCTGCTCTCATACAGCGCGGCAGCGGGCATGATAGGCGGCGGCGGTTTGGGCGACCTCGCCATCCGCTACGGCTACTACCGCTACCAAACCGAAGTCATCATCTTCATCGTCGCCATCCTCGTGCTGCTCGTTATCCTGATTCAAAGCATCGGCAACGCATTGGCGCGGAAATTGGATAAACGTTAAACCATCAAAAGGTCGTCTGAAAAGTTTTCAGACGACCTTTTCAGTCATATCCTTTTGAATTTCCAACCAAACCCATTATAATAACGCCTCCTCACGCCGTCGCGGACGACTCCCGACGGCATTTGTTATGGAAGAATTATGAAGCCGTCTATCTTAGAAAAACTACAACAACTCAGCGACCGACTGGAAGAAGTCACCCACCTCCTCGGACAACCCGAAGCCACGTCCGACATGGACAACTACCGCAAGCTCACGCGCGAACACGCCGAATTGACGCCCGTGGTCGAAGTGTTCCAAAACTATCAGCTGGCGCAAAGCGACTTGGCGGATGCCGAAGAAATGCTGTCCGACCCCGAAATGAAAGACTTTGCCGCCGAAGAAATCGAAGCGGCGAAAGCCAAAATCGACACGCTCGATACCGAACTGCAAAAACTGCTGCTGCCCAAAGATGCCGACGACGACAAAAACATCTTCATCGAAGTGCGTGCCGGAACGGGCGGCGACGAAGCCGCGCTGTTTGCAGGCGATTTGCTGCGCATGTACAGCCGCTACGCCGAGCGCAACCGCTGGCAGGTTGAAATCGTCTCCGCCAACGAAAGCGAGTTGGGCGGTTATAAAGAAGTCATTGCCCGTATTGTCGGTTTGGGCGCGTACAGTCGTCTGAAATTCGAATCAGGCGGCCACCGCGTACAGCGCGTTCCCGCCACCGAAAGCCAAGGCCGTATCCATACTTCCGCCTGTACCGTCGCCGTCATGCCCGAAGCGGACGAACTCGAAAACATCGAGCTGAACCCCGCCGACCTGCGCATCGACACCTTCCGCGCATCCGGCGCGGGCGGTCAGCACATCAACAAAACCGACTCCGCCGTCCGCATCACCCACCTGCCCACAGGCATGGTGGTCGAATGCCAAGACGGCCGCAGCCAACACGCCAACAAGGCGCAGGCGATGAAAGTCCTCGCCGCCCGCCTGAACGATGCGCAAAAACGCGAAGCCCAAGCCAAAGAAGCCGCCGAACGCAAATCCCTTATCGGCAGCGGCGACCGCAGCGAACGCATCCGCACCTACAACTACCCGCAAGGCCGCGTAACCGACCACCGCATCAACCTCACCCTGCACAAGCTGGATTTCGTGATGGACGGCGATTTGGAAGAAATCACCAACGCCCTGATTGCCGAACATCAGGCAGAGCTACTGGCGGCAATGGGCGACTGATAGGGCGGTTGATGCTTGGTGCCAAAGCGTGAAGGCAGGCTTAATGGCGGGAAAACAAGTTCTGCCGCAGCGCAAATCAAGCCTCAGCCGTCGCCCGCCGTCCTTTCCGTAACCATAAAATCCTATGCGGAAATGACGGCGCTCCTAAAAAGCCTTCCCATCGTCTTCAAACGCAAGCCCAGATAAACCGGTTTTCCCAGTCTTCCAACAATCCGCCCCTTTTTCAGACGACCCATTCCAACCCATGAACATCCCGCTCACCCGCCGCCGTTTTTTCGCCATCGCCGCCCTGACTGCCGCCGGAGCGGCCGCGCCCTTCCTCCTGAACCGCAACCGCCCTGCCCCGTTACCAACTACCGGCGAGCCCGTCATTTGGAAAGGCATCGCGCTGGGTTCCGGCGCCGAGCTCCGCCTCTTCGGCGTTGACCGCAAAGAAGCCGAAATCCTCGTCAACAAAGTCCTCGCAGAAGTCGCCCGCCTCGAAAAAATCTTCAGCCTCTACCGCGAAGACAGCCTCATCAACCGACTGAACAAAGAAGGTCGTCTGAACAACCCGCCGCCCGATTTCCTCGCCCTGTTGAGCATTTGCCGCGACATCCACGCCCTGACAGACGGCGCGTTCGACCCCACCGTCCAAGTGCTGTGGAACCTTTATGCAGACCATTTCCGCCGCAACCCGCGTGCCGAAACCCCGCCGTCCGAACCGGACATCCGGCGCACCCTCAAGCTCGTCGGCTTCAAACACGTCGTCTTCGACCAAAAATCCATCCTCTTCGAACAAAAAGGCATGGGCTTATCCCTCAACGGCATCGCCCAAGGCTACATCACCGACAAAATCACCGCCCTGCTGCAAAAACACGGCATCCGCCAAGCCCTCGTCGATATGGGCGAAATCCGCGGCTTCGACACCGACAACCAACGCACATGGAACGTCGGCATCCGCAATCCCCAAAACGAAGAAGCCACCCTCCTGACCATCCCCATGCAAAACCAAGCCTTCGCCACCTCAGGCGGCTACGGTACCGTGATGGACGAAGCCGGCAAGTTCACCCACCTCTTCGACCCGCGCACCGGCACGGCCACACCGCGCTACCGCAGCGTCAGCGTCATGGCGCCGACTGCCGCCGTTGCCGATGCCTTCTCCACCGCATTCTCCATCATGGACGAAGCCACCATCCGTACCGCAGCCCGCGCCAAACAGGCAAAAGTCTGGCTGGTCATGCCCGACAACCGCATCGAAACCCTAGCCTGAACATTGTATTTGGCAAAAAAGGCAGGCTCTCCCGAATACAACAAAACTTAAAAGTCAAAAGGTCGTCTGAAAACCTCGAATCAAGATTTTCAGACGACCTTTGCCATTTTGGGACAGTTTTTAAATCAAGCCTAGGGAATTGACAAATACGACGACAATCGCCAAAGGTGCAACATAGCGCAACACCATCAACCAAAGACGGATAATGGTTTTCGGTACGCTACTGCCTGAACCCGCATCCGCCAATACGGACTCCCTATCCTGAACCCACGCAGTAAACACAGCAACGCTCAATGCGCCAATCGGCATAATGACTGCCGAAATCAGGTAGTCCCACAAATCGAAAACGGTTTTTCCGAAGATTTTAAACTCACCCCAAACACCGAAAGACAAAGCAGAGGGAATACCGACAATAAAAATTGCCGTACCAATCAGCCAAGTATGGCGGCTGCGTTTACCCTCATCCTGACGAATCGTAGCGGCAATGACGGTTTCCAACATCGAAAACGCCGAAGTCAGCGTCGCAAACACCACCAACAGCATAAAGACGGCAAACAAAATCTGCCCCAACGGCATTTTCATGAACACGGCAGGCAAAACAACAAAAATCAAACCCGGCCCCTGACTTGGTTCGAATCCGAAAGCAAATACCGCCGGAAAAATAACCAGCCCAGCCAGCAGAGAAACCAAAAGGTTCATCCACATAATGATATTGCCTGAACGGAACATATCTTGGTCTTTACCCAAATAAGACGCATAAGTAATCATCGCAGACACGCCGATACTTAACGCAAAAAATGCCTGACCCAAAGCCGTAAGCATGGTTTGCGGCTTCAAATGCGACCAGTCGGGTTTCAGCAGGAAAGATACTCCTTCCATCGCCCCGGGCAGCGTCAGTGAACGGACAGCCAAAACAATAAACAGGATGAACAGGCCCGGCATCAGGTAACGGTTTGCTTTTTCAATCCCGTCGGACACACCGCCTTGAACCACCCAAATGGTAATCAGCATGAACAGCCCTTGATAAAACAACGACCCTACAGGACTGGAAATGGTCGCACCGAATAATGCCTCAAAATCCGCACCCGCATGGATTTCTCCGGTAAAGCTATGGACAACGTAGTTCAACACCCAGCCACCGACGACACTGTAAAAAGACAGCAAGATAAAGCAGGCTGCCACCCCCATACGCCCCACCCACGGCCATTGCGAACCCGGGCGCAGGGTCTTGAAAGAATCGATGGCATTTTTACCGCCCGTCCTGCCGATATAAAACTCGGCAAGCTGCACAGGTAATGCCACCAAAATCGTAAAAAGCAAAAACAGCAGGAAAAACACCGCCCCACCGTTTGTCCCCGCGGTGTACGGGAATTTCCAAATTGCACCCAAGCCGATTGCCGAACCTGCCGCAGCAAGCACAAATCCAAGTTTGGACGACCAAGAAACCGAATGATTCATGATTATTGTATTAAGAAATGTGAAGAGACCGCATTGTAACAAAGCGTAACTGCATATAGCACAACCATAATGGCCTGCTTCAAAATTTCGCACATAAGGTGCGCTTAAAAAGACAATTTTGAATAAAAAATCTGAGATTTTGTTTTTTAGATAAACATAAATACAAAAAATAGGCAATTTTGATATTTTATTTCAAACGAACACTACCATGATAAAAAGCACAAAAGAAAAAGCCCGGACATTTGTCCGGGCTTCGGTAATTGGTGGGTCCGGTGGGGTTCGAACCCACGACCAAGGGATTATGAGTCCCCTGCTCTAACCCCTGAGCTACAGACCCTCAAGAGAAGAGGCATATTGTATCATAAAATATTATAGAGACAAGGACCGCTTGGCTTTTATCGCCGTATATTTTATCCATAAATACCTTGCCTCAAGTCGCCTGAAAACAAAAATTACACTTTCAGACGACCTTTTCTCATGCATACCATATAATTCAAAAAAACAGGCCGCTAAAAGCGACCTGAAAAACTCTTGCAGCTGGGAGTGATAGCAAGAGGTTACGACACTTTAAACCAAGCTTCGTTAGCATAACGGAGCATTTGTTCGGGAATCTCTTCGGCGTTGCTGACAACAGAGATACCGGATTTACGCATTTTATAGACAGCCTGAATGGTACTTTCAGGTGCATAGCCATGGCATGCGGCAAGATTGACGATAATGTGCAGGCTGTCGTTGTACCACAATAATTGTTCGGCGGTACGGCTGATTGCTTCTTCCGTTGCCAAACCGCCGATAATGACAGTATCTGCTTTTTCTGCATAAAGCCATTCAATCAAACCGGTGCTGCGGGCTTCGTTATCATCATGGAAGCATGCACCAAAACCATTCTCCCCGCCTAATTCGATTACATGGTCATAATCAGCAGATGCCGGCAAACCATCCAGCAAATTTGCACCACGGCAACCACCTGCACACTGGCTAAAATAGCCACTTTCCCGCGCAAACATAATTCCGTTGCGTTTAACGACTGCGGCGCAAATACTCTCCGGATCAATATTGACGTTCTCGACCAAAATACGCTTATCTGCGATAGCTGCCTGACGGTTTAATTCTTTAACCATGTTTTCCGGTTGATGCAGGAAATGGTTGGCATTGGCTGCCATGCAGGTAAAGCGGAATTGAGGTTGAATATCGATAGCAACAGTCGTCATGATGTAACTCCACAAAAAACCAGATAAATCCGGAAACACTTCCTCGATAAATGGCTCTTATCGAAGATAATCGGTATATTTATGATGAACGGTATAATATCAGGATAATCGGCAAATCACCAGGAATATTTAACAATTAGTAACAATTTATTCCGTAAATATCTATTTAGTAGAATTCACCCTCAAAAATCTCACAAAAAATATCAACTCAATAAGCATAAATGTTTGAAATTTATTTTTGTTTTAATCCCCATTATTACCTCCTCCTCAACTTTTGCCTTCAATTTAATATTGACCAAAAAACAACAGAAAGAGAAAAATGCAGTTATTTTTTTTGACTTAAATCGAATTTTTCTTCATGAGTTAACAAAAAATCTTGC
The DNA here is from genome assembly GCF_022749515.1 of Morococcus cerebrosus. Taxonomy (NCBI): domain Bacteria; kingdom Pseudomonadati; phylum Pseudomonadota; class Betaproteobacteria; order Neisseriales; family Neisseriaceae; genus Morococcus; species Morococcus cerebrosus. The sequence continues at coordinate 1,661,725 of NZ_CP094242.1, forward strand.
TAAAAAAATTAAAAAGCATAGGACAAACGGCAATCATTCCTCCTCCAACCAACAACCCAAAGCCACAAATATAAAAGGTCGTCTGAAACCTTAAACCTCAGTTTCAGACGACCTTTAATCAGCTTTAAAACTACTGTTTACCAAGCTGGCTGTAATCCACCAACATATACTTGGCAGTAATTTTCTGCGAAGCGTTGCCTTCGTCGCCCATCAGAATCATTTGCGGTTTGCCATTGACCGTAATCGAATCGACGGCTTCGACGTTGGTGATGTGTTGCAGGTTAGGCAGTGAGATTTTTTGCGGTTCGTCGGTCGGGTTGCCGCTCCAAGTCCACAGTTGCGAGAATTTCTGCCCGTTTTCATCCTTCACTTCGTTGGCGATGACGTAGTTTTTCAACACTGGGTCGTAGTTGATGGAACGGATACCGCCGCCGTCGATGTCGAGGATGGCGACTTCGTCAAACTCAGGCTTGGCGTTGCGCTCGAACACGTCTTTCGGGTTGCTGATGAATGCCACCAGCGCCATATTGTTGAACTCAGGATCGCGGAAGCCCAAGACGAGGCGTTTCTTCACAGGGTCGAACGCCATACCTTCGATATTGATTTCTTCAAAGGAAACTTCGGCTTTGGTGCGTTCGCGGATAAGGTCGTGCAATTTGTGGTCGGTTTCCAAAACTTGCGTCAGATTGTCGTAGCTGGTCAGTCCCAACACATTGCCGTCTTGGATTTTAAAGCGCATCAGGTGTTCGCGGTCGGGCGAGCGGTTGCCTTTGCGGGTGCGCGAATGCGAAGTGAGCGCGTAGATAAAGCCTTCATCGTCGCGCGCCAATGCTTCCAAGTCGCTTAGGCGGCGTTTGAAGCCGGTGATCACGCGCGTATCCAAGGCCTCGTCTTCGATAAATCTGCCTGACGGATCGATGCTGACGATGCTGAACGCATGATTCGGTTCGTCTTCTGCAATCAACAGTTTGCCGTCGGGAAGCTGTTGCACGGCAGATGGCTCGTACACGCCGTTGAACATATTAATACCCAAAGAGCGCAGCTCTGCCGCATTGTTGGCAGGTTGGGTCAGCAGCGAAGGCAGCGTCTTCACACCGATAAACGCCGCCAGCGAAGCCAAAAGCCCCCAACGGAATACGGCATAAGACAAGTTGATGTATTTGAACTGTTTGTCCGCCAGCAGGCCCAGCCAGTAAAGATGATCGCTCATCTTTTGATAGACTTGTTTGCGGTCGCCCATAATCTCCTGCATCATTTCCCAATATTGGTCTTTTTGCACCTTCACACGGTCTTCGTAAATCAGGATATTGGGCTGGCTGCCGCTGAAAAAGCGCGTTTGGGTGCTGCTGAGGCGGGTTCTCAAATCACGCAGTTTGGCGCGTCCGCGGAAGAAATCCTTAACCCAAGCACGCGCCGCCTGCATTTTGCCGATACGTTCGGGCGAAGCGGACAGCAGCGCGAACACGATGGACGCGGCGGCGGTAATCATAAACGTACTCGCCGGAATCAGAAATTCGGGTGACGATGAAAAAATAAATGCGCCCGAAATCATCAGCGCAGACACGATAAAACCGTTGAGCGAAATCATAATGTTCGCCTTGGTCGCCGCCAGCGCGAGCAGCTCCATTTCCGAACGCACGGCGTTGCGGAACATGGTTTCCACGCCTTTGTTCGTACCCAAAAGATCGGAAGGCGGCACATCGGCGGCTTGTTTTTTCTTCTTCGCCTTGTCTTTTTTGTCTTTCTTTTTCTTTTTGGGCTTTTCAGACGACGTCTCAATGCCTTCAAGGATGATGTTATCCATCACGGCCTCTTCGGCATTGCTGTCTTGTCGATGGTCTGCCGTTTCAGACTCCGAAGCTTCTTCAACTTTTAAAGTTTCTTCAGCTTTCACGGCTTCTTCAATGTTTACAGCTTCTTCAGTTTTTAAATTTTCTTCACCCTTAGCAAACGCTTCTTCTGAGTCTTCCCAAACTTCGGAAACAGGCTGCGGCGCATCGGGATCGGGTCGTTCGAAAGGTTTCTCCCAGTCAGAAACCGTATTTTGCGGCTCTTGCCCTTTTTTATTTTTATCGTGGAAATCCATGTTTATCCTCCGTTTGAGTGAATCAATTTAAATCGAAAGGGAAAAGCGTTTTTTAGTTCCTCTGATTCGGGGAATTTACACAACGTCATACATTATCGATAAAAACATTACATTTCTTGGAATAATCATGTTTGTAATGATTAAGTCGGAAATCCAAGTTCTTCTTCAACAAAAACTGCCGCCAAACGGGCAGTTTGCGGCAGTTGTAACGCATCGTTTATCAGTAGTCGATACGCTCTTTGATGATTCTCAAGTCGGGGTAAGACAATTTGATGTCGTATTCGCGTCCGCCTTTGTAGGCTTCTACGTCCAATACAGGTCTGCCGCGATAGTCGTCGGCATCGATGTCGTGAACGCGGTAACCGCGTTGCTCAAGCATTCTGATGGCTTTGGTACGGTTTTGTTCAAAATTTTTGTCGCTGTAAATTTGGTGTTCGATGTAATCGTTGGCACCTGCGACAGCAGCGGACAAAGCGACGATGGCGGTCAATAATAATTTTTTCATGTTCGACTTCCTTTCGAAATGTGTCATTGGGGTTTTGATGGGTGTATTTAAACACGGCAAAATTAGCAGTCATTTAGCACTTGGTTAAACGCGGTAAAGGTCGTCTGAAACGTTTCAGACGACCTTTTAATATTTACGCTCTCCATTGCAGGCTGATTTAAGTTTCTGCGGGTGGAAGGGGCGGGTGTTCGTCGGTTTTGTCCGATTTGGGTTTGGCAAAGCGGCTGCACCAGATGCCTGCTTCGTAAAGCAAGATAAGCGGGACGGCAAGCAGGGTTTGGGAAATCACGTCCGGCGGGGTAATGATGGCGGCAACGACGAATGCGCCGACAATGACGTAGGGTCGTGCGTTTTTGAGTTGTTCGGTGGTCACGACGCCGATTTTGGCGAGCAGGACGACGACGACGGGGACTTCGAAAGTCGTGCCGAATGCGACGAACATGCCCAAAATAAAGGACAGGTATTTGTCGATGTCGGTCGCCATGTTGACGCCGACGGGGGTGATGCCTGCGAGGAATTTAAAGATGACGGGGAAAACGAGGTAATAGGCAAACGCCATGCCGACAAAAAACAGGCTGACGCTGGAGAGGACGAGCGGGGTGATCAGTCGTTTTTCGTTTTGGTAGAGGGCGGGTGCGACGAATGCCCAGATTTGGTAGAGCGTGTGCGGCAGGGAAACGAGGAATGCCGCCATCAGCGTCACTTTCACCGGCACGAAAAACGGCGCGATGACGTCGGTGGCAATCATGCTGGTGTCTTTGGGAAGATTCACCATCAATGGTTCGGCAACGAAGGTATAAAGCTGCTGGGCAAACGGCATCATGCCGAGAAAGCAGACGACGATGCCGATGACGATCCACATCAGGCGGCGGCGCAGCTCGATAAGGTGTTCGATAAGAGGTTGGACGGGTTGTTCGTTTTGAGGTTCGGACACCGGTTTACTCACTTTTTACGGACGCGAAGTTTGGGTTTGGCATGAAATTTCGGGCGCAGGTCGCGCTTGCGGTTCATCGCTTGTTTTTTGAGGGAAGTGATATGCAGCACGGGCGCGTCTGCGGAAGTGTCGATATAGCTGACTTCTACGGCATTGGACACCGGAGCGGCGCTGCCGGTCAGGTATTCGCGCCAAGCGCGGTCTTGTTCGGATTCTGCAGGCATGTCGGTTTCGACGGCATTCGTCGGATTGCCTGCTTGCGCCATAGCGTTTTCAGACGACGTGGAAACAGCCGGGTCGTCTGAAACTTCCGTGCTTAACGAAGGAAGCGGGTTGCCGTGTTCATCCAAACCGAAATCGGCAGGCGTGCGTTGCGCCGGCAGGCGTTCCCAAGGTTTGAGTCCGTCGGAAATGTCGTGCAGGTTGTCCTGCATATCCGTACTGGTTTCTTTGAGGCTGTCGCGCACTTGTGCGGCGGCGGCTTCAAATTCCTGTTTGGCTTTGCGCAGCTCTTCCAATTCGACTTGGGTGTTGAATTCTTGCTTGACGCTGCTGACGAGGCGTTGCAGCTTGCCGATGAGCCGTCCGGCGGCGCGGGCAGCTTCGGGCAGACGCTCTGGACCGAGTACAATCAGGGCGACGATGCCGACTAACAGCAGCTCGCCCAAACCGAAATCAAACATAGATTATGCTTTGTCTTCGTCTTTTTTGTGTTCGATGACTTCGTCTTTTTTGGCGTCTTTGCCGTCGGTGCCCTCGTTCAGACCTTGTTTGAAGTCATGCACGGCTCCGCCGAGGTCTTTGCCGACGTTGCGCAGTTTTTTGGTACCGAAAACCAAAACGACGATGATTAATACGATAATCCAGTGCCACAGAGAGAAGCTACCCATAATAAATCCTTGATATAGTTGAAAATGGATGGTGGGAATGTTGGTTTATGCAGGCGTACCCATGATGTGGATATGCAGGTGGAACACTTCCTGCCCGCCGCCTTTGCCTGTGTTGATACGGGTTTTGAAGCCGTCGGTCAAACCTGCCGCTTCGGCGATTTGAGGGACTTTCAACATCATTTTGCCCAAGAGGGTTTGATGTTCGGGCGCGGCGTGTGCCAGCGAGTCGAAATGGACTTTCGGAATCAGCAACAGATGAACCGGTGCGGCGGGGCGGATGTCTTTGAAGCACAACATCTCGTCGTCTTCGTACACGGTTTGCGCCGGAATGTCTTTGGCGGCGATTTTACAGAAAATACAGTTGTCCATAATGGCTCCGAGGTCGTCTGAAAACGAGAGAATCGAGTTTCGCTAAAACGAGCGCAGCGAGTTTCGCTAAAACGTGTGCAGCGAGTTTCGTCAAACAGACGGCAGAAAAACGAATAAGGTCGGATTGTAATATAAATTCAAGACTCTTTGCGAGAGGCTTTTTCCGCTAAGCCTGATAAACCTTGACGGCGCGCAAGCTCGTTGACGACATCTTCGGCGCGCAAACCGTGGTGCGCCAAGAGAACCATAGTGTGAAACCATAAGTCGGCCACTTCGTAAACGAGGTGTTCGCCGCCGCCGTCTTTCGACGCCATCAGGACTTCACCCGCTTCTTCGATGACTTTTTTGAGGATTTTGTCTTCGCCTTTGTGCAGAAGCTGGGCAACGTAGGAAGCTTCGGGATTGCCGCCTTTGCGGGAGTCGATGGTGTTTTGGATTTGGGTAAGGATGGTGTCGGTCATGGGATTTTCGGCTTTGAAGGATAAGGACTATTCGGATAAGGCATAGGTTTGCAGGGTTTCGCGTAACGCTGTTTCTGACAACAGACAATCATCCGCCCGATTTTTAGCGAAACTCGTTACACTTGTTTTGGCGAAACTCGCTGCGCTCGTTTTAGCGAAACTCGATTCTCTCGTTTTCAGACGACCTCTAAGGATGCGTATGCCCATAAATAGCTTTTTCGTCTTTCAACACGGCATCAACCGTCTGCCATGCGCCGTCTTTCCAAACTTTGTAGAAACAGCTTTCGCGTCCCGTATGGCAGGCGATGCCGCCGTTTTGGTCTATCAGCATCACAATGGCGTCGCCGTCGCAGTCGAGGCGTAATTCGTACACTTTTTGCGTGTGCCCCGATTCTTCGCCTTTCATCCATTGTTTTTGGCGCGAGCGGCTGTAATAGTGGGCGAAACCGGTTTCTACGGTTTTTTGCAGGGCTTCGGCGTTCATCCATGCGACCATCAATACGCGGCGGGTCTGCCTATCTTGGGCGATGGCGCAGACCAAGCCTTTTTCGTCGAATTTGACGGCTTCAAGCAGGCTGTTATCCATATTCGGCATCCTTATTTATTTTGACGAACTCGCTTCGTTCATTTTAGCGAAACTCGTTACACTCGTTTTGGCGAAACTCGCTGCGCTCGTTTTCAGACGACCTCGAGTCAATCAAGTTCAACTTACAGCCGCACTTCGATTCCAGCTTCGCGCATGGCGAGCTTCGCATCGCGGATACTGACTTCACCGAAATGGAAAATACTGGCGGCAAGCACGGCATCTGCTTTGCCTTCTTTGATGCCGTCAATCAGATGCTGCACATTGCCGACGCCGCCGGAGGCGATGACGGGAATATCGACCGCTTCGCTGACAGCGCGGGTCAGCGGCAGGTTGAAGCCTTGTTTCGTGCCGTCCCTGTCCATACTGGTAAGCAGGATTTCGCCCGCGCCGCGCCGCTGCATTTCAACCGCCCATTCGACTGCGTCCAAGCCGGTCGGCGTGCGCCCGCCGTGGGTGAAGATTTCCCAGCGGGTGTTTTCGGGATTGACGGCTTTGGCATCGACGGCGACGACGATGGCTTGCGAGCCGAAAAATCCGGCGGCTTCGTTGACTAAATCGGGGTTGGTGACGGCAGCGGTGTTGATGCTGGCTTTGTCCGCACCGGCATTGAGCAGGCGGCGGATGTCGGCTACGGTGCGCACACCGCCGCCGACGGTCAGCGGAATGAAAACTTGTGAGGCAACGTCTTCGATGACGTGCAAAATGGTGTCGCGGTTGTCGGAGGAGGCAGTGATGTCGAGGAAGGTCAGCTCGTCCGCACCTTCGTCGTTGTAGCGTTTGGCGACATCGACGGGATTGCCCGCATCGCGCAAACCGAGAAAGTTTACGCCTTTGACGACGCGGCCGTCTTTAACGTCGAGACAGGGGATGATGCGTTTTGCCAGTGCCATTTTGAATGCCTTTCCAAATCTAGGAATGAGGTCGTCTGAAAGTGGGCGCAGTGGGTTTCGCTAAAATCCATACAGCGGATTTCACCCAAACGGACAATCCGTTTCAGACGACCTTTCAAATCATTGATACCGGCAAGGCAGGTGTTATGCCAGCCAGTTGTGCACCCATTTGGGCAGGTGTTGGAGCAGTTGGAAATAGCCGACGCCTGCAATGGCGGCGAATACGCAGGAAGTCATAAAGTTGCCGCTAAAGCGCCCGACGATATAAAACACTGCGCTGGCAAATGCCCACAACGCGCCGTTAAACACCATCCAATAGGTGTCGATCATCGGCATATCGAACGCGGAAAGCTGGCGGACGAGGATGGCGATAATGGTAAATCCCAAGCCCTCGCTGACGGCGCGCACGTTGCGACCGGACGACCAGATAATCCAAAAGCCCAAAATAAATGCTTCAAACATGAAATACCCCTTGAAAAGTAAATAAAACTAGTGAGTGTGGGATGGTGAGTCCCAAACAATATTCGGCGGTCTGCCGCCTTTTATTGTGAAGAAAAATGGACGAACCCATCTTTTGTCCTGCCTGTGAAGACAGGACAACAATGAAAGCAAACAGGTTCAACCGAGTATTGTGTATCTTCGTCCCGCTATATTGTTTGAAAACGGCGGGACAAGTGAGTAAGTAAACGTTTGGTCATTTCAGACGACCTTGATGGTTGTTTTTGAATAAGGTCGTCTGAAAACGAGCGCAGCGAGTTTCGCTAAAATGAGTGTAACGAATTTCGCAAAACGAGCGCAGCGGGTCTCGCCAATGCAACTTATGCCAACGAATCCGCCAACTGCTGCGCTTGGGCAAAATCAATACTGCCCTCGTAAATCGCGCGACCGGTAATCGCACCCGCCACGCCGTGTTTTTCAACGGCACACAAAGCGCGGATGTCATCCAAATTGGTCAACCCGCCCGATGCGATAACCGGAATGGCGACGGCTTGTGCCAATTTGACGGTTGCGTCGATGTTCACGCCGCTCATCATGCCGTCGCGGCCGATGTCGGTGTAGATGATGCTGTTGACGCCGTCGTCTTCAAAACGTTTCGCCAAATCAATCACATGATGCTCGGTTACCGTCGCCCAGCCGTCTATCGCCACCATGCCGTCTTTGGCATCCAACCCGACGATAATCTGCCCGGGAAATGTTTTACACGCCTCGCGCACGAAGTCGGGATTTTTTACCGCCGCCGTACCGATAATGACGTCGTTCAGTCCCAAATCCAAATATTTTTCAATGGTTTCCAGGTCGCGTATCCCGCCGCCCAGTTGTACGGGAATGTCTTTGGCAACAGCAGCGAGGATGTCCTTGATGGCGGGGAAATTTTGCGGAACGCCGGCAAATGCGCCGTTCAAGTCCACCAAATGTAAACGGCGCGCGCCTTGCTTGAACCAATGCAGCGCAGTTTCGGCGGGCGAATCGGAAAACACCGTCGCCTGCTCCATCAAACCTTGTTTCAGGCGCACGCAGCGGCCTTCTTTTAAATCGATTGCGGGAATCAGCAGCATGGGAGTCCTATCCTTATGCGGAGTGTATTTTACACAAATTATCGAGTTTTAGCATATTTGAATAATTTAAGATAACAGTGATACGAAATCCTGATTAAAATTGCTTGAAAATCCTTTTCAGACGACCTGATTAATTTATAAAAATCAAAGTGCAAGCCTTTTCAAACTGTCCAGTCCAAAAAATTGCGTAACAGCAACAATCCTACATCATGGCTTTTTTCCGTGTGGAACTGGGTGGCGAACACATTGTCTTTGCCGACAATGCAGGCAAATTCGTGCGGATATTCGCTGGTAGCAAGGACGGTTTCAGGGTCTTCGGGAGCGAAGTAGTAGCTGTGTACAAAGTAAAAGCGCGTTTCTTGACCAATGTCTTTAAACAGCGGGTGCGGGCGGGTTTGGCGTACTGTGTTCCAGCCCATGTGCGGCACTTTCAGACGACCTCCGTGTTCATCGGTTTGATTGGCGGAGAAGCGTTTGACCCTGCCTTTAAACCAACCCAGTCCGGCGGTATCACCTTCTTCGCTGTGTTCGAACAATAATTGCGCGCCTACGCAGATGCCGAAAAACGGTTTGTTTTTCAATCCATCTTCCACTGCCTCGCCCAAACCGCTTTGCCTCAATGCAGCCATACAGTCGGGCATCGCACCCTGACCGGGGAAAATGATTTTGTCGGCAGCGAGGATGTCTTCGGGGCGGTCGGTCAGATAAACTTCACCGGCTTTGCCCGACAAGGCTTGCGCGGCCTGTACGGATTTGAGGACGGAATGCAGGTTGCCCATGCCGTAATCGACAATAGCGGTTTTCATGTTTTCTCCTTGGATTGCAGCTTGTGCTTATCGGTATGGTTATGAATATTGTAACAAAACATCGTACCGGAAGGACAAAAGAAAAAGGTCGTCTGAACATTTTTCAGACGACCTTTTGCGTTACAAGGTGCTTACCTTAGAGGAAAGAAAATAATTGCTATGGCGACAGCAATCACACCGTAAATCGCCATGGGGATGACGGTTTTCTTGATAATCGCACCTTCGGCGTTTTTCACGTCCAGTACGGTACATACGGCGATGATGTTGTTGATGCAGACCATGTTGCCCATTGCGCCGCCGACGGATTGCAGGGCGAGGATGAGGGTCACGGACAGGCCGGTATCAAGGGCGATTTGTTGCTGAATTGGACCAAATGTCAGGTTGGATACGGTGTTCGAACCGGAGAAGAATGCACCGATAGCGCCAAGGTAAGGAGAGAAGTAAACCCAGTGTTCGCCTGCCATCGCGGCAAACTCTTTACCGATGATTTTCACCATGGAGTCGTCGCCGCCAACCATCATCAGTTGAACCATAATCAGCGCGCCCATCAAGGCAAGCAGCGGTTTTTTGGTTTGGTTGAACGTTGCAGCGTAGAAAGCCCAGGCGTCTTTGAATTTGGTTTTATAAAGCAGGATACAAATCCAAACGGTAAAGACAAACGGAATCCATGCAGGAACGTAGAGGGTTTGGTAAGACGCGCTGACGCCTTGTCCGAAAATGTTGCCGAAGGTAATGGTCAAAGAGTCGCTGACGGTGATTTTGCTCAAATCAAACGGCAGTTGGAAGCTGAACCATTCTTCTTTGCTGGTCAGCAGGCCTTTGATGCCGAGCTGTTTGATACGGGTAACGACCAGCATGCCGATAAGCATACCCAGGGGGGCAAGTGCTTTGGCGACTTGGGCAAAAGGTACTTTTTCGGCATTCGGGTCTTTCGGATGGTCTTTGCTCAAGCCCCAGCCGTGGTTGGCGGCGAATACAGACACCATCAGGCCGATTGCGCCGGCAACGAGTGATGGGAATTCTTCGTTGACCATCGCCAATGCAACATAAGGAATGGTACAAGAGAAAACGGCGATGCCGATGAAGCCTAAGTTTTTACGGATTTCAGACCAAGGCACGATGAAGCTCAAGCCGATGACGGGGATGATGAAACCTGCGAAGAAGTGCATCACGCCGGTTTGTCTGCCGATGGCAAGGATGTTTTCGGCACTCAGGTTTAATGGTGCGAAACCGAACCAAGTCGGCGTACCCACTGCGCCGAAAGATACCGGCACGGAGTTCATAACCAGCGTAAAAATTGCCACTTTCAACGGGTTGAAACCCAGGCTCATCAGAATCGGGGCGGCAATCGCAGCAGGCGTACCGAAGCCGGATGCACCCTCAATCATAAAGGCGAACGACCAGCCGATAATCATCAGCTGCGCCACAGGATTCGGGCTGATGGTCGCCAGCCATTTGCGGATAATATCGATACAGCCGGTGGTTTCCATCATACGGTTGAACATGATCGCACCGAAAATCACGGTAATCGGCGTCAATGTGGAAACCAGGCCGGACGCTGCAGTTGCGTTGAGCAGCATAGCGTCGTCGTTGAAATAAAACAGCTTGATGGCGTAAATCAGCGCGGCGGTAATCGGCAGTGCGATGTAGGAAGGCATGCTGTTTTTCTTAACCATCAGCCAAATCAGCAGGATGATGGGAAAAATGCTGAGGAATAGTGCCATGGTGAATCCTTAAATCGGCGTTGTTTATCAATTTTTTCTAATGATGTCGGATGCGAGAGAGATATCGAACCTTAATCTGAGAGTAATTATCAAATAAATTGGTAATACCAATTTAAAAGAACGCCGCATACTTTACGTAATCCGATGTAATCGGTCAAGTGGTTTATGTACATTAGGCATCTACCAGACAAGGTTTTTCAGGGTTTGCAAATTGGTTTCGGCATATAGCCGATCTAAGGCAGAGTGTTGATTACACGGAAAAAGAAACTGTCGTTTAAAAACCAAAAGGTCGTCTGAAACCATTTCAGACGACCTTTTTATGCGTTTATCTCTCTACTTTTATTCCCACTCAATCGTAGCAGGCGGTTTGCCGCTTACGTCGTAAACTACGCGGTTGATGCCTTTGACTTCGTTGATGATGCGGTTGGACACGCGGCCGAGCAGCGAGTACGGCAGTTCTGCCCAGTGTGCGGTCATGAAGTCGCTGGTGATGACTGCGCGCAGCGCGACGACGTAATCGTAAGTGCGTCCGTCGCCCATTACGCCGACGGATTTTACGGGCAGGAACACGGCGAAGGCTTGGCTGGTCAAATCGTACCAAGATGTGCCGTTTTCGTCGGTGGTATTGCGCAATTCTTGGATGAAAATGTCGTCCGCCTGACGCAGCAAATCGGCGTATTCTTTTTTCACTTCGCCCAAGATACGCACGCCCAAACCGGGACCGGGGAACGGATGGCGGTACACCATTTCGCGCGGCAAGCCCAAAGCAACGCCCAGTTCGCGCACTTCGTCTTTGAACAAGTCGCGCAACGGCTCAAGCAGCTTGAGCTTCATGTTTTCAGGCAGACCGCCGACGTTATGATGCGATTTGATGGCGTGGGCTTTTTTGGTTTTCGCACCTGCGGATTCGATGACGTCGGGGTAAATCGTGCCTTGCGCCAGCCATTTGGCGTTAGTGAGTTTTTTCTCTTCGGCATCAAATACTTCGATAAATTCCGCACCGATAATTTTGCGTTTTTTCTCGGGATCGGTAACGCCTGCGAGTTTCTCCATGAATTGCTCTTCGGCATCGACGTGAATCACTTTCACACCCAAGTTGCGGGCGAACATATCCATCACCATTTTGCCTTCGTTCAGGCGCAAAAGACCGTGATCGACGAACACGCAAGTCAGTTGGTCGCCGATGGCGCGGTGAATCAGCGCGGCGGCTACGGAAGAGTCCACGCCACCAGAAAGACCTAAAATCACTTCGTCGCTGCCGACTTGTTCACGGATTTTGGCAACGGCTTCTTCGATGTAGTTCGGCATCGTCCAGCTGGGTTGCGCACCGCAGATGTCCAAGACAAAGCGGTTCAACAGGGCGCGGCCTTGTTTGGTGTGGGTCACTTCCGGGTGGAATTGGATGCCGTAGAATTGTTTTTCAACGTTTTCCATCATGGCAATCGGGCATGACGGAGTATCGCCGATAACGGCAAAGCCGTTGGGCAGTTTGGACACTTTGTCGCCGTGGCTCATCCATACGTCCAGCGTATTCGGCGCGTCGTCGTAAATATCGCGTGTCAGTTCGCTATCGATGGTTTTGACTTGCGCGTAACCGAATTCGCGCTGGTTGCCGGGCTGTACTTCGCCTCCCAAGTGGTGCGCCATAAACTGCATTCCGTAGCAGATGCCCAAAACCGGAATGCCCAAATCGAAGATGCCGGTATCGGCTTGATAATCGGATTCGTAAACGGAATTAGGGCCGCCGGAGAGGATGATGCCTTTCGGATTGAAGGCTTTGATTTCGTCCAAAGGCATATCGAAAGAATGCAGCTCGCAGTAGACATGAGCTTCGCGCACGCGGCGGGCGATAAGCTGGGTAACTTGCGAACCGAAGTCGAGGATGAGGATTTTGTCTTGGGTCATGGCGGAAACTTTGCAGAGTGATAGGGAACGGTCTGACTGTTTCAAAACGGGATTCCGATAACAAAACAGGTCGTCTGAAAACGGCGGATTATACCATTTTCAGACGACCTTTGCAGAGAGAGGGGCTTAGTTATCCTGCTGTTTATGCTGCTTATAAGGCACCATATCGCTGCGCGAAAGCAGCAGCAGGCAGCCCAGTACCATCATTCCCAAAGCAACCAGCGGCGAATAACCGAGCCAGTATTGATTGTGCAGATATACCGCCGCGCCGATATACACCAGCAGCGGGCCTGAAACAATAGACTGCTTGTTGACACCGTCCATCACCAAAACCGCAATCCCCGCCAGCACCATACCGGCGGACACGATGGTCGAAGTTGCGGGCAGGATGTCCGTCGTTTTCAAAAACCAAACGGCACCGAAGATAATCAAAAACAGCGGCAGGAAAAGCGAAGAGCGGGACATGGCGTTACTCCGTAAAATTTCAGACGACCCTGATTATTGGGTCGCAGGGGTCGTCTGAAAAGCCTGAAGAAAGCAATCTTGGGTATGTTTTTGCAAACATAGGGCTTGATGTGTAAACGGCGGGTATAGTGGATTAACTTTAAACCAGTACGGCGTTGCCTTGCCTTAGCTCAAAGAGAACGATTCTCTAAGGTGCTGAAGCACCAAGTGAATCGGCTCCGTACTATCTGTACTGTCTGCGGCTTCGTCGCCTTGTCCTGATTTTTGTTAATCCACTATACATGTTTGCGGCAACATCGGCGCCCTGCGTTCCATTCAAGCTGCTATCAGCCTCAGCGCACATTTTTCATCAAACGTTGTTTTTCGCGTTTCCAGTCCGCTTCTTTCAGGCTTTGGCGTTTGTCGTGTTGTTTTTTACCCTTCGCCAAACCGATTTCCATTTTGATTTTGCCTCGTGTGAAGTGCAGGTTCAACGGGACGATGGTGTAACCCGCACGCTCGGTTTTACCGATGAGCTTGTTGATTTCGGATTGCTTGAGCAAAAGCTTGCGCGGACGGACGGGGTCGGGTTTGACATGCGTCGAGGCAGTCGGCAGCGCGGTAATATGGCAGCCGACCAGATAAAAAGCGTCTTTTTTCCAGTAGATATAGCTTTCTTTCAACTGCACCCGCCCGGCGCGGATGGCTTTGACTTCCCAACCTTCCAATACCAGGCCGGCTTCAAGCTGATCTTCGATAAAGAAGTCGTGAAAGGCTTTTTTATTATTGGCAATACTCATAATTCTATTCTTGTCTTCTGTCTTTTCAGACCGGGTATTTTAACAGGATGCGGGGGTAGTGCGAACTGCTTCTCAAACCGACTGTATTTTCCACCCTCTTCCGCTTTTCAATCTTTAAACGTATGCCGCTCTATACGGCAAATTATAGTGGATTAACTTTAAACCAGTACGGCGTTGCCTCGCCTTGCCGTACTATCTGTACTGTCTGCGACTTCGTCGCCTTGTCCTGATTTAAAGTTAATCCACTATAAAATCAGAAACACCAGACTACCCTAGCCTCACATTCGTATAGTATGGCAAAGTGAAATAGAAAATCCCCAACCTATCGCCCTTCCCCTCTCTTCCTAAAAAGCAAAAGAATAGGCTGGAATTTTGCTTCATACTGATTTGAGTAAGAGGCATATCAAATGCACCACACGCTCCTCGATGAAGGTCGTCTGAAACTGGGAATAGGTTTTCAGACGACCTTTCCGATTGCTGTCTGTCAATTTTCCGCATCGCGGCAGATTTCGATGGCTTCCTGAAGGCTGGAAACGCCGAAGATTTTTAGATTCGGAAACTCTTTTTCGTTGCGCGGCATATTGGCTTTGGGAACGATGGCGCGTTTGAAGCCGAGTTTTTCCGCTTCTTTGAGCCGCTCTTGTCCGCGTGCGACGGGGCGGACTTCGCCGCTTAGTCCGATTTCGCCGAAGGCGACCATTTTTTCAGGCAGCGGGCGGTTGCGGAAGCTGGAGAGCATGGCGAGGATGACGGCGAGGTCGGCGGCGGGCTCGCCGATTTTGACGCCGCCAACGGCGTTGAGGAACACGTCTTGGTCAAAACAGGCGATGCCGCCGTGGCGGTTGAGAACGGCGAGCAGCATGGCGAGGCGGTTTTGTTCGAGGCCGACGGTGAGGCGTTTGGGGGTGAAGCCGTGCGCGTCATCGACCAATGCCTGGATTTCGACCAGAAGCGGGCGGCTGCCTTCCTGCGTGACCAAAACACACGAACCTGGGGTGTCGTCGCGGTAGCTGGCGAGGAAGATGGCGGACGGGTTGGACACGCCTTTCAAACCGTTTTCTGTCATGGCAAATACGCCCAATTCGTTTGCCGCGCCGAAGCGGTTTTTGATGGCGCGGATCATGCGGTAGTTGGAATGTTGGTCGCCCTCGAAATACAGCACGGTATCGACCATGTGTTCCAGCACGCGCGGGCCAGCAATCGCGCCGTCTTTGGTAACGTGTCCGACCAGTATCATGGCGATGCCCATCTGTTTCGCCATGCGCGTCAGTTGGGCGGCGCATTCGCGTACCTGCGATACGGAGCCGGGGGCGGAGGTGATTTGGTCGGAATACATGGTTTGGATGGAGTCGATGACGACGACTTCGGGCTGATGCTGTTTCAAGGCCGCTTGAATCGCTTCCATGCGGATTTCGGCAAGCAGGTTTACGCCTTCGGTGGGCAGTTCCAAACGTTGCGCGCGCAGGGCGACTTGTTGGGCGGATTCTTCGCCGGAAACGTACAGCACTTTGCGGCTTTGCGCCATTTTGGCGATGGTTTGCAACAGCAGCGTGGATTTGCCGATGCCGGGGTCGCCGCCGAGCAGGATGACCGCGCCATCGACCAAACCGCCGCCCAATACGCGGTCGAGTTCGCCCATGCCGGTCGGATTGCGCGGCACTTCGGTGGCGGTCACGGCGGATAGGGATTGGACGGTCGAGGTATCCGCCGCCCAAGATTGGAAGCGGGCGTTTTTCGGCTCGGGTGCGGCAAGGCTTTCCTGAAGCGTGTTCCACTCGCCGCAATGCGGGCATTTGCCTTGCCATTTCGGGGAAGTGCCGCCGCATTCGGTGCATTGGTAGATGGTTTTGGGGGCTTTTGCCATGATGTTTTCCCTATGGGATTTTTGAAGTGTGAAAAGGTCGTCTGAAAACTGATATCGTTTTCAGACGACCTTTTTTCAAGGATTCGGACTGGGCTTATTTGCTTTCGTCTTTACCGTCTTTCTTATCTTTTTTCGGAGCCGGTTTTTTCGCCGCCAAACCTAAAGACTTCTGCCATTCGGCTGGATTTTTCACCAAATCCAAGGCTTTGCGGAGCTGGTCGTCTTTGGCTGGATTAGGAATACGACGGCTGGAGAGGTCTTCGTCTTTCTCTTTGTCCTTGCCTTTTTTGGACTTGGCGTTTTCGTCGGCTTTGGCAGCTTCGTTTGAATCAGGCGTGCTGATTTCGTTGCTGCTGTTGACGTCTTCGCCGCCGAGCGGGTTGCCGATGTGTCCGGCGAGGTCGGCTTCGCGGCTTTCAAAAGCGCGGTCTTTGTCTTTGACTTCGACGTCGGGAACGATGCCTTGCGCTTGAATCGAGCGGTCGTTCGGCGTGTAGTACAGTGCGGTGGTCAGTTTGACTGCGCTGCCGTTGGACAGCGGAATCAGGGTTTGAACCGAGCCTTTACCGAAACTTTGCGTACCGACGACGACGGCGCGTTTATGGTCTTGCAGCGCGCCTGCAACGATTTCAGAAGCGGAGGCAGAGCCTGAGTTGATCAACACGGTCATCGGAATGGTCTTCAACTCGGCAGGCAGATCTGCCAGCGGGTCTTTGCCGCTCACGCGGATATAGTCTTCGGGACGGGCTTTCAATACCGAGCTTTCTTTGCCGTCGCGTCCTTTGGTGCTGACGACTTTTGCATCTGCAGGCAGGAAGGCAGCAGACACACCGACCGCGCCGTCAAGCAGACCGCCCGGGTCATCGCGCAGATCGAGGACGAGGCCTTTGAGCGGCGCGCCTTTATTTTCTTTAATCAATGCCTTGGCGGATTCATTGATGGCTGCCACGGTGCGCTCTTGGAATTGGGACACGCGGATGTAGCCATAGCCCGGTTCGAGCAGGTGATGGCGGACGCTTTTGACTTTAATGATGGCGCGGGTCAGGTTGACGACGATGGGTTTGTCCGCATTTTTGCGCGAAAGGGTCAGGGTGATTTTGGTACCCGGTTTGCCGCGCATTTTTTTCACGGCTTCACTGGTGGTCAGACCACGTGTGGAAACGTTGTCGATTTTGACGATGAAGTCGCCGCTTTTCACGCCTGCGCGCTCGGCGGGCGTATCCTCAATCGGGGCAACGACTTTGATAAATCCGTCTTCCTGCCCGATTTCCATACCCAAGCCGCCGAATTCGCCGCTGGTAGATTCTTTCATATCGGCAAAGCCTTTTTTATCCAAATACTCGGAATGCGGGTCGAGGTCGGATACCATGCCTTTCATCGCGCCTTCAAAGAGGTCGGCGTCGGATTTATCTTGGTAATAATTGGCTTTGATTTGCCCGTAGACTTCCGCCATGTTGCGGATGGATTGTACGGGCAGGGTTTCGTTGTCTTTTTTGTCTTTTTCGGCGGCAAAGCTTTGAACGCTCAAGCTGAGGGCGACACCGCTGAATGCGCCGAGTGTGTAGAGTGCGACTTTTTTCAAAGTGGATGTTGACATTATGAATGGCTTTCTTTTTGTCTTATTTCATTTCAGACCGTAATGACTGTGAAACGGGGTGGGAAATATTGCTTCAGACGACCTGAATATACGTCCGCAAGACTGTATGCGATTTACGCTTGGCAAACAACAGGGTTAGCGTAAAAAATATCTGCGCGGGTGTAAAAGCTTTTGAATATAGGGCCGTCGGGTTCAGTTGTTAAATTTCAGACGACCCCGTGATACGGCAAAAGGTCGTCTGAAAATGTCAAACCGGTTTGCAGGTCAGCTTATCCAGGAGAGTGGGTTCATTGCCTGCCCGTTGTAGCGGACTTCCAAATACAGGCCTTCCATGCCCGAAGGCAGGGTTCCGCTGATGCCCAGGCGGTTGCCTGCGGCTACGGCGTAGCCTTTGGCGACTTCGATTTCGCTCAAACCTGAATAGATGCTGATATAGCCGTCGCCGTGATCGATGACGATGACTTTGCCGAAACCTTCCAGTTCATCGGCGTAGGTAACCGTACCGCCGGCGATGCTGCTGACGATTGCCGGAGTCGTTTGGTAGAACACGCCTTTCCAAACTTCACCGTCGCCTCGGTCTTGTCCGAAGAGTCCGGCAAGCGTGCCGCTGACCGGTTTTTTCAGACGACCCTGCATACGGCTGAAGCTGTTGGCATTGCTGATTCTGACATAGGAAGGTGCGCGGATGTTCATGTCTTCTGCGGTCAGGTTGGACATGGCGGCGCGTTCGTCGGCGGCTTTTTGCGCGGCGACGGCGCGGTCTTTGCGCGCTTTTTCAGCGGCGGCAAGACGGGCTTCGGCGGCTTTTTTACGCGCTTCGGCTTCCTGGCGGCGTTGCTCGGCTTTGTGTTTGTCCAAGTCTTTCAACAAGTTGTTCAGGCGTTGTTCGTTTTCTTTGTGGTTGATTTTTTTCTGCGCATCTTTTGCCATTTGCGCATTTTGGCGGCGGCTTTCCGCCTGTTCGGCGGTGTTGGTTACACCTTGGCGGCGCAGCGAGGACTGGACGTTGACCTGAAGTTTTTTCAGGTATGCCAGTTCGTTGTTGATTTTCTGCTCTTGTGCTGCCAGCTCTTTTTGCTGCTTCTCAAGGTCTTTGATGACTTGCTCGTTGGCGGTGTTGATATAGCGGGTGTAACGCAGGAAGCGGGTTTTCTGACCCGGCTCGGCATTTTTCAGGAACAGGGCAACGGCGTTGGGTTGGCTGTTTTTATAGTTGCCTGAAACGAAACGGGAAATTTGCGCGCGCGTATTGGAAACCTGAGTTTTCAGGTAGTTCAAATCAGCATTGAGCTTTTGAAACTTGTCCCATGCGTCGCGCTGTTGGCGGTTGATGGCGGATAAGTTGATACGGCTTTGCTGCAACTGTTTCAACGTGGTATTGACGTGAATGATGAAACCTTCGTTGCGGCTGCGCAGCGATTTTTTGCTTTCCAAATCATTGGCGGCGGCAGTTACTGCGGCTTTGAAGTCGTCTGAATCGGCGGCAGCGGTTTTCTTATCGGCTTTGTCCGCTTTTTTCTCGACGGATTTTTTATCTTGTTTTGCCACTGCTTCGTCTTTTTTAGGCAACTCGGCGGCTTCTTTTTTTGCCTTTACATTATTTTTGGCTGCGGGTTTGTCTGCTGCTTTGTCCTTGCCTTTTGCAGACTCGTTTTTTGCGTGAGCAGCTTTGCCTGCCTTCTCTTCCGCCTTGGCTTCGCCTTTTTTGGTTTTGTCGGCTTTATCTTGTTTTTTGGTTTCTTTGTCGTTTCTGCGTTCTTTAGTACGCTCGTTTTTCGCCGCTTCGGTAGTTTCCTTTTTCGCGGCAGGTTTCGCTTTGTCTTTGGCAGCTTCTTTTTTAGCAGGTTCGGCGTCTTTTTTGTCTTTGACGCTTTTTTTGACAGGCGCAGCCTTTTCCTTGGGCGCGTCTTTGGCGGCGAAAGAAGGCGAAGCGAAACCGATGAGCAGGGCGAGTAAAAGAGGTTTGTAACGCATGATTGGGTTCTGGATCGTTAAAGTAAAGGCAATAGGCGGAATTATATAGTCAGCGGGGTCGTCTGAAAATAACATCTGCCCATATTTGTCTAGACAATGCTTTTCTCTGCGCTTGCAATCTGAACAAGCGGTCTTATATAGTAGGAGCTGCGGTGTCAGCTTCTTTATTTCCAACCCTCAAAGGTTTCTTAATTTACATGAATAAAATTATTCTGCCTGCGCTTTGCGCCCTGCTTCTTGCTTCCTGCGGTAACGATACCGACAAAATCGGACGTGCCAGCACAGTTTTTCATATGCTGGGGAAAAATGACCGTATTGAAGTCGAGGGGTTTGATGATCCTGATGTGCAAGGGGTTGCCTGTTATATTTCTTATGCGAAAAAAGGCGGTTTGAAAGAGACGGTGAATTTGGAGGAAGATGCGAGCGATGCTTCCGTGTCGTGTGTGCAGACGGCGGAGGTCATCCGTTACAACGAGCAAGCCGTTGTTAAGCCACGGGAGGTGTTTAAACGCAGCGCGAGCTTGGCGTTCAAGAGCCAGCAGATTATCCGTTATTACGATCCTAAACGTAAGGCGTTTGCGTATTTGGTTTACAGCGACAAAATCGTTCAGGGTTCGCCGAAGAACTCTTTGAGCGCGGTGTCGTGCTTTGGCGGTGCTAAAGCGGATGCGCAGCAAGTTGCCGGCGGTATGGAAGGCAAACAGATTTACGGTGCGTGCGTCGTGGATGCGCCTGTGCCGAACAAGTAAAAGATGAGCGATATGAACCTAACCGACCATTTCCTGATTGCTATGCCCGATATGGACGACCCGTTTTTCGAAAATTCGGTGATTTATGTGTGCGAACACAACGAAGAGGGCGCGTTGGGCATCATCATCAACAAACCGTCGCCGATTACGATGGACATGATTTTTGCGGCAACCGACCGCAATATCCCTTTGCGGATGCAGCACGAACACGTCATGATGGGCGGGCCGGTACAGATTGACCGCGGCTATGTCGTGCATACGCCCGTGGGCAACTGGCAAAACAGTATGATTGTTTCAGACGACATTGCGCTGACGTCTTCGCGCGATGTGATTGAAAACTTATCACGTCAGGGCGCGGTGGACAAGATTTTAATCAGCATAGGCTATTCGAGCTGGAGCAAAGGGCAGCTTGAACGCGAGCTGGCGGACAATGTCTGGCTGACGGTGAAGGCGGACGAGCATATTTTGTTCGATATGCCTTACGAACACCGCTACGCCGCTGCATTTGCCAAGCTGGGTATTCAACCCGATGCGCTTGTTTGTGGAGCCGGTCATGCATAAAGCGCCGGCGGGGACGGTTTTGGCGTTTGATTTCGGCGAGGCGCGTATCGGCGTGGCTCAGGGCGATGCGGAACTTGGCTTGTCGCATCCTTTGGCGACTGTGACCGGCAACAGCAACGACGAGAAATTCAACGCCATCGCCAAGCTGATACGGGAATGGCAGCCCAAGCATCTGGTCGTCGGACTGCCGACCCACGCCGACGGCACGGAACACGAGTTGACCCGCCTCAGCCGCAAATTCGGCCGCCGCCTGCACGGGCGTTTTAACCTGCCCATATATTGGGTAGACGAACGGATGTCTTCACTATACGCCGAAAGCCTGCTTGCCGAGGCGCAGGTATTCGGGCGCAAACAGAAGGCGGTGCTCGACCAAGTGGCGGCGCAAGCGATTTTGCAGGGCTTTTTCGACGGCGGCGCGTCGGAATATTTCAACGGCAGGGAAGAAGGTTCGGAAGAATAATCCGTTTGGGAAAGTTTGAAAAAAGGTCGTCTGAAAGTGGAGTTGGCGGGATTGGAATCCGGCAACAGGCTTTCAGACGACCTTTTTGCATCAGAACAAGGCTTCAATCCTTAACAGCGCGCCGACGCGGTGTTTTTGGTTTTCCTTGCGGTTGTTGTAGTAGTTGACTTCGGTTTGGGTAAACAGCCAGTTGCGCCAAATCGGTTGGCGGTAGGTGGTAAACGGACCGTAGGTATTGAGGGCGGCTTTGCGTTTTTCGATATTGCCGCCGGTGTACACGCCGTAGTTGACGTGTCGGTGTTTGCCGAGGTTGTGTTGGCGGAAGAGGCTGTTGCCCCATGTCCAGTCTTCGGTTTTATCGTGTTCGTATTGCAGGTGTGCCTGATTGGCGATAAAGCTTTTTTCGCTGGGGATGTAGCGCGTTTCCCAGTTGGTACGGACATGGTGTTTGCTCTTGATGCCGTAACGGTAGATTTGCTCCAAACTGGTGTCGATGTTGTCGGTCAGTTGCCAATTGCTCGAGCTTTTGGCGCGGGCGTACAGGTCGCTGCCGGAGCGGATACCGATATCGAAGTCGGTATCGGTGTGCTGTTTTGCGAATGCTTCAGACCAGCGTACGGCAATGGAAGCATTGTTGTCGCGGCTTTGGGATGCATCGAATATCCTGCCGTTGGTATTGGTACGGTTGCGGTAGGCGTTGGCTTCGTGTTTCAACTCGTCGTCCAAAGAGTCGTCACCGAAAACCACATGGACTTTTTTCTCCAAGGTCGGCAGTTTCAGACGACCCCGTACGCGGGGCGTCACGGTAAACTTGTCTTCAGGGTTCCATTCGGTATCGAGCATGACGCGAAGGTTGGCATCGGCAGGATGGTCGGGATTTGGTTCGCCAAACCAGTCGTCTATGCGGTTGGACCATTTGTCCAAGCGTTTGGAAACTCCTTTGTGGCGGTGGTCCAACCAAGTGTCGCCGTCGGCGGGCGGTTCGTCGTTCGCTGCAGCCATCGTCGGGAAAAGGATAAGCAGGGTGAGTAGGGATAACGTAGAGGTTCGGAGAGTCATTGTTTTTCCTAGCTTAAAGCATAAAGCTATTATGGACGGTATCTTAGGGGTAATGCAAGTCGTCTGAAAAAGGCTGTGATAAAATCCTGCACGCTCGGTTTGCCGCCGTTCTGTTGTGCAGAAAAGCATTCAAGCGGGCGCATACCAATACATTAAGGAAAACCGAATGAGTATTTTGTCGAAAATTTTTGGGAACAAGCCGTCCGGCGAAACGGTACAAGAGCCGCGCAGACTTTCCGCGCAGGAAAAAAGCGAGGGCGCGGCGCGGGCGATTTATGCGAAAGATAAAGTGTATGTGCCGCTGTCTGCCATGCAGGCGGATGTGTCGGAAGGGACGGGCATCCCTTATATAGGTCGTCTGAAAGACGGGCGGACGGTTTTATATCTGTTTGAAACCTATGAAGCGGCGCGGGCTTTTTCAGACGGGCAGGACGGCGCTTTAGACGGCATCGGCTTGGTCGGTGCGTTGGATAAGGCGGACCAGTTCAATAATCTGAACAATGTCCTGCGTGTTGCGCACTCGTTGGGCATTCAACTGATGGAATACCGAGGGCAGGGCGGCGAGCATTTCGAATGCGCGCTTTCGTGGCTGATGCGTGTCAACGGCGCGGATGGCATGGCGGCTTCCCGAGAAAAAATGGAGGCGTTGTCCATCGGCACCGATGCCAAGCTGCCGCTGCAATTTCACCCGATAGCCATTGTCGGTTTTTCCAATCCCTATAAGGTTACACCTGCGCGGGCGGAGGAATTGTTCAAGCAGTTTACGAATGTCGAAAATGAGGAATTGCTGAATTTTTTTGCCGGCAACACGCCGCAGGAGAATGTGTTGCTGATCGGGCTGGTGGAAAAATATTCGGCGGATTTGGCGAAATCCGTGAAGTATATCGTTTGGAACCAACTGGCGGAGCAGCCGCTTTTTGTCGGGATAAGCCTCAAAGACGGCGGACTTTACGCGCGGGACGGTTATTTATACCTCTTTTACACCGACCGTTTCCAACACATGGGACCTGCCGGCTGCCATCCCGTTTCCGGCAAGGAAGCCGTGTTGGACTTGGTTCGTCGCCACGAACTGAAAGGCATCGCCCTGACCGACGGACTGCACAATATGGCGCGGTTTGAAAACGACGTGATTTTCCAAGACGGGGAATAGCGGAAACCTCCCTGCCTCGGCTTGAAATAAAGGGGCCTTGGATTCGGATTTCAAGTGCAACACAGGCTTTCAGACGACCTTTTTTGTTTTCGCGTCAATTCTCCCTAAGCCGGGTTTAATTGAGTTAAACCGCGAATTAAATGACGGAATTTTGTTACACTCGGCATTTTACACTTCACACAAAGGAAACATCATGGCATTAATGGACAGTCTGCTGAACGCGGCAGCACAAGCACTGGGCGGTAAAGACGGTAGCGGCGCACAAAACTCTCTGACCGATATGGCGATGGATTTGGTACGTCAGCAAGGCGGAGTGGGCAGTCTGATCAACCAGTTGCAACAAGGCGGATTGGGCGACGTATTGAACAGCTGGGTTTCCAACCAACAAGACAACGCGCCCATATCCGGCAGCGATTTGCAAAACGCGCTGGGCAGCGACACCATCAGCCAAGTGGCGAAAAAGTTCGGCATTGATGCCAACCAGGCGGGCGACCTGCTGGCTCAAGTCCTGCCCAACCTCGTTGATAAAGCCACCCCCAACGGCTCGGCGCAGGAAGCCGACGGTTTCGGCTTGGACGACATCGCCTCCGCCATACTGAAAAACTTCACCAAATAAGTGGTACTTTAAACAAAAAGGTCGTCTGAAAACATTCTTTCAGACGACCTTTTTACATCCTTTTCACATCAATCCTGCATCAGCCAATATTGCAGGCCGATTAGGGTTTTGCCGTCTTTGATTTCGTTGTGTGCCAAAGCGGTGCGGGCTTCTTCCTTGCTCATCAGGACGGTTTCGGTGATTTCGTCTTCGTCGTTGCTCAAGGTGCTGCCGAGGCGCACGCCTTCTGCTTGGTAGAAGTACATTTTTTCGTCGCAGAAGCCGATGGCGGTGTAGAAGCTGCTGATGAGTTTGACGCGGTCGGCGGTGTACGGGGTTTCTTCCGCCAGCTCGCGCAGGGCGCATTCGGCGGGGTCTTCGCCTGCATCGAGTTTGCCGGCGGGTAGCTCAAGCGTGGCAGCGTCTGCGGCGTAACGCCATTGGCGTACGAGCACGGCTTTGCCCTCTTCGGTAACCGCTAAAACGCAGGCCGCGCCGGGATGGCGGATGACGATGCGCTGGCTTTCGTTGCCGTTGGGCAGGCGGACTTTGTCGCGGTTGATGGTAACAAATGAGCCTTGGTAAATCGGCTCGCTGCTGAGTTTGGTTTCTTTCAAATCCATTTGCGTGTTCTCTTTGTAAAGTTTGATACGGAGTCGTCTGAAAATCGGGAATGAGTTTTAACTTCGTTGAAGCCGAGCTTTCAGACGACCTCTTGAGTCAAGAAGCAGCTCGTCTGAAAAGAGCGAATCAGGTTTCGCTAAACCGTTTGTACTGCTTTAAATCCTGCTGCGTTCGATTTCAATGCCGACTTCTTTGACATCGGGCAGGATGCCGGGCTTGATGATTTTGACGCGCACACTCAACGCGCCGAAATTGTCGAGGATGAGTTTGGCGATGTGTTCCGCCAATGATTCGAGCAAGAGGAAGCTTTGTTCGGCAAGGCTTGCCCTGACGGCTTCGCAGACTTCGCCGTAGTGGACGGTATTGCCGATGTGGTCATCCTGACCGCTTTGTTCGGGGATGCCGATGTCCAAGTCCAAAATCAGGGTTTGGGGGCGTTCGCGTTCCCAGTCGTACACGCCGATTAAGGTGTCCGCCTTCATGCCGCGTAAAAAGATTTTGTCCATTTGCCTGCCTGTTTTTTTGATAAAATGAGCGTCCCATTTTAAGTAAAGCATCTGAAATGTTCAATGTATCCGCCGTTATCGCGGCTTATTTAATCGGTTCGCTGTCGTTTGCCGTCATTGTTTCCAAATATTACGGCATGGACGATCCGCGCACTTACGGCTCGGGCAACCCCGGCGCGACCAATGTTTTGCGCAGCGGCAAGAAAAAAGCGGCGGCACTGACTTTGCTGGGCGACGCGCTCAAAGGTTTGGTGGCGGTGGTTTTGGCACGCTGTCTGCAAGATGCTTTGAATCTGTCGGACATCACCATAGCAGCGGTTGCCGTCGCCGCGTTGGTCGGACATATGTGGCCGCTGTTTTTCAGCTTTAAAGGCGGCAAGGGCGTGGCAACTGCTTTGGGCGTATTGCTGGCGCTTTCTCCTGCAACGGCTTTGGTTTGCGCGGCAATTTGGCTGGTGATGGCGTTCGGCTTTAAAGTGTCCTCGCTTGCCGCGCTCGCCGCCACCGTAGCCGCGCCGCTCGTCGCCTTCTGGCTGATGCCCTACCCTTCTTGGGCTTGGGCGACCGTCGTCATCGCCGTGCTGGTGTTGTACCGCCATAAAAGCAATATCCAAAACCTGATTCAAGGCAAAGAAGGCAAAATCGGAGACAAGGCGGACAAGCCTTAAACCTGATTTTATTTTTCAGACGACCTGTCTGATTGCGTAATGAACCAAGGTCGTCTGAAAACCTTTCAATCTACGCTGCGGCATCGCCTTAACCCGCCGGCAGGTATCGAAAACCGATTTAATCCATTATAATCAAGCTCTTTTGTTTCACAGCCAAACTTCCATGCCGAAACGCCCGTTCAAAACCGTCCTGACCGCCTTTACCTTGGCCGCGCTGTCTGCCTGCTCGCTGGTCAAGTATCAGCCTGTCGCCACCATCAATAAAATTGATATGAACCAAGGCTATCGTTTTGAAACCAGCCAGTTTCGGCGCGAAGAAGACGACACCTTCATCATCCTGATGCTTTCCGGCGGCGGAACGCGCGCGGCGGCGTTGGGCTACGGCGTGTTGGAACAGCTTCAGCAGCAAAAAGTCACCATCGGCGGCAAAAGCAAGTCGCTGATGTCCAATGTCGATTTGGTGGTCGGCGTATCCGGCGGCTCCGTCCTCGCCGCCTACTTCGCGCTCAAAGGCGAAGAAACCATCCCCATATTTTACAAGCGTTTCCTTCACCAAAATTTCCAACGCCAAGTCGTCAAACAAGCCTTTTCCATGTCCAACCTGCCCCGCCTCGCTTCGCCCGAATACGGACGCGGCGACCTCTTGCAGGAGCAGTTTGAAAACCACCTTTTCGGCAAAGCCACCTTCCGCGATTTGGAAATGCACGGCAAAGGCCCGTTCG
The DNA here is from genome assembly GCF_022749515.1 of Morococcus cerebrosus. Lineage (NCBI taxonomy): Bacteria > Pseudomonadati > Pseudomonadota > Betaproteobacteria > Neisseriales > Neisseriaceae > Morococcus > Morococcus cerebrosus. Next base: position 1,688,210 of record NZ_CP094242.1, read on the forward strand.
CCATCATTTCCGCCACCGACATGGGCGCGGGCGAACGCCTGAACTTCACGCAAGAATACTTCGACCCCATGTGTATCGACTTGGGCAGATTGCGCCTGGCCCGCGCCGTTGCCGCCTCCAGCGCAGTGCCCATGATATTCGCCCCGATTACCCTCAACAACAACGGCGGCAACTGCGGCTACACCCTGCCGCCGCAACTGCAAATGACCGGCCTCGAATCGCAAAAGCAGCAAAACGCCACTTATCAAGAGTTTAAAAACAGGTTCAACAAATACAGCGACAGCAAAACCCGCCCTTACATCCACCTGATAGACGGCGGACTGACCGACAACCTCGGCATGCGCAGCCTCTTGGACATGACCGAAATCTATCCCGACAAAGTGTTGGAACAACAAATCCGCAGCCGCAACCTGCGCCACATCGTCGTCATCAGCGTCAACGCCCAAAACCAAATCAGCAGCAATATGGACAAAACCGCTGCCGTACCCGGATTCCGCGACGTCGTTACCGCCATCGTCAACATCCCCATCGACCAATACACCCAAGAATCCCAACGCCGCTTCCGCGCCTTCGTCGACAAACGCAACGAAACCAGCCGACAAAACGGCGACGGAATCAGCTTTTCCTTCGTCAGCCTCAACCTCAAAGACCTGCCGCCCTCCGCGTTGCGCGACAAAGTGTTGAACATCCCCACCAGCTTCTACCTCCCGCCCGAAGACGTGGACAACCTGCGGACCGCCGCAGCGGAGCTGATGAAACAGTCCCAAGACTACCAAAAACTGCTGCAAGAATTTGCCGCACACCCCAACCCCGAAAGCATCTTCGCCGAGCCGCCGCCACCCGACCCCAAAGACGGCAAAGCAGCCAAAAAACAAAACAAACCCATCCAATAACCACACCACAACCCTTTCAGACGACCCATATAGTGGAGTAAATTTAAATCAGGACAAGGCGACGAAGCCGCAGACAGTACAGATAGTACGGCAAGGCAAGGCAACGCCGTACTGGTTTAAATTTAATCCACTATAAAACCCAAAGGTCGTCTGAAACACCGAAACGGAACACCCCGATCATGAACGACAAAACCAGCCCCATCGTTACCGACATCAACCGCCCCGTCCTCGTCCCGCCCGGCGGCCATAAAAAAGTCCTCTTGCATTCCTGCTGCGCCCCGTGCAGCGGCGAAGTGATGGAAGCCATGCTCGCCAGCGGCATCGACTACACCATCTACTTCTACAACCCCAACATCCACCCGCTCAAAGAATACATGTTGCGCAAAGAAGAAAACATGCGCTTCGCCGACAAATTCGGCATCCCCTTCATCGACAAAGACGACGACTACGAAAACGACCGCAAAGAATGGTTCGCCAAAGCCAAAGGCATGGAATTCGAACCCGAACGCGGCATCCGCTGCACCATGTGTTTCGACATGCGTTTCGAAAAAGCCGCCCAATACGCCCACGAAAACGGCTTCCCCGTCTTCACCAGCTCGCTGGGCATTTCCCGCTGGAAAAACATGGCGCAAATCAACGACTGCGGCCACCGCGCCGCCGCGCCCTACGACGATGTCGTCTATTGGGATTTCAACTGGCGCAAAGGCGGCGGCAGCGCGCGCATGATCGAAATCAGCAAACGCGAACACTTCTACCAACAAGAATACTGCGGCTGCGCCTACTCCCTGCGCGACTCCAACGCCCACCGCAAATCGCAAGGCCGCATCCCCATCAAACTCGGCGTGCTGTATTACGGCGACGAGTCCACACAATACGAACCCTCGCCTGACGAACAGGCAGCCAAAATCGTTGTGGACAAATAATTGATGTCGGTTTTATGAGACCTTTGCAAAATTCCCCAAAATCCCCTAAATTCCCACCAAGACATTTAGGGGATTTCCCATGAGCACCTTCTTCCAGCAAACCGCACAAGCCATGATTGCCAAACACATCGACCGCTTCCCATTATTGAAGTTGGATCAGGTGATTGATTGGCAACCGATCGAACAATACCTGAACCGTCAAAGAACCCGTTACCTTAGAGACCACCGCGGCCGTCCCGCCTATCCCCTGTTGTCCATGTTCAAAGCCGTCCTGCTCGGACAATGGCACAGCCTCTCCGATCCCGAACTCGAACACAGCCTCATCACCCGCATCGATTTCAACCTGTTTTGCCGTTTTGACGAACTGAGCATCCCCGATTACAGCACCTCATGCCGCTACCGTAACTGGCTGGCGCAAGACGACACCCTGTCCGAATTGCTGGAACTGATTAACTGCCAACTGGCCGAAAAAAACCTAAAAGTAGAGAAAGCATCCGCCGCCGTCATTGACGCCACCATTATTCAGACTGCCGGCAGCAAACAGCGTCAGGCCATAGAAGTCGACGAGGAAGGACAAGTCAGCGGCCAAACCACACCGAGTAAGGACAAAGATGCCCGTTGGACAAAGAAAAACGGCCTCTACAACTCGGTTACAAACAACATACCCGTACCGATGAGGAAGGCTATATCGAGAAACTGCACATCACTCCTGCCAATACCCATGAGTGCAACCATCTGTCCCCTTTGTTGGAAGGCATTGCCGAAGGTACGACCGTCTATGCCGACAAAGGCTACGACAGCAAGGAAAACCGGCAACATCTGAAAGAGCATCAGTTGTTAGAACGTGTTCATTGTCTCAGCCTCTGCTGTAAACTATCGGCATGAACAGAAAAACCTACCCAAGCGATATCAGTCGCGAGCAATTTGCGCCTCTCCTTCCCCTGCTGGAAAGTGCCCGTAAACGCACAGCGCCACGCCAGGTGGACTTGTACGATGTCTTTTGTGCCATTCTCTACCTGCAACGCACTGGCTGCTCCTGGCGCGCTTTGCCGGGCGACTTCCCCAAATGGCGCACCGTGCATTCCTACTTCCAGAGATGGACCGAACCACGCGAGAGTGGCATCAGCATCCTTGAGGAAGCATTAAAAAAATCAGGTAGTTGCGGAGCACCGCAAGCAGGGGCGCCATGAAGCAACTACTTTCCTGATTATTGATGCGCAGAGTGTGAAGAACACGGATACCGCCATGGAAAAAGGCTACGATGCGGGCAAGAAGGTTAGCGGTATCAAGCGACATATAGCGGTTGACACGCAAGGTTTGCCGCATGCCCTTGCGGTAACGACGGCGGATGTTACGGATAGAAAAGGCTGCCTGGTGGCATTGGAACGTGGGCGGGATAATCTTGGTGCGATACAAAAAATCCTTGCTGACGGTGGTTACACGGGTAAGGCATTTGCTTCGTCGGTACAGGAGTTGATTGGTGCGGAGGTAGAGATTGCCAAACGAAACGAATTGCACCGTTTTGCAGTATTGCCGAAGCGATGGGTAGTAGAGCGCAGCTTTTCCTGGTTGGAAAAGAACAGGCGGCTTTGGAAAAACTGCGAGCGTAAGTTGAGTACCAGTCTGCAAATGGTAGCTTTGGCTTTCTTGGGAGTCCTGCTACGAAGACTATGAACACGCTCTTAGACGGCATTATGCGCAAAGCCTGCCGCAACCGTCCGCTGACGGAAGCGCAAACCAAACGCAACCGATATTTGTCGAAGACCCGTTATGTGGTCGAACAAAGCTTCGGTACGCTGCACCGTAAATTCCGCTACGCCCGGGCAGCCTATTTTGGTCTGCTCAAAGTGAGTGCGCAAAGCCATCTGAAGGCGATGTGTTTGAACCTGTTGAAAGCGGCCAACAGGCTAAGTGTGCCTGTTGCAGCCTAAAAGGCGGCCCGGATGCCTGATTATCGGGTATCCGGGGAGGATTAAGGGGGTATTTGGGTAGAATTAAGGAGTGATTGGGGGCGGAAACAGCCGAAAACAGCCGAAAACCTGTGTTTGGGGTTTCGGTTGTCGGGGGAAAAGGAATTTTGCAAAGGTCTCTGCCTGTTTGTTTTTTAAGGCGAAGACTATACATTGTCTTTCCCTAGTCTGTTCCACGGTAACAAGATCGGTTCAACGAACAAAAACGCCCACTCCCTTCCGGAATTGGACGTTTTTTAGTTTGGCCATCGTATTCACCTGCAATTTCACGAATACGTGGATAGGTTTATTTTTTAGATAATGGGACGGCGTTTTTAGCTTTTGGGTTGGCAGGTGCGGGAGCGACGGTTGCTTCGGTCTTCAGTTTGGAGAAGATACCCTCGCCGATGCCTTTAACGTTTTTGAGCTCTTCCACTGATTTGAAGGCACCATGCTGCTGGCGGTAGTCCACAATGGCTTTCGCTTTGGCCGGACCGATGCCGGGCAGGGCTTCCAATTCGGACGGGGAAGCGGTATTGATGTTGACGGCTGCCAGCGACAGCGAGGCGGTCAGAACGGAGAGTGCGGCAAAGAGGAATTTTTTCATAAGGGCGTTTTCCTATCATTTCGTTAATATGGACGGCACCGCCGTGGAGGCGTTACCACTAAATATTTTATTATCATATACTTTACATTATTTTAATTCAAACAATTTTAAATATTTCCAACTTTACTATCTCTCAATGTATTGATTCTACAACATCTACTAACCCACCTCAATTTCGAAGCGGCCCCACCCACATTCTCAAAAGCCCATTCTTCTACAACCGGAGCATTCAGAGTATTACCCCATTCCGCCCCACCGCCGCTATCAGGGCAGGGATATCGGGTTCTCCAAACCTGTCAACGATACAAAGTAAAAGCCCCCGACATCTGTCGGGGGCTTAGAATAGGTGTTTGGCAGTGACCTACTTTCGCATGGAAGAACCACACTATCATCGGCGCTGAGTCGTTTCACGGTCCTGTTCGGGATGGGAAGGCGTGGGACCAACTCGCTATGGCCGCCAAACTTAAACTGTACAAATCGGCAAAGCCTTAATCAATATATTCGGTGATGACTGAATCAGTCAGTAAGCTTTTTATTTGAAGTTCTTCAAATGATAGAGTCAAGCCTCACGAGCAATTAGTATGGGTTAGCTTCACGCGTTACCGCGCTTCCACACCCCACCTATCAACGTCCTGGTCTCGAACGACTCTTTAGTGCGGTTAAACCGCAAGGGAAGTCTCATCTTCAGGCGAGTTTCGCGCTTAGATGCTTTCAGCGCTTATCTCTTCCGAACTTAGCTACCCGGCTATGCAACTGGCGTTACAACCGGTACACCAGAGGTTCGTCCACTCCGGTCCTCTCGTACTAGGAGCAGCCCCCGTCAAACTTCCAACGCCCACTGCAGATAGGGACCAAACTGTCTCACGACGTTTTAAACCCAGCTCACGTACCACTTTAAATGGCGAACAGCCATACCCTTGGGACCGACTACAGCCCCAGGATGTGATGAGCCGACATCGAGGTGCCAAACTCCGCCGTCGATATGAACTCTTGGGCGGAATCAGCCTGTTATCCCCGGAGTACCTTTTATCCGTTGAGCGATGGCCCTTCCATACAGAACCACCGGATCACTATGTCCTGCTTTCGCACCTGCTCGACTTGTCGGTCTCGCAGTTAAGCTACCTTTTGCCATTGCACTATCAGTCCGATTTCCGACCGGACCTAGGTAACCTTCGAACTCCTCCGTTACTCTTTGGGAGGAGACCGCCCCAGTCAAACTGCCTACCATGCACGGTCCCCGACCCGGATTACGGGTCTGGGTTAGAACCTCAAAGACACCAGGGTGGTATTTCAAGGACGGCTCCACAGAGACTGGCGTCTCTGCTTCTAAGCCTCCCACCTATCCTACACAAGTGACTTCAAAGTCCAATGCAAAGCTACAGTAAAGGTTCACGGGGTCTTTCCGTCTAGCAGCGGGTAGATTGCATCTTCACAACCACTTCAACTTCGCTGAGTCTCGGGAGGAGACAGTGTGGCCATCGTTACGCCATTCGTGCGGGTCGGAACTTACCCGACAAGGAATTTCGCTACCTTAGGACCGTTATAGTTACGGCCGCCGTTTACTGGGGCTTCGATCCGATGCTCTCACATCTTCAATTAACCTTCCAGCACCGGGCAGGCGTCACACCCTATACGTCCACTTTCGTGTTAGCAGAGTGCTGTGTTTTTAATAAACAGTCGCAGCCACCTATTCTCTGCGACCCTCCGAGGCTTACGGAGCAAGTCCTTAACCTTAGAGGGCATACCTTCTCCCGAAGTTACGGTATCAATTTGCCGAGTTCCTTCTCCCGAGTTCTCTCAAGCGCCTTAGAATTCTCATCCTGCCCACCTGTGTCGGTTTGCGGTACGGTTCGATTCAAACTGAAGCTTAGTGGCTTTTCCTGGAAGCGTGGTATCGGTTACTTCATGTCCGTAGACACTCGTCGTCACTTCTCGGTGTTAAGAAGACCCGGATTTGCCTAAGTCTTCCACCTACCGGCTTAAACAAGCTATTCCAACAGCTTGCTAACCTAACCTTCTCCGTCCCCACATCGCATTTGAATCAAGTACAGGAATATTAACCTGTTTCCCATCGACTACGCATTTCTGCCTCGCCTTAGGGGCCGACTCACCCTACGCCGATGAACGTTGCGTAGGAAACCTTGGGCTTTCGGCGAGCGGGCTTTTCACCCGCTTTATCGCTACTCATGTCAACATTCGCACTTCTGATACCTCCAGCACACTTTACAATGCACCTTCATCGGCCTACAGAACGCTCCCCTACCATGCCAGTAAACTGGCATCCGCAGCTTCGGTTATAGATTTGAGCCCCGTTACATCTTCCGCGCAGGACGACTCGACCAGTGAGCTATTACGCTTTCTTTAAATGATGGCTGCTTCTAAGCCAACATCCTGGCTGTCTGGGCCTTCCCACTTCGTTTACCACTTAATCTATCATTTGGGACCTTAGCTGGCGGTCTGGGTTGTTTCCCTCTTGACAACGGACGTTAGCACCCGCTGTCTGTCTCCCGAGGAACCACTTGATGGTATTCTTAGTTTGCCATGGGTTGGTAAGTTGCAATAACCCCCTAGCCATAACAGTGCTTTACCCCCATCAGTGTCTTGCTCGAGGCACTACCTAAATAGTTTTCGGGGAGAACCAGCTATCTCCGAGTTTGTTTAGCCTTTCACCCCTATCCACAGCTCATCCCCGCATTTTGCAACATGCGTGGGTTCGGTCCTCCAGTACCTGTTACGGCACCTTCAACCTGGCCATGGATAGATCACTCGGTTTCGGGTCTACACCCAGCAACTGTTCGCCCTATTAAGACTCGGTTTCCCTACGCCTCCCCTATTCGGTTAAGCTCGCTACTGAATGTAAGTCGTTGACCCATTATACAAAAGGTACGCAGTCACACCACATGGGTGCTCCCACTGTTTGTATGCATCAGGTTTCAGGTTCTATTTCACTCCCCTCCCGGGGTTCTTTTCGCCTTTCCCTCACGGTACTGGTTCACTATCGGTCGATGATGAGTATTTAGCCTTGGAGGATGGTCCCCCCATATTCAGACAGGATTTCACGTGTCCCGCCCTACTTTTCGTACGCTTAGTACCACTGTTGAGATTTCGAATACGGGACTATCACCCACTATGGTCAAGCTTCCCAGCTTGTTCTTCTATCTCGACAGTTATTACGTACAGGCTCCTCCGCGTTCGCTCGCCACTACTTGCGGAATCTCGGTTGATTTCTTTTCCTCCGGGTACTTAGATGGTTCAGTTCTCCGGGTTCGCTTCTCTAAGTCTATGTATTCAACTTAGGATACTGCACAGAATGCAGTGGGTTTCCCCATTCGGACACCGCGGGATCATAGCTTTATTGCCAGCTCCCCCACGCTTTTCGCAGGCTTACACGTCCTTCATCGCCTATCATCGCCAAGGCATCCACCTGATGCACTTATTCACTTGACTCTATCATTTCAAGAACTTCTCTGACTTTGCCTGATATTCCGTTGACTAGAACATCAAACTTGAATTTCCTACTCTGATAAAGCTTACTGCTTGTTGTGTCTTAATCCCGCCTTTTGTCTTTCGGGATTAAGTCGATACAATCATCACCCAAATACTGTACCTGTTTTTCTTTTCCTGTTCAGGAGACAACTGACCGTTTGCAATCGGTCAATCATCAAAAACAGACACATTGTCTTTGTTTGTTGATTTCGGCTTTCCAATTTGTTAAAGATCGATGCGTTCAATATTGCTATTTACTTCGCAAATCAAAATGAGCTGATTATTATAGCAGCCTTTCTTTTTCCGTCAAACTGATTCGTCAGCAGACTTCTCTTTAGAAAAAAAGAAAGCAGTTACACTGCCTTTTAACTCGCTTTGATTTGGAAAGTATTGGTGGAGGCAAACGGGATCGAACCGATGACCCCCTGCTTGCAAAGCAGGTGCTCTACCAACTGAGCTATGCCCCCGTTCTTGGTGGGTCTGGGAGGACTTGAACCTCCGACCCCACGCTTATCAAGCGTGTGCTCTAACCAGCTGAGCTACAAACCCGGATTCTCTTCTTAAGCGAATCTTGTCTTCACTCAAGCATTTTTCCGCATCTTCTACAGTTTACCGATAAGTGTGAATACGACAGCCTCTTCTTTCTCTAGAAAGGAGGTGATCCAGCCGCAGGTTCCCCTACGGCTACCTTGTTACGACTTCACCCCAGTCATGAAGCATACCGTGGTAAGCGGGCTCCTTGCGGTTACCCTACCTACTTCTGGTATCCCCCACTCCCATGGTGTGACGGGCGGTGTGTACAAGACCCGGGAACGTATTCACCGCAGTATGCTGACCTGCGATTACTAGCGATTCCGACTTCATGCACTCGAGTTGCAGAGTGCAATCCGGACTACGATCGGTTTTGTGAGATTGGCTCCACCTCGCGGCTTGGCTACCCTCTGTACCGACCATTGTATGACGTGTGAAGCCCTGGTCATAAGGGCCATGAGGACTTGACGTCATCCCCACCTTCCTCCGGCTTGTCACCGGCAGTCTCATTAGAGTGCCCAACTTAATGATGGCAACTAATGACAAGGGTTGCGCTCGTTGCGGGACTTAACCCAACATCTCACGACACGAGCTGACGACAGCCATGCAGCACCTGTGTTACGGCTCCCGAAGGCACTCCTCCGTCTCTGGAGGATTCCGTACATGTCAAGACCAGGTAAGGTTCTTCGCGTTGCATCGAATTAATCCACATCATCCACCGCTTGTGCGGGTCCCCGTCAATTCCTTTGAGTTTTAATCTTGCGACCGTACTCCCCAGGCGGTCGATTTCACGCGTTAGCTTCGCTACTAAGCAGTCATGCTGCCCAACAGCTAATCGACATCGTTTAGGGCGTGGACTACCAGGGTATCTAATCCTGTTTGCTACCCACGCTTTCGGGCATGAACGTCAGTGTTATCCCAGGAGGCTGCCTTCGCCATCGGTATTCCTCCACATCTCTACGCATTTCACTGCTACACGTGGAATTCTACCTCCCTCTGACACACTCTAGTCACCCAGTTCAGAACGCAGTTCCCAGGTTGAGCCCGGGGATTTCACATCCTGCTTAAGTAACCGTCTGCGCCCGCTTTACGCCCAGTAATTCCGATTAACGCTCGCACCCTACGTATTACCGCGGCTGCTGGCACGTAGTTAGCCGGTGCTTATTCTTCAGGTACCGTCATCAGACAGGGGTATTAACCCCGCCCTTTTCTTCCCTGACAAAAGTCCTTTACAACCCGAAGGCCTTCTTCAGACACGCGGCATGGCTGGATCAGGCTTTCGCCCATTGTCCAAAATTCCCCACTGCTGCCTCCCGTAGGAGTCTGGGCCGTGTCTCAGTCCCAGTGTGGCGGATCATCCTCTCAGACCCGCTACTGATCGTCGCCTTGGTAGGCCTTTACCCCACCAACTAGCTAATCAGATATCGGCCGCTCAAACAGCGCAAGGCCAAATGGTCCCCTGCTTTCTTCCTCAGAATATATGCGGTATTAGCTAATCTTTCGATTAGTTATCCCCCACTGCTCGGTACGTTCCGATATGTTACTCACCCGTTCGCCACTCGCCACCCAAGAAGCAAGCTTCTCTGTGCTGCCGTCCGACTTGCATGTGTAAAGCATGCCGCCAGCGTTCAATCTGAGCCAGGATCAAACTCTTATGTTCAATCTCTAACTTTTTAACTTCTGGTCTGCTTCAAAGAAACCGACAGGACAATGTCTAAAACATCATCTTGTCTGTCTTTCAAACAGTGTGAGGCTGTCGCACTCACACTTATCGGTAATCTGTTTTGTTAAAGAGCGAAAACGAATTATAAAGCATTTCAAATCATTGTCAATCAAAACTTTTCTTAAAACCTCGAAAAATCAGACCAACTGTGATATACTTATCAGTTCGTTCAACCACCGCCGAAGCAGCGAAGAACCGAACTATACCCCCCTCCCAAAAAACCGTCAACTCCCAAACAACAAAAAATTCCACAAAAACCGACAACAAACTGAAATTCAAAAACTTTTATTTCAAAATATTCTCAAACCAAACTCAATCAACAGCAAAGGTCGTCTGAAATCAATTTCAGACGACCTTTGAAATCGCTACAACATATCCAAATTCAGTTCAGACTTAACAACAAATCCCTAAAAACATTTGGATCTTTGATAAAAGTCATCTCACCCTCTTGGGGAAAATGAAAATCTAACAGTCTTGATACCCAAAAGCGTACGCACCCAGCCCGCTGCGCCACAGGAAAATATTCCTTCTCCGCATCAGATAGCGGACGAATGCTTTCATAACCGTCAATAAACGCTTTGCATAACTCGGCATCCAACTTGCTGTCAGAAGTTCTCGACCAATCATTCACTGCGATTGCCAAGTCATACATGAAATTTCCATTACATGCATAATAGAAATCGATGAACCCGGCCACATTTTCACCATCCAACAAAACGTTGTCTTTAAATAAATCGGCATGAATGATGCCGGATGGCAAATGACCGCCGAGATTGTTTTCCAAATCTGAAATTTCCTTACCCAACAACCGGGCATCAGCCTCATTCAACTGTGGCAATAATTGTTCATAAGCTTGCTTCCACCATCTGTTGTACCGGGGATTTTCCATTTTTTCAGGAAAATCTTGAACTGCCAAATGCATTTTGGCCAACATAGCGCCCGTGTTAAAACACTGCATCTCGGTCGCCCATGCGGTATCCGCACCGTTTAATCTTGTAACAACGCAAGCCGGTTTACCTGCTAATACTGAATCCAGCTTGCCATCTTTTCGTACAATCGGACTTGGACAAGCCACGTCTTTACCGCTCAAATGTTGGTTCAGATTCAAGAAAAATGGCAATTCATCCTGACGCAGCACTTCAAATACAGTTAAAACATAGCTGCCTTTAGAAGTATTCAAAAAGTAATTACTGTTGGTAATTCCCTGCGCAATGCCTTGCAGCGAAACAAATTCTCCCAGATCGTAATCTGACAAAAATTCCCGTATTTGCTCATCAGAAATATTAGTATAAACAGACATAGATTAAATCCAGTGTAAACAATCAATCGCAGTATTTTCAGACGACCTACAAACCCAATTCCCTCAGGAAACGCACGTCGTCCGCCCAGCCTGATTTGACCTTAACCCAAACCTTTAAAAACACTTTGGTATCAAACAGTTTTTCCATATCGAGGCGGGCTTCTGTGGAGATTTTTTTCAGTTTCTCCCCACCTTTGCCGATCAGGATGGCTTTTTGGCTGTCTTTATCGACCAATACGGCGATGTAGATTCGGTAGAGGCCGTTTTCCTCTTCTTCGAATTGTTCGATTTCCACGTTCATGGCGTAGGGCAGCTCTTCGCCGAGGTAGCGGAACAGTTTTTCGCGCACGATTTCGGTGGCGAGGAAACGGCTGGAACGGTCGGTCACCATTTCTTCCGGATACATCGGCACGCTTTGGGGCAGGTAAGGTCTGAGGCGCGCGAGCAGGTTGGCGATGCCCAATCCGTGTTTGGCGCTGACGGTTTCATGTCCTGCAAATTTGAATTCTGCGCTGATTTGGTCGATAAATTCCTGCAAACCGCCATTGCCCGCTTTGTTTTTGTCGATTTTGTTGATAACGAGGATAACGGGCGTGTTTGTGGGCAACTGTTTCATCACGATACGGTCGGCATCGGTAAAGCGCATGGCTTCGACGACGAAAACGACGGCATCGACGCCGCTCAACGCTTCGGTTACGTTTTGATTGAGGCGGTCGTTTAGGGCGTTGCGGTGTTTGGTTTGGAAACCGGGGGTATCGACGAAAACGAATTGGGCGGTGTCGTCGGTATAAATACCGGTAACGCGGTTGCGCGTGGTTTGGGCTTTTTTGCTGGTGATGCTGATTTTTTGCCCGATGAGGTGGTTCATCAGCGTGGATTTGCCGACGTTGGGGCGGCCGACGATGGCAACGAAGCCGCAGCGGTAGTCGGCGGGGTGGTTGGATTCGTTTTGCAGGAAGGTTTCGATGTCCATGATGGCTTTCTGTTTGACGTTTCAGACGACCTTTTCGTCTTGTCATAGGGGCTGTCGAGATTTAATTGTCCAAGTGGATTTTTGTTCACAAAGCGGAAGATGCCGCTTTGGCGATAAAAAAAACATGGAAACTATTGAATGTCGTCAGACCCTAGGTCGTCTGAAAAATAAATCGGCTATTTTTTTGCTTTTTTCAAAGGGTGGTGTTGCTCGAGCCATTGCAGCGCTTCTTTGGCGGCTTGCTGCTCGGCAACCTTGCGGCTGCTGCCTTGTGCTTTGCAGATAAAACCGAGTTCGCCCAAGTCGCATGAAATCAGGAACATACTGTCATTGGCATGACCGATTTGTTCCTCGATGCGGTATTTGGGCAAGGCAAGGCGGCGGGCTTGGAGGGCTTCTTGCAGGGCGGTTTTGTTGTCTTTGCCCTGCGTTTTGAAATCGGCACGTTTGACGCGTTCGGCGAACAAGTGCCGCACCACTTTCTCCGCCTCGGCGAAATCCGCATCAAAGCTGACGGCGGCAAACATCGCTTCCATAGCATCGGCAAGGATGGAGGGTCGTCTGAATCCGCCACTTTTCAACTCGCCCGCACCCAAATAAAGCCCGTCGCCGACATTCATTTCCAAAGCGATTTCCGCCAACACGCCTTCATTGACCAAGCTCGCGCGCAAACGCGACAACTCGCCTTCGGTCAGCTTGGGGAACGCGTCAAACAACATTTTGGCGACGGTGTAGTTCAAAATCGAATCGCCGACGAACTCGAAACGTTCGTTGTTTTTCGCATGGTAGCTGCGGTGGGTCAGCGCCTGCTGCAAAAGCGCGGTATCTTTGAAATGGTAACCCAGTTTATTCTGAATGGCGGCATGCGCCTGCTGTTTTAACACATCTGTTTTCATGAGGACGTTTATCTTTCTTCTTGCTTCGGCGTATCGGGTGGGAGGCGGCAAAAATTCAGCCTCCCAAACCAACCCGAATGCGTTTCGGCACTTCATGCAAATACGGAAACACTTTAGGGCTGCAACAGTCGTCTGAAACACAGTTCAGCGCGTTTCAGACGACCAGCATTGTACCATCAAACCATAAGCGGCAAATATATAGTGGATTAACTTTAAACCAGTACGGCGTTACCTCGCCTTGCCGTACTATCTGTACTGTCTGCGGCTTCGTCGCCTTGTCCTGATTTAAAGTTAATCCACTATAAAGATACACGGTGCAGAGGCTGCCCTAATCATGATAAAATCCGCACAATTTTTACGGCATGCACACACCGCAATGAATAAATTTGCCCAAGCCCTCTCAGCCGCCCTCGACCGCTGCATCGTGACCAATACGGTAGCCAAACAAGGCGAACCCGTCGGCTTCCTCTACCGCGAAGCCCCCGTTTTCGAAAACGACAGCGGCTGGCGCTTCTTCAGCGGCGACGAGACCGACGAATACACCGACGATCCCGACAATTTCAGCGTCGTCAGCCTTTCCGAAATCACCCAATCCAATCCCGCCATCGCCGCGCTGATAACCCAACCCGAAGGCAGCGCATGGGAAATCGGCGAAGACGGCGAGTTTCAAGCCGTTGCCGACTGGCAGCCGCAGGAATAAATCCCCAATATCGTTTTCAGAAAAGCCAAACGTCGTCTGAAAACCCGTTTACCGCTCAAAATACAAGGAAACACCATGAACATCATCGCCCCGAACCTCGACGGCGCACACCTGCGCATCGGCATCGTACAAGCCCGCTTTACCAACGAAATCGGCAGCGAAATGCTCAAAGTCTGCTGCCGCACCCTGCAAGAATTGGGCGTAGCCGACGACAACATCACCATTGCCACCGTACCCGGCGCGCTCGAAGTACCGCTCGTCCTGCAAAACATGGCAGCCTCCGAGCAATACGACGCGCTGATTGCCATCGGCGTCGTCATCCGCGGCGAAACCTACCACTTCGAACTCGTTTCCAACGAATCCGGTTCAGGCGTAACCCGTGTCGGACTCGACTACAACATCCCCATCGCCAATGCCATCCTGACCACCGAAAACGACGAACAAGCCGTCGCGCGCATTGAAGAAAAAGCCGCCGACGCCGCCAAAGTCGCCGTCGAGTGTGCCAACCTTGTCAACCATCTGATCGAAGAGCAGTTTGACGACGAAGAAGAATAAGCCCGAACGCGAAACCCATAGCTTTGCCACATTCCGGTTTCGCCCCGTCTGCCGGACAAACCGTTTTCAGACGACCCGTCATCCGACAGAGGTCGTCTGAAACATTCATTACCGCACCTACCGTGCCGCCAACGAAGGAATCCCCATGAAAACCCCACGCCGCCGCGCCCGCGAGTTAGCCGTACAAGCCCTCTACCAAGCCGGCATCAACAACACCGCCGCCCCCGAAATCGCTAAAAACATCCAAGACCAGCCCGACTTCGCCAAAGCGGACGAAGAGCTGTTCAACAAACTCTTCTTCGGCACGCACACCCACGCCGCCGAATACATCCAGCAAATCCGCCCCCTGCTCGACCGCGACGAAAAAGACCTCAGCCCCATCGAACGCGCCGTTCTGCTGATGGCATGTCACGAATTGAGCGCGATGCCCGAAACCCCCTACCCCGTCATCATCAACGAAGCCATCGAAGTGACCAAAACCTTCGGCGGCACCGACGGGCACAAATTCGTCAACGGCATCCTCGACAAACTCGCCGCCCAACTGCGCCCGAACGATCCGAAACGCGGCAATGCATAATTTAAATGAGCAATCATGAAAAGGCCGTCTGAAAGTTTCAGACGACCTTTTTGGCTTAAATTTAAATTAAAGAGCTTGTTCTTGTCGTTATATTACTCACTCTATATTCTTTTATCATGGAATATAACTACAAAATACAAAAATACAACAATCAAAGAGAAACTTTACAAGAAAAAACTTGCATTACTTCCGCTTAAAGCGCATAATTCGTCCCGTTAGCTGGTTCGAGTAGTCAGTTAATAGTTTCTCCTCTATTTCTCCTTTGTAGACTTGGCACACATCTTATTGATGTGTGCATTTTTTTTGCTTTTTTCTTTCAATCTAATGATATAAGCAAAGAAGTTACAATATTTCATATTTCCCTATCTACTATCTACCAGTGTAATTATTCTAATCTTGGCTTCTGTCCTACACTCAATCCAAATCCAATACCGTTTCTTCTTTTACTTCCTCCATCACCACATAACTTCGGCTTTCCGCCGCGGCAGGCAGGTGCAGTAAAATATTGCCCAACATATCCCGATAGGCCGACATATCGGGCAGGCGGACTTTAATCAGATAATCGTATTCGCCCGATACCAAGTGGCATTCCAAAATTTGCGGAATCCTCATGACTTCCCGACGAAAATCTTCAAAAATATTGCCTGACTTCGAACGCAGCTTCAATTCGACAAAAATCAACAATCCTTTGCCCAATAAATTCGGATTGAGACGGGCGTGATAGCCGGTAATGAAATTATCGCGCTCCAACCGTTTGACGCGCTCGGTAACAGGCGTAGTCGAAAGCCCCACTTTCTCCGCCAGCTCCGTCATCGGTATCCGGGCGTTTTGTTGCAGAAATTTTAAAATTTTCAGATCGGTTTTATCCAGTTCTTTCATGATGCTTTTCCTTTTGAATGTCATTAAATAGGGATAATACATACGAAATTATTAAAAATAAAGTGAATATCTCTAATAAAAATATCCTAAACTAGCCATTCATAATTAAAAATAATTTAAATTTTAAGGAGAAGATATGAAGCTGATTGTTTTGGGCGCAGGTATCGCCGGAGTTTCAACCGCATGGTATTTGGCTTCCGAAGGGCATGACGTAACCGTCATCGACCGCGCCGACGATGTGGCAATGGAAACCAGCTTTGCCAATGCCGGGCAGCTCTCTTACGGCTACACCACGCCTTGGGCGGCTCCGGGTATTCCGCTCAAGGCCTTGAAGTGGATGTTCAAGCAACACTCGCCCTTAATTTTTCAACCCGACGGAAGCCTGTTTCAAATATGCTGGCTCAAACAAATGCTGGACAACTGTACGGCGGAGCGTTATCAAATCAATAAAGAGAGGATGGTTCGGATTTCGGAATACAGCCGTGAAATGTTCCGTCTTTTTAAAGAACAGGAAAACATTGATTTTGAAGGTAGGAACAAGGGTACTTTGCAAATCTTCCGCACGCAAAAAGAAGTTGCCGCGGCTGAAAAAGACATTGCCGTTTTAGAACGTTACGGCGTTCCCCTACGTCGTCTGAAACCTGAAGAATGTTTGGAATTCGAACCCGCGCTACACCATGCTTTACCTAAAATCGCAGGCGGATTACACCTTCCTGCCGATGCCACCGGCGATTGCCGTCTGTTTACCCGAAAACTGCGCGATTTGTGCATACAGAAAGGCGTGCGTTTTGAATTCGGACATCACATACGCCGCATCATACACGACCGACACCGCATTACTGCCGTTGAAACCGACCAAGGACAGTTTGAGGCAGACGCATTCGTATGCGCCTTAGGCTGTTTCAGCAGAACGGTTTTGGAGGATTTGGGCTGGGATTTGCCGATTTATCCGGTAAAAGGCTATTCATTGACCCTCCCTGTCGTTCATGATGAAAAAGCACCGGTTTCCACCGTTCTTGATGAAACATACAAAGTTGCCATCACCCGCTTCGACAAACGCATCCGCGTCGGCGGTATGGCGGAGTTGTCAGGTTACGGATTGCATTTATCTGAAAAACGCCGTGCTACTTTGGCATTGGTCGTCAACGACCTTTTCCCGGGCGGCGGAGATTTGCAGCAGGCGGAATTTTGGAGCGGGTTACGGCCGATGACGCCCGACAGCACGCCGCTCATCGGCAAAACACCATTGGAAAACCTGTTTCTGAACACAGGACACGGGACTTTAGGTTGGACTATGTCGCTCGGCTCTGCCAAGCTGGCCGCCGATATAGTCTGCGGTAAGGAAACCGAAATCCACAGCGATGATTTGGGTTTGTCTCGTTACACGAAAGTTTGACGGCGCAATGCACTGTCTTTGTAAAAAGGTCGTCTGAAAACGGATATAGCAAGCTTCCTCAAACCTATATTTCGACTTTTCAGACGACCTTTTTCAATTCGGTATGGTGTTGCTACGGGTAAAATCCACGCGGCGGCGTTTTAGATTCTCAACCCGCTACACTTATAGAGTAGGTGAGGTTGCTGATATGGCAAAGGTCGTCTGAAAGCCTTGAGTTAAGGTTTCAGACGGCCTTTGATTCGTTATCCCCCCAATTTCCTACTCAAACTTTCCGTATATTCCTCGCGCTCGGCGCGGCTGGTTTCGGGGAGGTGGGTGTTGAGGGACGACCATTTCCACCTGCTGCGCGCTTTGTTGAGTTCGGACGGGAGTTTGTCCGGCGTCCAGGGCGCTTTGCGGCTGTGCAACTCGACTTGCGATTGCGCCGCATGGCCGCGCGTTTGCAGGATGTGGAGCAAATCGAGGGCGCGGGCGGCGAGCAGGGTCAGGGTTTCGGGGTCGGTGTGCAGGGTTTGGCGACCGGTGAGCTTGTCGGAAATGGTGCGGGTATTGGGCAGGATACCGCCCAAAAAACCGCCGATTGCCGTACCCAATCCGAGCGAACCGCCGAGCGTGGCGATGTCCAGCCCCAAACCGATGAGCGCGCCGGTTGCCGCGCCCGTGCCGGTACGGATGCCGTATTGCTTGAGCAATTCGCTGTCGAACGGGTCTTGATGGAAGGCTTTGGGTACCCAGTCGCCGCCGTCGATTTCGCTGTGGTAGAAGCGGTAGAGGGCAAACAGCCGCTGCTGCATCTGTCGTTCGAGCTGACGTATTTCTGCCTGCATGGTTTGCAGGACGGGCGCGGGGTCGTCGTTTTCGTCGATTTCCTGCGTGAAGGCTGCCACATCGAGCAGGAAACCTGCGATTTCGTGCCGCGCTTCTTTGTCCAGACGCGTCCATTCGCGGCGGCGGGAAGCGGTCAGGCGGTCGATGATGTCATGCTGCGGCAGCATGGTGGCAAGCTTGTTCCAGAGGTTCAATTCGCCTTCAAAGTCAAAGGCGACGGTGTCGAACCCTGCGAAAACGTGGAGATTGCGACGCGCCAACATGGTTGTCCACGCTTCGGGAAGCTGCCCGCCGGTAAAGTTGAACACGGGCATGACCGGTTTGGCGCACCATGAAAGGATGGTCAATTCGTCCCGATATTTGTCGAGGACGGGTTCGCGCGCGTCGATGACGTACAACGCCATGTCGCTTTGCAGAAGCTGCCGCAGGACTTTGGCTTCTTGGTTGAAATCGTGATGCGCGCCGTGGCTGTCGAGGAACTTTTGCAGCCGCTCGATGCCGTCGGCGCGTGCATCCGTGTGGGTTTCCAGCCAATCCAAAACACCGCCCGCGTCTTCGAGTCCGGGCGTATCGTACAGGTACAGCAGCGTGTCGGCGCCGTCGGTAATCGCGGCTTCTTCAACATGGCGCGTGGTGGACGGAGCGTTTTTGACTTCGCCGAACCCGCTGTCGCGCAACAGGGTGCGCAGGAGCGAGGTTTTGCCGGTATTGGTGTGCCCGACGACGGCGAGGGAAAGGGGTTGGTTGTTCATCATATTTTGAGAGAATGGATTTTCAGACGACCTTTTTCAGGATGGCGGCTTAACAGGGCATTTCAAGTACGTTTATTGGTTTTTCAGACGACCTTCCTGCGCCGCTTTGTCAGGTTCCAGCCATGCCACGTCGCACTCTGCCAGCGCGTTGCGCCAGTGGTCCAATGTTTCGGACAGGTCGTCTGAAAGCGTCCGTTCCGTCAAAAGCTGTACCACCGCCCCGCCCTGCGCCGCTTCCGAAAGCCGGACAATCTGCCGCAACACGCCGCGGTCGGGGACGGTTTCCGCGCGCACGCCGATGAGGAGCTGGGCGGGTTTCTGTTTCAATTCAGCCTCCAAAGCGGCAACCTCTTCCCGATTCGCCGCCACGCCTTTATCCAGCCATTCCTGCGCCAGCCTGCCCGCAAACCATGTGCCTTCGTGCCATTCGGTTTCCAGCATGACTGCCCACTTGGGCGCGTCGTTTAAGGTGATTTTCGGGGAAACGGCGGACACGGTTTCCCGACGCGTGTCCGCATCGACGATTTTGTTCTGCCAACGGCGGATGACCGCCTGATAATAAGGTTTCTCCAAATCCAGCTTGCTTTGGCTTGTTTTTAAAAAGATTTTGCATACCGCCCAAGCCAGCAGGCGCGGCAGGATGCCGTAGCAGGCAATGCTGCCGACCAACAAGCCCGACCACGCGCGCGCATCGGCGATGTTGCCGTTCAGACGACCTTCGACCACCGCCCGCGCATCAGGTGCAGGGAAACCGAGTTTCGACGGCAGCCATGCCAGCATTTCCACCGCGCGCACCGAAGCGGCATTGGTCAACAGCGTGCTTTCCCAGTTGAACGTATATTGACGCACCAAAAGCAGCAGTAAGACCGACACCAACATCCCGCCCAATGTGCAGAGCCATAGACTGTGTGAAGTCGCGCCGGCAATCCAACGCGCCGAAGGCTGCCGCCATTCGTCCGCATACAGCCGAAACACCGCCTGATTGACGGGGTCTTTACCCCGAAACCACGTCGCGGGACTGCTGAAAAACCGCCCCACTTTCACACGCAGGAACAGCGTTGCCAACCATACCGCCAACATCAGCGTATTCATGCCCAACACGCCCGCCAAAATCAGGAAGAAATTCAGCCCTTGGCTGTCCATCAAAAGGTAAGTGCCGGAAAAGCCGGTACTGAACATCACCGTCGCCGCCACGACCCACAGCCAAAACGACCCGGTCTGCACTTGTTCCAAGGTATGCCGAAGCCGGCGGTCTCTGTCTATCATCTCCGCGCGGCGGATGATTTTTCCTTCCACGCCGCCCTCGACATGACGCAACGCCTCCGTCGCCTGAACGGGATCGCCGGCAAAAATATAGCCGCCCTCTTCCAAAATACGGACAAGTTCGGCGAGTTTTCGGGATGGGTTCAACATAAAAAGGTCGTCTGAAAGGGATGGTGAAAACGCAAAGATTTTATCACAGCCCTTTTCATCCGTAGGCAGGATTATTGAGTCCGGTTTTATAGCAAATGGCAAGGTTCACTTCTTTTTAACCCCTTATCTGCCACCAGCCATCATTTCCGCGCAAGCGGGAATTTATTGGAAACCCCAATAAAGAGATATTGGCAAATCGTCGGTAAAATTCAAAACCAGTTTTTCAGCCGGCGTTGCAAGGACGAAAAATAAGAACTGTATAAAAGCTAAGTACCAAAAAGGTCGTCTGAAAACCTTTAAATACAGGTTTTCAGACGACCTTTCATGTTTACAGCTTTACCGTAATGCTTTTACAGCTTTGCCAATGCCTGATTGAACGTTTCGCTCGGGCGCATGGCTTGGGCGGCTTTGGCTGCGTCGGGAGCATAGTAGCCGCCGATGTCGGCTGCTTTGCCTTGTGCGGCGGAAAGCTCGGCAACGATTTTCGCTTCGTCGGCGGTTAGTGTTTCTGCCAACGGCGCAAATGCCGCTTTCAGTTCTGCGTCTTTATCTTGCGCTGCCAGTTCTTGCGCCCAGTAGAGGGTGAGGTAGAAATGGCTGCCGCGGTTGTCGAGTTCGCCTGCTTTGCGTTTGGGCGATTTGTCGTTCAACAGCAGTTTTTCGGTGGCGGCATCGAGCGTATCGGCGAGGACTTGGGCTTTGGTGTTGCCGGTTTTTTGCGCCAGATGTTCAAACGATACGGCGAGCGCGAGGAATTCGCCCAGCGAGTCCCAACGCAGGTGGTTTTCTTCGAGGAACTGTTGGACGTGTTTCGGTGCGGAGCCGCCCGCGCCGGTTTCAAACATACCGCCGCCGTTCATCAATGGAACGATGGACAGCATTTTCGCGCTGGTGCCGAGTTCCAAAATCGGGAACAGGTCGGTCAGATAATCGCGCAAGACGTTGCCGGTTACGGAAATGGTGTCTTCGCCGTTTTTCAGACGACCCAGGCTGAACTTGGCGGCTTCTTCGGGGGCGAGGACGCGGATGTCGAGGCCGTTGGTATCCAATTCGGCAAGGTAGGCTTTGACTTTGGCAAGCAGGCTTTTATCGTGCGGACGGTTTTCGTCGAGCCAGAACACGGCGGGCGTGTTGCTCAGGCGGGCGCGGTTGACGGCGAGTTGTACCCAGTCTTTGACGGGCGCGTCTTTGGTTTGGCACATACGCCAGATGTCGCCTGCTTCAACGTCGTGCTGCATCAGGACTTTTCCCGCCGCATCAATGACTTGAACTTGACCGTCAGCTTCGATTTCGAAGGTTTTATTGTGCGAACCGTATTCTTCGGCCGCCTGAGCCATCAGACCGACGTTGGGAACGGTACCCATGGTTGTCGGATCGAACGCGCCGTGTTCGCGGCAGAAGTCGATGGTTGCTTGATAAACGCCTGCGTAGCTGCTGTCGGGAATCACGGCTTTGGTGTCTTGCGCTTTGCCGTCTTTGTCCCACATACGGCCGGAGTTGCGAATCATCGCAGGCATGGAAGCATCGACGATGACATCGCTGGGAACGTGCAGGTTGGTAATGCCTTTGTCGGAATCGACCATCGCCAAATCGGGGTTGGCAGCGTAAACGGCAGCGATTTCGGCTTCGACGGCAGCGCGGGTGTCCGCATCCAGTTTGTCCAGATTGGCAAGCAGGTTGCCGAAGCCGTTGTTGACATTGACGCCGGCGGCAGCCAGTTTGTCGCCGAATTTTTCAAAAACAGGCGCGAAGAACACTTTGACGGCGTGTCCGAAGATAATCGGGTCGGACACTTTCATCATGGTAGCTTTCATGTGCAGCGAGAACAAAACGCCTTTTGCTTTCGCGTCTTTTACTTGCTCGGCAAGGAAGGCGAGCAGGGCTTTTTTGCTCATCACGGTCGCGTCGATGATTTCGCCGGCTTTCAGGGCGACGGGCTCGCGCAACTCTTTCTTGTTGCCTTGTTTGTCGGTGAACACGATGGATACGGAAGTCGCATCGGGTACGGTAACGGATTGTTCGTTATGGAAAAAGTCGCCGCTTTGCATGGTGGCAACGTGGGTTTTGGAATCTTTGGTCCATGCGCCCATGCTGTGCGGATTTTTTTTCGCAAAGTTTTTCACTGCTTTAGGCGCGCGGCGGTCGGAGTTGCCTTCGCGCAAAACGGGGTTGACCGCGCTGCCTTTGATGCGGTCGTAACGTTCGCGCACGGCTTTTTCTTCATCGGTTTGCGGGTCGGCGGGATAGTCGGGGACGGCAAAGCCTTTGGCCTGCAATTCTTTAATTGCGGCGGTCAGTTGCGGTACGGACGCACTGATGTTCGGCAGTTTGATCACGTTGGCGTCGGGTTTTTTCACCAGTTCGCCCAACTCGGCAAGCGCATCGGGTACGCGCTGCGCTTCAGTCAAATATTCGGGGAACGCCGCCAGAATGCGGCCGGACAGGGAAATATCGCTGGTTTTGACTTCGATACCGGCATGGCGGGTAAACGCCTGCACAATCGGCAGCAGGGATTGGGTCGCCAGCGCGGGGGCTTCGTCGGTATGGGTGTAGATAATGGTGGCTTTGCTAGTCATGGGATATTCTCTTGTAGGTTAGGTTTTTCTTTTCGAATGCGGCACAAAAGCGCGCTGCGTGGCTATTATGGCATATTTCGGCAGGCTTGGGATATGGTTTTAATATGTTATCAATCAGTTTGCAAAAAGGTCGTCTGAAACGGCTTCGGTAGCGTTTTCAGACGACCTTTTGGGGGAGTTTAACTCAGATTATTGGGCATATTTTTTACCCAAAGCTTCAGCAGCTTTTTGTACTTCCTGATTGGCTTGGCGTAAAACCGTTTCCATATTGTGGGTTTTGTCTTGGTATGCCTTCATGAATTGGACAGCCTCTTTGTCTTTCATGTCAATCTTTAGTGCAGAAGCATTTTCGCTGGACAGGATGATCATTTCGTTGGCTGTTTTGCTTGTTTGCAGCATACGGTCAAGAACGGCTTTGACTTCAGCATCTTGAATATTGAGTTTCTCGGCATCTTGAAGGTATTTATCAAGAGCGGGTGTCAACTCTTTGACAGCTGCAAGCGCGGCTGCTTCATCACCTTTTAATGCAGTTTGTTGTAGCTTGGAAGCCATTTGCGCAATTTTTTGTGCTTCCGCTCCTGAGATATATTCCATGAATTTCTTCAGGTCTTCCAAACCGGTCGGGGATTTTTTGTCGGAAATGGTGATCGGCTCTGCCAATTTGGGATCGGGAACAGGGAATTTATTGATGATTTCGGCGTATTTGCCGGAGAGGGTAACTTCGCCCTCGGCTGTTTGTACGGTAGTGGGTTTGCTGTCAGCCGATTTTCCGGAGTCGCCACAGGCTGCCAATGCCGTAGCGGTGAATAATGCTAAGCCGAATTTTGTTAAGGTGTTCATAAGAGTCCTTTGAAGAAATAGGCAGATAATCGATGCTTATCGAAATGATAGACGCTTTATTCTAGCACGGACTCGATTGATATACTTAAGACTATTTGAACGGAATGGTAGGTTTCTATAGCGGGTCAACTTCAAATCAAAACAAAGTAATACCCTGTGCTGGTCTAATAAATTTAACCCTCTATATAAAAAAGGTCGTCTGAAAACCGCTATCCTTTAAAGGGGAATGGTTTTCAGACGACCTTGGATTCGGATTTCAAGTGCAACACTAGGGTACCAGTGGTTGGAACAGATTTAAGAATAAAACACTTGGCGTTTCGTAGCCAAGTGTTTTTCTCGGCCGGTGGTTCAACTCATCTTGAACCCTGCGTATCTCCCGATCGCTGATGTTTCGGAAATCGGTTTGTTTGGGGAAATATTGCCGGATGAGTCCATTGGTGTTCTCATTCAGCCCTTTCTCCCAAGAATGGTAAGGGCGGCAAAAATAGGTTTTCGCCTTCAAGGCTTTGGCTATTTTGGTGTGTTGGTAGAACTCTTTGCCGTTATCCATGGTGATGGTGTGGACTCTGGCTTTATATGCCTTTAATACCCTAATGGCCGCCCGGGCAGTGTCTTCGGCTTTTAAGTTCTTTAATTTGCAGATGATGGTGTAGCGGGTAGTGCGTTCGACCAAGGTCAATAACGCGCTTTTCTGATTTTTGCCGACGATGGTGTCGGCCTCCCAATCGCCGATGCGGGTTTTCTGGTCGACGATAGCAGGTCGGTTCTCTATGCCGACGCGGTCGGGCACTTTGCCTCTGGTCCATGTGCTGCCGTAGCGTTTGCGGTAGGGTTTGCTGCATATTCTGAGGTGTTGCCACAAAGTGCCGCCGTTGCTTTTGTCTTGGCGAAGGTAGCGGTAAATGGTGCTGTGATGGAGTGTGATCCCGTGGTGTTTATGCAGGTAGGCACATACTTGTTCGGGACTGAGTTTGCGGCGGATAAGGGTGTCGATGTGTTGAACCAGCTGCGAATCGAGCTTATAGGGTTTTCGCCGGTGCTGTTTGGTCAGCCGGCTTTGCTTCTGTGCTTTTTCGGCGCTGTATTGCTGTCCTTGGATGCAGTGCCGCTTGATTTCTCGGCTGATGGTGCTTTTGTGGCGGTTGAGCTGTTTGGCGATTTCGGCGATGGTGCAGTGGCGGGACAGGTATTGGATATGGTATCGTTCGTCTTGGGTCAGTTGTGTGTAGCTCATGGCAATCTTTCTTGCAGGAAAGGCCGTATGCTACCGCATACTGGCCTTTTTCTGTTATGGAAAGTTGCACTTCAAATGCGAATCCGCCGACCTTTTGTCTTAATCGTTCAATCCGGTTTTATTCTTCGTCACCCGTATCGCTGATGCTGATGCTGTGTTCCATCCTGCTCGGGTGGACTTTCAAGCCGCCGCAGCCGGATTTCTCGGCGGACAGGCGGTCGAGGTAGGCTTGGTCGATGTCCCCGGTTTGATAGATGCCGTTGAAACAGGACGAATCGAAGGATTCGATTTGCGGATTGAGTGCTTTGACGACGGTTTCCAAATCGCTCAAATTTTGGAAAACGATGCCGTCTGCGCCGATTTCGGCGGCAATTTCCGCCGCGCTGCGCCCGTTGGCAATCAATTCTTCGCGCGTGGGCATGTCGATGCCGTACACATTGGGATAGCGCACTTCGGGAGCGGCGGAGGCGATATAGACTTTGCGCGCGCCTGCTGCGCGTACCATTTCGACGATTTCGCGGCTGGTCGTCCCGCGCACGATGGAGTCGTCCACCAGCAATACGCTTTTGCCTTCAAACTCGGTTTCCATCGGGCTGAGTTTCTGGCGCACGGATTTTTTGCGCGTCGCCTGACCGGGCATGATAAAGGTGCGGCCGATATAGCGGTTTTTAATCAAACCTTCGCGGTAAGGCTTTTTGAGGTGGACGGCAAGTTCCATCGCGCTGGGGCGGCTGGTGTCGGGAATGGGCATCACGACGTCGATGTCGTCCACAGGCAGCTCGCGCTTGATTTTTTCCGCTAAGGACACACCCATGTCCAAACGCGATTGGTAAACCGATACGCCGTCGATCACGGAGTCGGGACGGGCAAAATAGACGTATTCGAAGAGGCAGGGGCTGAGTTTAGCGCGGTCGCTGCATTGACGGGCAATCAGTGTGCCGTCAAAGCCGACGAATACCGCTTCGCCCGGCTGGATATCGCGTTCCAAATCGTAGGCAAGCGCATTGAAGGCAACGGATTCGGAGGCGACGGCATAGGATTTTCTGCCTGCCTCGTCGGTTTGCGAACCCAACACCAGCGGGCGGATGCCGTAAGGATCGCGGAAAGCGAGCATGCCGTAGCCCGCAATCATGGCAACCACGCCGTATGCGCCGCGCACCAGGCGGTGGACTTCGGCAACGGCGTTGAAAATATTGTCGATATTGAGCCGGTGGGGATTGGCGTTTTTAGAGACCTCGCGGCGTAATTCGTGCGCGAATACGTTGAGCAAAACTTCGGAATCGGAGCTGGTGTTGACGTGGCGCAGGTGTTTGTTGCACACGTTTTCATACAGTTCGGCGGTATTGGTGAGGTTGCCGTTGTGTGCCAACACGATGCCGAAAGGCGAGCTGACGTAGAAAGGTTGCGCCTCCGCGCTGCTGCCCGCGTTGCCCGCCGTAGGATAACGGACATGGGCGATGCCCGCGTTGCCGATCAAATCGCGCATATTGCGTGTGCGGAACACTTCGCGCACCATGCCTTTGCCTTTGTGCATATGGAACGTGCTGCCTTCCGCCGTCACAATGCCCGCCGCATCCTGCCCCCTGTGCTGCAACATCTGCAAACCGTCGTACAGAAGCTGGTTTACCGGCTCATGGCTGACCAAACCTAATACACCGCACATATCGTCTTCTCCGAATTCGAGGTTAACTTGGAAAACAGAATTATAGAATAAATCGGACAACGTTGCCCAAATTGTTGACAATATTTTCATGTCAATCCTAAAAATACGGAAACGTCGTCAAAAAAAAACGGCTGGAGTTTTTCAGACGACCTTTGCGGCAGACCATCCCTATTTCAATATACAATAGCAGCTCAAACCCTATTCCTACGACACCATGACCGCCAACCGCACCCTCATCATCTCCGTCTTCATCGTCGCCAGTTGCGGCCTCGCCTACGAACTCATCATTGCCGCGCTAGCGAGCTATCTTTTGGGCGACAGCATTTTGCAGTTTTCCTCCGTCATCGGACTTTATCTTTTCTCGATGGGCATAGGCGCGCACCTGACCCGCTACATCAAAGACGAAGACGTGTTACACCGCTTTATCGAAATCGAACTTCTGGTCGGCATCATCGGCGGCATTTCCGCGCTGGCATTGTTCGTCGCCTTCGGGCTTTCCGCCGCCCCGTTCCGCACCCTGCTCTACGCCTTCGTGCTGATTGTCGGCGCGGTCGTCGGCATGGAAATCCCGTTGGTGATGCGCGTGTTAAACCGCAAAGGCGCAGAGTTTAAAGAACTCGTTTCCAAAGTCCTGACCTTCGACTATTTGGGCGCACTCGCCGTTTCCTTGCTCTTCCCGCTTCTACTCGCCCCCAAACTCGGCATGGCGCGTTCCGCCCTCTTGTTCGGCATCCTCAACGCCGCCGTCGCCTACCTGACCGCGCGTGTCTTCAAAGCCGAACTGCCCCGCTACCGCGCCATCCGCCTGCGCGCGCTGATTGTCTTGTCCGTCCTCGCCGCCACCTTCGCCTACGCCGACCGCATCTCATTCAAAGCCGAACAAAGCTATTTCGGCGACCCCGTCGTCTATCAAAGCCACTCGCCCTACCAGCGGCTCGTCGTAACCCGCTGGAAAGACGACACCCGCCTCTACATCAACGGCAACCTGCAATTCTCCTCGCGCGACGAAGCCCGTTACCACGAAGCCCTCGTCTTACCCGCCATGCAGATGGTTTCCAACGCCTCCCGCATCCTCATCCTCGGCGGCGGCGACGGGCTGGCGGCGCGCGAAGTCTTGAAATACCCGCAGGTCAAACACGTTACCTTGGTCGATTTAGACCCCGACATGACCGCCACTTTTAAAACCTCCGCCACCTTAAGCGCGCTCAACCAAGGCTCGCTGTCCCACCCCAAAATGCACGTCGTCAACGACGATGCCGCCAAATGGCTGGAGGGGTCGTCTGAAAAATTCGACGTCATCATCATCGACCTGCCCGACCCGTCCAATTTCTCGCTGGGCAAACTCTACTCCGTCCCCATGTACCGCCTCGTTGCCCGCCATCTTCAGCCGCAGGGCAAAATCGTCGTCCAATCCACCTCGCCCTACTTCGCCCCCAACGCCTACTGGTCGGTCGTCGCCACCCTCGAAGCCGCCGGCCTTTCCACTGCGCCTTATCACGTTTACGTCCCCTCCTTCGGAGAATGGGGATTTGTGTTGGCAGGCTTCGATAAACAATTCCCCGTCCCGCAGAAATTCGACGTCCCTACGCGTTATCTGAACGCCCAAACCGCCGCCGAAATGTTCCGCTTCCCGCCCGACATGGCAAGGCGCAAGGTCGAGCCGAACTATCTGAACAACCAAATCCTCGTCAGCTATTTCGAAAGCGACTGGCGCAACGTAACTCGTTGAGCCGTTTTCCCAAAACAAAGGTCGGCGGATTCGCATTTGAAGTGCAACTTTCCATAACAGAAAAAGGCCAGTATGCGGTAGCATACGGCCTTTCCTGCAAGAAAGATTGCCATGAGCTACACACAACTGACCCAAGACGAACGATACCATATCCAATACCTGTCCCGCCACTGCACCATCGCCGAAATCGCCAAACAGCTCAACCGCCACAAAAGCACCATCAGCCGAGAAATCAAGCGGCACTGCATCCAAGGACAGCAATACAGCGCCGAAAAAGCACAGAAGCAAAGCCGGCTGACCAAACAGCACCGGCGAAAACCCTATAAGCTCGATTCGCAGCTGGTTCAACACATCGACACCCTTATCCGCCGCAAACTCAGTCCCGAACAAGTATGTGCCTACCTGCATAAACACCACGGGATCACACTCCATCACAGCACTATTTACCGCTACCTCCGCCAAGACAAAAGCAACGGCGGCACTTTGTGGCAACACCTCAGAATATGCAGCAAACCCTACCGCAAACGCTACGGCAGCACATGGACCAGAGGCAAAGTGCCCGACCGCGTCGGCATAGAGAACCGACCTGCTATCGTCGACCGGAAAACCCGCATCGGCGATTGGGAGGCCGACACCATCGTCGGCAAAAATCAGAAAAGCGCGTTATTGACCTTGGTCGAACGCACTACCCGCTACACCATCATCTGCAAATTAAAGAACTTAAAAGCCGAAGACACTGCCCGGGCGGCCATTAGGGTATTAAAGGCATATAAAGCCAGAGTCCACACCATCACCATGGATAACGGCAAAGAGTTCTACCAACACACCAAAATAGCCAAAGCCTTGAAGGCGAAAACCTATTTTTGCCGCCCTTACCATTCTTGGGAGAAAGGGCTGAATGAGAACACCAATGGACTCATCCGGCAATATTTCCCCAAACAAACCGATTTCCGAAACATCAGCGATCGGGAGATACGCAGGGTTCAAGATGAGTTGAACCACCGGCCGAGAAAAACACTTGGCTACGAAACGCCAAGTGTTTTATTCTTAAATCTGTTCCAACCACTGGTACCCTAGTGTTGCACTTGAAATCCGAATCCAAGGTCGTCTGAAAACCAAGCATTTCTGTTTTTCAGACGACCTTTTGATTTCCAGCTTTCAACTCTTCCTCTTATTTTTTTTCGAGTTTGCTAACCCAAAGTCAGGCTATAGCTAGATTACTTTTCTCCGATACGCAATTTACCTTACCGGTTATCGTCATTCCTGAGCAGGCGGCAATCCATTTTTGAAATTCAGAAACTGTTTTTCAAACCAAGGTTTCTCAAGTTTTACGATGGACTCCCGCCTGCACGGGAATGACAGAATTTGATGATATGCCGGATTTAAAGTTAAGTATGTTTGCTATATTCGGACGACCTTTCGAATAAGATATCACAGCATGGGCTTTGCCAGCGAAAACTTTCCTTCCCGCCGTCTGTCCGACTGCAGCAATCTGGAGACACAGCCTGCACCACGACAACTTTTCAAACGGCCTTCCAACCCGCCCCTAAAGCGAACGATTGCGTCCCGCGTTCGCCCGAGAAAACCGTTGTTCTCAAAATCCAAAAGGTCGTCTGAATTTTGAACTGCACCCCAAAAGTTGGACATCCCCTCCAACTCACAAGGTGCAGTTTTTTTATGAGCAAATATACATTACACTTCAAATACCAAGCCGTACTCCACTACCTGCATATACGCAGCCAACAGCGTACCGCAGACCACTACGGCATTTCCCGAACCCACCTGAGACGATGGATACGCGCCTATCAAGAAGGCGGTATCGGCGCACTCGAACATCCCCAATCCAAAACCATGCCCCAACACCGCAAAAACCCCTTCATCGCAGATAAACCCGATCAAGAAAAAACACAGGCAGAGCTTATCGAAGAGTTGTGCTATATGCGCGCAGAGGTCGCCTACCTAAAGGAGTTAAAAGCCCTCAGCCAAAAGCAGACCGAAAAGGACAAAGCCAAACCGTCCAAGCACTGAGGGCGCAACACCCGCTCAAATACCTGCTGCACATCGCAAACCTGCCCAAAAGCAGCTTTTACTACCACCACCAAGACCGACCCGACCCCGACGAAGCCGACAAAGCCCTCCTTGTCGAAACCTACCGGCGGCATAAAGGACGCTACGGACAAAGGCGCATTGCCGCCGCATTGGGTTGGAACCGCAAAAAAGCGGCGCAGTTGATGAAGCAGTTGGAACTGAAAGCCCTCATACGGGCGAAAAAAGCCTACCGCCATCCCGCCATGGGCGAAATATCGGAAAACCTCCTCAAACGCCGGTTCAAAGCCCGAAAGCCCAACGAAAAATGGCTGACTGACGTGTAGAAAATCATCGCGTTGTTTACACAACAGGTTGAGAAAAATAAGCCTGCAAGACCTCAAACGGCGTATCGCCGTTCAAACTGCGGTGTGGCTTCACCGTGTTATAAAAATTAACAAAGCAACACACCCCCTTTTACCGGTGTTCCGGACTCTCAAACGACTGTTTCTCATGCCACATCTCCATCAGGGTACGGATAACCCGCTCCGCCTTACCGTTGGTCTGCGGACGGGCAACCCGGGTAAACTTTTGACCAATCCCGTTCTCGTAACAGGCTACACCGAAAGCATGGTTGGCCGAGCCTTTGTATTCCGTACCGTTGTCGGAGTAAACGCACTCAATCAGGTATGGGCAGGGATCAATCAGGTGTTCGGTCAGAAACTTGGCGGCGCTGTCTGCGGTTTTGTCCGGCAAAATGGCGGCGTATAGCTCCCTTGAGAAATCGTCGATGGCGACAAACAGGTAATCCCGCTTATCGGTGGCTTTCTGCCCTTTGAGCAGCGGCAGCCGTTTGGTGTCGAGATGCACCAGCTCTCCGGGGTAGGATTTATTGTAGCGTTTGGCCTGCTTTTTGAGTTTTTCCTGAATGCTGCGTTCTACCTTGGCCAGGCGTTTCATTCCGTACTTTGCCTGTTTGAAACGGTTGTTGGTACTGGTTTGCGGTTTGAGCAGCTTGGCCCTTGCGGCTTTAAGGGCGCGGTAAATGGTGACGCGGCTGACTTGGTAGCGGCGTGCCAGGGAGGTGACGCTTTCCTTTTCCTGCGTGTAGGCCAGCCAAACGGCTTGGCGGTGGTGCGGGGTGAGGCGGGTGTTTTTGTGCATGTTCATGTTTCAGTATTCTCCTGGAAATACTGTAAACAACGCTACTGATTTCTACATTGAAAAAGCTGAGTCCTGTCGCATACAGAACCCAGCTTGCACAGAGCGCCTGAATAGGCTTTTATGAGTGTCCAAGATTTGGGGGGCAGTTCATTTTTCAGACGACCTTTCTTCCTGTACATCCTTCCTTACCTGCACTCATACCCAAAAATCGCGCGGCGGGTCGAGAACGGGTTTGACGATGCCGGTACGGACGGCAAAATCGCCGAAGCCTTCGTCGTCGAGGCGGTTTTGCGCCCAGTTGCCGACCCAGCCGTCGACGATTTCGAGGATTTCGGGTTCGGTAATGTTTTCTTTAAAGAGACGCGGGATGCGGGTGCCTTCGCGGTTGCCGCCTGCGTAGAGGTTGTAGCGGCCGACGGCTTTGCCGACTAAGCCGATTTCGGCGAGCATGGCGCGGCCGCAGCCATTGGGGCAGCCGGTGACGCGCAGGACGATGTATTCGTCTTCCAAGCCGTATTTGGCGAACATTTCGTCGATTTTGTCGGAGAACGATGGCAGGAAGCGTTCGGCCTCCGCCATCGCCAGCGGACAGGTCGGCAGGGCGACGCACGCCATCGAGTTTTCGCGCTGGATGGTGATGGATTTGCTGATTAAGCCGTGTTCTTTGGCGATTTTGTCTATGGTGTCTTTCAGCTCGGGCGGGACGTTGGCGACGACGAGGTTTTGATTGGCGGTCAGGCGGAAGTCGCCGGGGTGGATTTTGGCGATTTCGCGCACGCCGGTTTTCAACGGCCTGCCGGGGTAGTCGAGCAGGCGGCCGTTTTCGATAAACAGGGTCAGGTGCCAGTTGCCTTCGAGTCCTTTAACCCAGCCGATGTGGTCGCCGCGATGGGTGAAAGCGTAGGGGCGGATAGGTTCGAACTTGATGCCCATGCGCTTTTCGACTTCTTCTTTGAATACTTCGACGCCGACGCGCTGGAGTGTATAGCGGGTACGCGCGGCTTTGCGGTCGCTGCGGTTGCCCCAGTCGCGCTGGGTACTGACGACGGCTTCGGCGGCGTTGAGGGTGTATTCGAGGGGGACGAACCCAAATTCGTAGGAGGTGTTGGGGTAGGTTTTGGTGTTGCCGTGTTCGCTGGACAGCCCGCCGCCGACAAGGACGTTGAAGCCGACGAGTTTGCCGTTTTCTTCGATGGCGACAAATCCTAAATCGTTGGAATGAATGTCCACATCGTTGTCGGGCGGGATGACGACGGCGGTTTTGAATTTGCGCGGCAGATAGGTTTTGCCCAAAATCGGTTCGACGTCGTCGGCGATTTCTTTGTTGCGCGGTTCGGTCGGTTCGGTGGTGAACACTTTTTCGCCGTCCAGCCAGACATCGGCGTATGCCATAGTGCGCGGCAGGAGGTGCATACTGATGCGTTTCGCCCATTCGTAGGCTTCTTGGTGCAGCGGGCTTTGGACGGGGTTGCTGGTGCAGAGTACGTTGCGGTTGACGTCGCTGGCGGTGGCGATGGAATCGAGGCCGAGTTTGTGCAGGGACTGGTGCGCCAGTTTCAAATCGGTTTTTAAAATGCCGTGGTATTGGAAGGTTTGGCGGTTGGTCAGGCGGATGGAGCCGTAAATAGTGTGGTCGCCGGCAAATTCGTCTATGCCCAGCCACTGCGCCGGCGTGATGATGCCGCCGGGCAAGCGGCAGCGCAACATCATGTTTTTTAAGGGTTCGAGTTTTTGATCGGTACGCTCGGCGCGGATGTCGCGGTTGTCCTGCTCGTACATGCCGTGGAAACGGATGAGCTGGAAATTGTCGGCGGTAAAGCCGCCGGTAAAGTCATCGGTCAGGTCTTGTTTGATGGTACCGTGCAGATAGTCGCTGCGGTCTTTCAGGGCTTCGTTGCCGGAAAGCGGGGTGTCGGGCAGTTTGGCGCGCGGGTCGGCGGTGGTAGTCATAGGGTGCTCCTTATTCTCAGTTTGGAGCTACTTTAATCAGGTCGTCTGAAAATGGGAAAGAATGGTTTGTTCGATTTAAAGATGATTTCGTTATATCCAAAAGATTACCTGTAATGTAGGGGCACACTGCACCAAATAGAAAAAAGGTCGTCTGAAAATATTTTCAGACGACCTTTAACAGGATATTTGGGATTTAGCGCACGCTGCAAGAAGTTTCTACACGGTTGCCGTACGGATCGGTAAAGCTGAAGGATGCTTCGCCGTTTTTCTCATGCCATTCCGCACCTTTGCCGAACAGGCCGCGGTTGGAAGTGTAGCGCGAGCCGGAACCGGAAACATCGGATGACAATACAGCGCGCTTGTCGTCAAGGCGCAATTCCAACTGATCGTTATTCAAGTTGCGGACATCAACAGACAATCCGTTCTCACAAGAGAAAGTGCGCAAACGGCGGGACTCTGATGTGCGACGGTTTTCTTCATAACGATTGTCGTAACGGTGTTCATGGCGATGCTCGTGACGGGAACCACGTTCGAAATCATAATCCATGTCGGGTGCGACACAGGCACCAAGGGATAATGCGGCGGCAACAGCCAGTAATACTTTTGATTTCATAAATATCTCCTAAATAGGAATTTGTCTGCTAAATGCGCTGCCATGTTATAAACATCTCCACCTCCAAACAAGCGGGATTACGCTAATTTACCCGATATTCCTAAAACCGGTTGTTTGCAGGCAAAAAAGATATTTTTAATGATATTAACCAACATGAGTTTACATGATTACCAAAAAAATCCGCACCATTTTCAGGTGCGGACAGTCGATCCAACCGGTATTTAACGCTGACGTGCCTTAAAGCGCGGGTTACTCTTACAAATAACGTAAACCTTACCCTTCCTGCGGACGATTTGACAGTCGCGGTGGCGTTTTTTCGCTGTTTTCAGTGAAGATAAAACTTGCATTATTTGTCCTTTCTAAATGAAGACATCATCGATTGGAAACGCTGATTGAACTTGCTCGCACGCCCTTCAGTGTTAACGTTTCGCTGTCTGCCGGTGTACACAGGATGAGATGCAGACGACGTATCCAGCGCGAAAAGCGGGTATTCTTTTCCATCTTTCCAAACCATCGTCTTACCATGCGTCTCCGCACAAGAGCGGATAAGCCAGCCTTCATTTGCACCGCTGTCGAAAAATAAAACAGTACGGTAATTATCAGGATGAATATTCGGTTTCATCAATCAATACTCCATAATTAATATGTTATAATATAACATTATACACTATTTTAAAAATATCGCAAGTTCCCTCCAAATACCTTTTCATAAAAAAGAAATACGGATAAGGCATTAAACCTTACCCGTACTTCTTTTTCATGTATTTTAACGGTTATTCAACAACATAACCTTCTTTATCCCAATGCGTTTTCTTCACCAGCTGATCGTTGGAATAAACCGATTCTGACTTTTTGGCCCCATCTTCGTACCATTCCAAAACAATACCATTACGACGACCATTAGAAATGCTGATTTCCGATAAAATACGACCATTTTCGTCCCAACTCAAAATCTCAGTCGGTTTATCGTTGACCATATTCATTTCCATCTTCGGACTGCCGTCCGGATACCATTGCTTCCAATAACCGTTGGCTTTGTCGTGTTTGAACTGGATCTCGCTTTCCTTCACCCCATTACGGTAATATCGCGAACCGGTTCCTTCGCTCAAACCGTTTTGATAAGGCATCACAGCAGATTTCTTACCGTTCGGATACCAGTTTGTCCATTCACCGTTCGGCTTGCTGTTTTTATAAGTCCCTACCATTTTTTTCTGTCCGTTGAAATGCCAAAGCGTCAACGTCCCATTATCTAACACGGGAACAAACACTTTAATTTGCTCTGCAGGAACTTCATACGGATCAGAATATTTCTTCATGGACGGGTAATAAAAATCCTGCGCCTTGGCAATACCTGATTGAACCGTATATTGTCGGACATATGCAACCGATGACATCGTTGCTGTAATTTTGCCATGTTGATTAAAATAAACAGAATGGGATTGCGCCCATGTTTGAGAAAATACCCCTAAAAGCAGTACGGCAGCCAAACTTTTTTGCCAATATTGAATCATTGTCAGATTATCCAGAAACTGGAGCCAATAATATCGCTCCTTAGATTAAATGTGCAGATTGAAGTATGCCGACAACACATCATTGTGTTTGTATCATTATAACTTTCATAGCATGGATTGTTAAACACAATATCCGTGCAGGCTATTGATATAAAAGACAATAACTTCGAAAAATGGTTCAATTCAATACAAGCAGCATCAATACATCATTTAAAAACAGGTACCTATCATATTTATTAAGGATGCTTATAAACTAGGTAAATATTTTCTAATATAGTGGATTAACTTTAAACCAGTACGGCGTTGCCTCACCTTGCCGTACTGTCTGTACTGTCTGCGGCTTCGTCGCCTTGTCCTGATTTAAATTTAATCCACTATACATAGCAAGCCCCAAAATCCATAAAAACAAACAGCCGCTTCCCTTAGATAAGGAAGCGGCTGTTTATCTAATAAACTAAGCAAGTGCTTTTTGCAAATCTGCCAATATAGAATTTAATCCGGCTTTAACCTCTTCCGCTTTTGCAGCAGGATGACCGTTTGCATCCAAAGAATCACGGCTGAAGCGGTCGACATAAGGCGCAAAGGTATCTTTCAGCTTCAACAGTTTCACCACATCGGAACGGGTGTAACGATCGCCGCCGTAACCGACAACGATACCGTTCTCATGTTGCCACTGGGCAAATTGTGACGGGCTGATTTGCACCAGTTCGCACATTTCGTCCAGCGAGAAATAACGTTTTGCAGGAATAACGGGATTAGCGTGATTAGCGTTGTTTGTCATAGTAATGCTCCACCATGCCTTTGAGTTTTTGGCTGGCATGGAAAGTGACTACGCGGCGGGCGGTAATCGGTACTTCTTCGCCGGTTTTCGGATTACGGCCGGGACGTTGCGGTTTGTCGCGCAACTGAAAATTACCGAAACCGGAAATTTTGATTTCTTCGCCGCGTGCCAAAGTGCTGCGGATTTCTTCAAAAAAGAGTTCGACGATTTCTTTGGCATCGTTTTTGGTTACATTGCTGACTTTATCTACCAAAATATCGGCCAATTCGGCTTTAGTTAATGTCATATTATTACCTTCTGTTGTAACAGGTGCAGATTATTACCAATTTCTATTTAAAATTCAAGCGAATATTTATTTTTTAGCTGCGAAGTTGCGCTCCCGCAGCAGTTGCCGCGTCAATCAGTTTTCCGATAACCGGCTCGACTGTTTCATCCGTCAGCGTGTTTTCCATATCCTGCAAAATTACTTTGACCGCCATGCTTTTCATCCCTTCAGGCAGGCCCGTACCGCGATACACGTCAAACACGCTGATTTCCTGTACCAACTTGTTTGCCGCGCCGTTCAAGGCGGCCAACAAATCATCATGAGTCATGGTTTCAGGCATCACAAACGCTAAATCCCTGCGCACCGGCTGGAATTTTGATACTGCCTGATAGCGCGTTTTTTTACGTTCCAACACGGCTGCCATGTCGATTTCAAATACCAGCGGCGCTTGCGGCAAGTCGTATTTTTGCAGCCATTTCGGATGCAATTCGCCGACAAAGCCGATGACCTGGCCGTCTGAAACGATATTGGCGGCGCGGCCGGGATGCAGGGCTGGATGTTCGGTTTTGACGAACTCAACTGCTTTGTTTTCCAACAGATTTTCCACATCTGCTTTGATGTCGTAAAAGTCCGCGTTGCGCGTTTTCTCGCCCCATTGTTCGGGCATCGCCGCGCCGTACCACAGGCCGCCGATGCGTTCGTTTTGTACAAACTGGCCGTCTGAACCTTTACTGAACACGCGGGCAATTTCAAACACACGCACACGGTTTTGTTTGCGGTTCAGATTGTTTTGCAGAATTTCCACCAAGCCGCCGATAAGCGTGGAACGCATCACGGCATACTGCGCCGCCAGCGGATTTTGTAGGCGGATGGGGTTGGCGTTGGCGGCAAAGTCGTGTTCCCACTGCTCGTCAACAAAGGCATAGCTGACCACTTCGCGGTAGCCGCGCGCCGCCATTTCGTTATAAACGGTAAAACGCGGACGGCGGGTTTCGGGCAGCGCCAGCATTTTCAGACGACCTGACGTGTAATCGTCGGGGATATTTTCATAACCGTAAACGCGGCCGATTTCTTCAATCAAATCAGCTTCGATTTCGATGTCGAAACGGAAGCTCGGCGCGGTAACGCGGAAGCCTTCCGCTGTTTTTTCAGGCTGCAAGCCCAAGTGCTGCAAAATGGTTTCCACCTGTTCGGCAGGAATGTCCACGCCCAATACGGTTTTCAGACGGCCCAAACGCAATTCGACCTGCTTGGCTTCGGGCAATTCACCCTGCGCTTCCACCATTTCTCCAGCCGCGCCGCCGCAGATTTGCAAAACCAATTCGGTAGCGCGTTCGATGGCATCGGCCTGCAAACGGTAATCCACGCCGCGCTCAAAGCGGAACGACGAATCCGAACCAAAACCATATTGGCGCGATTTGCCGGCGATGATTTCAGGCGCAAACCAAGCCGCTTCCAGCACGATATTTTGCGTGTCGTCTGAAACCGCGCTTGCCGCACCGCCCATCAGGCCTGCCAAGCTCAACGCGCCTTTTTCATCGGCCACTACCAGCGTGTTTTCAGACAGGGAGACGGTTTTCTCGTTCAGGCATTCCAGAGTTTCACCTTCGCGCGCGCGGCGGATGTGCAGGCTGCCTGAAAGTTTTTCGGCATCAAAAACATGCATCGGCTGACC
Source organism: Morococcus cerebrosus (assembly GCF_022749515.1). Lineage (NCBI taxonomy): Bacteria > Pseudomonadati > Pseudomonadota > Betaproteobacteria > Neisseriales > Neisseriaceae > Morococcus > Morococcus cerebrosus. The sequence continues at coordinate 1,726,617 of NZ_CP094242.1, forward strand.
GATTTCCAGCATCACATAATTACCAATGTCCACCAGCGCGGAGATACTGCGGATGCCGCTGCGCGCCAAACGCTGCTTCATCCAATCCGGCGTAGCGGCGCGCGCGTTCACGTTTTCAACCACGCGGCTGATAAAGCGGCCACAATCAGCAGGCGCATCAATCTGCACGGGCTGTTTGCGGCTACCCGCGATTGGCGCGGCATGGATTGCAGGCTGCTTGAACGCGCAACCCGTCAACGCGGACACTTCACGCGCAATGCCTTTGATGCTCAGGCAGTCGGCACGGTTCGGCGTGATTTTCAGCGTGAACACCGTATCATCCAAATCCAGATATTCACGGATGTTTGCACCGACAGGAGCGTCTTGCGGCAGAATGTGCAAGCCGTTCACGCCGTCATCGGGCAGACCAAGTTCATCGGTGGAACATAACATCCCATTCGACACCACGCCCCGCATCTTGGTCGGCTTGATTTTGAAATTGCCCGGCAACACCGCACCCGGCAACGAACACGGCACTTTGATGCCCGCTTTTACATTCGGCGCACCGCACACAATCTGCACCAACTCACCCGTACCCACATCGACTTGGGTAACATTCAAACGGTCGGCATCAGGATGTTTTTCAACGGATTTCACTTCGGCAATCACCACGCCCGTAAACGCAGGTGCGGCAGTCTCGGCTTCTTCCACTTCCAAGCCGGACATAGTTAACAAATGTTCCAGCTTATCGGCGGAAAGTTCGGTATCGGCTTGGGTTTTCAGCCATGAGTAGGAGAATTGCATGTTTTTCCTAAAGATTAAATTTGATTGGACAACTTAAGGGTAACCGAGTGTAAATTACATTACACATTTTTCCATAAAGCAGTCTAAAAATTCTTCATTGACGGCTTTATTTGTCAATTTCCGGCGAATGCACAAGGAATACAACTCTTCAACTGCGGAATAAGGAAAATATTGGGTATCTAAATTTTTAAACATCGGAACATTCGCTTCTTTAAAAACTTTATCCCTATCTTCATCAGGAGCAACGATAACCCAGCGCGTATTAGCATATGGTGGCAACAGGTCTTTCAACTGCTTCATCCGTGCAAGGCCGGAACGTACACCCGTACTATGTTCCACCTCCATCACCGCCGGCATCAGTTTTCCATTCCTGAACCAGATGCAATCAATATGCATTGCGGCCTGAACCGCGCCGTCAAACGAACTGATAAGTTTCTCGCTTTCTATCTTTTGTACGATACCGTCCAAATCGGCAATTTTCTTATCCCCATAACTAATACCTTGGTCGTTTCTCGCAATCCACGTCCTGAAACCAAGTTGAAAACCTATTGCTGAAAGGGCAATCTGTATTTGCACGTGGCGGCGTTTTACATCTATATCTATTTCTGAATGGGTTGAAGGAAGGGATAAAGCATCGTAAACCACATTGTTGGAGGGGATTTCCGAAATAACGACATCTGTCTCATATTCCTTCATTACGCCTTTTTCATGCGGCCTATCGGGAAGCCAAATAATGTGCTTGTGCCCTTCCACCACCTCGCTTTTATTCAGACCCGGTTGTATCCGCTGCAATTTGCACCAGTAAATTTCGGGTGTATGGGCAAGCAATGCCTCCAGTGCGGAACGAAAGTTATAACTTGCGCCAAACACCCTGTCCACATTGACAGGCTCCCCCGTGGACAACGCATCTGCCAACCGCCAAATTGCTTGTTTCGATATCGAAGTTTCCGTATCTCCCCTTTTAATCTTAATCGGACCTTCCGGTTTTTCAACATGGACGATTTGTATGGTATGCGTATTTGAGCTGTTCACATAGTTATAATTGACATTCTTTTTCAAGCTATCAATCGCACTGACCAAATTAGCAGCCGTCAGTTTTTGTCCGCTCATAGTGATTCTCCAAATAAGATTTTAGTGTCATCGCTATCCCTTTTGCTGCCAAAAACGGTACACCGTTGCCTATAGTTTTGAACATATTGCTCAATGTCATGTTATCAGGCAGCTCAAACTCCTTCGGCAAAGACTGTATTGCCAATGCCTCCGCAGCGGAAATCCTTCTTGGCAGATAGGGATGAATGTGGACTTCGTTGTTTCCGTATGCGGCAGTCGGGGAATAACGCCAGCGGTGTAGGCGTTTATAGGACTTCTTTTTATCATCCCCTTCGCTTATGGTTTGGAATTTTTCTAAACCCGCTCTTGGTTGGAAGTGTTTGCTCGCATTCGGGTGCGTATCCACACCATTGCGATCGAACCAATACTGAACGGTCAACTCGGGGTATATGTTTGCAGGCTGACTGACCACTCTTCCTACTTCTTCTGTCGTAGGCCAATCTTTTTCCAAGGCATCAGGGAATGAAATATGAGCATCCCAATCAAACTTCTGCAAAGCATCGACATGCTGACTCAAAAAACCCACTAGGATAATCCTTTCCCTGTCTTGCGGTACGCCGTATTCGATGGCATTGATGAGTTTTTCAGTACATACATATCCAAAATCAGAAAGTTGCCGTTTCAACGCATTGAAAAACTCCCTATGCTTGGCAGTCCTATATAGTCCTTTCACATTCTCAAATACAAAAAAATCAGGCTGGTTTTTACAAATTAAATCCACATAACTTTGTGATAACTTACCATTCTCCCCATCCCTACCTTTATTTTTCCCTGCAATAGAAAAATCCGGACATGGGGGACCTCCGATAAATCCGACAATAATGCCATTTTGTTTTTCCTTTTTAACCCAGCCAGCCAAATCTTTTGCTTTCTCAGCATAAAGACATTCGTCAATACTACCCTCAAAATATCCGTATTTAGGCTTCGGGATATCCATTCTGCTTCGAGAGTATTTATATGCTTCCAAAAATGGGGGATGGACTTCATTAACGAAGGCAATATCAAATCCTGACAACTCGAAGCCCAAATCCAAAAAGCCCGCACCGGAGAAAAAAGAAAAAATCAAAGTTTTTTTTCTTTCCTGCCGTATACTTATATCCAAATTGCAGCTTTTATCCGTCAACTGGAAGGGGAGATTATTTTTCTCCCGTTTGAAATTTTGACAATCCCTGTTTTTCGCGGACGGCTTGTCTGACTTTTTCGGCATGGCAGCCTGCATTTTTAACGACATCGTTACTCCAAAAACGTAAAACCGTCCAGCCCTCGGCTTTCAAACGGCCTGTTACTTCCATATCCCGCCGGATATTGCGTTCTATCTTGGCAATCCAAAACTCGCGGTTGACCTTTATTTCCGCTTTTTTCCGTTCCCAATCCTTGCCGTGCCAAAACCCGCCATCGACAAACACGGCAACTTTGTATTTTTTAAATGAAAAATCAGGTTTTCCAAAAATGCTTCCGCTGTTTTTCCGATACCTGAGCCCCAAAGCCCACATCGCTTTTGCCAACACAAGCTCGGGTTTCGTCCCTTTGCTTTTGTTGGACTGCATACATTTTTTGCGTTGCTCGGGGGTTAATCTGTCCATTTCGGGCTACCTGAAAATGTGCAGGCTGCTTTTTCATATTCAGGCAGCCTGCACAATCATTTCGCAAACTGCTTCAAAAAGTTCAAATCGTTATCAAAAAACAACCGCAAATCATTCACGTTGTAACGCAACATAGCGAAACGGTCGAGGCCGATGCCAAAGGCGAAACCGGTGTATTTCTCGGGATCGATATTCACGTTTTTCAACACGTTGGGATGTACCATGCCGCAACCGCCGACTTCCAGCCATTTGCCGTTTTCGCCCATGATGTCAATTTCGGCGGACGGTTCGGTAAACGGGAAGAAAGACGGACGGAAACGTACCTGCAAATCATCACGTTCGAAAAAGCGGCGGATAAAATCGGTGAACACGGCTTTCAAATCGGCGAAGGTTACGCCCTCTTCCACCCACAGGCCTTCAGCTTGGTGGAACATGGGCGAGTGCGTCGCGTCGCTGTCCACACGGTAAACGCGGCCAGGAGCGATAATGCGGATGGGCGGCTCTTTTTTGTCGAGCATATAGCGGATTTGAATCGGGGAAGTGTGCGTACGTAAAACATCGCCGTTTTCAACGTAGAACGTATCCTGCATAGCGCGGGCCGGGTGGTTTGCGGGAATGTTCAGAGCTTGGAAGTTGTGGAAATCGTCTTCAATTTCCGGGCCGTCCGCCACTTCAAAACCCATGCCGTGAAAGAGTTCGACCACACGCTGCAAAGTCAGGGTTACGGGATGCAGACCACCATTTTCCTGCGCGCGTCCGGGCAGGGTAATATCGAGTGCTTCGGCGGCAAGCTGGGCTTGGAGTTTGGCTTCGTTGAGCACATCGCGTTTATTGTTAAAGGCCGTCTGAAACTGGATTTTGCATTCATTGATATGCGCACCTATGGTTTTGCGCTCCTCAGGCGACATTTGACCTAAGGTTTTCAGAAGTCCGGTCAACTCGCCGGTTTTACCAAGATAACGGGCTTTGATTTGTTCTAGAGCGTTGAAGTCTTGCGCGGCTTCTACTGCGGCAATGCCTTCTGCAACGATACGGTTTACATTTTCCATAGTGGTTTTATCGTCTGTCGGTTGATGATGGGTCGTCTGAAACAATGAGGCCGCCTGTATGGTTTGGTGTTGCCAAACTTTTCAGACGACCTTTTATCGTTTACGGCCAATCCGTTTGATAGAATCGGCGTATTTTAGCGCAAATCAATTCAAAAAAATAGACTTTAAAGAAAGAAAATCAATCACATAGACTTTCTTCAGACAAAGAAAAAAGGAAGCCGTAGCTTCCTTTTCAAATTTTTTGAATTAAGCAGCCAAAGCAGCTTTAGCTTTCTCAACCAATTGTGCAAAAGCGGCTTTATCAAATACAGCCAGATCAGCCAATACTTTGCGGTCGATCTCGATAGCGGCGCGTTTCAGACCGTTCATGAATTTGCTGTAAGACAGGCCATTTTCACGGGCACCCGCATTGATACGAACAATCCACAATTGACGGAATTGGCGTTTGCGTTGACGACGGTCACGGTATGCGTATTGACCGGCTTTCATTACCGCTTGCTTGGCAACGCGGTATACGTTTTTACGACGACCGCGATAGCCTTTGGCTAACGCGAAGATTTTTTGGTGACGGGCACGAGCGGTTACACCGCGTTTTACGCGTGGCATATTCTAAACTCCTTAAGCGTAGGGTAACATTTTAGCAACAGAAGCCAAATCGCGATCGTTTACCATAGAGGTACCACGCAGTTGGCGTTTGTTTTTAGTGGTCTTTTTAGTCAAGATGTGGCGTTTGAACGCATGAGCGCGTTTTACACCGCCGTTACCCAGTACTTTGAAGCGTTTTTTCGCGCTAGACTTGGTTTTCATTTTAGGCATTGGAAAACTCCATTCGTTATTAGATAAGGCATCAGGGGGTTTTAAAACATTGGTTTCAAACACTTGAACCCAAAATGCCACGGTTTTTGCCGCCAATCAAAAGCTTACTCCGAAGCGGCGATCGGAGTAAGCTGAGAATTATAACTTTATTTTTTCTTCGGTGCAATCATCATCACCATTTGACGGCCTTCCATTTTAGGGAAGGATTCGATTTGAGCCACTTCCGCCAAATCCTCTTTCACGCGCTCTAAAAGTTGCGCACCGAGTTGCTGGTGAGCCATTTCACGACCGCGGAAACGAAGCGTGACTTTGACTTTATCGCCGTCAGCCAAGAAGCGGTTGATGTTGCGCATTTTGATTTGATAATCGCCTTCATCGGTACCCGGACGGAATTTGATTTCCTTAATTTGTACCTGCTTCTGATTTTTCTTGGCTTCGTCGCGTTTCTTGGCTTGTTGGTATTTATATTTACCGTAATCCATCAGTTTGCATACAGGCGGTTTGGCAGTAGGGGAAATCTCTACCAAATCCACATCCTGCTCTTCGGCCATGGCCAAAGCTTCACGAACCGATACAACACCAAGCTGTTCGCCTGACTCACTGATTAAACGCACTTCTTTGGCGGTAATTTCGCCATTGATTCGTGCTTCGCGTTCTTGAGCGATGATGAATACTCCTATAAAAATTAATGGTTGACGAGGGCGTCTGCGATTTCTTGCTGCAGTTGCGCAATGAAATCATCCAAATCCAAAGAACCCAAGTCTTCTGCTTTGCGGCGCACGGCCACTTTGTTTTCTTGCTTCTCTTTATCGCCGACAACGATTTGATAAGGGAAGCGGTATTGGCTGTTATCACGGATTTTGTAACCGATTTTTTCGTTACGCAAATCCAGCTCTACACGGAAGCCAGCAGCCTGCAATTTGGCAGCCACTTCACGGCAGTAATCTGCTTGATTTTCGGTGATATTCATAATCACCATTTGAACCGGCGCCAACCATAGTGGGAAAGAACCTGCATGGTTTTCAATCAAAATACCGATAAATCGTTCCAAAGAACCCAAAATGGCGCGGTGCAACATTACCGGACGGGCGCGGTCATTGTTTTCGGTTACATATTCTGCATCTAAACGTTCCGGCAATACAAAGTCCAGTTGCAGCGTACCACACTGCCAAGAACGTCCCAATGCATCTTTAACATGATATTCGATTTTAGGTCCGTAGAACGCACCTTCACCCGGCAATTCGCCCCATTCCACGCCGCAAGCAGTCAATGCTTCGCGCAGGCCTTGTTCTGCCTTATCCCAGACGTCGTCTGAACCGGCACGCTTCTCAGGACGCAGTGAAAGTTTGACGGACACATCATGGAAACCGAATTGCTTGTAAATACGAACCAGCAATTCATTGAATGCCCGCGCTTCGCCGACGATTTGATCTTCGGTACAGAAAATATGCGCATCGTCTTGTACAAAACCGCGGACACGCATCAGTCCATGCAGTGCGCCACTCGGCTCGTTGCGATGGCAAGAACCAAATTCTGCCAAACGCATCGGCAAATCGCGGTACGAACGCAGACCGTTATTGAAAATCTGAACATGTCCCGGGCAGTTCATCGGCTTAACCGCGTATTCACGTTTTTCCGAACTGGTTACGAACATATTGTCTTTGTAGTTATCCCAGTGACCGGATTTTTCCCAAAAGGTTTTATCCATGATTTGGGGGGTTTTGACTTCTTTATAACCGGCGGCATTCAGCTCTTTACGCATATGCTGCTCAATAGTCTGCCACAAAGCCCAACCTTTGGGATGCCAAAACACCATACCCGGCGCTTCGTCTTGCAAGTGGAACAAATCCAGTTGCTTGCCCAATTTGCGATGGTCGCGTTTTTCTGCTTCTTCAATGCGTTGGATATAGGCTTTTAATTCGTCTTTTGTCGCCCAAGCGGTGCCGTAAATACGTTGCAGCATTTCATTATTGCTGTCGCCGCGCCAGTATGCGCCTGCCAGCTTGGTCAGCTTGAAGTTTTTCAGGAAGCGGGTGTTCGGAACGTGCGGACCGCGGCACATATCAACATATTCCTGATGATGATACATACCCATTGCTTCAACTTCGGGCATATCTTCAATCAGGCGCAGCTTATATTCTTCACCGCGATCTTGGAAAATTTTGATGGTTTCGGCTCGCGGAGTCATGATTTTGATTACATCATAATCCTGAGCAATCAATTCTTTCATACGCGCTTCAATAGCGGCAACATCTTCAGGCGTAAACGGTTTTTCCGTAGCAATATCGTAATAAAAGCCCTCTTCAATGACGGGGCCGATAACCATTTTTGCATTAGGATAGAGCTGCTTGACCGCATGACCGACAAGGTGGGCGCAAGAGTGGCGGATGATTTCAACGCCTTCTTGGTCTTTCGGGGTAATGATTTGGACGGTTGAATCTTCGGTAATCGGATCGCACGCATCGACCAATTTGCCGTTTACCTTACCCGCCACCGTCGCCTTCGCCAAACCTGCTCCGATAGACGCGGCAATCTGTGCCACGGTAACGGGCGATTCGTATTGGCGGACTGAGCCGTCCGGCAAGGTAATGTTCAACATCAAAAAAGCTCCAAAACATTAAAAAATAACGGCATAAATGCCGTTTGGGAAATTTGGTAGGCACGATTGGATTCGAACCAACGACCCCCACCATGTCAAGGTGGTGCTCTAACCAACTGAGCTACGTGCCTGTTTAATAAGGTTGGGATTATAGACGATACTTTAACGCGATGGCAAGCATGAAAATGAGGTTTCAGACGACATTGTCGGAACATTGTGATTTTTTTGAAACATTTTCAACAGTGAACATCTCGATACGAATAAGGTCGTCTGAAATATTCAAACACCGCTATTGCGATGAAAATCCTTTATAATCGCGTTTTTACCTCAATCGTTTGACTGCACGGCGGCTTCGCACGCCGTTTTCTACATTATAGATACAACCTATGCTCAAATTTACCTTACATAAAAAAGACGGTCATGCCCGACGCGGCACGCTGGAACTGAACCACGGCAAAATCGAAACGCCCGTATTTATGCCGGTTGGCACTTACGGCTCGGTTAAGGCGATGAATCCGCAAAACCTGCACGACATCAAGGCACAAATTATTTTGGGCAACACTTACCATTTATGGCTGCGCCCCGGTTTGGAAGTCATCGAACAATTCGGCGGCCTGCACGATTTTATCGGCTGGAACAAACCCATCTTGACCGACTCGGGCGGTTTTCAGGTTTTCTCGCTCTCCGACATGCGCAAACTGACTGAAGAAGGCTGTACCTTCCAAAGCCCGATCAACGGCGACAGACTCTTCCTCTCGCCCGAAATCTCCATGAAAATCCAAACCGTACTCAATTCCGACATCGTGATGCAGTTGGACGAATGCACACCCGGCGAAGCAACGCACGAACAGGCGCAAAAATCCCTGCAAATGAGCCTGCGTTGGGCAGAACGCAGCAAAAAAGCCTTTGAAGATTTGAAGAACCCGAATGCCCTATTCGGTATCGTGCAAGGCGCGATGTATGAAGATTTGCGCGAAGAATCGCTGCGCGGCTTGGAACAATTCGACTTCCCCGGCCTTGCCATCGGCGGACTGTCCGTCGGCGAACCCAAACCCGAAATGTACCGCATGCTGCGCACCGTCGGACCGATGCTGCCCGAACACAAACCGCATTACCTGATGGGCGTCGGCACACCCGAAGACCTCGTTTACGGCGTGGCGCACGGCGTGGACATGTTCGACTGCGTCATGCCCACCCGCAATGCGCGCAACGGCTGGCTGTTCACCCGTTTCGGCGATTTGAAAATCAAAAACGCCAAACACAAGCTCGACAAACGCCCGATAGACGAAAGCTGTACCTGCTACGCCTGCCAAAACTTCAGCCGCGCCTACCTGCACCACCTGCACCGCGCCGGCGAAATCTTGGGCGCGCAACTCAACACCATCCACAACCTGCATTTCTACCAAGTCATCATGGCAGAAATGCGCGAAGCCATCGAGCAAGGAAAATTTGCCGATTGGCAGGCTCAATTCCATGAAAACCGCGCCCGCGGTGTAGATTGAGATTGAACTATGCTTATTGAGGTCGTCTGAAAACGTTTAACTTGATTATTCCCTTTGTTTTTCAGATGACCTTTCACACAAAAAATCATTCAATATTAAAGAAACAAACCATGCCCCGTTTCCTGCCAGAGCCTCCCCTCCCCTATACCGAACAAAACCGTACCGCCGTCCTACTGCTTAACCTCGGCACACCGGATGCTCCGACCGCACAAGCCGTCAAACCCTACCTGCTCGACTTTTTATCCGACCAACGCGTGGTGGAACTGCCGAAGCTATTGTGGCAACCGATCTTGCGCGGCCTGATACTGACGCTGCGCCCGAAAAAAAGCGCGCACGCCTATGAAAAAATCTGGTTTAAAGACGGCTCACCCTTATTGGTTTATACCGCACGCCAAGCCGAAACCTTGGGCAAACTACTGCCGGATATAACCGTCCGCTACGCCATGACTTACGGCAACCCGGGCGTTGCTGACGTCTTGGCGGAATTGAAATCGCAAGGCATCGGTAATCTTTTGGTAGTCCCACTCTACCCGCAATATGCGGCATCGAGCACAGGTGCGGCTTTGGATAAAGTATTCTTGCAATTACTGCGCCAGCGCAACCAACTCAGCATACGCACGGTGTCCCGTTTCTACGAGGATGCAGGCTATATCGAAGCCATGAAAAAACATATTCAGGCATATTGGACGGAACACGGACGCGGCGAAAAACTGATGCTGAGTTTTCACGGCATACCGCAGAAACAGTACGACGAGGGCGACCCTTATCCCGACGAATGCCGCCATACGGCCAAACTGCTTGCCGAAGCCTTGGGACTGACTGAGCAGGAATATATCGTCTCCTTCCAAAGCCAGTTCGGCAAGGCGAAATGGGTTAAACCGAGTACGCAGGTTCTGTTTGACGAACTGCCGAAACAAGGCATAACGAAATTGGACGTTTTCTGTCCGGGCTTCATGGCAGACTGCTTGGAAACGATGGAAGAAATCGCTTTGATAGGGCGCGAACAATTTCATGCCGCCGGCGGTAAAGAATACCGCTATATCCCCTGCCTGAACGACAGCGCAGAATGGATAGGCGCACTGGCAGATTTGGTGCGGCGCAATTTGTGCGGATGGGTTTGAAGCATCCCCGTTGTTTCTTTGACTTAAATCTAAGGTCGTCTGAAAAGCTTCGGCAGGATAGGTTTTCAGACGACCTTTATTGTATGATTGCCCTATTCCTTTAAAACAAAAACATCCCGACCATCTGCAAGGACAAACCATGAAAACCATCCACATCCTGACACTTGCCGCACTCTCCTGCTTTTCCGCCCCAACCTTCGCCGCCGATGCCGCACAGATGGCGCAAGGGCAGAAAATTTACGAAACCAACTGCGCCGCCTGCCACGGTAAAAAAGGCGAAGGCAGAGGAGCAATGTTCCCGCCCCTGTTCCGTTCCGACTACATCATGAAAAAACCGCAGGTACTGTTGAACAGCATGCTCAAAGGCATCAACGGCCCGATCAAGGTTAACGGCAAACCCTACAACGGCTTCATGCCTGCAACAGCCATCAACGAAGCGGACGTAGCAGCAGTTTCGACCTACATTATGAATGCATTTGATAACGGCGGCGGCACCATCACCGAAAAAGATGTGAAAGCGGCAAAAGGCAAAAAATAACCGCTTCCGCACCCAAGAGGTCGTCTGAAACCATGCTTTCAGACGACCTCTGTTATAATCGCTCCGCTTTGCAACAAATGACTTCCCGATTCTGCCGCCCGAAGGACGGTGCTCCGACCATTAAGGATTTTGATGAATATGTTTACCCAAGCAGCCCAAGAATTGACCTCCGTCCGCGACATCCTGCGTTTCGCCGTCAGCCGTTTCAACGATGCCGGTTTGTTTTTCGGGCATGGCTCGGACAACGCGCACGACGAAGCCGCCTACCTCATCCTGCATACCCTCAACCTGCCTTTGGACACGCTGGAGCCCTACCTCGATGCTAAGCTGCTGCAAAGCGAGAAAGAAGAAGTGTTGGCAGTACTGGAACGCCGCGCAGTCGAACACATCCCCGCCGCCTACCTTACCCATCAGGCATGGCAAGGCGATTTCGATTTTTATGTTGACGAACGCGTCATCGTACCGCGCTCGTTTATTTACGAGCTGCTCGGCGACAGCCTCACCCCATGGATAGAGCATCCCGAATTGGTTCACCGCGCATTGGATTTGTGTACCGGCAGCGGCTGCCTCGCCATTCAAATGGCGCACCACTACCCTGCCGCTGAAATTGACGCCGTCGATTTGAGTTTGGATGCGCTGGAAGTAGCCGCCATCAACGTTGAAGATTATGGTTTGGAAGAGCGCATCAACCTGATTCACACCGACTTGTTCGAAGGATTGGAAGGCACATACGACCTGATTGTTTCCAACCCGCCCTACGTCGATGCCGAATCGGTCGATATGTTGCCCGACGAATACCTGCACGAACCCGAACTCGCCCTGGGCAGCGGCGAAGACGGCTTGGACGCCACCCGCCAAATCCTGCTGCACGCAGCCAAATACCTGAATCCCAAAGGCGTACTGCTGGTCGAAATCGGACACAACCGCGATGTATTGGAAGCTGCCTATCCCGAGCTGCCGTTCACTTGGCTGGAAACCAGCGGCGGCGACGGATTCGTATTCTTACTGACCCGCGAGCAGCTATTGGGCGAATACTAACCCGTCCTTTTTCAAGCAGCATTGATATAAAAAGGTCGTCTGAAAACTTTCAGACGACCTTTTTTCAACCGTTCAAGCGATTAACAACATCTTCCGCCGTTTGCGCCGCAGCGGCGTTTGCGGCAGTAGTCTTGAAATTGCAGCTCGGTCATGACGGGGGCGTTGGGATTATGTTTGCGCTGTTGGGCAACGTAGTTTTCATAATCGGGCACGCCTGCCATGAGATTGGCGGTAAGTTTGGCGGTTTTCCACCAAGCGGCGAGTTTACGCTTCACTTTGTGCCTCCGGTTGTTTGCCGTCGCGGTACACCGCCGGAATTTCTTTGGCGGTCGGCCAGCCGACTTTGCGTGCTTTCATGGCGGTACGCACGCCGTAGATGGCAACGATGACGACGACGGAGAGGAACAATGCGGTCAAGCCGGCATTGATTTTGTCGTTGAAGATAATCTGCGACATTTCGCCGATGTCTTTAGCAGGCGCGAGGACTTCGTTTTTAGCCAATGCGTCGCTGTATTTGCCGGCATGGGCAAGGAAGCTGACGCGCGGGTCGCTGTGGAACAGTTTTTGCAGGCCGGCATAGCAGGTTACAAACAGTACGCCGACGGCAGGAACGAGTGCCACCCAGACATAACGGTCGCGTTTCATCTTAATCAATACAACGGCACACATAATCAATGCTACGCCTGCCAGCATTTGGTTGGCGATGCCGAACAAAGGCCAGAGCGAGTTGATGCCGCCCAAGGGGTCGGTCACGCCGGTGTAGAGGAAGTAGCCCCACAATGCCACGGCGAAGAAGGTCGCAATCAGGTTGGCAGGGATGGAGTCGGTGTTGCCGAAAGGTTTGTAGAAGATGCTGCCCAAGTCTTGAATCATGAAGCGTGCGACGCGTGTACCGGCATCGACGGCGGTCAGGATGAACAAGGCTTCAAACAACAGGGCAAAGTGATACCAGAATGCCATCATGGCTTCGCCCGGAATCAGACGGCTCATGATGTGTGCCATACCGACTGCGAGGGTTGGCGCACCGCCCGCACGGGAAAGGATGGTGTTTTCGCCGACTTCCTTAGCGGTGTGCAACAGGGTTGCGGCATCGACAGAGAATTGCAGCTTGGTGGTAATTACTTCGGCGGCAGTATTGGCGTCCGTGCCGATCAAGGCAGCAGGGCTGTTCATGGCGAAGTACACGCCGGGATCAAGCGATGCAGCAGCGGCAAGCGCCATAATGGCCACGAAACTTTCCATCAACATACCGCCGTAACCGATCATGCGGACGTGGGTTTCGTTTTCCAGCATTTTCGGCGTAGTACCGGAAGAAATCAGCGCGTGGAAGCCTGAAACCGCACCACAGGCGATGGTAATGAAGAGGAACGGGAACAATGCACCTGAGAATACTGGGCCGGAACCGTCGATAAAGTGGGTCACGGCAGGCATTTGCAGCGCAGGGCTGACGATGAGGATGCCGATGGCGAGTGCGACAATCGTACCGATTTTCAGGAAGGTAGAGAGATAGTCGCGCGGTGTCAGCAGCAGCCATACCGGCAATACTGATGCTACGAAGCCGTAAATCATAATCGCCCAAGTGAGCTGGATGCCGTCAAGGTCAAACCAGTGACCGATGGAGCTGTGCGCCACATTGTCGCCGTAAATAACCGCCAGCATCAGCAGGATAAAGCCGACGATGGAAATCTCGCCGATTTTGCCCGGACGGATATAGCGGGTGTAAATACCCATAAACAGCGCAATCGGCATGGTGGCGGCAATCGTAAACGTACCCCAAGGGCTGTGAACCAGTGCTTTCACCACAATCAGCGCCAACACCGCCATGATGATGACCATAATCATCAAAATGCCGATGGACGCGATCACGCCGGGTACAGTGCCGAGTTCTTGTTTTACGATATCGCCCAAAGACTTACCGTCGCGGCGCATGGAGACGAACAAGACCATCATGTCTTGTACCGCGCCGGCAAACACTACGCCGAAGATAATCCACAGCGTACCCGGCAGATAACCCATTTGCGCAGCCAGCACAGGACCGACCAAGGGACCTGCGCCCGCAATCGCGGCAAAGTGGTGTCCGAACAATACGCCTTTGTGTGTCGGCACATAGTCCAAACCGTCATTGTGCCGCTCGGCGGGCGTGAGGCGGTTCGGATCAAGCTGCATCACATATTTGGCGATGTAGAGACTGTAAAAACGGTAAGCGATGCAGTACACCGACACGGCGGCGGTGACCATCCATACCGCACTGACCTGCTCGCCCCGACTGAGGGCCAAAGTGGTAAAGGACGCTACGCCGACCAAAACCACAATGCCCCAAATAAGGAACGTTTTGAGCGATTTCATTGTTTAATCCTTAAAATACAAGAGTGAGAATGTTCGGGTTCTTATTGTTGCGGGGGGACAAACTGCATCCCGAAGCATTTATGGAAGAAAAAAATGAAGCGATGATGGTGCGGGAACCCTGGCTTGAGATAATTAATAAACAAGGGAACCAAAACCCTAGAATGTTAACTATTATCAAGCCTAGCGTAAGGTTAACACAATCCGATAACGTGCGGGCTAGATTTAACTCAAGCAATCGTCATTCATTACGATATTACCGCTTATTTTTTGACAGACTCTTTACAAATGCCATAAAGCCACACTGCCCGGTTGCATATGGCTAAAAGGTTAACGCCACGCCATCCCAATTCAATCAGCCCCATAAACAAAAAGGTCGTCCCTTTCGGGTGGCAATATATAAGGTCGTCTGAAAACCTGTTTTCAGACGACCTCTATCTTTTTAAAACTCAATAATCTGTTTCAAATCAATCCGCTTCCAAAACCACTTTCATGGCTTGGTTTTCGGCGGCGTGTTTGAACACGTCGTAGGCTTTTTCCAATTCGCTGAATTTGAAACGGTGGGTCAGCATTTTGGTGTAATCGACGGAGCTGCTGGAAATTGCCTTCATCAGCATTTCGGTGGTATTGGCATTTACCAAGCCGGTTGTGATGGCGAGGTTTTTAATCCAGAGTTTTTCCAGTTTGAAATCAACGGATTGACCGTGTACGCCGACGACGGCGATATGACCGCCCGGTTTGACGATGTCTTGACACATATTCCATGTGGCGGGGATGCCGACGGCTTCGATGGCGCAGTCCACGCCGTCGTCGCCGACGATGGCAAAGACCTGTTTGAATACGTCGCCTGAAGCAGGGCTGACGGTATGGGTTGCGCCCAATTCTTTCGCCAGTTTCAAACGGTTTTCGTCCATATCGCAAACGATGATGGCAGCAGGGCTGTACAGTTGGGCGGTCAACAGGGCGGACATGCCGACAGGGCCTGCACCTGCGATGAAGACGGTGTCGCCGGGTTTAACATCGCCGTATTGCACGCCGATTTCGTGGGCGGTCGGCAAGGCGTCGCTCAACAGCAGGGCGACTTCTTCATTGACGTTGTCGGGCAGCGGAACAAGGCTGTTGTCGGCATAAGGCGTGCGGACGTATTCGGCTTGCGTGCCGTCGATCATGTAGCCCAAAATCCAGCCGCCGTTGCGGCAGTGTGAATAGAGTTGGATTTTGCAGTTGTCGCAAGTACAGCATTTGCTGACGCATGAAATAATGACTTTATCGCCGACTTTGATGTTTTTTACAGCCTCGCCGACTTCTTCTACAATACCGATGCCTTCATGGCCAAGAATACGACCGTCGGCGACTTCGGGGTTTTTGCCTTTCCAAATACCCAAGTCGGTACCGCAAATCGTGGTTTTGACGATTTTCACCACCGCATCGGTCGGATCGATAATCTGCGGACGGGGTTTTTCTTCAAAACGGATGTCGTTTGCGCCGTGATAAACCATTGCTTTCATGCTGATACTCCTTGCTTGTTGATAAATTATTTCAATACTGCAATAAAGTCTCTTTATATGAGTTATATACCCCTATAAAACGTAAGTCAATAAGAATTATTTTCACAATGTTATACCATAACATTTTGTTTTCAATATAAATAAAACCACTGATTGATATTAATGAACACACCCAACCCTTTCTCCGAACGGCTCATCCGCTGGCAAAAACAATACGGCAGGCACCATCTCCCTTGGCAGGTTAAAAACCCTTATTGCGTCTGGCTTTCCGAAATCATGCTCCAGCAGACGCAGGTTGCCACCGTGTTGGACTACTATCCGCGTTTCTTGGAAAAATTTCCGACCGTACAAACGCTTGCCGCCGCCCCGCAAGACGAAGTGTTGTCGTTGTGGGCGGGCTTGGGCTATTACAGCCGCGCGCGCAATCTGCACAAAGCCGCGCAACAAGTCGTCGAACAATTCGGCGGCACGTTTCCGTCGGAGCGTAAAGACTTGGAAACCCTCTGCGGCGTAGGCAGAAGCACCGCCGCCGCCATTTGCGCCTTTGCCTTCAACCGCCACGAAACCATTTTGGACGGCAACGTCAAACGCGTGCTCTGCCGCGTGTTCGCCCTCGACGGCAATCCGCAGGACAAAAAATTCGAAAACTCGCTCTGGACACTTGCCGAAAGCCTGCTACCGTCTGAAAACGCCGATATGCCCGCCTATACGCAAGGCTTGATGGACTTGGGCGCAACCGTGTGCAAACGGACAAAACCCTTGTGCCATCAATGCCCGATGGCGGACATCTGCGAAGCGAAAAAGCAAAACCGCATCGCCGAGCTGCCGCGCAAAAAAACCGCCCCCGAAGTGCAAACCCTGCCGCTTTACTGGCTGATTGTCCGCAACCCAGACGGCGAAATCCTGCTGGAAAAACGTCCTGCCAAAGGCATTTGGGGTGGGCTGTATTGCGTGCCGTGTTTTGAAAAATTAGACGAAACATACGCTTGCGCCGAAAAGCTCGGCATCGTTTCAGACGACCTTTCCGAGCAACCCGCCCTCACCCACCGCCTGACGCATCGTTTATTAATGATTACGCCGTTTGAAGCGCAAATCAGTTCGTCTGACACGCTGCGCCATTCTGAAAACGCATCAAAAGATAACCGCTTCTGGGTGAAACCCGAAAATCTGGCGGATTACGGCTTACCCAAACCGCTGGCAGATTATTTGAAACAACGGCAGCAGGCATTGTTTTAAAAATGCTTGAAAACCAAACAGGCAGCATCCAACTCTAAAACACAATAAACATACCCGCGCGTTATATAGTGAATTAACTTTAAACCAGTACGGCGTTGCCTAGCCTTGCCGTACTATCTGTACTGTCTGCGGCTTCGTCGCCTTGTCCTGATTTAAATTTAATCCACTATACAAACCCGCCCGCCCCCGTCAGGAATCCCATGCACACACTCCCCCTGCTTACCCAACAGTTCGCCGAACTCTCGCCGTTTTTCTATTCCCGCGTTTCCCCTGAGCCGCTGACCGCGCCCTACTGGGTCGCCTTCAACACCGATTTGGCGGCAGAGTTGAATCTGGATACAGATTTTCAGACGACCGCCAACCTTGCCTACCTCAGCGGCAACGCCCCGCAATACGCGCCCGCGCCCATTGCCAGTGTTTACAGCGGCCATCAGTTCGGCGTCTATACCCCGCGTCTTGGCGACGGGCGCGCGATCTTGATTGGCGATTCCGTCGATGCCGCGGGACAACGCCAAGAGTGGCAGCTCAAAGGTGCGGGCAAAACGCCCTATTCCCGCTTTGCCGACGGGCGCGCCGTCTTGCGCTCCTCCATCCGCGAATACCTCTGTTCCGAAGCCATGCACGGTCTCGGCATCCCCACGACCCGCGCCCTCGCCCTGTGCGGCAGCGACGACCCCGTTTATCGGGAAACCGTCGAAACCGCCGCCGTCCTGACCCGCATCGCCCCGAGCTTTTTGCGTTTCGGCCATTTCGAATACTTCTATTACACCGGCCGCGAAGCCGAAATCCAACAACTTGCCGACTACCTCATCCGGCATTACTACCACGACTGCCGAGATGCCGACAATCCCTATGCCACCCTGTTGGAACAAATCCGCAACCGCACCGCCGATACCGTCGCCGCATGGCAAAGCGTCGGCTTCTGCCACGGCGTGATGAATACCGACAACATGTCTGCATTGGGGCTGACCATAGACTACGGCCCTTTCGGCTTCCTCGACGACTACGACCGCCGCCACGTCTGCAACCATTCCGACACCCAAGGCCGCTACGCCTACAATGCCCAGCCCTTCGTCGCCCATTGGAATTTCTCCGCCCTCGCCTCCTGCTTCGACACCCTCGTCCCACACGACACCCTCGAGCAACTCATCGACGGCTGGACAGAAGTTTTTCAGACGACCTATTTAGAGAAAATGCGCCGCAAACTCGGTTTGCAGCAAGCAGACAAGAGAGACGACGAAAGCCTTATCGCCGACCTCTTCGCCTCCCTGCAAGACCAAAAAACCGACTTCACCCTGTTTTTCAGGAACCTGTCCGAAGTCAGCAATACACACGGCGAACCCCTCCCGCCCAAACTCGAACAGACCTTCAAAAACGGCGTCCCGCCCGCCTTCATCCGCTGGCTCGGACGCTACCGCCAACGCCTGCGCGCCGAAAACAGCCATCCCGCCGAACGCGCATCACGCATGAACCGAACCAACCCGCTCTACATCCTGCGCAACTACCTTGCCGAACAAGCCATCGCCCAAGCCCGAAACGGCGACTACCGCGAAATCGAACGCCTGCGCCGCTGCCTCGCCCGTCCCTTTGACGAACAGGCAGAGTTCGCCGACCTTGCCGAACCGCCGCCCGAAGGCAGCATTCCGGTTTGCGTCAGTTGTTCAAGTTGAATGAGATTTCCAACAAGGCAAAGGCGAAATCGCCCTATTCGGTCTGTAAGCCCCAAAAACTAAAAGGTCGTCTGAAAACCCAAATTGGTTTTCAGACGACCTTTTGACATTGCCCCAGCCGAAAACAATCGGCTTATTCGGAAATCAACGATGCTGCGGGTTGTAGCGGTTTTCCAAGCGCAGGAACACCCAGCCCAAGAAAGTCGTCATCAAGAGATAAATCAGCGCGACGGTATAGAGCGGTTCTTCATAAACGGAATAGCGGCCACTAATCGTACTTTGCACATAAGCCAGCTCCGCCACGGCGATAACGGACAACAGCGAGCTGTCTTTCAAAAGCGTAATAAATTCGCTGGCAAGCGGCGGCAGCATACGGCGCAAAGCCTGCGGAAGAATCACATAGCGCATAGCCTGCGGATAAGTCAGACCCAGCGAGCGCGCCGCTTCCATCTGACCGCGGTCGATGGACTGGATGCCCGCGCGGAAAATCTCGCAGATATACGCGCCGGAGTTGGCAATCAAGGCAAGCGAACCGGCAATCAGCGCGCCGTAAGAGCGTCGGATTTCCACCGCCTCGTCGCCGTTAATCAGCAAACCGTCGGTAGGATGGACGAAAAACGGGAACCAGACGTAAGACCAAATCACAATCTGCACAAACAGCGGCGTACCACGGAACAACGTTACATACAGCAGCGAAACCTTACGCAAAACCCAAGCCAGCGCGCGCATGGGCGCACCCGCCTTTTCCGGATGAATCAAGCGCGCCAGCGCGAGCAGCAGACCCAATACGGAGCCGCCCGCCGTCGCCACTACGGTCAAGCCCAGCGTCGTCAGCGCGCCGTAGAAAAACATCCAGCGGTATTCGTAAATAATGTCAAACCGAAAATCCATACTCGTCCGCCTGTCTAAAACTCCGGGAAACGGTTTGCGGCAGCCGCCCGATTCCCGAACATTGGAAAAATGAAACTCGATATTTTACAAGAAAATACATTCTTTGAATGCCTTTTTGTTAAATTAATCGGGTTGCCGTCCGTTTTTTTACATTTCCCCACCCGTCGCGCCTATCCGCCCATTGCCACTCCTAAATCCGTTTTCCTCTGAAAAAACAACGCCAAACAATCCCGATATGCCGCCGTAAAATTGACCGTCCCGACAAAAAGGCGGATAATCCGCCCATCCTTAAACACCTTTTCAGACGACCTTTCCCCGTGATTCAAAAGGTCGTCTGAAACCTTTTATAAAGCTCGAACATGAAAGCACCCGAACTCCTTCTTCCCGCCGGCGGCCTTGAACGTATGCGCGCCGCCTACGATTACGGCGCAGATGCCGTTTATGCCGGCAGCCCGCGTTACTCCCTGCGCGCCCGCAACAACGAATTTGCCAAACTCGACGTCCTCGAGCAAGGCATTAAAGAAGCGCACGAGCGCAACAAAAAATTCTTTTTGACCGTCAACACCCTGCCGCACAATTCCAAACTCAAAACCTTCGTCGCCGACATGGAGCCGCTGATTGCCATGAAACCCGACGCGCTGATTATGGCGGATCCGGGTTTGATTATGACCGTGCGCGAAAAATGGCCGGAAATGCCGATCCACCTGTCCGTACAAGCCAACACCACCAACTACTGGGGCGTGAAATTCTGGCAGAACATCGGCGTCGAACGCATCATCCTGTCGCGCGAATTGAGCATGGAAGAAATTGCCGAAATCCGCCAAGAATGCCCCGACATCGAACTCGAAGTCTTCATCCACGGCGCATTGTGCATCGCCTACTCAGGCCGTTGCCTATTGTCGGGCTATTTCAACCACCGCGACCCCAACCAAGGTACCTGCACCAACTCCTGCCGTTGGGACTACAAAGTTCACAACGCCACTGAAAGCGATGCGGGCGACGCCCAGCTTCTGCAAGGCTTCAACTTTGAAAAAGCCCAAGAAGAAGCCAACCAAAACTTCGAAGGCATCAACGGTCAGAAACGCCACCCCTACGCCGACAAAGTCTTCCTGATTGAAGAGTCCAACCGCCCAGGCGAAATGATGCCGATTATGGAAGACGAACACGGCACCTACATCATGAATTCCAAGGACCTGCGCGGTATCGAAGTCGTCGAAAAACTCGCCAAAATCGGCGTGGACAGCCTCAAAGTCGAAGGCCGCACCAAGTCGCTCTACTACGTCGCCCGCGTCTCCCAGTCCTACCGCAAAGCGATTGACGACGCCGTTGCAGGCCGTCCGTTCGACTACAGTTTGCTGAGCGAACTCGAAGGCCTCGCCAACCGCGGCTACACCAGCGGCTTCCTCGAACGCCACCAAACCCAAGACTATCAAAACTACCTCAGCGGCCATTCCACCGCCAAACAAAGCCAATACGTCGGCCACGTTACCGAAATCGACGCCGAAGGCTGGGCAACGGTGGAAGTCAAAAACCGCTTCGCCGTCGGCGACACTTTGGAAATCATCCACCCCGAAGGCAACCAAACCGTCACGCTGGAACAAATGACCCGCAAAGGCGCAGCCGTCGAAGTCGCCCCGGGCAACGGCATCCAAGTCAAAATCCCGAATATGCAGGGTAAAGAAAAAGCCTTGCTGGCTCGGGTCATCAAATAATCATGAGGTCGTCTGAAAACTTTCAGACGACCTTTTGCCTTTCCTTCTCCGCTTCTTCTAAAATATCCAAATAAACGGTTTCAAAACATTCCTTCAATATTAATATATCCTTATTTTTTCATATTGATTTAACAAGAAAATTTCCTCTGCAATCTTTAATCAATAAAATATAAATGTTTTCAAAACTTAACGTCTGTATATAAGCCATTGATTCTTTGGTTAGTTGCTTCATGAATAGGGTGATTGGTTGAAAATCGATATTGCTGCGGTTTGCTAAGTAGGAAGTTATCAGATAAGGTGTACTACAAGCGGTTACATCCGTGAGTATAAAATTAATCAATAAGATAGTTGATTCAATATAAAACTGTTACATCTCACAACAAACGGAAGGCTCTCCCCCCGACCGTTTGCACATCAAACCGTTTGCACACCAAACAGAAAGGAAAAAACCATGCTTCATTATGCAGTTGTTTTCTTCGTCATCGCCATTATTGCAGCCGTACTGGGCTTTGGTGGTATTGCAGGCAGCGCGGCAGGTATCGCTAAAATCCTGTTTGTCGGTTTCCTGATTTTGTCAGTGTTGTCCCTGATTTTTGGCAAGAAAAAATAAAACTGACAAACAGATAAGGCGTAACCACGCTACCTTCTGAATGAACGTTTTTTAAAACAAAGGTCGTCTGAAATTTTCAGACGACCTTTCTTCATGTCAAACCTTAATCTTCATACGCTTCCATCGGCGGGCAGGTGCAGACCAGATTCCGGTCGCCGTACACGTCGTCCACGCGGTTGACGCTCGGCCAGAATTTGTTTTCGCGCACGAAAGGCAGCGGGAAGACGGCTTCTTCGCGGGAGTACGGATGCGCCCATTCGCCGGTTACATCGGCGGCGGTGTGCGGGGCGTTGACCAGTGGGTTGTCGTCTTTCGGCCATTCGCCGCGTTCGACTTTCAACACTTCCTGTTTGATTTGTTTCAGGGCGGCGATGAAGCGGTCGAGTTCGGCTTTGCTCTCGCTTTCGGTCGGCTCGATCATCAGCGTGCCGGCAACGGGGAAGGAGACGGTCGGGGCGTGGAAGCCGTAGTCCATCAGGCGTTTGGCGATGTCGGTTTCGGTGATGCCGCTTTCGGCTTTGAGCGGACGCAAATCGACGATACATTCGTGCGCGACGCGGCCGTTTTTGCCTGTGTAGAGGACGGGATAGTCTTCGCTCAGGCGTTTGGCGACGTAGTTGGCGTTGAGCAATGCCCAGCGCGTTGCCTGCTCCATGCCTTGTTTGCCCATCATGGTCAGGTACATCCAGGTAATCGGCAGGATGGACGCGGAACCGAACGCAGCGGCGGCAACGGCGGTTTGCTCGGCACTTGCGCTGTGCGTGTCGGTCAGGGTATGGCCTGGGGCAAATGGGGCGAGGTGGGCTTTCAGACCGATGGGCCCCATGCCCGGGCCGCCGCCGCCGTGGGGGATGCAGAAGGTTTTGTGCAGGTTCATGTGCAATACGTCCGCGCCGACTTCGGCGGGCTGCATGATGCCGATTTGGGCGTTGAGGTTGGCGCCGTCCATGTAAACCTGTCCGCCGTTTTCATGGATGATGCGGCAGATGTCGCGGATGCCTTCTTCGTACACGCCGTGGGTGGACGGGTAGGTAATCATGATGGCGGACAAGGCGTCGCGGTGTTGCTCGGCTTTGGCTTTCAAATCGTCGATGTTGACGTTGCCGTGTTCGTCGGTATCGACGACGACGACTTTCAAACCGAGCATGGCGGCGGTGGCGGGGTTGGTGCCGTGGGCGGACTTGGGAATCAGGCAGATGTTGCGGTGCGCTTCGCCTTGGGCTTCCTGATAGCGGCGGATGGCAAGCATACCGCTGTATTCGCCCTGCGCGCCGGAGTTGGGCTGGAAGGAAATCGCGTCAAAACCGGTAATGGCTTTCAGGCTGTTCTCCATGTCGGTCAGGAGTTCGCGGTAGCCTGCGGTTTGGGTTTCGGGGGCGTAGGGGTGGATGTCGGAGAATTCCGCCCAAGTAATCGGCAGCATTTCGGCGGTAGCGTTGAGCTTCATGGTGCAACTGCCCAGCGAAATCATGCTGCGGTTCATCGCCAAATCGCGGTCTTCGAGTTTTTTCAGGTAGCGCAGCATTTCGTGTTCGGTGTGGTAACGGTTGAACACGGGATGTTGCAAGATATTGTCTTGGCGCAGGAATTCGGTTTTCAGACGACCTTTGACGTCGTCTGAAAGCGTGAAGGTGTTGTTGCCGGTGAAGGCATAGTACAACACGGCAAGGTCTTCGCGCACAGATGTTTCGTGGAAGGCGGCGGCGATTCGGGTGTCGCTGACGCGGTGCAGGTTGTAGCCCAGCTCCAAAGCGGTTTGAAATGCTTTGTCCGCCTTGTCTTTGCTGCCGAAATCGACGGTAACGGTATCGAAGAAGACTTCGTGAACCACTTTCAGGCCGTCTGAAGCCAGCGCGTCGGCAAAGGCGGAAGCCAGCGCGTGAATGCGGTTGGCGATGCGTTTCACGCCTTCGGGGCCGTGATAAACGGCGTACATGCCCGCCAAGTTCGCCAGCAATGCTTGCGCGGTACAAATATTGGATGTGGCTTTTTCGCGGCGGATGTGTTGCTCGCGGGTCGATAGCGCCATGCGCAGCGCGGGTTTGCCCGATGCGTCTTTGGATACGCCGATGATGCGGCCGGGGGCGGAGCGTTTGAACTCGTCTTTAAACGCGAAATAAGCGGCGTGCGGCCCGCCGAAGCCCATCGGTACGCCGAAGCGTTGCGTGTTGCCCAACGCAATGTCCGCGCCCAACTCGGCAGGCGATTTCAGCAAGACCAAGCTCATGATGTCGGCGGCAACGGCAACAATCGTGCCTTTGGCTTTCAGACGACCTATGACGTCCTGCAAGTTTTGTACGTCGCCGTCTTTGCCGACGTATTGGAACAGCGCGCCGAAGTATTCGCCTTCATCCGCTTTGGCAAAATCGCCGACCACCAGCTCGAAGCCGAAATATTTGGCACGGGTTTTCATCACGTCCAAAGTCTGCGGATAGACGCGCTCGTCCACAAAGAAACGTTCGGATTTCACCTTGCCCACGCGGTGCGCCATCGCCATTGCTTCGGCGGCAGCGGTCGCCTCGTCCAGCAAAGACGCGCCCGCCACAGGGAAACCGGTCAAATCTATGCACACCTGCTGGAAGTTCAACAACGCTTCCAAACGCCCTTGCGCGATTTCCGCCTGATACGGCGTGTAGGCGGTGTACCAGCCCGGATTTTCCAATACGTTGCGCAAAATCACGTTCGGCACGCGGGTCGGGTAATAGCCCAAACCGATATAGGATTTGTTGATCACGTTTTTCGCCGCAATGGCTTTCAGCTTCGCCAAAGCATCCGCCTCGGTCAGGGCTTCGGGCAGGTCGAGTTCGGACGGCATACGGATGCTTTGCGGCACGGTGTTGCCGACAAAATCGTCCATGCTCTTCTCGCCGAGCGCTTCCAACAGCGCAGCCTCGTCGCCGAAACTCAAATGACGCGCGGCAAATTCGTTGGGGTTGAACAGTTCGGATAGTTTCATTTCTACTCCTTCGGTGTTGTAGGAATCTGCCGTTGGGCAGGTGTTTTGATGTTTCAGACGACGTTTGGATTCGGGAGGTCGTCTGAAAACATTTATTTAAAAATAAATACGGTAAGTGATATTAAAAACCCGTTTTCAGACGACCTCTGCCCATTTCGGGCGGCATTCTAAAACTTCTTGATAAACCGGACAGCTTTCAATATGCGCGCCGGGCAGGTAGCCGGTACTCATCAGAAATTCGCCGACGATTTCGCCACCGACAAATTTGAAATGTTTTTTAAACAGCTTCACCCATTCGGCTTTGTCGAGCGGATGGTGTGCATCCAGCCAGTTTTTGAATGAGCCGTATTCTTGCTGTATTTGTTTGATTTGCCGTGCGTTATAAATCGCAGCATTGATTTTCAAGCGGTTGCGGACGATGCCTGCATCGGCAAGCAGGCGTTCGATGTCGGCTTCGTCGAATGCGGCGACAGTGTCAATATCGAAATCTTTAAATGCAGCCCGAAACGCCTGTTGTTTCTTCAGCATCAACGTCCAGCTCAAACCCGCCTGATTGATTTCCAAAACCAGCCGTCCGAACAACTCATTGTCGTCTGAAATCGGAAAACCGTATTGCTTATCGTGGTAATGTTTGTTCGGATTGTCCGTATTGTTCGGAAGGGCGGCAACAAATTCGCAGTAATTCATGTTTTATCGGTCAAGCGAAACAAAGGTCGCCTGAAAACCTAAAACGGGGTTTCAGACGACCTTTCAAAATCAAAACGCGGCAAAATGCCTGCCGCGCCATTTTAAAATCAATCCACTTCGCCCGCGTATTGCTCGGCAGTCAGCAGGCCGTCGTAGTCTGCAGGGTTGACAGGTTTGATTTTGAAAAACCAGCCTGCACCGTAAGGGTCGCTGTTGGCGGTTTCCGGCGCGCTGGGCAAATCTTCGTTGACGGCAACGACTTCGCCTGCAATCGGCGCGTACACGTCGGACGCGGCTTTCACAGACTCAACCACACCGGCTTGTTCTTCAGCGGCAAGGTTTGCGCCGACTTCGGGCAGCTCGACGAACACGATGTCGCCCAATAACTCTTGCGCGTGGTGGGTAATGCCGACGGTGATGGTACCGTCTTCTTCAAGGCGCAGCCATTCGTGGCTGGCAACGTATTTCAGTTCGGCTGGGATGTTGTTGCTCATGGTTAATTCTCCATTGGTTTTTTGGTTTGAAGGTCGTCTGAATCATGCTGTCTCAGGCAGATTGTTTCACGGTTTTTCCAACATTGCTTCTAATTTTTGCTGATCTCGTTTATACCAATTTATTAAATAATTTTCTTCTATTCGGCTACGCGAGCCATAACGTATCACGTTTAAATATCCATTATCATTATGTTTAAACTGAATTCCCACCAACTTTCTAGAATTAATTAAAAAATAAATGATATTGTCTGAACAATTATGTGGTTCACATACTGTTGCTCGTTGGTATTTCTGTGAACCAATTATTACAGGTTCTAATGGTGTAGCAACACCCCCCGCCCCTTTCAACCAATCATCATTTTTATCTCTGACTTCTCGCCATACTTCTTGTCCCCAAATTGCTTTATACGGCTGTTTTTTCACCAAATCAAAAGGATAAATCTCTTTAGCAGAAGCAAACCCCGTAACTAGTACCCAAAATGTAGCTGCAATTGTTATAACCTTACTTTTTCTCATAAAAGTTACCTATTTCATTTTGAATTCATAATTTTCGAAGAGGACAGTAAATTACGTCCTCGTTAAATTACGTCCTCGTTACGAAAACTAATCTAACGTTTAAAACTGTTTCTGCCCATTACGCACAAACGGCAGCTTCAATACGCGCACGTCCACTTCCTTACCGCGCATCAGCACTTTGGCGGTATCGCCGTCAAAATCTTTCGGTACGCGGGCGATGGCGATGGATTGTTTCAGGCTGGGCGAGAATACGCCGCTGGTGGTTTCGCCTTTGCCTTTGTCGGTCAACACTTCCATATGCGCGCGCAGGATGCCTCCTTTGTCGAGCAGCAAACCGACTTGTTTGACGGCAACGCCTTTTTCTTTCAATGCCAACAAAGCGGCTTTGCCGACGAAATCGCGGCTTTCGTCTTTCAAATCAACCGTCCAGCCCATGCCTGCTTCGAGCGGGCTGGTGTCGTCGTCCATATCGTTACCGTAGAGGTTCATACCAGCTTCCATGCGCAGGGTGTCGCGCGCGCCGAGGCCGCAGGGCTGTACGCCGGCTTGTTGCAGGGCTTTGAAGAATGCGACGGCTTCGGTGCCGGGCAGGATGACTTCGACGCCGTCTTCGCCGGTGTAGCCGGTGCGGGCGACAAACCAGTCGTGGCCCAAATCCGCGCCTTGGAACGGTTTGAGGTTGTGGACGACATCCGCCCATTCGGGTTTGACGGTCAGGAGTTTTTCAATGGCTTTAGGGCCTTGCACGGCAAGCATACCGAGGTCGTAGCGCGGGTTGAAGGCAACGCCGAATTCTTGTCCGACTTTGTGGAACTGGGCGGTATCTTTTTCGCGGGTCGCGCCGTTGGAGACGATGCGGTATTGGGTTTCGGCTTCGTTGGTGCGGTAAACGATCAAGTCGTCAATCACGCCGCCGTTGTCGTTGAGCAGCGCGGAATAAAGGGCTTTACCGACGAAGGAAAGTTTGGCAACGTCGTTGGCAATCAGTTTGCGGAAAAAGGCTTTTGCGTTCGCTCCGGCGACGTCGGTAACGAGCATATGGGATACGTCGAACATGCCTGCGTCGGTGCGCACGGCTTCGTGTTCGGCGATTTGCGAACCATAATGGATGGGCAGCTCCCAGCCGGCAAAATCGACCAGCTTCGCGCCTGCATCTTGATGGGCTTGGTGAAACGGGGTGGTTTTCAGGGCAGTCATTCTCAGCTTCTCCGGATTTATTGTTCAGATGCCGTCCGCACATAAGCGCGGAAGACCCTATCTGTCCTTGAACCTGAGATTTTCGGCCGTATCCGCTTGATGGCAAACCAGTCTGCTCACTGCTTTGCGCGGTTGTCTGAATGGTGGTTCAGACGGCCTTCTCCCCTTCGGTGGGTGCGAGCGCACCGCTCTCCAGATGTTTTATTTCAATGTGCAGTCCCTGTTGCCTGAGCGATTTAAGGGCATCTGCGCCTTCGGCGGCTACATGTAACCTGATGTAGCTCTCTCCTGCACATGCCCCGATTATGGCTTGAAAAGGCAGTTTGGGCAAGCCGTCTCTTTGAAATAAAGCCGTTGTGAAAACCTCCAAAATCATAAACCATTTAACACAGATTATACCGACAAATCACCTGTCATTAGAGGATAATATGTTAAAAACAACTTATTTAGGATATAATGCTACCAACTTAACCAACCGACCCAGCAAACGGGTTTGGAGAAAGAACGCAAATGACCCAGCAGATTACTTTGGATAAAACCGATTTGAAAATTTTACAGGTTTTACAGGAAAACGGACGTTTGACCAATGTTGAGCTGGCGGAACGCATCTCCCTCTCCCCCTCGCCCTGCTTACGCCGCCTCAAACAACTGGAAGACGCGGGCATCATCCGCCGCTATGCCGCCCTACTCTCTCCCGCAGCCGTCGATTTGGGCTTGCAAGCGTTTATCCGCGTTTCCATCAGCAAAGCAAAAGACGCACGCGAAGATTTCGCGCAATCGGTACAAGGATGGCCGGAAGTATTGAGCTGCTTCGCCCTTACCGGTGAAACCGACTACCTGCTCCACGCATTTTTCACCGATATGAATGCTTTTTCCCATTTCGTCTTGGATACACTCCTTTCCCACCACGGCGTACAGGACGCGCAATCAAGCTTCGTATTGAAAGAAATCAAAACCACCACCTCCCTACCGCTTTCGCATTTGGTACGGGAATAGGCAGAGTCTTCAAAAAGGTCGTCTGAAATGACAGTTTCAGACGACCTTTTTTATCACATTAAAATAACTTTCATAACAATTTCAGACGACCTCAATCCAAAATCTTGCCGACGATTTCGCCTACGTCTTTCGACAATCCTTCCTGCGCCCGAATGCGCTGCAATTCTTGTTTCACCAAGTTTTTGCGGTGCGGTTCAAGCTTGTTGCAGAGGTTGAACGCCTGCACTAAGCGGGCGGCGACCTGCGGGTTGAAGCGGTCGATTTCGATGACTTTGTCGGCGATGAAGCGGTAGCCGCTGCCGTCTTGTGCGTGGAAATGCGGGACGTTGCGGCTGAAGCTGCCGATGAGCGAACGGGCTTTGTTGGGGTTTTCGAGGCTGAATTTCGGATGCTGCAAGGCGGTTTGAACCTGTTGCAGGGTGTCGCTGCGGTGGCTTAAGCCGACGAGGGCGAAATATTTGTCCATCACCAGCGCGTCGTCTGAAAACTTGTCGGCAAACTGCGCCAGCAGGCGGTTGCGCGTATCGCTTTCGTTGCCGTTGACGGCGGACAGGATGCCCCATTCGTGGGTCATGTTTTGCGCCATTTCGCCGTATTTTTCGGCAACGGTTTCGATGTGCGCAGGGTCGGCGCGCAGAACGAAGGCGCGGCAGACGTTGCGCAACGTGCGCCAGCCGGCGGCTTCGGGGCTGTACTCGTAGCTTTGGTTTTCCTGCTTCGCCGCCTGACGGTTCAATTCGTGCCATTTCGGCAGGAAGTGGACGGCAAGCGTATCCAACAAGGCTTCGCGCGCCTGATGGTAACGCAGCGGGTCGATGTTTTCCGCGCCGTCCCACAGTTCGGCTTCGGACGGCACGCCCAAAAGCAGGGCTTTGAAGGCGTTGTCCAAGAGGTCGTCTGAAATGACTTTTTCAACAGCGGCAAGCAGTTTTCCGTGTTTCGACAGCTCAACGCCGTCTGAAAGCGCGGCAAGGTTGGCGGCAACGGCGCGACGGTAGAGCGTTTGGGCGGCTTCCCAGCGCGTGAAGGCGTCGCTGTCATGGGCAAGCAGGAGCAGCAGGTCGTCGTCGCTGTACGGATAGTTCAGATGAACCGGCGCGCTGAACCCGCGCAGCAGCGAGGGAACAACGGCTTCGGTTACTCCTTCGAGCGGGAAGGTCTGTTCGGCTTCGGTCAGCAGCAACACGGTTTCGGCCGCGCGTTTGCCCTGATAATCGAATGCCACCGCTTCGCCGTTGCGGTTTAGCAGTCCGATTTTGACCGGAATCATCATCGGCTGCTTGTCTGCCATATCGGGCGTAGGCGGCACGGTTTGTTTAATGGTCAACTCAAAAACATTGTTTTTCAGACGACCTTCCGCTTCCAAAACGGGCGTTCCCGCCTGGCTGTACCACAAGGCGAACTGGTCGAGATTGATGCCGTTCGCGTCCGCCATCGCCGTGCGGAAATCGTCGCAGGTAACGGCTTGCCCGTCGTGGCGTTGGAAATAGAGCTTCATGCCTTTTTGGAAGCCCTCTTCGCCGAGCAGGGTGTGATACATCCGCACCACTTCCGCGCCTTTTTCATAAACAGTCATGGTGTAGAAATTGTTCATCTCCTCATAGCTGGCGGGGCGCACCGGATGCGCGGTCGGGCCTGCGTCTTCGGGGAACTGGTGCTGGCGCAGCAGGCGGATGTTTTCAATGCGGCGCACGGCGCGGCTGGCGCGGTCGCCGGAAAATTCTTGGTCGCGGAACACGGTCAGCCCTTCCTTCAGCGAAAGCTGGAACCAGTCGCGGCAGGTTACGCGGTTGCCCGTCCAGTTGTGGAAATATTCGTGTCCGACCACGGATTCGATGCCTTCGAAATCGGTATCGGTGGCGGTGCGGCTGTCGGCAAGGACGAACTTGGTGTTAAAAATGTTCAAACCCTTGTTTTCCATCGCGCCCATATTGAAATCGCCCACGGCGACGACCATGAAAATATCCAAGTCGTATTCCAAACCGAAGCGCGTTTCGTCCCATTTCATCGCGTTTTTCAATGATTCCACGGCAAAGCCGACTTTGGGCTTGTCCGCTTTGGTGGTGTAAAACTCGATTTTGACGTTTCTGCCGCTCATGGTGGTGAAACGGTCTTCCGTGACCGCCAAATCGCCCGCAACCAAAGCAAACAGATAGCTCGGTTTGGCAAACGGGTCTTCCCATTTCACCCAATGGCGGCCGTCTGAAAACTCGCCGCCGTCGATTTTGTTGCCGTTGGAAAGCAAAACGGGATAGCGTTTTTTGTCAGCAACAATGGTGGTCGTGAACTTGGACATCACATCCGGACGGTCGATGTAGAACGTGATTTTGCGGAAGCCCTCCGGCTCGCATTGGGTAAACAGATTGCCGCCGGAAGCATACAGCCCCATCAGCGATTTGTTTTCCGCCGGCAGGATTTCGGTTTCCACTTCGACGGTGAAGCGTTCGGACGGCACGCCCGCAATCGTCAGCGTCTCGCCTTCCAACACATAATCCGCCGCCGCCCCGTTGATTTTGACGGACAAGAGTTTCGCCGAACCGTCCAACACCAGCGGCTCCCCCACCCTCTGCGGCTCAACCGTCAAACGCGACTTCACGACGGTTTGCGGTTCGGCAATGTCAAAATGC
Source organism: Morococcus cerebrosus (assembly GCF_022749515.1). Classification (NCBI taxonomy): domain Bacteria; kingdom Pseudomonadati; phylum Pseudomonadota; class Betaproteobacteria; order Neisseriales; family Neisseriaceae; genus Morococcus; species Morococcus cerebrosus. Next base: position 1,758,199 of record NZ_CP094242.1, read on the forward strand.
AGGTCGGTTTCGAGAATGCGGTAGGCAGGCGTTTGGTAATCTTTCAGATAACGGACGGTTTTGCTCATGGTTTTGCTTTCGGGAAAAATGGGAATACAGACGGTAAGCATAACGTTTCAGACGACCTTAATTCAAGCCTTCTATCAAATTTTTATCGTATAGTGGATTAAGGTCGTCTGAAACCCGAGACTATTGCAAACATACTTAACTTTAAATACAGTAGGTCATCAAATTCCGTCATTCCCGCTCAGGCGGTAATCCATCGTACAATCTAAAGAAACCTCGATTTGAAAAACAGTTTCTGAATTTCAAAAATGGATTCCCGCCTACGCGGGAATGACGACAGTCAGTAAGTTGCGTATCGAAAATAAAGTAATTTAGCTATATCACAGATTCAAATAAAAACCTTCTGCATATCCGTATTTGCAGCCCACAACGACAAAAAGGTCGTCTGAAACCCAAATTGGATTTCAGACGACCTTTTATTTCAAGCCGGTTGGCTTATTTATTGAAGAAAACCAGCGTCCACGGCAAGACATAAGCTTGCAGCAGGGTCAGTAGGCCGACGAAGGTACAGAAAATCAAGCTGTGTTTCACGGTAAAGCGGAACAGGTTGGATTCTTTGCCTTCCAGACCGACCGCCGCGCAGGCGATGGCGATGGATTGCGGCGAAATCATTTTGCCGGTCACGCCGCCGGTGGTGTTGGCTGCGACGGTCAGTTCGGGTACGACGTTGATTTGATGCGCAGTGCTGGCTTGCAGCGAACCGAAGAGCGCGTTGGCGGAAGTGTCCGAACCGGTCAGGAATACGCCCAGCCAGCCGAGGAACGGCGAGAAGAACGGGAATACGGTACCGGTAGCGGCGAGGACGAGTGCCAATGTGGACGACAGGCCTGAATAGTTTGCCACGAATGCGAAGCCGAGTACCAAGCCGATAGACAGGATGGACAGGCGCAGTTCTTTGAGCGTTTCAAAGAAAGTGCTGACGGCTTCGGAAGGTTTCATTTTCAGCAAAGCGGCGGAAACGATGGAAGCAAACAGGATTGCCGTGCCGACTGCGCCGAGGAGGTCGATTTTGAATACGGCGGCGTATGGTGTCGGTTCGCTGACGATGGGCGCGGCTTTTTGTACCAAGTTGTGCAGCATCGGCCAGTCGAATTTGATGGTGGCAACGCCCAAAGCCTCTTTCACGCCTTTAATCGTCCACACGCTGACGAAAACGGTCAGGATGGCGAAAGGTGACCAGGCTTTGATGATTTGTCCGGCAGTGTATTCGCCCGCTTTGCGTTCAGCCGGTTTTTTCATGCCGTTGAAGGTGAAGATTTCTTTAGGCTGCCATTTTTTCAGGAAGGCAGACAGGCAGACCAGGCTGACCAATGCGGAGGTCACGTCGGGCAATTCCGGGCCGATGAAGTTGGCGGTAATGAACTGGGTAGTGGCGAAAGATACGCCCGCCACCAATACGGCAGGCCAAGTTTGGCGTATGCCGCGCATACCGTCCATCATGGCAACCAACCAGAAAGGAACGATAATCGACAGGATCGGCAGTTGGCGGCCGGCAACCTGACCGATATGGTAAGGGTCGAGGTTGGACACTTGACCGGCAACCAGGATTGGAATGCCCATCGCGCCGAAAGCCACGGGCGCGGTGTTGGCAATCAAACACAAACCGGCGGCGTAGAGCGGATTAAAGCCCAAGCCCACCAACAAAGAGGCGGTAATCGCCACCGGCGCGCCGAAGCCTGCCGCACCTTCGAGGAATGCGCCGAAAGAGAAGCCGACCAGCAGCATTTGCAGGCGTTGGTCTTCGGTAATCGAAATCACGGAAGCGCGGATGATGTCGAACTGTCCTGTTTTTACGGTAATTTTATACAGGAACACGGCAGTAACGATAATCCATGCAATCGGCCACAAACCGTAAGCAAAGCCGTACAGCGCGGAAGAAACCGCCATGCCCGCAGGCATTCCGAAGCCTAATATGGCAACGCCAAGCGCAATCAGCAGCGTATAAAGCCCCGCCTGATACCCCTTGAGCTTCAGGATGGTCAGTGCGACGAAGAAGAAGATAATGGGCAGGAGGGCAACGGCAGCCGTCAAATATAGGCTGCCGCCCACTGCGGTATAGTTTTGAATCCAAGTATCCATAGGGAAAATCTCCGAATATTTTTCTAATATATTTTCTTAAATTGGTAAAACCAATTTTGAGAACGGATGACACTTTACGAAACTTTAATATGGCGGTCAATTATTTTTTCAGACAACCTGGCTGCATCGGCGCAAATTTGTTATTTAATTTTAAATAAAACAAAATATTATATGAATTGTAAAAATGTAGCCCAATGTAGTTTTAAAACACATACGGGTAGGACAAGCCATATTGACGGGATACGGGGCGGTTAATTAGAATACGGCGACATTGGTCATGCCAATTTGGTCACGCCAATTTTGATGCAGGCTGCCCTTTCGGACGGCCTGCCGCATCACATTATCGGATTTGGGTCTTCTTCACAGAAAAAAACATGATGGAAAAGAGGGAATTACAATGACAAAACTGGTTCGTCCGCAAAAAATCAGCGACCAAATATTGTCGATATTGGAGGAACGCATCGCGGCGGGCATTTACGAAGAAGGCGGCAAAATCCCGCCCGAGCGCACGTTGGCGGAAGAATTCGGCGTATCGCGCCCGTCGGTCAGGGTCGCGCTGAACATCCTGATTGCGCGGCAGGTTTTGGAAGCGCGTCAGGGCGACGGCTATTACGTTTCCGTCAAACCGCAGCAGGATTTCCTCCAAAGCTGGCAGGAATTGCTCGGCAAACATTCCAACTGGGAAACCGACGTTTTCGATTTCAGCTGCCACATCGAAGGCTGCATGGCGTCGCTGGCTGCAGAACGGCGCACCGATGCTGATTTGAAACGGATTGATTTTTGGCGGCAAAAATTCGAATCCGCCTGCGAAAGCGGCAATTTGGAACATCAAAGCGAAGCCGACGTGAGCTTTCACCAAACCATCGCCGACGCCGCGCACAACATCCTCTTCAGCCACCTCTCCGGCGGCCTGCTCAAAATGCTCTACCGCCAGACGCGCAGCAGCATCATCTATTCCAACCAAACCGAAGACCCGCGCCCCAAGCTGATTGCGCAACACCGCGCCATCTACGAAGCCATCTTGGAACGCCGCCCCGCCGATGCCGCCGAAGCCGCCAAAATACACTTAAACTACGTCGCCAACAGCATCTTGCAAAACAGGGAATACAAAAGCCGCAACGAACACGCCGACACGCTGGCGCAGAACGACTTAAAGCGGGCGCAGGACTGGTAAACATTCAACACTTCTCAGATTAGAGCATGAATACTTCGGCGGCTAATCCTTCTTGCTGATATAAGTTCATGCACACAAAGGTCGTCTGAAAACCTGAATGCAAGGTTTTCAGACGACCTTTTTCTATTTCTTGTTTTACACATTAAGCCATACAACAAGATTTGTCTGAAAATTAAACCTATTCAAATACCAATATTTATATAGTGGATTAACTTTAAACCAGTACGGCGTTGCCTCGCCTTGCCGTACTATCTGTACTGTCTGCGGCTTCGTTGCCTTGTCCTGATTCAAATTTAATCCACTATACCTATCTAACGCCCTGAAATTTAATTTGTTCTAAGCGAAGACAGGCAAAAAAACGCCTCCTGCCGGGAGCTGGCGGAGGCTATCCAAGGAGTTTTAAAAGTAACCCTAAAGAACTATGAAAATAGTCAAAAAGAACTATATTACTAATCTGAACGGTTTGCAAGTTCGTCGAGTGGTTTTAAATTAACTTTACGTCCGAACAAGGCTTGGATTTCGGGTTGGTGGCTGATGCCGATGACGAGGGTGTCGGGTAAGGCACGTTTGAGGGTTTGCATCAGCGTCAATGCGGATTCGCCGTCGAGCTGGTTGGTGGCTTCGTCGAGGAACAGGATTTGCGGTTTGTGCAGCAGCGCGCGGGCGAGGCTGAGGCGTTGCTGTTCGCCGCCGGAAAGGATGCCGTGCCATTCGTATGGTTCGTCTAAATTATCTTTCAGGCGGCCTAGTCCGACTTGTTCCAAGGTCGTCTGAATAATTTGGTCGTCTTTGCAGGCGGGGTGGGGATAGCTGACGGTGTGGCGCAGGGTGTCGGCGGGGAGGTAGGGGCGTTGGGGCAGGAAGAGGAGGCTGCCGTCGAGGGCGAAGCTGCCTTGGTAATACGGCCACAAGCCTGCGAGGGCGCGTAACAGGGTGGATTTGCCGATGCCGCTTCTGCCTTCGAGCAATACCCATTCGGGGGCGTGGGCTTCGAGGTTGATGTCGGTGAGCAGGAGGCTGCCGGTTTGGGTGTGGACGGTGAGGTTTTGCAGGACGAGGATGCCGCCTTGGCGGCGGTTGTTTAAAGTCAGGGCGGGTGCTGGGCAGGCGGTGCTTCTGCCTTCCTGCTCTACTTGTTCCAAGGCCGTCTGAAAACCGGAGAGGCGTTCGACGACTGCCGCCCATTCGATGAGGCGGCGGTAGGAGTCGGTAAACCAGCCGAAGCTGTCTTGGACGCGGGCAAACGATGTGCGGGTCTGCATCATGTCGCCGAAGGTCATGGTTTTGGCGAGGTACATGGGCAGGGTGGCGAGGATGGGGATGAAGATGCTGATGCGGACATAGGCCGCCCAGAAGGTTTCTTGGCGGAATTCGCAGTTGGTGAGCCGCCGCCAGTTGTCGCGGATGCGGAGGTAGCGTTGTTTCAGACGACCTGTTTCGGCTTCGCCGCCGTTGTAGAAGGCGATTTGTTCGGCGTGGTCGCGCACGCGCAGGAGGGCGGCGCGGTAGTCGGCTTCGCGGTGCTGGCGGTCGATGTTGAGATTTTTGAGTTTGCGGCCGACGAGGTGGGCAATCAGGGTGCTGATGACGGAATAAATCAGGGCAACCCAGACGAGGTAGCCGTGTATGGTGATGTCGCGCCCGCCGATGTTGAAGGTCTGTATGCCGGAGAGCGTCCACAATACGGCGACGAACGCGCTGAATTTGGCAACATTATTGATGAAGGAGCGGAACAGTCCGATGCTTTTGTCGGCGAGCAGATAGATGTCTTCGGCGATGCGCTGGTCGGGGTTGTCGGGTTCGCCGGTCAGGCGCAGGCGATAGTGTTTGTGGCCTTCGAGCCAGTTTTGCTGGAATTGTTCGGTCAGGTGGGTGCGCCAGCGGAAGATGAGGCGTTTTTGCAGCCAGTCGCCGCAGACGATGCAGCCGATAATCATCGCCATGTAGCCGAGGTATTCGACGATGAGCGCGGGCATGGACGCGCCGTCAAACGCGGCGAGCGCGTCGTAGAAGCGTTTGTCCCACGCGGCGATCCAAACGCTGATGGTGATGGAACAAAGGGTGAAGCCGATGAGGACGGCAAGCATCAGCCATTGGATGCGCCCGTGCGCCCCCGTCCAAAAGGGGCGGGCGAGTCGGGAGAATTTTTTGAGGATGTTCATGGGGGTGTGTTGGTATAGATAACGGGAGGTCGTCTGAAAGCGGGATTGTACTTTCAGACGGCCTCTTATTGTGCAATAACTACATTGCTGTTTTCAGACGACCTTGGATTCGGATTTCAAGTGCAACACTAGGGTACCAGTGGTTGGAACAGATTTAAGAATAAAACACTTGGCGTTTCGTAGCCAAGTGTTTTTCTCGGCCGGTGGTTCAACTCATCTTGAACCCTGCGTATCTCCCGATCGCTGATGTTTCGGAAATCGGTCTGTTTGGGGAAATATTGCCGGATGAGTCCGTTGGTGTTCTCATTCAGCCCTTTCTCCCAAGAATGGTAAGGGCGGCAAAAATAGGTTTTCGCCTTCAATGCTTTGGCTATTTTGGTGTGTTGGTAGAACTCTTTGCCGTTGTCCATGGTGATGGTGTGCACCCGGTCTTTATGTGCCTTTAATGCCCTGACGGCTGCCCGGGCAGTGTCTTCGGCTTTTAAGTTCTTTAATTTGCAGATGATGGTGTAGCGGGTAACGCGTTCGACCAAGGTCAATAACGCGCTTTTCTGATTTTTGCCGACGACGGTGTCGGCCTCCCAATCGCCGATGCGGGTTTTCCGGTCGACGATAGCAGGTCGGTTTTCTATGCCGACGCGGTCGGGCACTTTGCCTCTGGTCCATGTGCTGCCGTAGCGTTTGCGGTAGGGTTTGCTGCATATTCTGAGATGTTGCCACAAAGTGCCGCCGTTGCTTTTGTCTTGGCGAAGGTAGCGGTAAACGGTGCTGTGATGGAGTGTGATCCCGTGGTGTTTATTCAGGTAGGCACATACTTGTTCGGGACTGAGTTTGCGGCGGATAAGGGTGTCGATGTGTTGAACCAGCTGCGAATCGAGCTTATAGGGTTTTCGCTTACGCTGTTTGGTCAGCCGGCTTTGCCGTTGGGCTTTATCGGCGCTGTATTGCTGCCCTTGGATGCAGTGCCGCTTGATTTCTCGGCTGATGGTGCTTTTGTGGCGGTTGAGCTGTTTGGCGATTTCGGCGATGGTGCAGTGGCGGGACAGGTATTGGATATGGTATCGTTCGTCTTGGGTCAGTTGTGTGTAGCTCATGGCAATCTTTCTTGCAGGAAAGGCCGTATGCTACCGCATACTGGCCTTTTTCTGTTATGGAAAGTTGCACTTCAAATGCGAATCCGCCGACCCTTACATTGTCCACTTTAAATTGAATACGACGTTGCGCGGTTCTCCGTAGAAATAACCCCAGCCGTATGTACGCGCTTCGTAATTTTCGTAATAGCGTTTGTCGGTCAGATTGTTGACGGTCAGCCCAAGGTTCAGCTTTTTGTTCGGCTGGTACTGCACGCCTGCGTTCCAGACGGTATAGCCGCCCAAGGGCTGCTTAACGTCCCAGCTTCTGTGTTTGTCCTGCATATTGAAACCGCCTTTCAGCGTCCAGCGGTTTGCCGCGCCGGGCAGGCGGTAGGTGGTGTACAGGCGGAACATGTGTTTCGGGGTATGCTGGCTGAAGTCCGCTCCTTTGACGAACAACTGCTGTTGTCCTGCGGTTGCGGTGTACTTGCGGGTGTTGTAGGTATAACCTGCGAAAAGCTGCCAATCCGGCGTCAGGTCGCCTGCGATTTCGGCATCGAATCCCCTGCTTTGCAGGCGTACGGGGGCGTAAATCCAGTTTTTGGTTTCGGGATGCCGTTCGCGCGTGCTGATCGGTTCGTTGTGTTTTTCGGTTTGGAAAAATGCTAGCGTGGTATTCAGACGGCCTCCGTTCCATGCGCCCTTCCAACCGATTTCGTAGTTGTTGCCCAAAACGGGGGACAGTTCTTTGTCGTCTTTGTCCCGCGCACTGGTGTGTTTGAAAATGCTGGTATAGCTGGCGTAAAGGGTGTTGCGGCCGTCCAGGTCGTAAGTAACGGCGGCATAGGGGATAAACCGTCCTTTTTTGTATGGATAATCGTTGCCGGCTTGGTAATCGGGTACGCCGTCTTTGGTATCGCGGTACCAGATAAACGAATTTCTCCAGCGGCTGTATCCGCCGCCCAAAATCAGGTGCAGCCGGTCGGTGAGGTTCAGGCGGCTCGCCAGGGTGAGGGTTTGGATGGTTTTACGGCTGTTGCGGTAATCCTGATAGTCAAAGCTGTTCCAGTCCGGTCGGGCGATTTCTCCGCCTGTCCATGTGTACAGGTTGAAAGAACGGTTTTGCGTGTTTTGGTCGCGCATACGGATATTGAATTTTTCGCGCGAATGGGTATAGGCGGCGTACAGGTCGTGCCGTCTGCCAAATGCGGAATATTTGCCGTTCAATTCCGCCTGCCCCGTCCATTGGTGGTTGTAACGGTCGTGGCGGGAAACTGTATCCAGAGGCAACATGCCGTTGTCCGCCCCGCAGGTTACACACGAGCCCGAGAGGTAAGCCTCTTCGGTTTTGGATTTGTTTTGCTTGTAATCAAGTTTGCCGGTCAGCTTCCAATCGTTGCCGAAATAGTGCTCCAGCTCGGCAAAGGTATGGATTTTACGGTATGTCCCCTTATTCCAGTCCGCTCCCCAGTTTGTATCGCGCGGCAGGCGCAGGTCGCTGCCGTTGCGGTCGATAGGCAGGCCGAAACCGAGCGGCGTATCGGTTTGGCGATGGTAAACCGCACCGACGGTCAGCTTGGTATTGTTGCTGAAGGTTTTGTCCGCCGTACCGAACAATACGGCATTATCCCCGTCGTCGTATTTGCGGAACGAATTGTCCCGCTCTAATACGCCGACCATGCGGCCGCGGACGGCGTGTTCTTGGTTCAAAACGCCTGAAACGTCAAATACGCCGCGCACCTTGCCCCAACGGTCGGCCTGCAAATCGATTTCCGCCAGCGGCTGCGCGGTCGGCCTCTTCAATATGGCATTGACGCTGCCGCCCGGCTCGCTGTCCGCCTGTTTCAACCCGCTCGCGCCGCGCAGGATTTCGATGCGCTCGTAAAGCGCCGTATCCATCAACAGCTTCTGGTCGTGCAGATTGTTGCCCTGCATACTGGCGATGGTGGAATGAAGCCCGTTGGTGGTAACCGACCCGATGTTGAATCCGCGCGACTGGAACTGCATACGGTTGCCCCGGCGGACGACATTCAGCCCTGTGGTGGTTTTCAATGCGTCTTCCAGCGTGGTCGCGCCCGAATCGTCCATCTGTTTGCGCGTAATGACGCTGACGGATTGCGGCGTGTCTTTGGGGGAGATCGGCAGGCCGGTGGCGGTGGACATGGTTGGCACGGTATAACTGTCACGCGAAGCAGTACGGCTTTGTCCGGTTACGTTAACGGCGGGCAGGTCAACATGTTCCGTTTGTTCGGCGGTTTGGGCGGAAAGTTGCAGCGGGACGGCGGCAAGCAGGCAGGCGTAGCGGATCGGATGGTTCATCGCAGCTCCTTCAAGTGGGGATGAAGAGGTTTTTATGGGAAAGGGGTCGTCTGAAAACCCAACGGCGGTTTTCAGACGACCCCTTTCTTTTACAGCAACGGCAACCGTTTCCTGTCTGTCAGGAGCAGGTCGGATAGATTGCCGAATATGATTTGGTTATTGTTTTTTTAATTTTGCTACCGCAGACGGACTACATCTTCCACTTCAGGCTGAACACGGCATTTCGCGGTTCGCCGTAGAAGCTGCCGTAGTTTTTTGTACGGTTGCTGTTGTTTTCATAGTAGCGTTTGTCAGTCAGGTTGTTGACCGCCAGCCCAAGTTGCAAATTGTCGGTCGGACGGTATTGCAAACCGGCATTCCAAACGGTATAGCCGCCCTGGGGCAGCTTGCTGCCGGTTTTGCTTTGACTGGACAAGCCTATACCGATACTTAACTTACCGTTTGCAAACGGCGGCGTATAGCTGCTGTAAGCGCGGAAAATGTGTTTTGGGGTCCAGTTGGCAAAATCGCCCTCGGTATGGGGATGGTTTTCTGTTTTGCGGATATTGTAGGTATAGCCGGCAAACAGTTTCCAATTTGCGCCGATTGCTCCGGAAATTTCTGCATCTACACCGCGGCTGCGTTCTTTTGCGGGAACGTAGTAGAAAGTCTCCTTCTTGTTACCGTCGGCAGGAACGTTGACACGCACGCCGACGTTGGTGTTATCGGTTTGGAACAGGGAAACGGCCGTATTGAGTTTGCCCTGCATCCATTCGCCTTTCCAACCCAATTCGTAGTTTTTACCGACTTCGGGCGCGAGATAGCTGTTGTCCGCATTTGTTTTCAGAGTCGGTTTGTAGATGGATGTATAGCTTGCATAGAGGCTTTGCCCCGGCATGAAATCGTAAGTGATGCCGATGTATGGAATGAATTTGCTGTTTTTGACCGAATAGGTTTTGGCATCATTGTCCGGCTTGCCCTTATAACGGGACCAGTTGTGATCGAAGTCGCGTTTCCAATGGGTATAGCGTCCGCCTGCCAACAGATGCAGTTTTTCCGTAGGATTGATGCGGGTACCTGCCGCAAGGGCGTGCGTATAGAAATGGTTGTTGCTGTCCATAATGCTGTATGGTTCGGCAGCCCAGTCCGGCTGGGGGATAACGGCAGAAAATGGATCGTAGCTGCCGGTTGCCTGCATACGGGTATGGTGCAGGGTATTGCGCTCTTTCGAATAATTATGGGTCAGGAAGATGTCGTGGGTTTGACCCAAGGCTTCAAACTTGCCGCGCAGGTTGTTTTGAATATGCAGGTGTTTGCTGTCGTGCTGATAGCGGAAAGCCTGTTGGTCTTCAATACCGATGGATTGATTGGCTTTCAACCCGCTTTTGCCTGCCATTAAGAAAGCATACCTTTGGTCGGAGTGGCTGTTTCGCCAATCGATTTTGCTGTTCCATTTCCAGTTGTCGTTGAAGTAGTGGTCAAATTCTGCAAAAACACCGTTTTTGATGAACCGCCCATGATTCCAATCCGCACCGAAATAGCTGTTGCGCGGCAGACTGTTTCCGTCTTCCCATAAAGGCAGGCCGTTGAGATTAGGGGTGTTGCGCTGGGCAATACGGTACGCTCCGACAGAAACCTTGCTGTTTTCTCCGATGTCTTTTTCCAAAACGCCATAAAGAAGGCTGTTTTGCCCTTTCACCTTATCCTGAAATGTTTTGTCATGATCAAAACTGCCGACAATACGCCCGCGGAGTTGGTTTTCTGAGCTTAAAGTGCCCGAGGCATCCAATTCGATATGCCGTTTGCCGAAACGGTCGGCTAAACCATTCATACTGATTTGTTTTTTAGCCGTCGGTTTTTTACGTACGGCATTAATGGTACCTCCGGGCGCGCTGTTGGATTGGGTCAGCCCGGCTGCACCGCGCACAACTTCAATGTGGTCATACATGGCAAGGTCGGTGATGTTGTGCCCGTCTCTGTCAGGGTGGCCGAATATGCCCGGCGCGCCAATCGTGGTGGCCATGCCGTCTTCTTCCAATTTTTCAATATAGAATCCGCGGCTTTGGAAATGGGTGCGGTTCCCTTGGCGGACGACATTTACACCGGTCGTTGTTTTCAACGCATCCGCCAGCGTCGTAATGCCTTGATCGTCAATTTGGTTTTTGGTAATCACGCTGACGGATTGCGGCGTCTCGCGCGGAGTCAATGCCAGTCCTGTGGTAGAACTCATAGCCGAAGTCGTATAGTCATTTCGATTTTCGGTACGCAGGCTGCGGTTTTTGCCGACCACATTGACCTGATTTAATTCCACCTGCTGCACTTCTTCAGCGGCGTGAACGGCTTGCGGCAGCGCGGCAAGGCAGAACGCCAAGGTGCTGAGTTTGAAAAGTTTCTCTTTGTTTGTATTGTTCATTTGGTTGATTCCAGATAAAGCTGTTGTCGTAAAATGTTTATTTTTATTTGATATTTATAACCATAAAAACTATAAATATTCAAAGTATTAGGTTTTTCAGACGACCTGCGTCAGATAAAACGGACGGATTTTATCAAATCCCGGCGGATAAAAAAATGTTGCCGCCGGGCGGAGTACCCAATGGCAACTACTTATCCAAGGTTGCAAAGATAGATATAAGGAATTAGCTGAAAATTAGTTATAAAGAACTATAAACCATCTGTAAAAAATGGCAACCGTTTTTTCAGACGACCTCACGTTTTTTCACATACTCTTGCCATAAGTCAAAATTCTGGCCGGCAATAAAATACCCCTTCTTCTGTTTGGCGGAAGAGGGGGTATCTGCGTATCAGTCAGTTTTATAGTGGATTAACTTTAAACCAGTACGGCGTTGCCTCGCCTTAGCTCAAAGAGAACGATTCTCTAAGGTGCTGAAGCACCAAGTGAATCGGTTCCGTACTATCTGTACTGTCTGCGGCTTCGTCGCCTTGTCCTGATTTAAATTTAATCCACTATAGCTTCATTTTCTTGCGAACCGTGAAAAGGCGGATTGCCGTGTGGCTAGGCAGGTCGTCTGAAAACAGTTTTCAGACGACCTTTCTACGGAAGGCGGATTAGAATTTGTAATTGACGTTGAACATTACATTACGCGGTTCGCCATAGTAGTTGTTCGCGCCTTTGCTGCTGACTTTGTTGTTCTCGTAGTAGTAACGGTTGAACAGGTTGGTCGAAATCAGTGCAAGTTTCAGGTTTTTCGATGCCTGATAATCAATGTTGGCATTGAGTACCGCATGACCGCCGCGCTTCACGCCGTAGAGGCTGGCGGTTTTGCTTTGTGCAGTTACGCCGCCGCCGATGGTCCATTTTTTGCTGTCAAACGGCAGGTTGTAGCTGGTGTGGAGGCGCAGCATGTGTTTTGGCGTGTGCAGGCTGAAATTGGTGCCTGCGGGGACGGTGCCTTTGCTTTCCGCTTCAAGATATTTGGACCAGTTGAACGTATAACCTGCAAACAGTTTCCAATCTTCGCTCAGGTTGCCGGATATTTCGGCTTCGATGCCTCGGCTGCGGACTTTGCCGACGGGTTCCCAATACCATTTTTGGTCTACCGTATCCCAAATCTGTACCGCGCGGTTTTTCTGTTCGATGTCGAACAAGGCGAACGAGGTATTCAGCTTGCGTTCGAACCATTCGCCCTTCCAGCCGATTTCGTAGTTCGCGCCGGTAACGGGGTCGAGATAGGATTTGTCTTTGCGCTGATTGCTGTTCGGTTTGAAGATGGATGTGTAGCTGGCATACAGGCTTTGGTTCGGCGTCAAATCGTAGGTAACAGCGAAATAGGGATTGAAACGGACGGTTTTGCGGTCGGTAACCGAATCGGGATCGTTGTCTATCTTGCCGTCCGTGTAGAAATAGTCGGTTATATATTTCGATTTAATGTGGTTCCAACGCGTACCTGCCATTATGTGCAGTTTTTCTTTCAACATATTGAAACGGAAGCCCAAAAGCAGCGCGTGGGTGGTGCGTTTGGAATGGGTTTCCCAATACATCTGATAAGGTGTGGCGTACCAGTCGGCGGGTTCGGCGATTTCGTTGCCGGTAAAGGTCATCGGGTCGAAGGAAACGCCCGGGTTGTATTGACGGCGGCTGCCGTTGTTTTTGGTGTGCGTGTAAGTGTATTCGGTAAAGATTTCCTGCGGCACGCCCGCAATTTCAAATTTGCCGTTCAAATTGTTTTTGAAAGTCAGTTGTTTTTCGTCATTGTCGTAGCGGCTCAACCAGCCCGAAGCCAATGTGCCGCCGGGCGTGTAGCCTGTGTAGGACGTGGACGTATTGTAAATGCCGCTGTTTTTCTTGGTATTTTCGTTGTAGTTGTAATCCAGCTTGCCGGTATAACGCCAGTTGTCGTTGAAATAGTGTTCTACTTCGGCGAATGCGGTCGCTTTGTCGTAAATGCCTTTGTTCCAGTTGTAGCCCAGATAGGTATCGCGCGGCAGGTTCAATGCCACACCCCAGTCGTCGGGCTTGGTGTGTTTGCGCTGATAGAGGCCACCCCAAGTGATTTTGGTGTTGTCGCCGACGGATGCATCCATCACGCCGTAAAGCGTGGCATTGCCGCCTTTGACGCGGTCTGAGACCTTTGCAAAAAAGCCCTTCCCCCCGACAGCCGAAACCCAAACACAGGTTTTCGTCTATTTCCGCCCCTAATTGCTCCTGATTTTACCCAAATATCCCCTTAATCCTCCCCGAATACCCGATAATCAGGCATCCGGGCCGCCTTTTAGGCGGCAACAGGCACACTTAGCCTGTTAGCCGCTTTCAACAGGTTTAAACACATCGCCTTCAGATGGCTTTGCGCACTCACTTTGAGCAGACCAAAATAGGCTGCCCGGGCGTAGCGGAATTTACGGTGCAGCGTACCAAAGCTTTGCTCGACCACATAACGGGTCTTCGACAAATATCGGTTGCGTTTGGTTTGCGCTTCCGTCAGCGGACGGTTGCGGTGGGCTTTGCGCATAATGCCGTCCAGCAACCGATGTTCTTTCAGATGTTGCCGGTTTTCCGCACTGTCGTAGCCTTTATCGGCATAGACGGTCGTACCTTCGGCAATGCCTTCCAGCAAAGGCGACAGGTGGTTGCACTCATGGGTATTGGCGGGGGTGATGTGCAGTTTCTCGATATAGCCTTCCTCATCGGTACGGGTATGTTGTTTGTAACCGAGTTTGTAGAGACCGTTTTTCTTTGTCCAGCGGGCATCTTTGTCTTTACTCGGTGTGGTTTGGCCGCTGACTTGTCCTTCTTCATCGACTTCTATGGCCTGACGCTGTTTGCTGCCGGCGGTCTGAATAATGGTGGCGTCAATGACGGCGGCGGATGCTTTCTCTACTTTTAGGTTTTTTTCGGTCAGTTGGCGGTTAATCAGTTCCAGCAATTCGGACAGGGTGTCGTCTTGCGCCAGCCAGTTGCGGTAGCGGCATAAGGTGCTGTAATCGGGGATGCTCAGTTCGTCAAAACGGCAAAATAGGTTGAAATCGATGCGGGTGATGAGACTGTGTTCGAGTTCGGGATCGGAGAGGCTGTGCCATTGTCCGAGCAGGACGGCTTTGAACATGGACAACAGTGGATAGGCGGGACGGCCGCGGTGGTCTCGAAGGTAACGGGCTCTTTGACGATTCAGGTATTGTTCGATCGGTTGCCAATCAATCACCTGATCCAACTTCAATAATGGGAAGCGGTCGATGTGTTTGGCGATCATGGCTTGTGCGGTTTGCCGGAAGAAGGTGCTCATGGAAAATCCCCTAAATGTCTTGGTGTGAATTTAGGGGATTTTGGGGAATTTTGCAAAGGTCTCGGTCTTTAAAATTTTTGTCGCGTTCTAATGCGACGACGGCACGGCCGCGCAAAGTGCCTTCATCGTTCAGACGACCTGAAAAGTCCCCCGTGGTGCGGACTTTACCGAAGCGGTCGATTTGGGCTTCACTCTGAATAATGCGTTCGCCGGTGGGGCGTTTGCGTACGGCGTTCACCGTACCGCCCGGCTCGCCGTTTGCCTGCGTCAGCCCGGTCGCCCCGCGCACGACTTCGATATGGTCGTAAACGGCGATGTCATTCATGCTTTGCGCGTCATACATCGGATTGTTGATGGCGCCTGGGACGGTAGATGAAATTCCGTCTTCTTCGATTTGGTCGATATAGAACCCGCGCGATTGGAAGCGCGGAATGCCGGTATCACGGATGACGTTTACGCCGGTGGTGGTTTTCAGGGCATCAACCAAGTTGGTAATCCCCTGCTCGTTGATTTGAGTCTTAGTAATCACGCTCACCGACTGCGGCGTTTCTTTCGGGGACAAGGCAAGGCCGGTGGTGGTGCGCATGGCAGAGGTGGTGTAAGAGTCGCGGTTTTCGGTGCGGGTAGAACGGTTTTTGCCAGTTACGTTGACGGTTTGCAATTCCGAAGTCTGTACAGGCTGGGGGACATTCTCGGCAAAAGCAGTATAAGGTAATGCAGCAGCAATGAGGGCAAGGGTTTTTAAAGGTTTCATGCGTAATCTCTTAGGTTGTCAGTCAAACCAACTTTATAAATAATAATGGTTATATTTTACATTAATAAACATGATTTGTGATTTAATAACTGATATTAATTGAGCTATTTCATGATTTTCCGTACTTCTGCTATTTTTGATAAACAACATCCGCATGAAGATTTAAGGTCGTCTGAAACGGCTTTCAGACGACCTATGCTACAATTTCACACATTCAAACCTTCCCCATTACAGGAAACCTCATGGAAGCCACCGTCTATCTCGAAGACAACGAATACATCGCCTTATGCGACCTTCTGAAGCTCGCCGGACTTGCCGAAAGCGGCGGGCAGGCGAAAGCGTTTATCGCCGAAGGATTGGTGTTGCGCAACGGCGAAACCGAAACCCGCAAAACCGCCAAAATACGCGGCGGCGAAGTCATCGAGTTTGACGGCGCGCGCTTGGAAATCGCCGATGGATACGACCCTGAAGAATAAAGCCGAAGCCCTCTTGGGCGAGCCGCTTTTAGACGAACCCGTCCGCCCCGAATCGTGGGAATGCTGCGGCAGCGACTGCGGCGATGCCTGCATCCAGACGATTTATTGGATGGATAAAGCCAAATACGACGCGCAACGGCGGAAATTGAAAGAAGCGGGTTGGTCGGAAGACGAAGATAACGGAAAGGCCGTCTGAAAACGGTTCGGCTTGATGGAAACCGCGTTTTCAGACGACCTTTTATAGTAGATTAAAATTGAAAACGTTCATATCGCCATTCCCGCTCAGGCGGGAATCTAGAAGTTTGAAATAGCGGTTCACCTTAAACATTTTTGACAAATCAAGGTCTGGATTCCCGCCTGCGCGGGAATGACGGCATAGGTACTTTTTCTTTGAATTTACCATACACCGTTTTTAAAATTGCCCCGTCGCCACACCGCCCGACAATATTGCACCCGCCCACTGTTCACCACACACATAACGCCCCATGATAGACCTGCACTGCCATTCCACGGTTTCCGACGGTATGCTCTCCCCCGCCGAAGTCGTGCGCCTTGCGCATCAAAACGGCTGCACGCTGCTGGCGTTGACCGACCACGACCACACCGGCGGCATTGCCGAAGCGCGTGCCGAAGCCGACGCGGTCGGGCTGCGTTTCGTCAACGGCGTGGAAATCTCCGTAACTTGGCGCGGGTGCACCATACACGTTGTCGGTTTGGATTTCGACGAACAGGACAAAAACCTGCAAAACCTGTTGGCGCAAGTGCGGCAAGGTCGTCTGAAACGCCTCGAAGCCATCGCCGCCAAGCTCGAAAAGAAAGGCATCGGCGGCGCATACGACGGCGCGCTCGCGCTGGCGGCAAACAAAGAAATGGTCAGCCGCACCCACATCGCCGAGTTCCTCATCCAAGCGGGACACGTCAAAAACAAGCAGCAGGCGTTCACCAAATACTTGGGCGACGGCAAATCCTGCGCCGTCCGTCACGAATGGGCGACGCTGGCAGACTGCGTCTCCGCCGTCAACGGCGCAGGCGGCATGGCTATCATCGCCCACCCCATGCGCTACGACTTGTCCGCCACCGTCAAGCGCAATCTGTTTGAAGAATTTAAAAACCTCGGCGGCGTGGGCATCGAAGTCCACAGCGGCAACTGCTGCAAAAACGACCGCCTCAACTACGCGCTGCTGGCAGAACGCTTCGGTATGCTCGCCAGCGCGGGCAGCGATTTCCACCGCTTAAACGACTTCAGTGGCGGCATCCTCGGCGCGTGTCCCGAACTGCCGGAAAACTGCAAACCGGTTTGGGAACATTTCAAAAGGGTTTGAGGCGTTTAAGGCCAAGTTTGGATATTGGGACAAACTTGCCGACGCTACACGCCATACCTTACCAAATCCCGTCGCGTATGCTTTATCCGCTAGTTTGCCGAAAATTTCAAACAACTTGTCCGTGCAAAATCTTGGCAGGTAAAACCAAACCGTACCGCCGCCGTCATGCCCATACACACAAAAGCAGCCATGATGGCGAATAGGCGTCCTATTTGATTCAAAGGAATTATAGTGGATTAACTTTAAACCAGTACGGCGTTGCCTCGCCTTGCCGTACTATCTGTACTGTCTGCGGCTTCGTCGCCTTGTCCTGATTTAAATTTAATCCACTATACTTCCCTCAAAGGTCGTCTGAAAACCGCTTCATCGCATCGCCGCACGCATACGGTTTTCATCAGGAAGCTCGTTTTCAGACGACCTTCCCGATATGAAATCTTCAGGCTTTGCTATAATCCGCAATCCGCATTTTTTGAGCCACCGCCATGTCGCACGCCCTCGTCCTCCAATTCCCCTCCGCCGAAGCCCTGCCTTCCGCCCTCCTCACCCGCCTGCCCGAGCCTGATTACGCCGATGAAAAGCGTATGCGTTTTATCGTTGAAGAAGGGTTTTCTTTCAACGAAGCAGACGCGGCTTTGCTGGACAGCCGTCAAATCGACCACGCCGTGTTGCCCGATATGGCGTTCGGCGAACTCGGGCTGATTGTCAGCGATATGGATTCGACGCTGATTACCATTGAATGCGTCGATGAAATTGCGGCGGGTGTCGGCTTGAAAGACCGTGTGGCGGAAATTACCGAACGCTCGATGCGCGGTGAATTGGATTTCGAGCAGTCTTTGCGCAGCCGCGTCGCCCTGTTGGCGGGATTGAACGAACGGGTTTTGGCGGAGGTTTATGAAAACGTTTTGCGGCTCTCGCCCGGCGCGGAATTTTTGCTGGACGAATGCAAGGCGCACGGCGTGAAATTCATGCTGGTGTCGGGCGGATTCACGTTTTTCACCGAAAGGCTGCAACAACGCCTCGGCTTCGAATACCAACACGCCAATATTTTGGAAATTGAAAACGGCAAGCTGACAGGTCGTCTGAAAGGCAGAATCATCGACGCGCAGGCCAAGGCGGATTTATTGCGCGAATACCGCGACCGCCTCGGATTGCAGCCGCATCAGGTTTTGGCGATGGGCGACGGTGCGAACGATATTCCGATGCTTAAAGAAGCGGGCGTAGGCGTGGCTTACCGCGCCAAACCGAAAGCGCAGGCAGTCGCCGATGCCTGCATCAATTTCGGCGGGCTGGAGCGCGTCAGGGGTTGGTTTAAATAAACCGTCTGTATCGGTGGTCAGGAGTTTCCTGTTAAAACCAAGGTCGTCTGAAAAATTTTCAGACGACCTTTTTGCTGTTTGAAATATCGTAATGACTGTAAACGGAATGCCAAGGGACACGCCTTCGCAGCACGCCGAAACAGGTTTGCACACCAATCCTGAACACAGCCCTCTTTATCCCCGCAGCAACCTTATTCCTTCTTCCTGCCAGATGGAAAAGCAGGCAATTAATCAATACAGTTACTACTATTATTCAAATAATTTAATTATGCCTCAAAAATATTGACTTAAATTAAATAAAACCGTTTTATTACTCACAAACTGCCTGACATTCTTTATACTACCAAAGTAGTAATTAACTACACCCAATGAACTAAACCAATAAAAGGAGCTCTAAGAATGAAACACCAGCTACTCCTTCTGCCGATTGCCTTAGCCGTATCCCAGGCTTGGGCGGACACAGACCCCGTTCCCGAAGAAACTGTTATCCTTTCCCCCGTTACCGTCACCGGCACACAACAACAAAAAGCCAATAGCGTTACTTTCAACCCCAAAGCTGCTTTGCAACCCCTCCCTGCCGGAGACGGTGCGGACCTTTTACAATCCGTGCCCAACATGAGCATCATCCGCAAAGGCGGAAGCTCGGGCGATCCATTGTTCCGCGGTTTGGGCGGTTCGCGCCTGTCGATTAACTCAGACGACCAGTTTATTTACGGCGGCTGCAGCATGCGTATGGACCCGCCGACTGCCTACATCCACCCGAATTCTTTCGACAAAGTCGTCGTCACCAAAGGCCCGCAAACCGTAACCCAAGGCATGGGTTTGGTCAGCGGCTCGGTACAATTCATCCGCAAAGACCCTGATTTCAGCGAAAAACCCTACAACATCAACGCCTCCCTGACCGCAGGCAGCAACGACCGCCGCGACGGTTCGCTTGAAGCCGAGTTCGGCGGCAAATACGGCTACGTCCGCAGCAATATTTCCCATAACGAAGCCGGCGACTACAAAGACGGCTCAGGCAAGAGCGTCCACTCCCATTTCAAACGCGACAGCCAAATGCTGCAACTGGGCATCACCCCGACCGAAAACACCACCATTGCCGGCACATACGAACGCAGCAGGGCCAAAGTCGCCTACGCCGACCGCATGATGGACGGCAGCAAATTCGACCGCGACGCATGGAACGTCCGCTTTACCCAACGCAACCTCACCCCTTGGTTCAGCGAACTCGAATTGCGCTACGGTGAAAGCGAAATCGACCACGTCATGGACACATACAGCCTGCGCACCATCCGCAATCCGGCAGGCAAACAGATTAAAAACGCCAACAACCCCAAACGCAACACCGACACAGGTCGTCTGAAAGCCACCTTCGACTGGGACAAACTCAATCTGCAAACCGGCGTAGATTATATGGACGACGTACACGTCGCCCGTATGGAACGCGGCGGCGACGGTTACAGCCACAAGCCCTACATGCCCAATCAAAGTTTCAAACAATGGGGCGTTTTCACCGAAGCCGCTTGGCAGCAAACCGACAAACAACGTTGGGTAGCAGGCTTGCGCCACGACCGTGTCAAAGCGCATTACGATTCCGCAGACGTAACCGATCCCGTTTTGAAACATCAGAAATTCAACTTGAATTCCGGTTTCTTACGTTGGGAACGTGATACGGATAACGGCTTGAAATACTACGCCGGATTCGGTATCGCCGAACGCTCGCCCGACTACTGGGAACGTCTGCGCGCCAAAAAGAAAATCATCCATCCCGAACAAAACCGCCAAATCGATGCGGGCATCATCTGGAAACGTCCTAACCTCCATGCCTCCGTATCCGTATTCGGCAGCGATGTCAAAAACTTCATCATACTCGAACGCCAAGGCACGGATTTAGGCGTACGCAACGTTAAAGCCTCTCGTTTCGGCGGCGAAGCCGAAGTCAAATGGACGTTTGCACCTAATTGGGAAATCGGCAGCAGCCTCGCCTACACCCACGGCAAAAACCGTACCGACGGCAAACCTTTGGCACAAACCCCGCCGCTCGAGTGGAACAACACCCTCGCCTTTGACAACGGCAAATACAGCGCAGGCGCGTTATGGCGCGTCGTAGCGAAACAAAACCGTTACAGCAAAGGTCAAGGCAATATCGTCGGTCAGGACATCGGTGCCTCTTCCGGATTCGGCGTACTCTCGCTCAATGCCGGCTGGAAATTCAGCAAATACGCCACCTTGCAGGCCGGCATAGACAACGTGTTCAACAAAACCTATGCCGAATTCGTCAGCAAAGGCGGCGACCCTTCAGCAGGCACGCAAACCTTGCGCGTCAACGAACCTGGCCGTACCGCTTGGTTGAGGCTGCAAGCGAAATTCTGATGTTGAGTTGAGAAAGTGAAAGGTCGTCTGAAAACCCGATTGTGGGTTTTCAGACGACCTTTAGTTTTCCAACGCATCAAAACGGCTATTTGCCTGCTTTCAGCGATTGCCACAAGCGGACGCTCAGGCGGCTTGCATCTGTTGATTTGGGCGATACGATGAAACTTTTATCCATCAATTCCTTGGTCGGGAAGATAGACGCATCGCCGGTATATTTTTCGTCCATCAATGCACGGGCAGGGCGGCTGGCGGGGGCGTAGGTAACGAAATTGCCGTTTTGTGCCGCGACTTCGGGATCGAGCGTGTGGTTGATGTATTTGTGCGCATTGGCGATATTTTGGGCATCGCGCGGAATCATCAGGGAATCCACCCAGATGCCGACGCCGCTTTTGGGTGCTAACACTTCGATTTCGACGCCGTTCTTCGCTTCTTGCGCGCGTGTTTTGGCGATGTTCAAATCGCCACCGTAACCGACTGAAACGCAAAGGTTGCCCGCCGCCATATCGTCAATGTAGCCTGACGAAGTGAAGCGTTTGATGTCGGGACGCACTTTTTTCATCATGTTGACGGCGGCTTTGATGTCGTCGGGGTTTTCGGTATTCGGGTCTTTGCCCAAATAATGCAGCGCGAGCGGGATTTGTTCGATGGCGCTGTCAAAATAGCTGATACCGCAGGATTTCAGCTTTTTGGTGTATTCGGGATTGAACACCAAATCCCATTCGTTTTCGGGCAATTGCTCCGTCCCTAAGGCTTTTTGAACCAGTTTTTTGTTGATGGCGAGCGTGTTGATGCCCCAGAAATAAGGGACTGCGTATTGGTTGCCCGGATCGACTTTTGCCATCATGGCAAGCAGGTCGGCATCGATATTGGCGTAGTTCGGGATTTGGCTTTTGTCGATTTTTTGATACGCGCCGGCTTTGATTTGGCGTCCGACGTTGGCAATGGACGGTGCAACGAGGTCGTAACCGGATTTGCCGGTCAAAAGCTTGGCTTCGAGGGCTTCGTTGCTGTCGTAGTAGTCGTAGCGGACGTTGATATGCGTATTTTTTTCGAACGCTTCAAGCGTGGCGGGGTCGACGTAGTCCGACCAGTTGTAGATATTGAGCTTGTCGGAGGCGGTATGGGAGGAAGGTGCGGAAGATTCTGCGGCGGTTTGTTGGCCGCCGCTGCATGCAGTCAAGACGAGGCCGATGAGTGCCGCCGCCATTGAAGTTTTTTTCATGGGTACAGTCCTTTTGTGGAAGGGGGAATTGTTGCAGCGGCGGCAGTCAGTCAAGCGCAGACTGTCCGCATACAAAAGGTTAACTGTGGGGGCGGCCGGCATATGCCTCGGGCCCTTGATTCAGCAGGTTCGCATTAAACGGCAAAATCCCTGTCGGCGCAATAGTTTAGATGGGAAAATTTCTTCGTTTTTTCATTGCTTTCCGCTATGGTTTTCTTCATAAACAAAAAAATATTCAGACGACCTGTTACATACTGGCCACACATAAATTTTCCCTATCCGCACACCCATGCCCTTTGCCTAAAACCCATGTTATTTGTTATACTTTTTGAGAACTATTTTTAATTAAATCAAATCCGAATCCCTGCATGACTACCCCTGACTCCGCCACCGTAGCCGACCACACCCGCCAATGGCTCGAAAAAGCCGTCATCGGACTCAACCTCTGCCCCTTTGCCAAAGCGCCGCACGTCAAAAACCTCGTGCGCATCAGCGTCAGCCAAGCACGCCATCTGGACGGTTTCCTCGAAGACTTAGACCGCGAATTGCAGCTTTTGGGCGACACGCCCGCTGACGAGCTGGAAACCACCCTGCTTGTCTACCCGGCCCTTTTCCCCGATTTCGACACCTTCAACCAAATGCTCGACATTGCCGATGCCGCCGTTGTCGACAACGGCTTGGAAGGTATTGTCCAAATCGCCCCGTTTCATCCCGATTTCCAATTTGAAGGCACAAATTCAGACGACATCGGCAACTACACCAACCGCTCGCCCTACCCCACCCTGCACCTCATCCGCGAAGACAGCATTGCCAAAGCCGCACAAGCCTTCCCCGACGCCTCCGCCATTTTCGAGCGCAACATCGCCCTACTTGAAAAAATGGGACACGAAGGCTGGGACAAGCTCGATATTCCCCGCTGCCCGTTTGATCACGGCAAAACCAAAGCATCCGAATAAGATTTCCAACAAAACAACATGATTCGCTACTTACTCATCTTTTGCGGCGCAGTTTCCTTTCTCTTAGGCATCATCGGCATTTTTCTCCCGATTATGCCCACCACCCCCTTCATCATCCTTGCCGCCGCCTGCTGGGCAAGAGCCTCGCCCCGTTTCCACCGCTGGCTGCACCAACACCGCTATTTCGGCCCCATGATACAAAACTGGGAAAACAACGGCGCCGTCCCGCGCAAAGCCAAAATCTTCGCCATAAGCATGATGAGCCTATCCTGCATCTTCATGTTTTGGCGCTTTCCCGAAAAATGGTGGATAGGCGCGGCGTCCACATTGGGTTGCGGCTGCGTCGCTGTCTGGATGTGGCTGCGTCCCGAACCCTGATTCGCATCCAAAACACAAGGTCGTCTGAAAACGCAGTTTCCGTTCCGAAACCGTATTTTCAGACGACCTTTTGTCATTTCAAACCATCGGTTTTAAAATATCCGCAACACAAACTGCCAAAAGGAAAACCGCCATGGCACAATTCTTCGCCATCCACCCCGACAACCCGCAGGAACGCCTGATCAAACAAGCCGCCGACATCGTCCGCAGCGGCGGAGTCATCGTGTACCCCACCGACTCCTGCTACGCGCTCGGCTGCAAACTCGGCGACAAAGCCGCGATGGAACGCATCCTCGCCATCCGCAAAATCGATTTGAAACACCACCTGACCCTCATGTGCGCCGATTTGAGCGAATTGGGCACTTACGCCAAAGTCGACAACGCCCAATTCCGCCAGCTCAAAGCCGCCACCCCCGGCAGCTACACCTTCATCCTGCAAGCCACCAAAGAAGTGCCCAACCGCACGCTGCACCCGAAACGCAAAACCATCGGCCTGCGCGTGCCCGACAATACCATCGCCCTAAGCCTGTTGCAGGAATTGGGCGAGCCGCTGCTCAGTTGCACCCTGATGCTGCCCGAAGACGACGAGCCGCTGACCGATCCTTACGAAATCCGCGACCGCCTCGAACACAGCGTCGATTTGGTGATTGACGGCGGCTGGTGCGGTACCGAGCCGACCACCGTCATCGACATGACCGACGGTACCGAACTCATCCGCCAAGGCAAAGGCGACACCGCCCTATTCGGTCTGTAAACCCCAAAAACTAAAAGGTCGTCTGAAAACCCGAATCAGTTTTCAGACGACCTTTTTGCTTTGTAAACCAACGGCGTCAAATATCCAATTGAGCCGTATCGCCTTCGCGTTCCATCCATGCGCGGCGGGCGGCGGCTTCGCCTTTGCCCATCAGTTTGACGAAGATGTCGCGTGTTTCGTCATCTGCGCCTTCGGGGATTTGCACCTGCAACAGGCGGCGGGTGTCGGGGTGCATGGTGGTGTCTTTGAGTTGGTCGGGGTTCATCTCGCCCAAGCCTTTGAAACGGCTGATGGAATAGGCGGTTTCTTTGACACCTTCTTTTTGCAGCCGCTCCAAAATGCTGTCGAGTTCGTTTTGGTCGAGGGCGTAGAATTTGCGGGCGGGTTTGCTTTTGCCTTGTGCGTTGACATCGACGCGGAACAGCGGTGGCTGGGCGACGTAGATGTGTCCGTCGGCGACCAGTTTCGGGAAGTGGCGGTAGAACAGGGTCAGCAGTAAAACTTGAATATGCGAGCCGTCCACGTCGGCATCGGACAGGATGGCGATTTTGCCGTAGCGCAGGCCGCTTAAATCGGGATGGTCGTTGATGCCGTGCGGATCAACGCCGATGGCGACGGAAATGTCGTGGATTTCGGCGTTGCCGAAAAGCTGGTCGGGGTGGACTTCAAAGCTGTTGAGCACTTTGCCACGCAGGGGCAGGATGGCTTGGGTGGCTTTGTCGCGGGCGAGTTTGGCGGAGCCGCCGGCGGAATCGCCTTCGACGAGGAAGAGTTCGTTTTCGCGGATGTCTTCACTTTCGCAGTCGGTCAGTTTGCCGGGCAGGACGGCGACGCCGCTGCCTTTTTTCTTTTCGATTTTTTTAACCGAACGCATCCGCGCCTGTGCCTGACGGATGGCGAGTTCGGCGATTTTTTTGCCGAAGTCCACGTTTTGGTTCAGCCACAATTCCAAAGGGTCGCCCGATACGGCGGCGACGAGTTTCAACGCGTCGCGGTTGGTCAGCTTGTCTTTGGTCTGACCTTGGAACTGCGGGTCAAGGACACGGGCGGAGAGGACGAAGGCGGTTTTGCTGAACACGTCGTCGCTTTGCACTTTCACGCCGCGCGGTAGGAGGTTGTGCAGGTTGATGAAGTTGTTGACGGCGTTGAACACAGCTTGTTTCAAGCCCGCTTCGTGCGTGCCGCCCAGCGGGGTGGGGATGAGGTTGACGTAGCTTTCGTTGGCGCACGAGCCTTCTTCCAGCCAAGTCAGGGCAAACGCAGCACCTTCGCCGATGCTGAAATCGCCGTTGTGGTCGTCTGAAATGTAGTTTTCGCAGGAGAACAGCGGCACGGCTTCCTGCGCGTCGGCAATCAGGTCGGTCAGATAGCTTTTCAGACCGTCGGGGTAATGCCAGGTTTGGGTGTGCGCTTCGTCTTCGCCTTTGACCGGGCGGGTCAGGGAAACGCGCACGCCCGGCAGCAGCACGGCTTTGGCGCGCAGCAGGCGTTCGAGTTCGGGGATGCTGTAATTCGGGCTTTCAAAATATTTGCCGTTCGGCCAGACGCGCACTTCGGTGCCGCTGTCTTTGACGGCGCATTTGCCCACTTCCGCCAACGGTTCGACCACATCGCCGCCGGCAAATACGATGCGGTGGATTTTGCCTTCGCGTTTGACGGTTACTTCGAGGCGGGTGGAGAGGGCGTTGGTCACGGACACGCCCACGCCGTGCAGGCCGCCTGAAAAGGCATACGCGCTGCCGCCGTCTTTTTTGTTGAACTTACCGCCCGCGTGCAGACGGGTGAACACGAGTTCGACCACGGGCACGCCTTCGATAGGATGCAGCCCGACGGGAATGCCGCGTCCGTTGTCGTGCACGGAAAGCGAACCGTCGTCGTGGATGCGCACGTCGATTTCAGTGGCGAAACCGCCCAACGCCTCGTCCGCCGCGTTGTCGATGACTTCTTGGCAGATGTGGGTCGGGCTGTCGGTGCGTGTGTACATGCCAGGACGTTCTTTGACCGGCTCCAAGCCTTTGAGGACGGTGATGCTGGATTCGCTGTATTGGTTGTTTTTAGTCATAGGGGAAGAGGTCGTCTGAAAGGAAGAACAACGCTTTCAGACGGCCTGAAAGCGTTGCGTTTCGTTGTTTTATCGGTTGTCAAAAGGCAGGCGCGCGGTAAAGTCTTCGTAGCTTTCCATACCGCGCAGGAAGCGGGAGGAGAGTTCTTTCAATGCCCCCAAGTAAACGTCGCGTTTGAAATCAATCACTTCGTCAACGGGAGCCCAATATTGGTGCCAACGCCAGCCGTCAAATTCGGGATGGTGGCAGGCGCGCAGATTAATGTCGCTGTCGCGCCCGACCAGCCGCAAAAGATACCAAATCTGCTTCTGCCCGCGATACGAACCGCGCCATTCGCGGCGTACCCAGTGGCTCGGCACGTCGTAACGCAGCCAGTCGCGCGTGCGGCCGACGATTTTGATGTGTTGCGGCAGCAGCCCGACTTCTTCGTACAGCTCGCGGTACATGGCGGTTTCAGGGCTTTCGCCCGGCTTGATGCCGCCTTGCGGGAACTGCCAAGAATGTTCGCGCACACGCTTGCCCCAAAAGACTTCGTTGCGGTTGTTGATTAAGATGATACCGACATTGGGGCGATAGCCTTCTCTGTCTAACACGGTGTCGCCCTTCGTTAAATTAAAATTAAATCATGCGATTTTCCCATAAATCGGGCAGGTTTGACAAATCGCGAGACCGTATCGGCGGGCATTTGAAACCAGATTCGGCAGGTTCCTTCAAACGCATCTGAAACATATATACTTCCTGCCTTATTTCAATCACCCCTCATGTAATAATATTTCTTTTGAGCCAAAGCAAGGCAGTGCGACCGCATTTTAGGTTTAATACACTATTATTTTTTATCCGATAAGACCGTACACCGGCACCCCTCGACACTGCCCTACCGCGACAGTTTTGCCGTCTTTCAGAAACGGCGTTCCCACCTCAATCCCACTTTAAGGAAAATCATGGCTTCGCGCGATTTATACCCACAGGAAATCTTACAGGTCGTCCTCGATAAAAGCTGTGCCAAGGCACAATCCAGCGTTTCCACGCTGGCGGTTTTGAGCGTTTTGGCAGGCGGATACATCGGCTTCGGTTATCTTGCCTATTTGAAAGTGGTCAGCGGCATTCCGCACGAATGGGGCGGCTTGGCGACTTTACTCGGCGCATCGATGTTCCCCATCGCCTTGATCTGCATCCTGCTCGGCGGCGGCGAGCTGGTAACGAGCAATATGATGATTATGTCTTTGGGACGTTTGGCAGGGCGAATTTCCACAAAAATGCTGCTGCGCAACTGGGTCGTCGTGTGTCTGGGCAATTTAGTAGGAACGCTGGCGATGGCGTTTTTCCTCGGACACTACGTCGGCATGACCGAAGGCAGCGTGGCGGAAAAAACGATTGCGGTGGCGGAAGCCAAAGTCCATATGGATTTCGGCAGGGCTTTCGTCTCAGCGGTCGCGTGTAACTGGATGGTGTGTATGGGCGCATGGCTGCACTTTGCCGCCAAGCATACGGCGGGGCGGATGTTGGCGATTTGGTTTCCCGTCATGATTTTCGTGTTAAACGGCTTCCAACACCTTGTCGCTAATATGTTCGTCATCCCCGCCGGTATTTTGGCGGGCGCAGACATCACATGGGGGCAGTTTTTCTTCAACATGATTCCCGTGTTTTTAGGCAATGTCTTAGGCGGCGCATCGTTTGTCGGCGCGTCGTACCTTTATACTTATAAAGATACGCTGAAAGATTGTGCCGAGTCTTGAATAGATTGGTATTGAAAAGGTTTAGAAACGCAAAGGTCGTCTGAAAACAGAATTTTGGTTTTCAGACGACCTTTTGTTTCATTCAAATTAATGAGGCAATTCACCACTTCGGATTTTCTTTTTGAAATCCTGAGTTTCCCTGACAATTACTTTCGCCATCAGCAAGAGGGCGATTAAGTTGGGCAAAGCCATCAATCCGTTGAACGTATCCGAAGCGAGCCAAACCAAATCAAGACTCAAGACGGTTCCCAGCATGACCGAGGCGACGTAAAAAACTCGGTAGAGATTCGCGGATTTTTCGCCGAATACATATGCCGCACATTTCTCACCGTAGTAACACCAGCCCAAAATGGTCGAATAGGCAAAGAAAATCAAACCGATGGTAACGACCCAGCCGCCGAAACCGGGCAGCATTTTTTGGAAGGTAACGGTAGTCAGCGCCGCGCCGCTCAATTCCGGTTTGACAAACTCACCGCCCGCGCCGAGCAAACCCATCACCAATACAATTCCCGTAATCGAGCAGACGACGATCGTGTCCAAAAACGTCCCGGTCATGGAAACCAATGCCTGGCGGACGGGATGGTCGGTTTTCGCGGCTGCAGCGGCAATCGGTGCAGAACCCATACCCGCCTCGTTAGAAAACACGCCGCGCGCCACGCCGTAGCGGATCATCGTCCCGATTGCGCCGCCTGCCACAGCCTGCGCGCTGAACGCATCGGAGAAAATCAGTTTGACGGCGGGTGCTAGCAAGCCTGCATTGACGGCAATAATGGCAATGCCGCCTAAAACGTAAAACACCGCCATCGCAGGTACGATAAACGAAGCAGCTTTAGCGATACCTTTAATACCGCCCAAAACAACGATAGCTGTCAGAATGGTCAGGACGACGCCGGTATAGCCCGGTTCCACGCCGAAACTCGTCTGAACGGCCTGCGCAACCGAGTTGGACTGTACCGAACTGCCGATACCGAACGAAGCAAATGTGCCGAATAAAGCAAACGCCAATGCCATCCATTTCCAGTTTTTGCCCAAGCCTTTTTCGATGTAATACATCGGCCCGCCAGACATTTCGCCTTTGGAGTTGGTCACGCGGTATTTCACCGCCAACACGCCCTCGGCGTATTTGGTAGCCATACCGAAAATGGCGGTCATCCACATCCAAAATACCGCACCCGGACCTCCGGTAACCACGGCGGTCGCCACACCTGCAATGTTGCCTGTACCGATGGTGGCGGACAGGGCGGTCATCAAAGCAGCGAAATGGGAAATATCGCCTTCGTGGTCTTCGCCGTCATCCGTTGTTTTTTGCGGCATAAACGCCTGCTTGAGCGCGTAACCGAGCATAGAAAATTGCAGGCCTTTGAGCATAACGGTCAACAAAACGCCCGTTCCGACCAACAACACCAGCATAACAGGTCCCCAGACCCAGCCGCTGACTGTTTCAAAAAACGCTTTTAAATTCTCCAAAAATAATTGCATATTTTTCTCCTCATTATGTTTTTAGTGTTCGGTCATTTCAGCATAAAGCGTTAAAAAACGCAACGGTCTGATGATATGCTCCTTATTTTCTCCATAAATCCAAACTCATCACGTCGGATCTAAATGCAGAGAACATTAAAATAAAAATACCCGTCTGACGTCAGTCTGCGCAAATGGAAATCTGTATTTCAGCATTACAAAAAGCTAATAAACATCATAAACTTAAAATACCTAGCCTCCTATCTGCACAAACTTAAAAAGATAGAGCCTTCCATTTCGATTCACGATAAATTTCAGACGACCTTCTTGGCGTTAAAAACAACAACTCAACATTTAAACTAACAGGCAAAAAAGGTCGTCTGAAAGCCCCTTATTTCTTTCAGACGACCTTGAATTCCCGCTTTGTATTGTTTTCGGGTATTTTATTGCAGGGTAAAGCCTGCTTTGAAATCCAGCTTCGGCACGCCGATGATAAAACGCTCTCCGATACTGTCTTCAAACTCGTATGCGCCTTCGATACTGCCCCAAGGCGTGCTGATTTGCGAACCGCTGTTGTACTCGTATTCCTCACCCGGATACAGGACAGGCTGCTCTTCGATCAAACCGCCGTGTCCGACCTGCCCGATTTCTCCGTGCCCGTCGGTAACTTCCCAAAACCGCTGGCGCAATGTGATAACTTCATTGCTGCGGTTGCAGATGGTGATTTGATAATTAAAAGCATAGCGGTCACGATAAACATCGCTTTGTCCGGCGATATAACGCGGCTTTACACTGATTTCTATATTATTCATTTTGCTTCCCCGTGATGATGCGGTTCTATTTTTATTTAAAAGTGAGTGAAAGTGTGCCTGCCTTATATTTTTTATCAGCAGTCATATATTTAATTGTGTGTGTTTAAAAAATCCAAGATGCCAGCCCTAATACCAGTCCGGTCATCAGTGCGGCGATCAGGTCGTCAAGCATAATACCCAGCCCGCCGTGGATGCGGCTGTCGAACCATTTAATTGGCCAAGGCTTAAGCATGTCGAACAGTCGGAACACGATAAAAGCCGCAAGCCACCAACTCCAGCGGAAAGGCACGAAAGACAAAACCAAAATCATTGCTACGATTTCATCCCAAACGATACCCCCGTAATCCTGTATGCCCAGCTCTTTTTCGGTATACCCGCAAATGCGGACTCCCCAAACAAACATGGCGATACACAATAATGCCAAAACCCAGCCGCCGATTCCGATCAAATGAAGGACAAACGCCAAAGGCAAAGCCGCCAAAGTACCGGTCGTTCCCGGCGCGACGGGAGAAAGACCGCTGCCGAAACCGAAGCCCAAGAAGCATAAAGGACGCTCTTTGAGCCATGTGAAAGTAGGTTTAAATTCAGCCAAAATGATCGAACCCCCGTGAAGTAAGCAATAATTCGCCGCCTTTTTTATCCTTTATTTTCAGACGGCCTGAGTTGTTTGTTTTCCCTATCCTCGTTACCGCCACACCGCATTGCGCTGCTGCGGCAAGGATTTCACTGCGACGGTCTGCGGAAGCGGTAAATACCAATTCATAATCGTCGCCGCCCGACAAGGCGAAAGCCGTCCATTGTTCTTCAGACACCGATGTTCTCAATTCATCGGGAACCGGCAACACATCTGTCGAAATTTCCGCCCCCAACGACGACGCGGTCAGAATGTGCCCCAAATCCTGCGCCAGCCCGTCCGAAATATCTTGGGCGGCATGGGCAAGCGGCAAAAGTGCCAAACCTAAATCTACCCTTGGCTCCGGTCTGAGGAGTTTATCTTCGCAAAGTCCGAAGACTTCCGGCGGCAGGGTGCAGTTTTTCAGACGATGGTTTAATGCTGCCGCAGCCATACCGATTTGCCCGGACACCCAAATATCATCCCCTTCTTGCGCTGCATCGCGCCGCAGGGCTTGCTCTTGGGGCAGTTCGCCGACGATGGTGATGTTGAATACCAAATCACCTTTGGTCGTATCGCCGCCGATAAGCGTGATGCCGAAACGTTGTGCCAGCGAGAAGAAACTTTCGCAAAACCGCGTCAGCCATTCTTCGTCCAAATCGGGCAATCCCGCACTGAGCAGAACCCATTTTGGAACGGCACCCATCGCCGCCATATCGGATATGTTAACTGCAAGCATTTTCCATGCCAAATCTTCAGGAGAAACATCTGAAAAAAAATGTTTGTCCTTAATCAACATATCGGAACTAAAACACAAATCAAATCCGATACTTGGACGGATGATGGCTGCATCGTCCCCGATACCCAACACCAAACCTTCCGCCTGCTGTTTTTGCAAAAACTGTCTAATAAAGTCAAATTCTGTCATATTTAGCGTAAAAAATTGTCAACTCGTTTACCTTACAGGAAACCGTAGGGCAAGACATTCCTTTTATAAATAGCGATATTCATTGCGTTATCACCAGGATTCGCAACCCAAGGTCGTCTGAAAACAGGATTCCGATAAGATGGAATGTTTTCAGACGACCTTTTCTGTTGCCAGCAACATTTCCACATTCCGCTCGGTCGCTTCGGCTATCTCTTCAACGGCAACACCGCGAATTTCAGCGGCGATGGCGGCGATTTGGCGGATGTTGGCGGGCGTGTTGATTTCGTTTTTCAGCATAAACGGGCTGTCGGTTTCCAAGACGAAATCGGTGTCATTCAAGGTTTTGAGGGTTTCGCGTATTTTTCGTGCGTTCGGGTTGAGCAACAGCGAACCGATGCCGATTTTGAAGCCCAGTTTCGTCAACACGCGCGCTTCTTCCGCGCTGCCTGAAAACGCATGGACAATCCCGCCTTGGGCAAAGCCTGTCTTCCTGACGGCGGCGGCAATGTCGGCGGTGGCTTTGAGATTATGGATAATCACGCGGCGGCGCAGGGTTTGCGCGATGGTAAGCTGGCGGCTGAAGACTTGAATTTGCCGTTCTCGCTGCGGCGGCGTTTGGGTTTTGTCGTAAAAATCCAAGCCGATTTCGCCGACCCATGCCGCCGGACGCGCTTGCAATGTTTGTTCCAAACGCTGGAAATCCGGCTCGGAAACGTCGTCTGAAAACCAGGGATGGATGCCGAGCGCGATATGGATGTTGCCCAAAAGCGGGTTTTCAGACGACCTTTGCACCAAATCCGCCACGTCCTGCCAATCCTGCGGCCGGGTCGCGGGAACGATAAACCGCCCTACCCCTGCCTCCCGCGCGGCGGTCAGGATGTGCGGCAGGTTTTCGCGCAAGGCGGGATCGGCGAGGTGGCAATGGGTGTCGGTAAGGTTCATCGATTTCACACTAATTTTAGTCTTACCAATTCTTTGAGAACATCTTCCGCACCCCAGCCTTGCGATACGGCGAGGGTCATGAGCGCGGTGGCGGTTTCGAGGTTGCATTTGCCGCCGTTAATAATGCCCGAATTGCGGAACGCGTTGCCTTGCGCATAAACAGCGGCGGTTCTGCCTTGTTGGACTTGACTGATGTTGAGCAGCAGTTTGCCTTGCTGCGTAAAGTCTCGGACGGCGCGGATGAAGCCTTTGTCTGCGGGGGTGTTGCCGTGTCCGTAGCTTTGTAGGATAAGGGCGTGGGCGGGAAGCTGTCCGAGTCCGTCCGCAAGTTCTTGGACGGCAAAGCCGGGGATAAGCGTGCGGACGGCGATTTTTGCCTGCGGGTCGGGATAGCGGATTTTGAGGTCGTCTGAAACATCCGCCGTATCTTGGGACGGGACGCGAATATGGTTCCAACCTTGGGTTTCGTCCCATTCAGCGATGGCGCCGAAATGCGGATTGTCGAAGCCTGCGGCGGTTTCGGTGCTGACTTTGCTGCTGCCGACGGCGGGATAAAGTTTGCTGTCAAAGGCGATGACGGTTTGTTTGAGTTTGAGGCTGAAGGCGGCGACGGCGGTGGAGAGGTTGCGCGGGGCATCGCTGTTTTCGGCGGCGTAAGGCCATTGGGAACCGGTCAGGATGATGGGTTTACCCAAACCTTGCAGGGCAAGCGCGAGGAGGTTGGCGGTGTACGCCATGCTGTCTGTGCCGTGCAGTATCAGGATGCCGTCGCAGGAAGGCAGTTTGGCGGCGATGATGTCCAGCCAGTCGCGCCAGTGTTGCAGGGTGACGGAGGAGGAATCAATCAAAGGATTGCAGACGTGCCACTCGAAGTCGAGGTCGTCTGAAAAGGGGGAAAGGGCTTGGCTGACAAGCGCGGTATCTGGGCGCAGGCCTTCGCTGCTTTGGGTCATGCCTATGGTGCCGCCTGTGTAGAGGACGAAGATTTTTTGTTTCATGGACATCATCGGGTCGTCTGAAAATAATGATGCGGCTTATTTAACTATATTTCTGACAGGCTGGCAATTTGGTGGCGCAGACGGTTTTCAGACGACCTTGAAATGAAAAAACACCCCGAGGCTGCCGATATTTGATTTTCCAAGTGGATTTTTATTCACGAAGCGGGAGATTCAAGGCTAAAGCCGCAACAAGCTTGGACAATTTGTGAGGATTGCCAACGCAGAAGATACCGCTTTGAGGATAAAAAGACACGGAAACTATAGTGGATTAAATTTAAATCAGGACAAGGCGACGAAGCCGCAGACAGTACAGATAGTACGGAACCGATTCACTTGGTGCTTCAGCACCTTAGAGAATCGTTCTCTTTGAGCTAAGGCGAGGCAACACCGTACTGGTTTAAAGTTAATCCACTATATTGAATATCGTCAACCTTGTCAGGATGCTTGATTTTATTGTTCGCTTTGCGCGGCTTTTTTGGCTGCCTTGGCGGCTTTGCGCTGCGCCCGCTTTTCGCTCAATTTGGTACGGTAGAACTGGAGGCGCTGGCGTTTTTTCCACCAAAACCAGGCCAACACCACTGCCAATATACCCAAAACAGTAAAGATACCGGATTGCAGGCTGTGCATTTTTGCCATCAGCCAATCGATGTTGTTCGCGCCGTATTCGCCCAAATAAATCCACACCGGTACGGAAATCAATGCGGCAAGCCCGTCCATCAGAATGAAGCGGGTATAGGAAACTTTGCGGCTGATGCCAGCGGTCACGAAAACGGCGGTACGCAAGCCGGGCAGGAAGCGGGCGACAAACAATACCCAGTTGCCGTATTTGTCGAATTTTTCCTGCACCTGCGCATAACGCTTCGGCGTCATCACGCGGGCAATGGGTTTGAACTTGAGGATTTTCTGCCCCCACACGCGTCCGGCGACAAACATAAATCCGTCGCCCGCCAATACGCCGAGCATACCGACGACAACCATCCAATGCGAATTGGTGTACCCCAAGCCGGAAATCACGCCGCCTGTCACCAGCGTCAAATCTTCGGGAATCGGTACGCCAAAGCCGCAGATGACCAAAACGAAAAACACGGCTGCGTAGCCGTATTGGACAAAAAAGGCTTCTAAAAAGGCAAACATGGCGTATCCGTCGGTTGTAATGTGGAGGGGAAATTCATTTGAACTGAATGTCGTATTTTACCAAAGATAGGGTCGTCTGAAAGAAATAACAAGGAAGGTTATGAAAATAGGTGTGAACAATATGAATTGATGTGTTTCAGACGACCTCGAATCCTAAAAAACACAATCACAATGGATTAACCTTAAACCGGCATGGCGTTCCCCCGCCTTGCCCTGATTTAAAATCAATCCACTGTACCGCCGTTCCCGCTTGCGTGGAAACGACGGCAGTTCCAAGGTTTGCTAAAAACCTGATTGATTTTTTGACGGCATTACTGCTTGCCGGTGATGGCTGCCGCGATGTGTTCCGCGCCCTTTTTCGCCCAGTCCGCCTGCCGCGCTTCGACCATGACGCGCACGACCGGTTCTGTACCTGATGCGCGCAATACGACGCGGCCTTTGCCTTCGAGCTCTTTTTCTACTTCAGCCAATACGTCTTTCGAGGCTTCCTGCCATTTCTGACCTTTTTGAATGCGCACGTTGATCATGGTTTGCGGATACGGCTGCCAGTCGGCGCAAACGGTGGCAAGGTCTTGGTTCAGGATTTGCAGCGCCGCCAAAACTTGCAGCGCGGAGATGATACCGTCGCCGGTGTTGTGTTTGTCCATACACAAAATATGGCCGCTGGCTTCGCCGCCGATGAGCCAGCCGCGTTGGTTCAGTTGTTCCAACACATAGCGGTCGCCGACTTTGGCGCGGCAGAAATCGACGCCCTGCTCTTTTAAGGCGATTTCCATCGCCATATTGGTCATGACCGTACCGACTACTCCGCCGATGTTGATGCCTTCGCGGGCACGGGCTTTGGCGATGACGTAAATCAGGCTGTCGCCGTCGTACACTTTGCCGTTGCGGTCGACCATCATCAGGCGGTCGCCGTCGCCGTCCAACGCGATGCCGTAGTCGGCTTCGTTTTGCAATACGGCAGCCTGCAAGGCTTTGGGATGGGTTGCGCCGCATTTTTCGTTGATGTTGTAGCCGTTCGGTTCGTCGCCGATGCTGACGACTTGCGCGCCGAGTTCGTGGAACACTTTGGGCGCAACGTCATAGCCTGCGCCATGTGCGGTATCGACCACCAATTTCAGGCCGCGCAAATCCAAATGGCTGGGGAAGGTAGATTTGCAAAATTCGATATAACGGTCGTCCGCGCCATTGATACGGCGGGCGCGTCCGAGGCGGGCGGACGGCTGGGTTTTCATTTCCTCATCAATTTTGGCTTCGATTTCCAACTCGATTTCATCGCTCAGCTTCACGCCGCCTTCAGCGAAGAATTTGATGCCGTTGTCGGAATACACATTGTGCGACGCGGAAATCATCACACCGGCGGACAAACGCAGCGCACGGGTCAGATAAGCCACACCCGGCGTAGGCAGCGGGCCGGTTTGGATGACGTTGACACCCGCGGCGGTAAAACCAGCCACCAGCGCGGCTTCAAGCATGTAGCCGGAAATACGCGTGTCTTTGCCGATAAGGACGGTCGGCTTCTGCCCGCCGTCATGCTGCACCAACACCTGCCCCGCCGCATAACCGAGCTTCAATACGAAATCGGGGGTAATCGGGAATTGACCGACTTCGCCGCGCACGCCGTCCGTGCCAAAATATTTTTTTGCCATAAATTTGCTCCGTGAGGATGTTTTTAAAATGAGAATACCCGTGAATGTTATAACGGGCAGTATAGGGGATTTTATGCAAACCTGTTGGGATTTATGTTTAGCGTTATTAGATTGAGCCTGAGCGGTATAGTTTCTTATCTTATCAAAATCCGAAACAAGTTAACCGTATTAAACAAACAGGTCGTCTGAAACCTCAAAACTCTTTTTTAGACGACCTTGGATTCGGATTTCAAGTGCAACACTAGGGTACCAGTGGTTGGAACAGATTTAAGAATAAAACACTTGGCGTTTCGTAGCCAAGTGTTTTTCTTGGCCGGTGGTTCAACTCATCTTGAACCCTGCGTATCTCCCGATCGCTGATGTTTCGGAAATCTGTCTGTTTGGGGAAATATTGCCGGATGAGTCCGTTGGTGTTCTCATTCAGCCCTTTCTCCCAAGAATGGTAAGGGCGGCAAAAATAGGTTTTCGCCTTCAAGGCTTTGGCTATTTTGGTGTGTTGGTAGAACTCTTTGCCGTTATCCATGGTGATGGTGTGGACTCTGGCTTTATATGCCTTTAATACCCTAATGGCCGCCCGGGCAGTGTCTTCGGCTTTTAAGTTCTTTAATTTGCAGATGATGGTGTAGCGGGTAGTGCGTTCGACCAAGGTCAATAACGCGCTTTTCTGATTTTTGCCGACGATGGTGTCGGCCTCCCAATCGCCGATGCGGGTTTTCTGGTCGACGATAGCAGGTCGGTTTTCTATGCCGACGCGGTCGGGCACTTTGCCTCTGGTCCATGTGCTGCCGTAGCGTTTGCGGTAGGGTTTGCTGCATATTCTGAGATGTTGCCACAAAGTGCCGCCGTTGCTTTTGTCTTGGCGGAGGTAGCGGTAAACGGTGCTGTGATGGAGTGTGATCCCGTGGTGTTTATGCAGGTAGGCACATACTTGTTCGGGACTGAGTTTGCGGCGGATAAGGGTGTCGATGTGTTGAATCAGCTGCGAATCGAGTTTATAGGGTTTTCGCCGGTGCTGTTTGGTCAGCCGGCTTTGCCGTTGGGCTTTATCGGCGCTGTATTGCTGCCCTTGGATGCAGTACCGCTTGATTTCTCGGCTGATGGTGCTTTTGTGGCGGTTGAGCTGTTTGGCGATTTCGGCGATGGTGCAGTGGCGGGACAGGTATTGGATATGGTATCGTTCGTCTTGGGTCAGTTGTGTGTAGCCCATGGCAATCTTTCTTGCAGGAAAGGCCGTATGCTACCGCATACTGGCCTTTTTCTGTTATGGAAAGTTGCACTTCAAATGCGAATCCGCCGACCTCTTTATCACCACTTCAGGGGCTGCCGACATTTCATTTTCCAAGTGGTTTTTTGCTTCCAAAACGAAAACTATCGGACGCCGGCAGGCCCTAAGGCGTCCCACACCTTCAACGCATCCGCCGTCGCCTTCACATCATGCACGCGCACGATTTGTGCACCGCGCGCCACAGAAGCCAGCGCCGCCGCCACGCTGCCGTGTACGCGCGCCGCTGCGTCCGCCTCGCCGGTCAGCTCGCCTATCATGCGTTTGCGCGACACACCGATCAGCAGCGGGAAACCCGTTTCCGCCATCAATTCGGGCAAGTGCTGCATCAGCGCGATATTGTGTTGCAGGTTTTTACCGAAACCGAAGCCCGGATCGAGCGCGATGCGTTGCGGAGCGATGCCTGCCGCGATACATTCCGCCGCCCTCTCTTTCAAATACCGCGCCACTTCGCCGACAACATCTTGATATTTCGGATTAATCTGCATGTTTTCGGGCAAACCCTGCATGTGCATCAGGCAAATGCCCGTGTCCGCCTGACGCGCCAGCAATTCGACCGCGCCCTCGTCGGTCAACGCCGCTATATCATTAATAATATCGACGCCGCCGAGCGCCAACGCTTTTTCCATAATCACCGTGCGGCGCGTGTCCAAACTGACAGGAACGCCCCACCCCGCCACTTCCGCCAATACAGGCTCAATCCTCGCCCATTCTTCTTCAGGCGAAACATAATCCGCACCCGGCCGCGTCGATTCGCCGCCGATGTCGAGAATGTCCGCGCCCTCTTTCAAAAGCCGTTCGGCGTGCGCCAAGGCTGTTTGGGCGTTTTGCGAATATACGCCGCCGTCGGAAAAAGAATCGGGTGTCAGGTTGACGATACCCATGATTTTCGGCTTGTCCAAACCGATTTCAAACCTGCCTGCCTGCCAGATGCGCGTGGTCATGATGGTGTTCCGTAAAATAATGAAGACGAAATTATAGGTCCTTGGATTCGGATTTCAAGTGCAACACTAGGGTACCAGTGGTTGGAACAGATTTAAGAATAAAACACTTGGCGTTTCGTAGCCAAGTGTTTTTCTCGGCCGGTGGTTCAACTCATCTTGAACCCTGCGTATCTCCCGATCGCTGATGTTTCGGAAATCGGTTTGTTTGGGGAAATATTGCCGGATGAGTCCATTGGTGTTCTCATTCAGCCCTTTCTCCCAAGAATGGTAAGGGCGGCAAAAATAGGTTTTCGCCTTCAATGCTTTGGCTATTTTGGTGTGTTGGTAGAACTCTTTGCCGTTATCCATGGTGATGGTGTGGACTCTGGCTTTATATGCCTTTAATACCCTAATGGCCGCCCGGGCAGTGTCTTCGGCTTTTAAGTTCTTTAATTTGCAGATGATGGTGTAGCGGGTAGTGCGTTCGACCAAGGTCAATAACGCGCTTTTCTGATTTTTGCCGACGATGGTGTCGGCCTCCCAATCGCCGATGCGGGTTTTCCGGTCGACGATAGCAGGTCGGTTCTCTATGCCGACGCGGTCGGGCACTTTGCCTCTGGTCCATGTGCTGCCGTAGCGTTTGCGGTAGGGTTTGCTGCATATTCTGAGGTGTTGCCACAAAGTGCCGCCGTTGCTTTTGTCTTGGCGGAGGTAGCGGTAAATAGTGCTGTGATGGAGTGTGATCCCGTGGTGTTTATGCAGGTAGGCACATACTTGTTCGGGACTGAGTTTGCGGCGGATAAGGGTGTCGATGTGTTGAACCAGCTGCGAATCGAGCTTATAGGGTTTTCGCCGGTGCTGTTTGGTCAGCCGGCTTTGCTTCTGTGCTTTTTCGGCGCTGTATTGCTGTCCTTGGATGCAGTGCCGCTTGATTTCTCGGCTGATGGTGCTTTTGTGGCGGTTGAGCTGTTTGGCGATTTCGGCGATGGTGCAGT
Organism: Morococcus cerebrosus; assembly: GCF_022749515.1. Classification (NCBI taxonomy): domain Bacteria; kingdom Pseudomonadati; phylum Pseudomonadota; class Betaproteobacteria; order Neisseriales; family Neisseriaceae; genus Morococcus; species Morococcus cerebrosus. The sequence continues at coordinate 1,797,873 of NZ_CP094242.1, forward strand.
GGCGGGACAGGTATTGGATATGGTATCGTTCGTCTTGGGTCAGTTGTGTGTAGCTCATGGCAATCTTTCTTGCAGGAAAGGCCGTATGCTACCGCATACTGGCCTTTTTCTGTTATGGAAAGTTGCACTTCAAATGCGAATCCGCCGTCGTCTGAAAACATCATGCAGCTTTCAGACGACCCCGTTTTACAAATCCTGCCGTTTAATGCAAAAATCAGGTTTCCCGTCCTAATCCGCCTGACAAAGGAAACAGCCATGTACCGACACGTCGAATATTACCCCGGTGACCCGATTTTAAGTTTGGTCGAAACCTTCAAAAACGACCCGCGCCCCGAAAAAGTCAATTTGAGTATAGGCATTTATTTCGACGACGAAGGCAAAATGCCCGTATTGGAATCCGTGAACCGTGCCGAAACCGCCCGCGCCGCCACGCCTGCACCGTCGCCCTACCTGCCGATGGAGGGCTTGAACACTTACCGCAGCGCGGTGCAGCATTTATTGTTCGGCAAAGACAACCCCGCGCTCGCACAAGGGCGCATCGTTACCGTACAAACTTTGGGCGGCTCAGGCGCGCTCAAAGTCGGGGCGGATTTCCTGCACCGCTGGTTCCCCGCAGCGCGCGCCTACGTCAGCGACCCGACTTGGGACAACCACCGCGGCATTTTTGAAGGCGCCGGTTTCGAGGTCGGCACTTATCCTTATTACGACCCCGCCACCGTCGGCGTCAAATTCGACGAAATGACCGCGTTTTTCAACACCCTGCCCGAACACAGCGTCCTAATCCTACACCCCTGCTGCCACAATCCGACCGGCGTGGATATGTCGGAACAGCAATGGGACGAAGTGTTGCAAATCATCAAAACGCGCAAACTGATTCCGTTTATGGACATCGCCTACCAAGGCTTCGGCGGCGATTTGGACAGCGATGCCTACGCCATCCGCAAAGCGGTGGAAATGGAATTGCCGCTGTTCGTCAGCAATTCCTTCTCGAAAAACCTGTCGCTCTACGGCGAGCGCGTCGGCGGCTTGAGCGTGGTTTGCCCGAATAAAGAAGAAGCGGAATTGGTGTTCGGACAACTCAAATTCACCGTCCGCCGCATCTACTCCAGCCCGCCCGCACATGGCGCCTATATCGCCGCCGACGTGATGAACAACCCCGAGCTTTACGCCTTGTGGCAAAATGAAGTCTATGTCATGCGCGACCGCATCCGCGCCATGCGGCAGAAACTTTACGACGTATTGACCGTCCAAATCCCTGACCGCGATTTCACTTATTTCATCAAACAGCGCGGCATGTTCAGCTACACAGGATTGAGCGTAGAACAAGTCCGCAGGCTGCGCGACGAATTTGCCGTTTACCTGCTGGATTCAGGCAGGATGTGCGTCGCCGGGCTGAATGCTTCGAATATCGCCTATGTTGCCGATGCGTTTGCCGAAGTGCTGAAATAAAACGCAAAAAGCAAAAGGTCGTCTGAAACCCGATGTAGTTTTATTTGAAGTAAATCAAAAGGCCGCCCGAAAAATTTTCATCTTTCAGACGGCCTCTCTATAATTGGCGCACCCAACAGGGATCGAACCTGTGACCTCCAGCTTCGGAAACTGACACTCTTCCAACTGAGCTATGGGTGCGAAGAAGGCGTAAGATTAACGCAAATCCCGCCTGTTGGCAAAGCCTATTATGCAGGATGGCGCAAACAAGACAAATTTGAAGAAAAATCCCATAAAATAATCAACAACATACACAACCCACCCCTTAACAGGCGGCAAAAAACCGCCGCCTTTGCGTATATTTTCCACAAGAGCGATTGGAAAGCCCTTGTGAATTCAGTATAATCCAGCAAAATATTGTTAACTGCGTTTAACACACCAAACTATAACTCAAAGCACAACCTAACCTAACGGCGAGGCCTACCAAATGAAACAACTCCGCGACTCCAAAGCCCAAGGCTCTGCATTGTTTACCCTTGTGAGCGGTATCGTTATTGCCATTGCAGTCATTTACTTCCTCATCAAATTGGCGGGCAGCGGCTCGTATGCAGACGTTGCCCAATCTTCCGAAACCGCCACCCAAACCCGCATCCAGCCCGTAGGACAGCTTACCTTGGGAGACGGCATTCCGGTAGGCGAACGCAAAGGCGATCAGATTTTCAACAAAATCTGTATCCAGTGTCACGGCGCAGACAAATCTGTACCCAACGCGCCAAAAATCGAAAACAACGGCGAATGGGCTCCCCGTATCGCGCAAGGCTTCGATACCCTTTTCCAACACGCTCTGAACGGCTTTAACGCCATGCCTGCAAAAGGCGGCGCAACCGATTTGACCGACCAAGAACTTAAACGCGTCATCACTTACATGGCGAACAAGAGCGGCGGTACCTTCCCTGATCCAGATGCCGCAGCACCTGCCGATCAAGCCGCTTCAGGCAATGCAGCCGCCTCCGCACCGGCCGCTGCCGGCTCTGCCCCCGCAGCAGATGCACCTAAAGCCGAAGACAAAGGCGCAGCCGCTCCTGCAGCTTCCGGCGCAGACGGTAAAAAAGTTTTTGAAGCAACCTGTCAGGCATGTCACGGCGGCGCAGTCCCCGGCATTCCCGGCATAGGTAAAAAAGACGAATGGGCTTCGCGTATCAAACAAGGTAAAGAAACCCTGCACAAACACGCAATCGAAGGCTTCAACGCCATGCCTGCAAAAGGCGGCAACGCCGGCCTGAGCGACGATGAAGTCAAAGCAGCGGTCGACTACATGGCAAACCAATCAGGCGCCAAATTCTGATTTGTTCAAGAACGCTATTGATATCCCGTCAAAAACGCACCTTTAAACAAGGTGCGTTTTTTATGAGTTCCAAGAAATATGTAATCCCCTATCAACGCAGGTTTGGGACAAATAACATCCCCACTTCATTTACGATATATTTTATTCATTAACCCGTTCATTCTACCCTGCCTACACAAAACATACTGAGATAGAAAGAACAGCATTAAATTTTCTTTCAATTGGCAGCACAACAAGATTTTCAATTCACGCACACTGTTTGAGACCTTTGCAAAATTCCCCAAAATCCCCTAAATTCCCATCAAGACATTTAGGGGATTTCCCATGAGCACCTTCTTCCAGCAAACCGCACAAGCCATGATTGCCAAACACATCGACCGCTTCCCATTATTGAAGTTGGATCAGGTGATTGATTGGCAACCGATCGAACAATACCTGAACCGTCAAAGAACCCGTTACCTTAGAGACCACCGCGGCCGTCCCGCCTATCCCCTGTTGTCCATGTTCAAAGCCGTCCTGCTCGGACAATGGCACAGCCTCTCCGATCCCGAACTCGAACACAGCCTCATCACCCGCATCGATTTCAACCTGTTTTGCCGTTTTGACGAACTGAGCATCCCCGATTACAGCACCTTATGCCGCTACCGTAACTGGCTGGCGCAAGACGACACCCTGTCCGAATTGCTGGAACTGATTAACTGCCAACTGGCCGAAAAAAACCTAAAAGTAGAGAAAGCATCCGCCGCCGTCATTGACGCCACCATTATTCAGACTGCCGGCAGCAAACAGCGTCAGGCCATAGAAGTCGACGAGGAAGGACAAGTCAGCGGCCAAACCACACCGAGTAAGGACAAAGATGCCCGTTGGACAAAGAAAAACGGCCTCTACAAACTCGGTTACAAACAACATACCCGTACCGATGAGGAAGGCTATATCGAGAAACTGCACATCACTCCTGCCAATACCCATGAGTGCAACCATCTGTCCCCTTTGTTGGAAGGCATTGCCGAAGGTACGACCGTCTATGCCGACAAAGGCTACGACAGCAAGGAAAACCGGCAACATCTGAAAGAGCATCAGTTGTTAGACGGCATTATGCGCAAAGCCTGCCGCAACCGTCCGCTGACGGAAGCGCAAACCAAACGCAACCGATATTTGTCGAAGACCCGTTATGTGGTCGAACAAAGCTTCGGTACGCTGCACCGTAAATTCCGCTACGCCCGGGCAGCCTATTTTGGTCTGCTCAAAGTGAGTGCGCAAAGCCATCTGAAGGCGATGTGTTTGAACCTGTTGAAAGCGGCCAACAGGCTAAGTGTGCCTGTTGCAGCCTAAAAGGCGGCCCGGATGCCTGATTATCGGGTATCCGGGGAGGATTAAGGGGGTATTTGGGTAGAATTAAGGAGTGATTGGGGGCGGAAACAGCCGAAAACAGCCGAAAACCTGTGTTTGGGGTTTCGGTTGTCGGGGGAAAAGGAATTTTGCAAAGGTCTCTGTTTATAAAAACCAATCTAAAAAAGGTCGTCTGAAACCTTATTTGGGTTTTCAGACGACCTTTTTTTACTTTTGAAGTTTACTGCTTATTTTGCTGCCGAAGCCGTAGAGGCTGCTTCGGCTTTTGCACCGACAGCTGCATCTTCACCCCATGCAGCAGGATATTTATAGCCTTCGAAGCGTTTGTGCGCATAGGCTTTGAACTCATCGGAGTTATAGGCTTCGGTTACATCTTTGAGCCATTGGCTGTCTTTATCGGCAGTTTTGACTGCTGCCCAGTTAACATAGGCAAAGCTCGGCTCTTGGAACAGGGCTTCGGTCAGCTTCATACCGCTGCTCATGGCATAGTTGCCATTTACGATGGCGAAATCAACATCGGCGCGGCTGCGTGGCAGTTGCGCGGCTTCAAGTTCTACGATTTTGATGTTTTTCGGATTTTCGGCGATGTCTGCTTTGGAAGCAGTCAGCGGATTAACGCCGTCTTTCAACTTAACCCAGCCCAATTCGTTCAACATCACCAGCGCACGGGCGAAGTTGGACGGGTCGTTAGGCGCGGAAACACTGCTGCCGTCTTTGACTTCGTCCAAAGATTTCAGTTTGCCCGGATACAGGCCCAAAGGCGCAGTCGGCACTTGGAAAGTTTCAGCAATATCTAATTTGTGTTCTTTTTTGAAGTCGTCCAAATAAGGCTTGTGTTGAAAAATGTTGATATCCAGTTCGCCTTCAGCCAAAGCGAGGTTAGGACGGACGTAATCGGTAAACTCAACCAGTTTGACGGTATAGCCTTTTTTCTCCAACGCAGGTTGGATTTGATCTTTGACCATGTCGCCAAAGTCGCCAACGGTCGTACCAAAGACGATCTCTTTTTTCGCCGCGCCATTATCGGCAACCGGTGATGCGGAGGATGCGGCAGGTGCGCTATCTTTCTGCCCACCACAAGCTGCAAGCACCACAGCAAGCGTAGCAGCAGAAAGGGTTTTAAAAAAAGTATTTACTTGCATATCTTACTCCTGATAATTCATTGAAACAGTTTTCAGACGACCTCTGCCGTCAAAAAACGAGAATTTTAAATCTATTTGGTAAAACTCAGGGGGTTTTTTGCAGATTTTTCTGTTGATTCTTATTATTACCACAGTATATTCGAAATAAAACTCGGCACAATCCAAAACTTACGCGCTATGATAGCCTACAATTTTCCAAGTCAACAGATCTAGCTCGCGTTACCCCAAACGTACGAATAGATTAAAGAAGGTCGTCTGAAATCTTGTAGACAGGGTTTCAGACGACCTTTTTATTTCATATTAAATAGATTTACATTACCAACGATCAAATAGAAAAGTCCTCGACAACTGGAGCATAAAGCGTCCTATCGACCACTTCACGTGTCAGCTTAGGCGCGAACAATTCTATAAAATCATATGCATAACCCCTAAGATAGGTATCTTTCCTAACGGCAATCCAAGTTGGAGACGACTCAAACAAATGCGAGGCATCCACTAATTCCAGATCTGTGTCATTCTCAGGATCGTAAGCCATCTTCGCCATCAACCCAACACCAAGACCCAAACGGACATACGTCTTTAAAACATCCGTGTCCGCTGCCGACAACACAACATCGGGCTGCTCTAATCTGGCTTTATTAAAAGCCCGGGCAATACTACTCCCCTGATTGAACGCAAATTCATAAGTAATCAAGGGAAAAGAGGCCAAATCCTCAATACTCAAAGGATTTTTACAATCCAACAAAGGATGTTCATGCGGCACGATAACCGCATGATTCCATTCATAACAAGTTAATTTACCCAACTCCGGATGCTCATCGATACGCTCAGTTACAATCGCAATATCCGCCTCTCCGTTACTAACCATCTGGGCGATGGCCGCAGGACTGCCCTGCTTGATGGTCAGTGTTACCTTCGGATAACGTTTGACAAATTCCGCCACAATCAAAGGCAGGGCATAACGTGCCTGCGTATGAGTCGTCGCAACAATCAACGAACCACTGTCATGATCAGTAAACTCACTGCCTATATTTTTAATATTCTGCACATCGCGCAAAATCCGTTCTACAATTTCCAACACAGCCTTGCCGGGCTGCGACACAGAAACCACGCGTTTGCCGCTGCGGATAAAAATCTGTACGCCCAACTCCTCCTCAAGAAGCCTGATTTGCTTGGAAATACCCGGCTGGGAGGTAAAAAGGGCTTCAGCAGCTTCAGACACATTCAGATTATGCCGGTACACCTCCAATGCATACCGTAATTGCTGTAATTTCATAAACGGCTCGTGTTCTATATATTTGTATGATTTGTGCGACAAATGGCAGACAATTTAACATATTTTTCCTAAATTGTCGGCAGCACCCTCACCTCAAATAAAAACTTTTGTTTTAAATAGTACTATACAAACCGATTATCGAAACCAACATTTCCCTCAGTACAAACTGTATCCTTCATACAACAACAAATGGCAACAAACTCCGATTTACCCATAAATAAATGACACAAACTTGATTTTTAGGCATGATTCGAAGCTAGGAAGCAGGCAGTTTCATGATTGTATGAGGCATTGAGTATTGACAGTAGGCACCATGCTTCTTTATAGTGCAAACTGATATATCCGATTTGCCGCTGCTTAGTATGCTGCGGCCTGTATATTGGTAATTTGCAGCGGTTCTTAAACACCCGCCGCATAACAATTTAGATGAGGGAATAAAATGACCAAACAGCTGAAATTAAGCGCATTGTTCGTTGCATTGGTTGCTTCCGGCACCGCAATGGCAAGCGAACCGCATACCAAACACGGCTACACCGTAAGCAGCCAGTCTCAAGAAGTTGTCCGCAACAACTATGGCGAATGCTGGAAAAACAGCTATTTCGACAAAGAAACCCAAGGTCGTGTCGAATGTGGCGACCGTGAAGCAGTAGCCGCAGTCCAACAAGCTCCAGAATATGTTGATGAAACCGTATCTCTGTCTTCTAAAACACTGTTCGGCTTCGATAAAGACAACCTCCGCCCTGAGGCTCAAGAGAACCTGAACGCATTAGCCCAACGCCTGAACAATGAAAATGTTCAAACTGTGCGTGTCGAAGGTCACACCGACTTTATGGGTTCAGAAGAGTACAACCAAGCTCTGTCCGAACGCCGTGCAAACGTAGTTGCCAACTACTTGGTTGGCCGTGGTATTCCTTCCAGCAAAGTTTCCGCTGTAGGTCTTGGCGAATCTCAAGCTCAAATGACTGCCACTTGTGAAGCAGAAGTAGCAAAACTGGGCAAAAAAGTATCCAAAGCCAAAAAACGTGCTGCTTTGATTGCATGTATCGAACCTGATCGTCGTGTTGACGTGAAAATCCGCAGCACTGTTACCAAACAAGTTGCCCCAGGTCAAACAATTGAAGGTCAAGGTGAACGTCCTGCAGTAGATGAAGGTTGGATTCCTTCTCCCTACAACGGTGTACACGGTTACGCCAAACCTTAACTAAATTCAGTTTTAATTCAAAACCCCGCCTCTGCGGGGTTTTCTTATATTTTTATTTTCTCCTCTACAAATTAAGAGACTTTTTATCCCCTCTTACACCCACCTCTATAAATAATCAAAAAAATCAATAAACAAAACTTAATGAAAAACAAATAAAAAAGTATCCTAAGATTACTCAGGATACCCTCTTCAAGTCTTATATCATCAAGTAAAATTACTTAACCTCTATCTTTTCTACTCCGCCCATATAAGGCTGCAAAGCAGCAGGAATATTGATGCTGCCGTCGGCGTTTTGATGGTTTTCCAAAACAGCAACCAAAGTACGGCCGACTGCCAAGCCGGAGCCGTTTAAGGTGTGTACCAAGCGGTTTTTGCCGTTTTCGTCTTTAAAACGCGCCTTCATGCGGCGGGCTTGGAAATCTTCGCAGTTGGAACAGCTTGAGATTTCGCGGTAGGTGTTTTGCGCGGGAACCCAGACTTCCAAATCATAGGTCTTAGTCGCGCCGAAGCCCATGTCGCCGGTACACAGGGTAATCACGCGGTAGGGCAGCTCCAAGGCCTTCAGGATGTTTTCGGCATGACCGACCATTTCTTCCAGCGCTTCGTATGATTTTTCGGGATGAACGATTTGCACCATTTCTACTTTATCGAATTGGTGTTGGCGAATCAGACCGCGCACGTCTTTACCGTATGCACCCGCTTCGGAGCGGAAACATGGGGAATGGGCGGTCAGCTTCAGCGGCAAGTCGCTACCTGCCACGATGCTGTCGGCAACGGTGTTGGTCAGCGTCACTTCGGCGGTCGGAATCAGGTATTGCGTTTTTTTGCTCTCGTCGCCGCCACGGGTAACATGGAACAAATCTTCTGCAAATTTAGGCAGTTGGCCCGTGCCTTGCAGGGTGGTGTCGTCCACGATGTAGGGCGTGTAATGCTCGGTGTAGCCGTGTTTCAGCGTGTGCGTATCGAGCATGAATTGCGCCAGCGCGCGGTGCAGGCGGGCGATTTGACCTTTCATGACGGTAAAGCGCGCGCCGGAGAGTTTCGCGCCGCCTTCGAAATCCAAGCCCAAAGGTTCGCCCAAATCGACATGGTCTTTGATTTCAAAGTCAAATTCGCGCGGGGTGCCGACTTTGCGGACTTCGACGTTTTCAGTTTCGTCTTTACCAACAGGCACGCTTTCGTGCGGCAGGTTGGGAATGCTCAACAACCATGCGTCCAATTCTTTCTGAACAGCATCCAAATCGGCGGCGGCCTGCTCCAAATCGGTTTTGATTTGGGCGACTTGATCCATTGCCGCCTGCGCCTCTTCGTGTTTGCCCTGTCCTTTCAATGCGCCGATTTGTTTGGAAATGCTGTTGCGCGAGGCTTGCAGTTCTTCGGTTTTCACTTGGACGGCTTTGCGCTGCTCTTCCAAGGCATTGAAACGTGCGGTATCAAACTCGTAACCGCGCTGCGCCAAACGTTCGGCGACGGCTGCGGTGTGGCTGCGGAGCTGTTGGATGTCTAACATTTTGTTATTCTCTCGATAAGATTCAGAAATCGCATTATTGTAAACCAAATCGCCAATCTTTTCATGACACCACTTTTATTCAAAAAACCCCTTCTTACATATCATGCATTGCAGAAAAAGCAAGAATGGGATAGAATTCATCGTTTTGTCAAACCTTGCCTTTTGCTTTCGCATGGCAAAAGGCTGTTATTTAATCATCCATAAGGAGATAACATGCGTCATTATGAGATCGTGTTTATCGTTCATCCTGATCAAAGCGAGCAAGTGCCTGCTATGGTTGAACGTTACAAAACCATGATTGCCGAAGCCGGCGGCAAAATCCACCGCTTGGAAGACTGGGGCCGCCGTCAACTGGCTTACCCGATTAACAAAATCCACAAAGCACACTATGTTTTGATGAACATCGAAACTACTCCTGAAGTAGTTGAAGAGCTGGAAACCGCTTTCCGCTTTAACGATGCCGTACTGCGCCATCTGACCATCAAAACAAAACATGCTGTAACCGAAGCCTCTCCTATGCTGGGCGGCGAAAAAGCAAAAAACTTGCTGAACGGTGCGGCTGAAGAAGTTGCAGCAGCCGAATAAGATTGGATAATCTTACAAAGCTTACCGCCTTGATTTACAAGATTGAATCCTTGAGATACACGCCGGCAGGAATCCCTGTTTTGGATATTATGTTAAAGCATGAATCTTGGCAGGAAGAAAACGGGCAAAAATGCCTGGTCAGTTTTGAAATTCCCGCGCGTATTTTAGGTAAGCAGGCTGAAGAATGGCAGTATCGGCAAGATACGATGGTTGAAGCAGAAGGCTTTCTCGCACAGCGAAGCAAACGCTTCCCAAGGCCGATACTCCGCATACAGAACATTAAAGAATATAAAGGTTAAACGACAATGGCTCGTCAATCATTCAAACGTAGAAAATTCTGCCGCTTTACGGCTGAAAAAATCCAAGAAGTCGATTACAAACAAGTTGATTTGCTGAAAGACTTCATTTCTGAAAACGGCAAGATCATCCCTGCCCGCATCACCGGCACCAAAGCGCATTACCAACGCCAATTGGCTACTGCAGTCAAACGCGCACGCTTCCTGGCTCTGCTGCCTTACACCGATCAACACAAATAATTTTGGAGTTTAAATCATGCAAATTATTCTGTTAGAGAAAATCGGCGGTTTGGGCAACCTGGGCGACATCGTTACCGTGAAAAACGGTTACGCCCGCAACTTCCTGATTCCTGCCGGCAAAGCCAAACGCGCTACTGAAGCCAACATGAAAGAATTCGAAGCACGCCGTGCCGAATTGGAAGCCAAACAAGCCGAAATCTTGGCCGATGCTAAAGCACGTCAAGAAAAACTGGACGGTCAAACCATCACTATCGCTCAAAAAGCCGGTGTGGACGGTCGTCTGTTCGGTTCCGTTACCAATGCCGACATCGCTGCTGCGATTGTTGCTTCAGGCGTTGAAGCTGCAAAATCCAACGTCCGCCTGCCTAACGGCCCTTTGAAAGCCGTAGGCGAGTACGAAGTTGAAGTGGCTCTGCACACTGACGCTGTTGCTGCGATTACCGTTGCTGTTGTTGCGGCTGCCGAGTAATAGACAGTCTTAAAAGGTCGTCTGAAAGGAAAGGGAATGTATATTCCTACCGTCTTTCAGACGACCTTTTTGCATAATTAAGACTGCTTCCTTAGTGACTATAAATTCAGATATGAAAAAACTTATCCCTTTCATCGCAATATCAACTGCGTTGCTGCTTTCCGCTTGTAGTACAACCAAAACAAACGTTGAGTCTGCTAAAACGGTTGAGCCGATCAATCAAAGCAAAAACCAGCGTCCTGCTTTTGATTCTGCTGCGGAATCGGTTGCCAGCAGCGGCTTTAATGCCAATACCAATGTCCGCCAGTTTATCCGTTATGAGGCAGCGAAAAAGCAGTTTACAGAAGCCGAGCTGCAAAACTTTTTTAATGGCGTGGTTTACAAGGGCAATATCATCAATATCATGTACCGCCCGTCAACTTCCCGCCCTTGGTATGAATTCCGTACAGGCAACTCCGGCGCGACGAAATTTAACGGCGGCAAACAGTTTTACGCTGCCAACCGTGCCGTTATCGATGATGTGGCACGCAAATACGGCGTACCTGCCGAGCTGATTGTGGCGATTATCGGCATTGAAACCAACTACGGTAAAAACACGGGCAGCTTCCGCGTTGCCGATGCTTTGAGTACCTTGGGTTTTGATTATCCGCGTCGCGCCGAGTTTTTCCAAAACGAGCTGATTGAGCTTTTGCTGATGGCGAAAGAAGAAAAAGAGAACGTTTTTGACTTCAAAGGCAGCTATGCGGGCGCAATGGGTATGCCGCAATTCATGCCTTCAAGCTATCGCAAATGGGCGGTCGATTATGATGGTGACGGACACCGCGATATTTGGGACAATATCGGCGATGTTGCCGCTTCTGTTGCCAATTATATGAAACAACACGGCTGGAAAACAGGCGGAAAAATGATTGTTCCCGTCAATCTGACAATTACGCCCGATTTAAAAGCCATCATTGATGAAAAAACTGCATTGAACCGTACCGTTGCCGATTTCAAAGCGATGGGCGTGGTGCCGCAACAAGCAGTTGCCGACAACGAGAAAGCCGTTTTATTCAGCTTGGAAACCAGTCCGGGCGTATTTGAATATTATCTCGGTCTGAATAATTTCTATACGGTTTGGCAGTATAACAACAGCCGGATGTATGTTACCGCCGTGCGCGATATTGCCAATGCAATCAACAACAACGGTTTGTAATGTTCAAAAACCACCTTCTCCAAGGTGGTTTTTTATTTGAGGGCCTGAAACAAAACCACTCCAAATTCAAGCAATCAAGCGGATTTTCATGCCGTAACGCTTTTTGCCATGTCCCGATACAAACTGCCCACCGCACGCAGGCGATAAAAAGGCGTTGCCTTCGGCGGTAGGCTCGGCGCAGGTGTATTGTCCGTTGCGGTCGCTCCAAAGCGCGTAAACGGGCAGGTTTTGCGTTCGGATGTCGAGTTTCAGTCCGTCAAACGCAACATGTGTATCCGACGGCGAGGCGACAAATTCCGTGTGCGCGATATAGTCGGCATCGTAGGGCGCGCCGTTGAAATCGAATTGGGTGCCGACGGCGGGGAAATAAGGATGAAAACCGGGCGAAGTGCGCACGGGCGCGTCGCCGTAATTGCAGACGGTCAGCGTGGCGACCGCTTCTTTTTCGTTCGGCAGGCTGTAATCCAGCAGCCATTCGACGTTTTCGTAGCTTTTTGCCGTACTGATCAATCTCAAGCCGACATCCGATTCGTTTTGATAGCGGATTTGCCAAGTAGAGGTTCTGCCGAAACCGTGTTGCGCCAAATGGTTTTTACTGTCCGGCCCAAACTGCGGCAGGCAGACGTGCATCCCGCCGCGTAATTTTGTGTCAGTACCGACTTGGACGGTGGTTTTCGGAAATAACACTTCCCGACCGTGTAAAACCAAGTTGTCCACATATGCGCCCAGGGTGTTTATCTGCATGGATGCGGAATGATTGCGTAAGATGATTTCAGACATAGTGATTTGTTCTTCAAGATATTTTAGATTTTGTAATATTCTAACGATTATACACGCGCCTTTCCCGATATGCAGACAGAAAATCCTTAATAAAAATCAAAAAAATGCTAAAATACCCGTCATCTTTCAAGGTCGTCTGAAAGGCGTTCAACCACTTTTCAGACGACCTTCCGATTTATTTCCAGCAGAGAAAACCTTATGGCTTATCAAGTTCTTGCCCGTAAATGGCGTCCGAAAACCTTTGCCGATTTAGTCGGTCAGGAACACGTCGTCAAAGCCTTGCGCAACGCGCTGGACGAAGGCCGCCTGCACCATGCCTACCTGCTGACCGGTACGCGCGGGGTCGGGAAAACCACCATCGCCCGTATTCTGGCGAAAAGCCTGAACTGCGAAAACGCGCAACACGGCGAGCCTTGCGGCGTGTGCCAAAGCTGTACGCAAATCGACACCGGACGCTACGTTGATCTGCTGGAAATCGACGCCGCCTCCAACACCGGCATCGATAACATCCGCGAAGTACTGGAAAACGCCCAATACGCGCCGACCGCCGGCAAATACAAAGTCTATATCATCGACGAAGTGCATATGCTCTCCAAAAGCGCGTTCAACGCGATGCTGAAAACGCTGGAAGAGCCGCCCGAACACGTCAAATTCATCCTTGCGACCACCGATCCGCACAAAGTCCCCATTACGGTTTTGAGCCGCTGCCTGCAATTTGTCTTGCGCAACATGACTTCGCAACAGGTTGCCGACCACCTTGCCCATGTTTTAAACAACGAAAACATCGCCTACGAACCTGCCGCCCTGCAACTCTTAGGCCGTGCCGCCGCAGGCTCGATGCGCGATGCCCTGAGCCTGCTCGACCAAGCCATCGCCATGGGTTCGGGCAGCGTTGCCGAACAAGACGTCCGCCAAATGATTGGTGCGGTGGACAAGCAATATCTGTACGAACTGCTGGCGGGTATCGTCAACCAGGACGGCGAAGCCCTGCTGGCGAAAGCGCAGGAAATGGCGGCGCGCGCCATCGGCTTTGACAGCGCGTTGAGCGAACTTGCCATGCTGTTGCAACGCCTCGCCTTGATACAGGCGGTTCCTTCCGCTTTGGCACACGACGATCCTGAGCGCGAAACCCTGTTGCAACTGAGCCAGGCACTCAGCGGCGAACAAGTCCAGCTTTATTATCAATGCACTATCCATGGCAAACAGGATTTGAGCCTTGCGCCCGACGAATACGCCGGCTTCGTCATGACCCTGCTGCGTATGCTTGCGTTTGCGCCGCTGGCAGCGGATGCGCACGACGTTGGCGGACATATCGAAAATACCGAGCTGCATTCTGCCGAAACGGGTGTCCATACCGCAAAAAAGCCCTTGCAACTTCCCCAGTCTGAAGCCGCCAAACCACCCGTTCAGACGACCCCTGAGCCTGCTACGTCGTCTGAAAACAAAGTTGCCGAACCGGTTACGACTCAAGGAAACAACGACGTCCCACCTTGGGAAGACGCACCGAGTGATGTGGAAACCATAACAGAAACGCCTGCACAAACGGCGGATGCAAGCGTTCAGACGACCTCTGAAGTAGCAGAGACAAACACACAGTCCGCAAACGAAGCAGAAACGCCGTTTCAGACGACCCCTCAAGCCGAAACGTCGTCTGAAAACCAAGTTTCCGATTACGGGGCAGCAAACAACGAAACCGAGGTTTCCTTGTCTCAAACGTCGTCTGAAAACCCCATTCAGACGACCCCGATTGAAGAAGCCGTGGATGCAGAATCGTTTGCGCATGAAGCTTCCGCAGAGCCTTTCTACGATTACGGTTCGCCCGAGCATGACTACCCCGTAGCAGACAGCGCGGAAATGCCATCGCCGCCGGATTGGGAACACGCCGTCCCTGCCGATACGCCAGAAGCAGAATCGGAAGCCGAAGAAGACGGCGACGACGAAGAAGATACGCAGTTCGCCCCGCTGCCCGAGTTTTCTACTGAAAACTGGGCGGCAATCGTCCGACACTTCGCCCGCAAGCTCGGCGCCGCGCAAATGCTGGCGCAACACGCCGCATGGACGCACTACGACGCAGGCAGCCATCTGATGATGCTGTCGCTGACCGACGAAGCCCGCGCCACCGCCAACAAAGAGCGGCTCGACAAAATCAAAAACACGCTTGCCGAAGCCTACGGCCTGCCGTTGAAATTGCAAACCGAACCGTGGCGCGACGACGCGGGTTGGGAAACCCCGACCATGCGCCGCCAACGCCTCCAGCTCGAAGGCAGGCAGCAGGCGCAGGATTTGCTCGAAGCCGACGAAACCGCGCGTCAGGTTTTAAAAGTTTTCGAAGCCCAATGGCAGCCCGATTCTTTGGAACTGGCAGAGCAGGCGGAATAAGTTTTGTCTAGTTGCGATGGAATCACTGAAAATGGATACAATACAAGATGATTTACAAAAGAAAATAATATTTCAAATGGGCTTGAATTTGCAAAAATATCAAGAAATTGAACGAATTTTGAAGCATATTATTTCCATTTCAAGTAGAACTGCCCATATTACTTATCCTACAAAATCTCCTAATAATTCAAATCCTGAATTAAATATCTGGTCAGATCAGGAAGATATTACCAAAGCGACTTTAGGAAATTTGTTTGCGCAATTAGAAAAAACGGAGCATGAACCGAATTACGAAGATCATTGTATTGATAATCCCGAATTAACCCAATTAAGTTTTAGTTATCATATTCCAACGATATGTTTTATTGATAGGGAAATTTTTTATTTGGATTTTAAACAAGTTGTTCAAAATAGAAATATGTTTATTCACAATTTTCCAAATGAGATGCATCCAAAGGATGTCTTATGCAAGTTGAAAGAGGAATATAACCGAGCCGATAGATTTCAAGAAAATCACTTAAGACCTTGCTTAAATACACTAAGAAAGAGGATAGATAATTTACTACCAGAAATAGTTAAACAAGGTCTAATCATGATATCTAATTATGGCAGGTTAAGTGCTTGTGATGTATTAGACGAAATTTATCAAAAACACAAACGTAAGGATGGCTGGGCTTTGTGGACGAGTATTATTCAAGAGATGCAGAAAGAACACCCCTTTATTCTTTCCAGTTTGAAACAGGAAAGTTCGTTTGACGGTAAAAATATAGCTTTATATAAAATCTTTCAAGAAGCCTATCCGCGTTGGCAGTTTATGCAAGAAGATTTACCTAAAGGCACTAAACGATTATTGGTAAAAGTCGATAATCGAGAATTAAATTTACGAGAAGAATTGGATTAATAGGTCAACTGAAATATCGGATAAATCATATTCAGACGACCCTTCATACCAAACGGTATGACCCCATAACCTTAACGATTCAACCACAGGAGTTTTAAATATGTTCGGAAAAGCCGGATTAGGCGGCCTGATGAAACAGGCGCAGCAAATGCAGGAAAACATGAAAAAAGCGCAAGCGAAACTTGCCGAGACCGAAGTAGAAGGCGAAGCAGGCAACGGCTTGGTTAAGGTCGTGATGACCTGTGCCCACGTCGTGCGCAAACTCGAAATCAGCCCCGACCTGATTCAAGAAGCCGCAGACGACAAAGAAATGCTCGAAGATTTGGTGCTCGCCGCCATCAATGCCGCTTCTGAAAAAGCCGAAGAAACCACCAATAAAACCATGGGCGCATTCACCCAAGGCCTGCCCGCAGGCATGGGCGACTTCTTCCGCTAAACCCGCGCCGCAAAGCAAATATAGGTCGTCTGAAACGCCAAAAAGCAGTTTTCAGACGACCTTCGGATTGAGACCTTTGCAAAATTCCCCAAAATCCCCTAAATTCCCATCAAGACATTTAGGGGATTTCCCATGAGCACCTTCTTCCAGCAAACCGCACAAGCCATGATTGCCAAACACATCGACCGCTTCCCATTATTGAAGTTGGATCAGGTGATTGATTGGCAACCGATCGAACAATACCTGAACCGTCAAAGAACCCGTTACCTTAGAGACCACCGCGGCCGTCCCGCCTATCCCCTGTTGTCCATGTTCAAAGCCGTCCTGCTCGGACAATGGCACAGCCTCTCCGATCCCGAACTCGAACACAGCCTCATCACCCGCATCGATTTCAACCTGTTTTGCCGTTTTGACGAACTGAGCATCCCCGATTACAGCACCTTATGCCGCTACCGTAACTGGCTGGCGCAAGACGACACCCTGTCCGAATTGCTGGAACTGATTAACTGCCAACTGGCCGAAAAAAACCTAAAAGTAGAGAAAGCATCCGCCGCCGTCATTGACGCCACCATTATTCAGACTGCCGGCAGCAAACAGCGTCAGGCCATAGAAGTCGACGAGGAAGGACAAGTCAGCGGCCAAACCACACCGAGTAAGGACAAAGATGCCCGTTGGACAAAGAAAAACGGCCTCTACAAACTCGGTTACAAACAACATACCCGTACCGATGAGGAAGGCTATATCGAGAAACTGCACATCACTCCTGCCAATACCCATGAGTGCAACCATCTGTCCCCTTTGTTGGAAGGCATTGCCGAAGGTACGACCGTCTATGCCGACAAAGGCTACGACAGCAAGGAAAACCGGCAACATCTGAAAGAGCATCAGTTGTTAGACGGCATTATGCGCAAAGCCTGCCGCAACCGTCCGCTGACGGAAGCGCAAACCAAACGCAACCGATATTTGTCGAAGACCCGTTATGTGGTCGAACAAAGCTTCGGTACGCTGCACCGTAAATTCCGCTACGCCCGGGCAGCCTATTTTGGTCTGCTCAAAGTGAGTGCGCAAAGCCATCTGAAGGCGATGTGTTTGAACCTGTTGAAAGCGGCCAACAGGCTAAGTGTGCCTGTTGCAGCCTAAAAGGCGGCCCGGATGCCTGATTATCGGGTATCCGGGGAGGATTAAGGGGGTATTTGGGTAGAATTAAGGAGTGATTGGGGGCGGAAACAGCCGAAAACAGCCGAAAACCTGTGTTTGGGGTTTCGGTTGTCGGGGGAAAAGGAATTTTGCAAAGGTCTCGGATTATCTGTTTGACAAGTCGGCACCCGTCCAATATTTTCAGACGCCCCCTGCCCGCTTTGGTAAAATACACCATACAATCAACCGCCCTCTTCCACCATCCCCCAACCACGCCAACTGCCCATGACCAATCAGCGCATCAATCACGAACCCGTCTTCCTGCTTGCCTCCTCCCCTTGGCGCGAGAGCAGTTTGTGGGTGGAGGTGTTCAGCCGCCGTTACGGGCGCGTGGCTTTACTGGCGAGAAGCGCACGCAAAAGGCAGAGCGAGTTGCGCGGTGTGTTGGTGCCGTTTGTACCGGTCAGCGCCTCTTGGTACGGTTCGCAAGAGTTGAAAACGCTGCATCGTGCAGAGTGGATAGGCGGCTGGCCGCAACCGCAAGGCAGGGCTTTGTTCAGCGGCCTGTATATCAACGAACTGATGCTCAAACTGACGGCTCGCGAAGACCCGATACCCGAGCTTTACGACGCGCTAGAAGCAGTCATGCGGGCGGTATGCGACGAAAGCAGCCATACCGCCGCGCTGCGCCGCTTTGAATGGACTTTACTCAGCCGCTTGGGATTCGCACCCGATTTATTCCACGATGGCAACGGCGAAGCAATCCGCGCCGAAGAAACCTACTGGCTGACGCCTGAAAACGCGGTTGTCCCGATCGAAGAAGCTGAACGCTTCAATCCGCGCAACCATGGTGTTGCCGTCAGCGGCGACATCTTGATTCAGTTGCGCGAAGGCGATTTCACCCACCCCGAAAGTCTCGGACAGTCGCTAAAAATCACGCGCCTGCTGATTGACAACCTCCTGCCCGAAGGCATTAAATCCAGACAGGTTTTGCAACAGCTCCAGCAATTCAGTTTCGGTATTTAATCCTTTTCAGACGACCTTTTAAATTTCGATTTTTTCTCTTAGTTTCATACTGATGCGGAAAATCAAAAGCATACCGCGCACATCAATCCGCGATCTCCGCAAACTTCTCCCAATTTGCCAACACATACGCCACAGCCGCCGCCATATCGTCGTCCGCGATTTCGTAATATTCGCCGTCCAATTCCTCAAAATCGGGAAACTTAGCACGAATCTCGTCCAAAGATGCCCCTCTGTCCGCCATTTCCTCGATTTTTGCGCCGTCCCGCCCGTATAAAGCCTTTGCCTTATCCAAAATCTTAGGTGTCGGTTTAATCCGCCAGCGGCGCAGGCTGTCGGCGACGGGGTTATGGAACACATATTCGCCGTAACCCGCCGCAATCAGTTGCACAAAGCCGCCCTCCTGCACTTGGCTGTCCAAATAGCAGTAAGCCGTCAGCGTGTGCTGCTCGTCGTTCAAACACCGCATTTCCTCATCGCCTGCCGCATCCGTATAATCCAAATACGCCGCGCTCAATGTGTAGAGAAATTCTGCAGCGTCTTGAGGGTTCAAATCATCCTGCCGGAAAAGTGTCGTCATGTTAAAGCCCGTTTGAAAATAAAGCGATTTAAAGCTAATTCATCATAAAAACCGCATTATAGTGGATTAATTTTAAACCGGTACGGCGTTGCCTCGCCTTAGCTCAAAGAGAACGATTCTCTAAGGTGCTGAAGCACCAAGTGAATCGGTTCCGTACTGTCTGTACTGTCTGCGGCTTCGTCGCCTTGTCCTGATTTAAATTTAATCCACTATATAACCAAAGCATTATCAAACCAAAACCCATTTTCAGACGACCTTTTGCGCTGCACAAACAGGCGATATATCGTACAATAAGGTCGGACTTACCAAGGAAAAATCATGAACGCAAACACCGAAACCGTCATTATCTACCCCAAAGACCTGCCGCTGCACTGCTCCGGCCCCAACCACGAAACTTGGAACGGTCATCCGCGCGTCTTCCTCCCGATTCAGTCCGACAGCGACATCGAATGCCCCTACTGCGGGACGCGTTACCATCTCGAAGGCCACATTCCCCACCACCATTATTGAGACGCTATGAAGAGATACGCCCTCCTGCTGTTGCTCGGACTGTGTACCGCCTGCGGTTCGTATAAAGCCGTTCGCCCCGATGCCCCTCTCGCCGTCGTCGCCGAAGCGCAAAACAACGCCATCCGCTACCAAGCCGCCGACGGCAGCCGCATCTCCGCCATCTACGTCAACAGCAACAGCCCGATGACGGTCGAACTGCGTCAGGGAAGTACGGTCGAAAAACTGACGCAAACCCATTCGATGACCAAAACCACGGAATACCGCAATGCAAGCACAATATGGCAGCTTCAGGACGGCTTCGCCACGCTTACCCGCGGCGGCAAAACCGTCGTCTTCACCGAAATCATCGAATAATCCTGTCTGAAGTTCTTATCAAAAGGTCGTCTGAAACCCCAAAACAAGGTTTCAGACGACCTTCTTATTCAACTGCCTGCATCAAATCAATGATGACCGCAGCCGCATTCTTTTTTCATGTCGATAACCATGCGGCCGGTGATTTTGCCTTCGCGCATTTCTTGAAAAATCGCCGGAGCTTCGTCCAAAGCACGCAGTTGGACTTTCGGTACCACCAAGCCTTCTGCGCCGAATTGGAAGGCTTCTTCCAAGTCTTTGCGTGTACCGACCAGCGAGCCGACCACTTCGATGCCGTCCAAGACCAGACGCGGGATGGACAAGTCCATAGATTCAGGCGGTAGACCAATGGCAACGACGCGGCCGCCTGCACGGACGCAGTCTACGGCGGAGTTGAACGCGGCGGCAGATACGGCGGTGACAACGGCTGCGTGTGCGCCGCCGGTTTTTTCCTGAATCACTTTGGCTGCGTCTTCTTTGGCGGCGTTGATGACTAAATCTGCACCGCTTTCTTTAGCGAATGCCAGTTTTTCATCGTTGATGTCGATGGCGACGACGTGTGCGCCGAATACTTTTTTCGCGTATTGGACACCCAAGTTACCCAAACCGCCCGCACCGTAAATGGCAATCCATTGTCCCGGACGCACGCCGGAAACTTTCACGCCTTTGTAAGTGGTTACGCCGGCGCAGGTGATGCTGGAGGCTTGTGCAGGGTCGAGGCCGTCGGGTACTTTGACGGCGTAGTCTGCATCGACGATACAGTGGGTCGCCATACCGCCGTCGGCGGTGTAGCCTGCGTTCAATACGGAACGGCACAAGGTTTCGCGGCCGGTATTACAGTATTCGCACGAACCGCAGCTTTGGAACAACCATGCGATGCTGACGCGGTCGCCGACTTTCAGGGCGTTTGCGCCCGGAGCGACTTCTTTGACAATGCCGATGCCTTCGTGTCCCAACACGCGGCCCGGTTTTTCGCCGTAGTCGCCTGCCGCAACGTGCAGGTCGGTATGGCACACGCCGCAATATTCGACTTCAACCAACGCCTCGCCGTATTCCAACGGGCGCAGTTCGCGTTCTACAACTTCTACATCACCTGCTACATTTTGATTCACAACAACTGCTTGCATCTTCATGGTGTTCTCCTTGGCATTCGTACGAAATCCGTAAATGGTGGGACAGGCGGAATCGGAATAACGCCCTTCCTCTGAATGAGAATACTCCCCTTCATTTCGCTGTGTCAACACCCTATCTTTTTGAAAAATAAGAAATAAAATGTTATACCATAACAATCTGTTTGCGCAGAAATATATCTACCAAGCCGCTGAAAAATTCTTACACATATCATGTAAAAAAGGTCGTCTGAAAACTTTAAATACATTAACAAACCCGCTTCATTTCCATGCGGGGTCAAGCCTTATCGGATTAGATTTCCTATTTTAGAAAATTACATATTTGGAATTTTAAGAACGATATCATTTTTAGTGCTTGAACTGAAAGAGAAAAAATACTATTCTATTTTCAGACGACGTTGGAGATACGTCCGAAACCTCAAGAAGACAACCAAGGAGACGGCATCATGGCAAAAGATTTAAATGTGTTTGATAAAGAGTACGGCCTCTTGATTAACGGCGTGTGGACCAAACCCGGCGCGCTTTTGGATTCATACAATCCTGCCAACGGAGAATTGTTAGCCAAATTTACCGACGCATCCGATGCCGATGTCGATGCTGCAGTTGCCGCCGCGCAAGAAGCGTTCAAAACATGGCGCAAAACCACCACCACCGAACGCGCCGCCATCCTCAACAAAATCGCCGATGTGATTGACGAAAACTTGGAATTGTTCGCCTTGCAGGAAACGCTGGACAACGGCAAACCCATCCGCGAAACCCGCGCCGCCGATATACCTTTGGCTTCCGACCATTTCCGCTACTTTGCCAGCGTAATCCGCGGCGAAGAAGGCACTGCCACCCAGCTTGACTCCGAAGACCTGTCTATCGTCCTGCGCGAACCTATCGGCGTAGTCGGTCAAATTATCCCGTGGAACTTCCCTTTCCTGATGGCGGCTTGGAAAATCGCCCCCGCACTTGCCGCAGGCTGTACCATCGTTATCCACCCGTCTTCCAGCACTTCGCTGAGCCTGTTGTCGCTCGCTCAAAAAATTAACCACCTGCTGCCTAAAGGCGTGCTGAACATCATCACCGGACGCGGTTCTAAATCCGGCGAATACATGCTGCACCACAAAGGCTTCAACAAACTCGCCTTCACCGGCTCGACCGAAATCGGCCGCCGCATCGGCATCGCTGCCGCCGAAATGCTCATTCCCTCCACCTTGGAGCTGGGCGGCAAATCCGCCAACATCTTCTTTGACGACATGCCGTTTGACAAAGCCCTCGAAGGCGCGCAAAAAGGCATTTTGTTCAACCAAGGCCAAGTGTGCTGTGCCGGCTCGCGCATCTTCGTTCAGGAAGGCATTTACGACAAATTCGTCAACGCCTTGGCTGAAGAATTCAAAAAAATCAAAGTCGGCCTGCCTTGGGAAGACGACACCCAAATGGGTTCGCAAGTCAATGCCGGCCAGCTTGAAACCATTTTGAAATACGTCAAAATCGGCGAGCAGGAAGGCTGCCGCATCATCACCGGCGGTAAGAAAATCGAAGGCGAGTTGGGCAAAGGCGAATTTGTCGAGCCGACCTTGATCGAAGCCGGCAGCAACAGCGCCCGCGTCGCCCAAGAAGAAATCTTCGGCCCGGTTGCTACCGTGATTAAATTCAAAACCGAAGAAGAAGTCATCAAAATGGCGAACGACAGCGAATACGGCCTGGGCGGCGCAGTGTGGAGTACCGACATCAACCGCTGCCTGCGCGTTTCCAATGCGCTGGAAACCGGTCGCGTCTGGGTGAACTGCTACAACCGCCTGCCCGCAGGCGCACCGTTTGGCGGCTACAAAACTTCAGGTATCGGCCGCGAAACCCACAAAATGATGCTCGCCGCGTACACGCAGGTGAAAAACATCTACATTTCCACCCGTGAAGAACGCGAAGGCTTCTATTAATTGAATGTTCGCATGATAGCGGTTTGAACATGATAGGGCAGTTTGAAAACTTTTCAAACTGCCCTATTAATTACACAATAACTTTTTTAGGAGATAAATTATGTCGAAACACAAAACACGTTACATTCTGCCGCTGCTGGCCGTGATGGCATCTGCCGCCTGTATCGGTGCGGCAGGGTCGTCTGATAAAGCTGCAAATGCCGTTAAACCGAAACAGGAAAAGAATCTTTGTCCCGAACCTGTTGACCAAATGGATGAAGATTGTTTGAGGCTTACCCTGTTAGATTTTGAAATTGCATTAAATAAGAAGTACGAAGATTTATTTCGACGTGCCGCTGCCAAAGACCAAAAACTTCATGGCATGACAAAACAGTATTTTACAAGCATCCGCTCAAAATGGGAGGCTTATCAGGACGAACTATGTTACGACCCGACGGTAACGACCGATTTGAAAACACCGGCGGATCGGATTCACACTCTTTGCGCTATCGAACAGACGCAGCTTCATTTGAAGTCATTGGAACGTTTTTAATTTTTATAGGAGACTGATATGTCGAAACACAAAATCCGTTACATTCTGCCGCTGCTGGCCGTGATGGCATCCGCCGCCTGTGTCGGTGCGGCAGGGTCGTCTGAAAAAGCTGCAAATGCGCTTAAACCTCAGAAGGAAAAGAATCTTTGCCCTGAACCTGTAAAAGAAATGGACGATGATTGTTTGAGGCTTACATCAAGGGAGTTCGAAGGCAAATTGAACACAAAATATAAAGATTTATTTAGGCGAGCTGCCATCAAAGACAAAAAACTGCACGGTTTATCCAAACAGTATTTCACAAGCGTCCGCTCAAAATGGGAGGCTTATCGGGACGAACTCTGTGATGATCCGACGGTAACGACTGATTTAAAATCACCGGCGGACAGAGTTTTTTATATGTGTTATATCGAACAAACACAACACCATTTAAAAGCATTGGAACGTTTTTAATTTTTTAGGAAACTGATATGTCGAAACACAAAATCCGTTACATCCTGCCGTTGCTGGCAATAATGACATCCGCCGCCTGTGTCGGTGCGGCGGGGTCGTCTGAAAAAACTAACGAAAAAGATGCAAAGCAACAGAACAGGGCTATTTGTCCAGAGCCTGTCAATCTGATGAGTGATGATTGCTTGAGTATTACTTTAGGGGAATTCGAGGACAAGCTGAAGAAGAAGTATGAAGAATTATTTCGACGTGCAGTAGCCAAAGACCGAAAATTGCACGGATTGTCCAAACAGTATTTTGCAAGCGTCCGCTCGAAATGGGAGGCTTACAAAGAAGAACTTTGTGACGACCCGACGGTAACGACCGATTTGAAAACACCAGCGGACAGGATTTATTCTCTTTGCGCCATTGAGCAGACGAAACTTCATTTGAAGGCATTGGAACGTTTTTAATTTTTATAGGAGACTGATATGTCGAAACACAAAATCCGTTACATTCTGCCGTTGCTGGCAATAATGACATCCGCCGCCTGTGTCGGTGCGTCGGAGCCGTCTGAAAAGGCTGTTCCAAAGGTAACAAGGCAAAAACAGGACAATAAGGACATTTGCCCTCAGAGCATGATGAAAGACATAGACGGACAAGGCTATGAATGTGTAGATATTTTCAGTATGAGGTTGGAAGAGCAACTGAATAAGAAATACGAAAATCTGCTGCACCGTATCGATTCAAAAGACCCCAAATTGAATGGAGTATCCAAAGAATATTTTTTGACTATCCGTAAGATTTGGGAAAGTTATACGGAAATGCTGTGTTCAGACCCATCCGTTACGACGAAAGTTCGTCCTCTGGCAGGACGCTACATCCGTATTTGCAGGTTCGAGCAGAACTTAAACCATTTAAAAGCGTTGGAACGCTTTGAAAATTCTTTATAAAGCTGATAGATAGTTAGGAGGCTGATATGAGTCGTTTTACAGGCGGAGACCATCTGAAACCGGAAGACGGTTTGAAATACTATATACATCAAGCCATGATGGTAAACGAATTGTCGGGCGGATACGGTGCGTACGAAATATCAAATGCAAAAAAAGCAGACAGCGGTCCCAGTTTTGGTCCTATCCAGTACGATATAGGCGGCAATAATGAAGGGAGGAATTTGTTGGAACGGATTGCGCGAGAGGCAACAGACTCAAAAGGCAACCGTTTTATTTCCGATAATGAAATAAAGCAGATGCAAATCCATCTATACAAGCCATTCAATAAAATGTCTACCGAAGACAAACAGGTGTATCAAAATCTGAAACCGAAATTGAATCAGGCTTTGGCTTCCGAAACCGGTATCTCATTAATCAATCGGGATTATGATAAGGCACTTGATGACAAAGTTAACAAGGTAAATAACGTTATCTCTAAAATTACAAATCCTGACAATAAAAAATTCCTGCAATCCAATATGCAGGCACAAGTCTTCATTGCCGATATACGCAACCAATATAGCGATAAAGTAAACGATGCTTTGAAGCATTTCCTCAATATGTCGGAACGCGATGCGGGCATCAAACTTCCAGGTAAACACGGCGGAGTGGTTAAAGTCAAAGGCAAACTGGATATGGAGGATTTGAAAAACTTCCGTATGAATACGGCTTACGGCGTCAAACATCCCGCCGATGCCCGTCGCAGAGATAACAATATTGAGGAAATTACTGCCCCTACCCGTCCGAAACCAATATCGAAATTGGACAAGCTCGAAGCGATGATGCACGGTCTGCTCAACGATAAGGACGGCTCTTTCGCCAAACAGGTTTTGGCGGAGAACCGCGAAGTTGTTGATGCTTTCAATGCTAAAGTGCAGGAAAAAATGGAACAGGAACGGCAACAAACGGCAGCGAGGGAAATTTCTGTGCAGCAGAATCCTGCGGAAAGGGAATTGGGAGGACGGTCTTTTGGCTAATCACTCCAAAGGCGATGGAAAAGAGGAATAAGACTCCCTCCCCCAAGCCATGAGGTCGTCTGAAACCTTTTCAGACGACCTTTTGATATTCGGGTTTATAAACCCAACTCCCCCCAAATCTCATCAATCTTAGCCGTAACCGCAGGGTCTTTTTTGATCACCCGCCCCCATTCGCGGTCGGTTTCGCCCGGCCACTTGTTGGTCGCATCCAAGCCCATTTTGCCGCCGAGTCCGCTGACGGGGCTGGCGAAGTCGAGATAGTCGATGGGCGTGTTTTCCACCAAAACGGTATCGCGTACGGGGTCCATGCGCGTGGTTACCGCCCAGATGACTTCTTTCCAGTCGCGCACGTTCACGTCGTCATCCACCACGATGATGAATTTGGTGTACATAAACTGGCGCAAAAACGACCAGCAGCCCATCATCACGCGCTTGGCGTGTCCGGCGTACTGTTTTTTCATACTGACCACCGCCATCCGGTAGGAACAGCCTTCGGGCGGCAGGTAGAAATCGGTGATTTCGGGAAACTGCTTTTGCAAGAGCGGTACGAACACTTCATTCAACGCCACGCCCAAAACGGCGGGTTCATCGGGCGGTTTGCCTGTGTAGGTCGAATGGTAAATCGGGTTTTCGCGCATGGTGATGCGTTCGACCGTGAACACGGGAAAATGGTCCTGCTCGTTGTAATAGCCCGTGTGGTCGCCGTATGGGCCTTCCAACGCGGTTTCGTTCGGATGGATGACGCCTTCCAACACGATTTCTGCGCGGGCGGGCACTTGCAAATCGTTGCCGATACATTTCACCAGCTCCGTCCGCGAGCCGCGTAGCAAGCCGGCAAACTGGTATTCGCTCAAAGTGTCGGGCACGGGCGTAACCGCGCCCAAGATGGTGGCGGGGTCGCAGCCAAGCACGACGGCGACGGGATACGGCGTATCGGGATTGAGTTTGCGGAACTCCTGATAATCCAGCGCGCCGCCGCGGTGCGACAGCCAGCGCATAATCAGCTTATTTTTGCCGATTAATTGCTGGCGGTAAATGCCGAGATTTTGGCGTTTTTTGTGCGGCCCGCGCGTTACGGTCAAGCCCCATGTTACCAGAGGCGCAACGTCTTCCGGCCAGCAATGTTGAATCGGAAGTTTATACAAATCAACGTCTTCACCTTCCCACACAATTTCCTGACACGGCGCATTTTTCACTACGTTTGGTGCCATGCTCCAAATGTCTTTCAGCAGCGGCAGCTTGGAAAACGCGTCTTTGATGCCTTTGGGCGGTTCGGGTTCTTTCAAATACGCCAACGTCTGCCCGATTTCGCGCAGCTTCGACACACTGTCCGCGCCCATGCCCATCGCCACGCGTTCGGGCGTGCCGAACAGGTTTGCCAACATGGGATAGTCGTAGCGCGTACCGTCGGGCTTAATCGGGTTTTCAAACAACAACGCCGGCCCTTCGGCACGCAGTACGCGGTCGGCGATTTCGGTCATTTCCAAATGCGGGGAAACGGGATGCGCGACGCGCTTGAGTTTGCCCTGCTGTTCGAGCATGGCGATGAAGTCGCGTAGGTCTTTGTATTTCATGTTGATCCTTATTTGAGGTCGTCTGAAAACCGGACTTTGGATTTCAGACGACCTGAATCATAGATTGCAATATAGCTTCGGGGCATTCGCTGTTTTCGGCAAAAAACCAATATTCACCATATGGGTTGTGAATACTGAACTTCCAGCCCTTGTAACCGAAATCTATCCACGTTTCGCCTGTTATTTCATCAGAAACGAAGGCGGTAATGGTTCCGCCTAAGCGGACAATTTGCCGCAGCAGGCTCGACGGCGGGTAGGTTTGCGGCAGTTGCAGGAACAGGCGGGAGCCGTTGTGCATGGTTTCGTTCAATAGAGGGCGGTTTGTCATTTGGTCCTTAATAGTCTGCCCCGAATGCCGCCTCTATCCTTGCCTGCGCTTCGGCATATTCTATGCCGTGATAAAAGTCGCGTACCAGCGGATGTTCGCTGCCTTGATGGAGTTGCAGCAGGGGACGTCGGTTGTCGGACTGGGTAACGACATTGCAGTGCAGACCGAAGGTGTCGGATTCGTAAGGGGGCAGCCAGTTGCAGATCATGCCGAAATAAACGACGTTTTCCGGATTGTCGTGAAAGTGGCTTTGATAGTTGTTAAAACTCTTTTCGCTGACGGATACCCACACCCCGTATTCCAGCGTTTCCTCATGCCCGATAATCGGAATAAGCAGCACCGCGCGGATAAAGCGGTCGGTTTGGTTGGGATAACGGATGATACAGAAATCAGAATCGCATTCCGCTTGATAAGCAATGCGTTCTTCTTCACTGAGTTGGTCATAGGGAGCGGGAGTGGCAAAGCAGAGCGCCGGCATGTCTTCATGTTTTTCGCCGCAGGAAGTGCAAGTGTACATGATGGATTCCTTTTGAGTTTTAGGCGGGACTGGTTTTCAGACGACCTGTCAGTGTGATACAGGCATTTGTAAGAAACGCTTTTTAACCGTTCAAATAAGGCAGATCCAAAGCTTCACCATAGCTTTCTTCCAAAATTTTGTTGATACGGGCGGCAAATTCAATAGCAGGCATATCGACGGTTTCGGGGTCGTCAGGCGTGGGGAAAATGGCAATGTAGCTGCCAATGTCCATCAGATAGGGAATGCCGTCTTCTAAAAATTCTTCAAGCTCCAATTCGAAGATGCAAAGACTTGCGTCTCCTGCCTGTGCCAAGGATAAGCGGGCAAATTCCAAATCTGACCAAATAGCCAGCGAGGTATGGCCGTCATCATCGCCCCAAAATGACCAGTCTCCTTCTTCGTCTGCCATCACATAAAGACATTCTGCATCGGCAATGTCTTTAACGGCGTGTTCAAAACGTTTTTGTGCGGACAGACGCAGAATAGATTGAATGGCTTGTGGTGGATATCCCATAAGCAGTTTCCTTTTATGACTAATTTGAAGTTCGGGTCGTCTGAAAAACAGGGGGTAGTCTATATTGCACTAGTTGTTTTTCGGCTGTGGTTTTCAATTCCTTCTGCTACGGTGGCTAAGAAATCCAGATATTTCGGGTCTTCGTCCAGCCACGCTTCATCGTCCAAACCCATGTAGGCGCGCATCAGCTCGTCAGCGGCGCGTTCCATATTGCCTAATTCAAACTGCGCCTGTCCTAAACGCAAATGCAAAAACGGGTTGCCGATTGCGTCCGGGCAATACATGGCGTGGCTTAAATGCTCGTGCGCGGCGGCAAAATCGCCACTCAAAAAATCCGCATCGCCGATGGCTGCCAGAATCCATGTTGCCGCTTCCCAGTCGGTTTTCGGTTCGGGCAACAAATCCCATGCCTGCCAATAAAGGTCGAGTGCTTCGGCGTATTGCCCGTCGTCCGCCAAAGTGTCGCCTTGTTCGCAAAGCTGGCAAATGGTGTCGTAGGTTTGGTCGTTTAATTCGCTCATGGTTTATCTCCTCAATGGGTGTGGTTTCATGTTGCAGTAAATCTGCTTTCAGACGACCTTTTATGTTTTCTATTCATTCTGAGTCAGGGTCAATATTATAGTGGATTAACTTTAAACCAGTACGGCGTTGCCTCGCCTTACCGTACTATCTGTACTGTCTGCGGCTTCGTCGCCTTGTCCTAATTTAAAGTTAATCCACTATAGTGTTGTTTTGCGTTTTCAGACGACGTCTTTGAATGTTTTATCAAACGGCGTCTGAAAATAAGATTCGGCTTTGTATTTTAATGGCGATGCAGTTTAAACAGCAGTTTTCCGTCGCTGTTTCAGACGACCCCTGCGCCTTACCAATTCACGCGCACTGCCCTGCTGCCGAGCAGTTTTTCCAGTTCGTCGAATAACGCGGAGCTGGGTGTCACCATCCATTTCGGCGGCACTTGAAACCTGCCCGACGCTTTGCCGTTGCTGTACGACAGTTGCAGCGGGATGTGCGACGTATCGGGCAGGCGGTGGGCGGTGAGGATGGCGGCGAGGCGTTCGATGTCATGACCGGGGGTAAGGGCGAGGCTGAGGCTGCGGGCGTAGCGTTCGCGCGCCATTTGCAGGGTCATGACTTGGTTTGCCATGATGCGCAGCCCGTCGCCGCCGCCGTAGTCGTCGCGGCTGACTTTGGATTCGATAATCAGCACTTGGTCGGATTTGAGGTAGTCGGCGCAATTTTCCAGCGTCTGGCCGCTGACCATGATTTCAATCTGCCCGCTCAAATCTTCGAGGCTGACAAAGGCGATTTTGCCGCGCTTGCCCATCATGGTGCGCACGGCGGTAACGAATCCGGCGAGGCGCACGCTGTCTTGCGGTTTCAGACGGCCTAATTTGGTCGGGGCGATTTGGCGGACTTCTTGGGCATACGGGCCGAAGGGGTGGCCGGACAGGTAAAAGCCGATGACGGTTTTTTCTTCGGCGAGTTTTTCCGATTCGCTCCACATGGGCGCGTCAATGAGCTGCACCGGTTCGATGGCGTCTTCCATCATGTCAAACAGCCCGCCCTGATTGGCGTTGGCGGCTTTTTGGTCGGCGTTGTTCATGGCGAGGTCGATGTTTGCCAAGAGCATGGCGCGGTTGGGTTCGATGCTGTCGAACGCGCCGCCGCGTATCAGGGCTTCGAGGGTGCGGCGGTTCATGTGTTCTTTGCCGACGCGCTCACAAAAGTCCAACAGGCCGGTAAATTTGCCGCCGCTTTGCCGCGCGGCGATGATGGATTCGACGGCGGCTTCGCCCGTGCCTTTAATCGCGCCGAGTGCGTAGCGGATTTTCATGTTCGGATACGGCGTGAAGCGGTAGTCGGATTCGTTGATGTCGGGCGGCAGGAACTCGATGCCGTTGGCGCGGCAGTCGTCGTAGAAATGCTTGAGCTGGTCGGTGTTGTCCAATTCAGACGACATGGTCGCTGCCATAAATTCGGCGGGGTAATGGGCTTTGAGCCATGCGGTCTGGTAGGAAATCAGGGCGTAGGCGGCGGCGTGGGATTTGTTGAAACCGTAGCCGGCGAACTTTTCCATGTAGTTGAAGATTTCGTCGGATTTTTCGCGCGAAATACCTTGTTTTGCCGCGCCTTCGGCGAAGATTTCGCGGTGTTTCACCATTTCTTCGGGCTTTTTCTTACCCATGGCGCGGCGCAGCAGGTCCGCACCGCCGAGCGAGTAGCCGCCGATAATCTGCGCCGCCTGCATCACTTGTTCCTGATACACCATAATCCCGTAGGTCGGCGCGAGGATGCCTTCGAGCAGCGGGTGGATGTATTGGAATTCCTGTCCCTTCATGCGCGCGACGAAATCGGGAATGTTGTCCATCGGGCCGGGTCGGTAGAGCGATACGAAGGCGATTAGTTCTTCAAACTTGGTCGTGTGCGCCGTTTTCAGCATTTTTTTCATGCCGGTCGATTCGAACTGGAAGACGGCGGTGGTGTTCGCATCGCGGAAGATTTTGTAGGCGGCCTGGTCATCGAGCGGGATTTTGCCGACATCGACAATATCGCCGGTGGTGTTTTTGATGTTGTTCTGCGCCATTTCGATAATGGTCAGGTTGCGCAGGCCCAAAAAGTCGAACTTCACCAAACCCACGTCTTCCACGTCGCCCTTGTCGTACATGGATACGGGCGAGGCGGATTCGTCTGCCTGATACACGGGGCTGTAATCGGAAATCTTGCCCGGTGCAATCAACACGCCGCCCGCGTGCATACCCAAACCGCGCGTCAGGTCTTCCAGCTTTTTCGCCAACGTAATCAGTTCGTCCGCTTCTTCCGCTTCGATCAATTCCTGAATCTGCGGTTCCGCCTTCATTGCATCGTCCAAACCCAAAGGTTTGTTGGCTTCCAGCGGAATCAGCTTCGATAATTTGTCGCACAGGGTAAACGGCAGCTCCAACACGCGCCCTACGTCGCGGATGACCGCTTTGGACGACATCGTGCCGAAAGTCACAATCTGGCTCACCGCCTGCGCGCCGTATTTATCGCGCACATACTCAATCACGCGACTGCGGTTGCTTTGGCAAAAGTCCACGTCGAAGTCGGGCATGGAAACGCGTTCGGGGTTTAAGAAACGCTCGAACAGCAGCGCGTATTTGAGCGGATCGAGGTCGGTAATCTTCAGCGAATACGCCACCAGCGAACCCGCGCCCGAACCGCGTCCCGGCCCTACCGGACAGCCGTGCGTTTTCGCCCAGTTGATAAAGTCTTGTACGATAAGGAAATAGCCGGGGAATTTCATCTGGATGATGATGTTCAACTCAAAATCCAGCCGCTCCTGATATTCCGGCATTTTCGCCGCCCGTTCCGCCTCGTCGGGATAAAGCTGAACCATGCGTTCCTGCAAGCCCTCGTTGGACAGTTTCACCAGATAATCATCCAGCGACAAGCCGTCGGGCGTCGGGAACAGGGGCAGGAAGTTTTTGCCCAGCGTGATATGGATATTGCAGCGTTTGGCAATTTCCACCGTGTTTTCCAAGGCTTCGGGCAAATCGGCGAAACGCTCCAGCATCGTTTCCGGCGGAATGAAAAACTGGCTCGGCGTGAAATCGCGCGGACGTTTCTTGTCCGTCAGCACCCAGCCGCCCGCGATGCACACCCGCGCCTCGTGCGCGTTGAAGTCGTCGCGGCTCATAAACTGCGTCGGATGCGTCGCCACCACCGGCAAACCCAACTCCTCCGCCAGTTTCACGCTGCCCGAAACGCAAGCCTCCCATTCGGGACGCTCGGGCAGGCGTTGCAGCTCCAGATAAAACGCATCGGGGAACCACGCCGCATACTTCAACGCCGCCGCACGCGCCGCGTCTTCATTGCCGTTCAAGAGATTTACGCCCACTTCGCCGTAATGCGCGCCGCTCAAACAAATCAAGCCGCTGTTGTCGCCGTTTTCCAGCCATTCGGGATTGAGTTCCGCATGATGGACATTGCGGTCTTTGCCGACATAAGCCGCCGTTAAAAGCTCGCTCAGGCGCAGATAGCCCGCATCGTTGCGGATAATCAGCATGGCGCGGAACGGCTTGTCGGGCGCATTGGGATTGCCTATCCACACATCCGCCGCCCCGACGGGCTTAATCCCCGCGCTGCGGCAGGCTTTATAGAATTTCACCAAACCGAATTCGTTCATCAAATCGCTGATGCCCAAAGCAGGCAAACCGTATTCCTGCGCTTTGGCAATCAGTTTTTTAATCCGCACCATACCGTCGGTAATCGAAAACTCGGTATGCAGGCGCAGCGGGATATAGGTCGGCTCGGTCATGGCAAAATCGGCGTGAACAATAAAAGGCGTATTGTAGCAGGGTTGGAAAAAGGTCGTCTGAAAACGAGCGTAGCGAGTTTCGCTAAAAAGAGTGAAGCGGGTTTCGCTAAAACGGACAAAGTGAATTTCGCTAAAACGAACGTATTGATTGGGCTTTCAGACGACCTTGAAAGAAAAATGGTATATAAAACAGAAAAAATTTTCCATTCTATTTAAATTTTATAAAAAACAAAATAAAAACCGACCAATGTACAAATTTAGCATTCAAACGGTATGAAGTTTCCGAAATTTTACGATTTAATTACAACAAAATCTGATATTAAAATATGAAAAACGGGAATTAATATTGCATTTGCAATTCCAGCGGGTACAATGACGCAAAATGCCTATCGGCATAGAGAATGCGGTTTCCTGCATATTTCAATATCAATAAAGACCGCCTGATACGGTTGTATCGTGTTTCAAAAGGGATATATCAGAATGCTCCATATCAAAGTCGTCGTCGTCGGTAGTATCAACATGGATTTAGTAACCCGCGCCACCCAATTCGCGCGCGCGGGCGAGACTTTGCTGGGAAGCTCATTCCATCGCTACATGGGAGGCAAAGGTGCCAACCAAGCAGTTGCCGCCGCACGCCTAGGTGCATGCGTAACCATCATCGGTGCAGTCGGCGACGACGATTTCGGACTGGAAATGGTAACCAACCTCCGCCACGAAGGCATATGTACCGATTATGTCCAAACCATCATGGGACAAAACAGCGGCATGGCAAACATTACCGTTGCCGACGAAGAAAATTCCATCATCGTTATTGCCGGCGCAAATATGTATCTGACCGTTGCCGACATCGAAGCCGCAGAAGAACGGTTTGCCGAAGCCGACATCATCCTCAGCCAGCTTGAAATTCCGATGGAGTGCGTGATAGCCACATCAAAACTGGCAGCAAAATACAACAAACCCTTTATCCTTAATCCCGCACCCGCCCGCGCCATCCCGAAAGAATTGTTGGAGCAAATTACCATCTTAACACCCAACCGCTATGAGCTTGCCGCCAGCTTGGGAGCACCGCAAGGCTTGTCTCCCGAAGAGTTGATTTTAAAATCCCCCTGCCCCGTCCTGATGACTTCAGGCAGTAAAGGCGCCGTATATAAAGACCCCAAAGGCCGTCTGCGCCATGTTTCAGGTTTTAAGGTACAAACCTCCGACACCACGGGTGCCAGCGATGCCTTCAACGGCGCATTGGCAGTATTCTGGCACGAAGGCATAGACATCGCCGTACGCAAGGCCTGCGCCGCTGCCGCCCTGTCTATTACCCGCTCCGGCGCGCAAAACGGAATGCCTTTCGAGTTCGAGTTAAGCGGCTTTCTCGCCTCTCAAAAATAAGGTTTGATGCGGCAGATTTTCCCCTCTGACACACTATCTAAAACTACCTCAAAACGAGAACATCAGAATTTAATATTCTAAAATAATTTATTTTTTTAACTGTTAAGGCGTTTTCCTATGTAAAAAGGACAAACAGATCCGCCGTATTCGAACCTTCTATTAAATTTGGAAATATTTAAATTTTTATATGATAAAAGGTCGTCTGAAACCCAAAATCAGGTTTCAGACGACCTTTTATATTTTCTGATTATCCTTACGGTTTCATCAGAATTTATGAACCATACCCAAAGAAACGGCTTTTTGCTCAACAGACCCTGTTTGAGTCGGCGTCAGGCGGGTTTTGCTGCCCAGTTTCATATAACCGGCATGAGCAAGCATAGAAGTACGTTTGCTGAATTTGTAGTTGGCACCAACTACTACTTGGTCGAATTTATCGACTAGTTTCTCGCCGCTGTTCACGCCTTTTGCCGCCCAGCCGTGGGCGTAAGTGAGGCGCGGGGTCAGGTTGCCGAAGGTATAACCCACGGTAACGGCTGCATCGGCAACTTTGACGGCTTCATTTTTACCGGCATCGGCAGTAATGTCAGTGCCTTTGTACGTATTGAAATCATCGGTAAAGTAACCCAAATATTTATTTGCGCTTTCATGGCCTTTGGTATATTGCGCGCCTACGCCGACGAACAGGTTGTTTTTGTCATAGTAGCTTTCGATTTTAGCGATTTGTGCGGCTTTGATTTTACCGTTCTTGTCGGTGTACGCGCCTTTGTAATGGCCGTAGGCAAGGTTGGTGGTGAAACCGCTGTTTTCATAAGTCAAACCGGCGGTATATTGTTCTTTGCTGGGTTTTTCATGTTTATATTTGTCGTCCGGATTGCGGTTGTCGCGTGGCGCGTAGGACGCATTGAATTTGAACCCGCCGAACGAAGGACTGTCGTAGCGTACGGATGTGGTGCGCACACCGGTGCGTGTGTTGATGCCCAAACCCATCGCGTTGGTTTTATACAACCAAGGGTCGATGGTATCCATCTCGTTGAGCATATTGTTCATATTGCCGACGCGAACCTTACCGAATGAGCCTTCCAAGCCTATGAAGGAATCACGGTTGCCGAAACTTTGGCTATTGGATTCGCCCAAAATGGAAGTGCGCTGTTCCACCTGCCAGATGGCTTTGAGGTCGTCTGAGAGTTTTTCGCTGCCTTTGAAGCCGATGCGCGAGGTATTGTCATTGATACGGGTTGCAGTCGCGCTTTTTTCCGTACCTTCGTTACCTTTGATTTTCACCTGTCCGGAGGTGATGGTGCTTTTAACTTGTCCGTACAGGACAACTTCGGCGGATGCTGCAAAAGGCAAAGCCGCGATAGTCAGGGCAATAATGGCTTTTTTCATACAAACTCCTCTTTAATCAAAGAATCAAATTTAGGTCTATCGTTTTACAAAAATAAGAGACTCAAAACCAAAAACAGCAAGACCCGTGGAATAATTTGCGCAATCATAATGAACTTTCGATATTTAAACAATCTTTTTCATCTTGATAAGAATTATTATTCATTAGAGTTTAGACTTTTTACAACATTCATCCATTTTTTTATAGTTGATTCAAATAGAAACGCAAACCCACCATTTATGGATAGGCAGGAATTTGAGATTTGAAAGTAGCTTTTCCCCCATACACTTCATCCCGACTCCTAAAACCGGTTTCCACTCTCCCCAAAAAAATAATGATAAGTCATTTTTATCTGAATGAATATCCGGTATAGTCGTCTGAAAACACAAAAAAGCACCTCAACCGAGGTGCTTTTTCTCTTTTCAGACGACCTTTTTCTGGGCATCAGCCTTTTTTATTGTTCAACGCGGCTTTGACAAACGCGGTGAACAAAGGATGGCCTCTGCGCGGGTTGGACGTGAACTCTGGGTGGAACTGGCAGGCGAAGAACCAAGGATGGTTCGGCAGCTCGATGGTTTCGACCAAGCGTTCACGTCCGGCAGATACGCCACCGATGACCAAGCCAGCCTGTTCCAGCGTGGGAACGTAGTTGTTGTTGACTTCGTAGCGGTGGCGGTGGCGTTCACGGATGTGTTCGCTGCCGTAGATTTTGGCGGCGAGGCTGCCTGCTTTCAATTCAACCTCTTGCGCGCCCAAACGCATGGTGCCACCCAAATCGGCGGATTCGTCGCGTGTTTCGACGCTGCCGTCGGCGGTTTGCCATTCGTCAATCAGAGCGACGACGGGGGCGGCGCATTTGAGGTCGAACTCGGTGGAATTCGCGCCTTTCAAGCCTGCGACGTCGCGTGCGTATTCGATCAGCGCGATCTGCATACCGAGGCAGATGCCCAGGTACGGCACGTTGTTTTCGCGGGCATAACGCACGGCAGCAATTTTGCCTTCCACGCCGCGCGAACCGAAGCCGCCGGGAACGAGGATGGCGTCCATGTCTTTGAGCATGGAAACGTCGCCGTTGTTTTTCTCGATGTTTTCGCTATCAACGAAGGTGATTTGCACGTCGGTTTCGGTGTGGATGCCCGCGTGTTTCAAGGCTTCGATCAGCGATTTGTAGGATTCGGTCAAATCGACGTATTTGCCGACCATGGCGATTTTGACGGTGTGTTTCGGATTTTTGATGGCATGGACGATTTTTTTCCACGCAGTCAAATCCGCCTGTTGTACGTTCAGCTGCAACTGCTCGGTAATGATGTTGTCGATGCCTTGGTCGTGCAACATTTCGGGACATTCGTAGATGCTGTCCACGTCGTAGCTGCCCACAATCGCGCGCTCTTCCACGTTGCAGAACAGGGCGATTTTGCGGCGTTCGTCCGCCGGCATTTTCCGATCCATGCGGCAAATCAGGATGTCGGGCTGCAAACCGATGCTCAACATTTCTTTAACGGTATGCTGGGTCGGTTTGGTTTTGATTTCGCCGGCGGCGGCGATATAGGGGACGTAGCTCAGGTGGGCGAACAAGGTGTTGTTGCGTCCCAACTGGCTGCGCATCTGACGGATGGCTTCCAAAAACGGCAGCGATTCGATGTCGCCGACCGTACCGCCGATTTCGACGATGGCAACATCGTAACCCGCCGCGCCTTCGTGGATGCGGCGTTTGATTTCGTCGGTAATGTGCGGGATGACTTGAACCGTACCGCCGAGG
Source organism: Morococcus cerebrosus (assembly GCF_022749515.1). NCBI lineage: Bacteria > Pseudomonadati > Pseudomonadota > Betaproteobacteria > Neisseriales > Neisseriaceae > Morococcus > Morococcus cerebrosus. Next base: position 1,835,742 of record NZ_CP094242.1, read on the forward strand.
TAGTCGCCGCGGCGTTCTTTGGCGATGACGTTTTCGTACACCTGCCCCGTGCTGAAGCTGTTGCGGCGGGTCATGGTGGCGTTGATGAAACGTTCGTAGTGTCCCAAGTCGAGGTCGGTTTCCGCGCCGTCGTCGGTCACGAACACTTCGCCGTGCTGGAACGGACTCATCGTGCCGGGGTCGACGTTGATATAAGGATCGAGCTTGAGCATGGTCACGTTCAGACCGCGCGATTCGAGGATGGTGGCAATAGAAGCGGCGGCGATACCTTTTCCGAGTGAAGATACGACGCCGCCGGTTACGAAAATAAATTTAGTCATGATGCAGTACCCATGTTGGAATACGGGATTTTACCTTTAAGCGGGTTTTCTGGCAAACGCGGGACGGGATGCGGATGTGGTTTTCAGACGACCTCCGCTTCTACCCTTTTGCGTCTAGGCAAGGCAATAATTTGTTAAAATAAAGTCTGTTTGCGATTACTGATGACGATAAGGTCGTCTGAAAATATCGGCTTCCTCATCGCCATCCCATGCCGCCGGATGATTCGGCCGGTTTGTTAAGATTAATTGATATGTATAAGTTCCTCCCTATTGTCCACGTTTTGTCCAGACTGGGGCTGCTGTTTTCCATGGTGCTCGCAGTACCGACGCTGATGTCGTATTTTTTTCTGGACAACGCGTTTCCGGCGTTTGCCTACACGGCTTTGGCGACGACGCTGACCTCTTGCGCGGTTTGGCTGCTGACCTTCCATTTCCGCCGCGAGCTGCGCCCGCGCGACGGGTTTACGTTGGTTTTGATGTTGTGGCTGGCATTTGCGCTGGTGGCAGCGATGCCGATTTATATTCACATCCCGGGCATCAGTTTTACCGATGCGTTTTTTGAGGCGATGTCCGGACTGACGACGACAGGCGCGACGGTCATGACGAGCTTGGACACGCTGGCCCCGTCGGTGAATTTTTGGCGGCATATGCTCAACTGGCTGGGCGGCATGGGTATCATCGTGCTGGCGGTAGCGATTCTGCCGATGCTGGGCGTGGGCGGAACGCAGCTCTTCAAGGCTGAAATTCCGGGGATGGACAAGGAAAGCAAGATGGCGCCGCGCATTTCGCAGGTGGCAAAAAAGCTTTGGTTCTTCTATACGATGACGACGACGGCGGCTTTTCTGACGCTGCATTTTGCGGGGATGAGCTGGTTTGACGCGCTTTGCCATGCGATGTCGGCGGTGTCGCTGGGCGGTTTTTCGACACACGATGCCAGCATCGCTTATTTTGATTCGCTGACCGTCGAGTGGGCGGTCATGTTTTTCACGCTTTGGGGCGGTGTGAATTTCGCCACGCATTTCACGGCGCTGACACGGCGTTCGCTCAAATCCTATTGGCAGGACGAGGAATGCCGCGTACTGCTGGTGCTGCTGGCGGGCAGTATTTTGATGTCGGCGGTGTATCTGTGGCAGAAGGATTTTTATGCAACCTTTGGGGATTCGCTGCGTTTTGTCAGCTTCAACTTTGTCTCCATCGGACTGGCAAGCGGTTTTTCCAACACGGATTTCGCGCAATGGCCGCTGATCGTGTCGCTGTGGATGTTTTTCCTGTCCAACCTGTTGGCAAGCTCCGGCTCTATGGGGGGCGGCATTAAAAACGTGCGGGCGTTGGTCTTGTTCAAATTCAGCCTGCGCGAGATGATGATTCTGCTGCACCCGAAAGCGGTGCGTACGGTCAAGGTCAACGGACGCATGATTCCCGACCGCATGGCGCTGACAGTGATGGCGTTTATTTCGATTTATTTCATGACGACGATTGTGTTCAGCTTTTTGCTGATGGCAAGCGGGATGGAATTTATCTCCGCCTTCACCGCCGTCATTGCGTGTATTACCAATGCGGGACCGGGCTTGGGCGAAGTCGGACCTGCGGGCAGCTATGCGGTATTGAGCGATGTGCAGAAATGGCTGTGTTCGGCCGTGATGCTGCTGGGCCGCTTGGAGATTTTTACGGTGTTGATTTTGCTGACACCGGCTTATTGGAAAAAATAAAGACGGGTCGTCTGAAAACGGATTTCGGGTTTTCAGACGACCTTTTTGCTTCACTGACACATCTTCTATTACCGCACAACACCTTTTCCTACCGTTACGCCTTCTATACATCCTTCTCATGACAAGGATGCTACAATTGGCATATTTTTACCGTTATCGGACAGGTGTTTTATGCAGTATTTCTGCCTACTCATCCCCATCCTCATTGGCTATTTTCTTGACGAAATGACCGTCGGCGTCATTTTCGGCTCTATTTTATGGTTGTTTGCACGGGAACTCGGCAAGCCGCGTCAGGAAGAACGTGATGCCAAACTGCAAAATCTGGAAAAAGAAATCGAGTTGTTGAAACAGCGTTTGACGGCTTTGGAACATGAAACCGTTCAAGATAAAACGGGAGTCGGGCAGGCGCGGAAACTGCGTGCTGTTTTGTCCGAACATACCGACAATATTCAGACGACCCCTGCGCCGCTTCATGAGAAGGTTGAACCTTTGGTAACGGCGGACAATGCGCCCGCCGAGCCGCACGTCGAACCGGTTGCTACACCCTCTTTTTCTACACCTGTTCCCCCTGTTTCCGCTGAACCTTCCGTACAGCCCGAACCTGCTTTGCACGCAGACAGCGTCGAAACGCCTGCCCAAGTTTCCGCTATTCAAGAGGACGTACTCGAACAAGACGCGCCTGCCTTGCTGACGTCGTCTGAAAACGAAGTGCCGATGTCGTCTGAAAATATCGCTGAAACCGCAGACGCAAAATCCAGTGAAACCGTTATCCATAAGGAAGAAGGTTTCGATTTCAAATTCTCCGAAAATCCGATTGTTGCTTGGTTCCTGCGCGGCAATCCGCTGCTGAAAACCGGTATCGTGGTGCTATTCCTCGGCTTGGCGTTCCTCTTGCGCTATGCTTCCGAGCGGATTCATGTGCCGGTGGAAATGCGTTACCTGACCGTAGCAGGTGCGGGTCTGGCGGCGGTCATCGGCGGCTGGAAGCTGCAAAGCCGAAAACGCGAATACGGCTTGGTGTTGCAGGGCTTCGGCGTGGCGGTGATGTATCTGACCGCTTTGGCGGCGTTGAAACTGCATCCGCTGCTGCCCGCACCGATCGTGTTCGTGCTGATGGTGGCGATGGTCGTATTAATGGCGTTGCTGGCGATCAGGCAAAACGCGCAGATTATGGCGCAGGTCGCCTTGGTCGGCGGTCTGGCGGCGCCCATCCTGGTATCGGACGGCAGCGGCAATTATTTGGTGCTGTTCTCCTACCTTTCCCTACTCAACGCCGGCGTAGCGGCGATTGCCTGGTTTAAGGCATGGCGGCCGCTGAACCTGACGGGTTTTGCCGGATCCTTCTCCATCGCCGCGTTGTGGGGCATGCAAAGCTATACGCCGCAGCATTTCGCCACCACCGAGCCTTTCCTGATTTACCACTGGCTGCTCTACACCTTCATCGCCTATTTGTTTGCCCGCCGCAAGCTGACGGAAAACCGCGAAGACACACTCGCGCCCGTTGCCGACAATGCGACGCTGGAAGAAATTTGGAACAGCATCTGCTCCCACGGCCTGCGCGTCCACGTCCTCGACCATACTTTATTGTTCGGCACGATGGCGGCGGCGTTCGGACTGCAATACCGCATGGTGGAACACTGGCCGTCTGCGGACGCATTCTCCGCGCTGGGCTTCGCCGCCGTTTACGGACTTGCCGCGCTGATGCTGAAACGGCAACAGGGTTTGTATATCCTGCGTCAGGCGTTTGTTGCCTTGTCGCTGCTTTTCCTCACGCTCGCCGTTCCGCTTTATTTTGAACGCGGCAACACTGTCATCCTGTGGACGGTAGAATCCGCGCTCGTGTATTTCTTCGGACTGCGCCAACAGCGTCCGCATATGCGTTTGGGTGCGCTCGTTGTTTATCTGCTGGCGGCGCTGACCCAACTGAGCGGTTATCAGGAGGGAGGATCCACCATCCTGCAAGGTCAATGGTTCACCACCCTGCTGACCCTGTTCGGCGGCGCAGCAATTTACCTGCAATGGCACCTCTACCGCCGTAAAGGCTCGGCACACTGGGAACAGACGCTTCAAAACGCAGCCCTCTGCGCCGCCCTGCTCTACACATCCATCCTGCCTTTACTGTTTTTCGCGGAACGCGGCAGCATCATCATTTTCTCTGCTTTGGTGGCAGCTTGGGCGTTCTGCCGAGGCAAAGGCAAGTCGGACGTGTTCAGCACATTCGCCTTGGGCAATGCAATCTTTATCCTGCTCTTCCAAGCCTCGATTAATAATGAATCCAACGGCTTCCTGACACACTGGCACCTCTTTGCCGCCGCGCCGCTGCTGTTTGCCGCGGCCTACATGCTGCAATATTCGCGCGTCCAAACCGAAGCATCGGAAAACCAAGGCAAACAAGACCAAACCCTCCCGTTCTCGCAGATTGCAGGCTGGGCTATCCTCGTTATCGCCCTGATGTTGGGCGGCTTCGCCACCTATACCCAATGGACGGGCGAAGAAACCCTGTTTATCGAGCTTTGGGCATTGCCGATATTCACCGCCTTGCTGTTGCTTGCCAACCGTTTGAACTGGAAAGAGCTTTTTCAGACGACCTTGGCATTCCTGCCCCTGTTTGCCCTGCACTTCATCGGCTATCACCTCGAACACCTATGGACGGCCGCCGCAGCCCTGCCGCTTGCCGCCGCCACCGTGTTGAACTTCGTCATCCTGAATAACCGCCAAACTAATGCGCCTATCGGCTTGCACAAACTCAACATCATCCTGATCGGCATCCTTTGGTCGCTTTGGGCAGGAATGTATGTAGGCTATCGTCTCGACGGCGTTTGGTCGCAGCTCTCGTGGCTTGCCGTACCGCTAATCATGTGGGTCGTCTTCCATACGCAGCGGCAGCGCGGCTTTTTCAGACGACATCAAGCCTCCTATCAGCATTTCGCCCTGCCGATAGCCGCCCTTGCCGCCGCAAGTTGGATGATATGGACGAACTTCTCCACGCCGTTCCAACCCGTGCCGTTGCCATATATCCCGCTGCTTAACCCGCTGGAGCTCGCCTGCGCCGGAATGCTGTGGTTTGCCCTGAAGTCCCTGCCCGAAGCCCTGCCTGCAGAATACCGCCGCGTGAACGCGCCCGGCGTCGCCGCCCTCGCATTCATGGTCATCAGCGCGGGCGTGATGCGGCTGTGGCACTTCTACGACGGCATCACTTGGCGCCTCGACATCATGCTCCAATCCTTTGGTCTGCAAGCCAGCCTCTCCGTCGTCTGGGCAGTGACCGCCATCATCCTGATGGTGTACGGCAACCGTCGCAAACTGCGCCCCTTCTGGATAACCGGCGCGGCGCTGATGGCCATCGTCGTCATCAAGCTCTTCCTCATCGAGCTTTCCAACAGCGACGGCATCGCCCGAATCGCCTCTTTCATCATCGTCGGAATATTGCTGCTCTTGGTCGGCTGGTTCGCGCCCGTTCCGCCCAAAGCGGTGGAAAACGAAGAAGACAAGGTATAGTCTAAGCCTCAAAGCAAAGGTCGTCTGAAAACCGATTCAGGTTTTCAGACGACCTTTTTAGTAGAAAGAACGTTATAGCCCGTTTGCCAAGCAGTTCAATATCCTGATTGAGCCGCCGACATCAGGGCAAACATCTCCGAGCGATTATTTCAGATGAATCGTCGGTTGATAGCCTTTTCAGACGACCTTTTGGGTAGGTTGGGTTGAAAACCCAACATTGCGAACACTCGACAGACTTTGTTGGGTCTCGACCCAACCTACACTGACCATATTGATAGAACCATACCGTAGCGTGGGCTTTGCCCACGAAATCCGTTTAAAAAACCGATTTAGAATTTCAGACGACCTTCATTTTATTTCTTCAATTCTTTCAACAAAGACGTTAACCCTTCCACACCATCGAATGTACCCGGCACTTTATCCGGATTGGACAGAATGCTGCTGAAAATCAGGTTTTCGAATTTTTCCAGCGCGTCTTTATCATTAGTTTTGATTTTTTTCGCGTACTCGGCATAGCTTTGGATAAATTCGCACAACGACTGTCTCAGTTCCAACTGCATGATTTGAGTCTGTATCGAATGGTAATGAGTTAAAACCACTCTGAAGAAATAGATTAAAATAAATTCCAAGCCAATGACGGGCAGCATGGATTGCCATAAAATATCTACACCTGCCATAAATTTTTCGTAGAAGCTGAAGCCTAAAGGTAGAATTGTAACTATTGCCAAACCACTCAACAACCGAAAAGTTTTTGTTTTGGCTTCGTTTTTTTGTCTCAATAGATTTTCAAAGCCTTTGTTCAAACCGACAAAAGTAAAAGCTGTTTTGTATTCGTCTAATTTTTCCTTAAGTTTATCTACATCATTTATTCTTTGTTGAACTTCAACTATTTTTTCGTTGACTTCATTCTGATATTTTTGAATCGATTTTTCTAAAGCGTGGCGGATTCGCATTTGAAGTGCAACTTTCCATAACAGAAAAAGGCCAGTATGCGGTAGCATACGGCCTTTCCTGCAAGAAAGATTGCCATGAGCTACACACAACTGACCCAAGACGAACGATACCATATCCAATACCTGTCCCGCCACTGCACCATCGCCGAAATCGCCAAACAGCTCAACCGCCACAAAAGCACCATCAGCCGCGAAATCAAGCGGCACTGCATCCAAGGACAGCAATACAGCGCCGAAAAAGCACAGAAGCAAAGCCGGCTGACCAAACAGCACCGGCGAAAACCCTATAAGCTCGATTCGCAGCTGGTTCAACACATCGACACCCTTATCCGCCGCAAACTCAGTCCCGAACAAGTATGTGCCTACCTGCATAAACACCACGGGATCACACTCCATCACAGCACCGTTTACCGCTACCTTCGCCAAGACAAAAGCAACGGCGGCACTTTGTGGCAACATCTCAGAATATGCAGCAAACCCTACCGCAAACGCTACGGCAGCACATGGACCAGAGGCAAAGTGCCCAACCGCGTCGGCATAGAGAACCGACCTGCTATCGTCGACCAGAAAACCCGCATCGGCGATTGGGAGGCCGACACCATCGTCGGCAAAAATCAGAAAAGCGCGTTATTGACCTTGGTCGAACGCGTTACCCGCTACACCATCATCTGCAAATTAAAGAACTTAAAAGCCGAAGACACTGCCCGGGCGGCCATTAGGGTATTAAAGGCATATAAAGCCAGAGTCCACACCATCACCATGGATAACGGCAAAGAGTTCTACCAACACACCAAAATAGCCAAAGCATTGAAGGCGAAAACCTATTTTTGCCGCCCTTACCATTCTTGGGAGAAAGGGCTGAATGAGAACACCAATGGACTCATCCGGCAATATTTCCCCAAACAAACCGATTTCCGAAACATCAGCGATCGGGAGATACGCAGGGTTCAAGATGAGTTGAACCACCGGCCGAGAAAAACACTTGGCTACGAAACGCCAAGTGTTTTATTCTTAAATCTGTTCCAACCACTGGTACCCTAGTGTTGCACTTGAAATCCGAATCCAAGCGTTTCTTCTTTCATCAAATTCAAAAAATGTCTTAAAGCCCTTGTTGCCCATGTAAGAACACAGTATATCTATCGGCATTTTGTAAAAAGCATAGTTAAGCTGACCTGCATATTCACTTCGAGGGAAATACATTTTATCTTTTAAAGGTATTATTACTTTTCCAAATGAATCACTTTTCAAAAAATTGAGCCCTTCCAGCCCATAGCTCAAATCAAGCTCAACTAAAAACCTAACCATGCACTCATAGATATGTGCAGCTTCTAGCTCAGAAATATTGTCCTGTAAATTTTGAATTCGACTCTTAAAACCATTACCTATGTACTGTATATTGTATAAACACTTCTTTTCCCATAACTCAGGGTTATCAATCATCAATGAAGCCACCGCCGTAATCAATTCATACTGTTCGCGCTCCTGTTCTGACAACATCGACTCATCCACTTTGGCAATTTTCTTTTCAACCTGCACCAAATCATCATGTAACTCGCTAAAAAATCCCATTTTTTTCCCTTTCCTATTTTTGCTGATTAATCTTTTCGGATTCTAAAGATAAGAATCGAATCACTTAATTTGAACGACCTATTTGCAAACTGCCGATTCTTTAATGCCGTCATTCCCGCGCAGGCGGGAATCCAGATCTTGGCATTTCAGGAACATTTCAAGACTGCTGCAACCTCAAACTTCTGGATTCCCGCCTGAGCGGGAATGACGGCAGAGGTTTCGGCAAAAATTGCTCCTCCCGTTTTCAGACGACCTCTGTCTTCCCCCTTCTACATCTCTTCCAATTTCGCAAACTTGGTATCCAGCTCTTTTACGCCCTGTTTGCCGAAGTTGATGGTCAGGCGGGCGGATTCGCCTTTGTCCACGGCATCGATGATGACGCCGGTGCCGAATTTGGCGTGGCGGACGTTTTGTCCGATGCGGAAGCCTGCGTAGGTTTGGGGCTGTTTGTAGTCGTCGATGATTTTGTCTTTGGGCGTGGTGGTTGGGCGCGGGCTGCCGTAGCTGTCGTAGGCGGCCTTTTTGACGGACAGGTAGTGCAATACTTCGGGTGGGATTTCTTCGACGAAGCGGGAGACGATACCGAATTGGGTTTGTCCGTGCAGCATTCTTTGCTGTGCCATGGTGATGTAGAGGCGTTTGCGGGCGCGGGTGATGGCGACGTACATGAGGCGGCGTTCTTCTTCGAGGCCGCCGCGTTCGGCAAGGCTCATTTCGCTGGGGAAGCGGCCTTCTTCCATGCCGGTGAGGAAGACGGCGTTAAATTCCAAGCCTTTGGCGGCGTGGACGGTCATGAGTTGGACGGCTTTTTCGCCCGCGCCTGCTTGGTTTTCGCCGGATTCGAGGGCGGCGTTGCTTAGGAAGGCGAGGATGGGGAAGGCGGGGTCGTCTGAAATGTTGTCGGGCAGGATTTCGAAGTTGCTGTCTTCGGGTTTGAACTCGATGGCGGCGTTGACGAGTTCGTCGAGGTTGTCGAGGCGGTCTTGGTTGTCGCCTTTTTGGGTTTTGTAGTGTTCGGTTAGGCCGCTGTCTTTGAGGATGCCGACAATGATTTCGGGCAGGGACATTTGTCCGACTTGGTTACGCAGGGCTTCAATCAGGCGGACGAAGGCGGCGATTTTGGTAGCTTTTGCGCCGGCATTGCAGGCTGCCTGCCAGAGGGTGATGCCTTGTTCGTTTGAGGCCGTCTGAAGGTTTTCGATGGTGCGTGCGCCAATGCCGCGCGGCGGGAAGTTGATGACGCGCAAGAGGGCGTTGTCGTCGTCGGGATTGACGGCGAGGCGCAGGTAGGCGAGCGCGTGTTTGATTTCTTGGCGTTCGTAAAAGCGCAGACCGCCGTAGATTTTGTAGGGGATGCCGCTGCGGAACAGGCTTTGTTCGATAACGCGGGATTGGGCGTTGCTGCGGTAGAGGACGGCGATTTCGTCCAAATCCCAGCCTTCGCGTTCGAGGGCTTTGGTTTCGTCCACGATGAATTGGGCTTCTTCGAGGTCGGTAAAGGCGGAGTAGTAGCGGATTTTGTCGCCTGCTTCGGCGTCGGTGCGCAGGTTTTTGCCGAGGCGTTCGTCGTTGTTTTCGATAACGGCGTTGGCGGCGGCGAGGATGTTGCCGACGGAGCGGTAGTTTTGTTCGAGTTTGACGGGCGCGTCGATGTGGAACTCTTCCATCAGCGCGGTCATGTTGCCGACGTGTGCGCCGCGAAAACGGTAGATGCTTTGGTCGTCGTCGCCGACGGCAAACACTGCCGCGTTGCCGCCCGCCATGAGTTTGAGCCAGGCGTATTGCAGTTTGTTGGTGTCTTGGAACTCGTCGACGAGAATGTGGTTGAAGCGGTTTTGATAGTGCTGGCGCAGGATTTCGTTGCTTTGCAGCATTTCGTAGCTGCGGAGCATGAGTTCGGCGAAATCGACCACGCCTTCGCGTTGACAGATTTTGTCGTATTCGGCGTAGCATTCAATCATGCGGCTTGTGTGCGGGTCGGGCGCGCTCAATACGGAAGCGCGCAAACCGGATTCTTTTTGCGCGTTGATAAAGCCTTGCAGCGAACGCGGTGCAATGATTTCTTCGGCAATGTTGAGGCTTTTGAGCAGGCGTTTGATGAGGGAAAGCTGGTCGCCGCTGTCGAGGATTTGAAAGGAAGACGGCAGGCCGGCATCGCGGTGGTGCAGCCGCAAAAAGCGGTGGCAGAGACCGTGGAACGTGCCGAGCCACATGGCGCGGACGTTGATGGGAATCATCGCGCCAAGACGGGTTTGCATTTCTTTGGCGGCTTTGTTGGTAAACGTTACCGCCATAATGCTGTGTACGCTTGCCTGACCGGTTTGCAGCAGCCATGCGATGCGCGTGGTCAGCACGCGCGTTTTGCCGCTGCCCGCGCCCGCCAAAACGAGGGCGGATTGCGGCGGCCAGGTTACGGCGGAGAGTTGTTCGGGGTTCAAGCCTTGCAGCAGATTGGGGGCGGATTGCTCGGGAAACATGGGAAGAGGCCGTCTGAAAAATGGGAATACGGTATTTTAATGGAAACGGCAAAGGTCGTCTGAAAAGATGTTTCAGACGACCTTTTGCTTGCATTCCACGATGCAAACGCTATATCCTCCACCTAAAATCCATTCTTCCGAAACCATGACCCGCCTTCTCCATACTCTTGCCGACGGCACGCAAATCACCGTCGAACTCAAACGCAGTGCCAAGAAAAATCTGATTCTTCGCCCCGTCAATACGCAAACGGTCAGCATCAACGTCCCACCCTTCTTTCAAGACCGCGCGTTGGCAAACTGGCTGACGGCAAACGAAACGATATTGCGGAATACGCTTGCCAAAACGCCCGCACATCCCATTCCCCACCCAAACTTACCCGAGTGGATTTGGTATCGGGGAGTAAAGGCCAAGCTGGGTACCCACAGCCAAAGCCATATCCGCATCACGTCGTCTGAAATCCTGCTTCCCCGAAAAGAGACCGCCGCACAAATCGACCACCTGTGCCGCCTGTTGAACGAACGCGCCCGCGAATACCTGCTGCCCCGCCTTGAAAAACACGCAGCCGAAACAGGGCTGACTCCCGCTGCCACAGACCTGAGCAACGCTAAAACCTTTTGGGGCGTATGCCGCCCGCACACCGGCATCCGCCTCAATTGGCGGCTGATCGGCGCGCCCGAATACGTCGCCGACTATGTCTGCATCCACGAACTCTGCCACCTCCGCCACCCCGACCACAGTCCGCGCTTTTGGCATTTGGTGAACACGCTGACGCCGCATACCGACAATGCTAAAAGTTGGCTGAAGGCGCACGGGCAGGAATTGTTTGTTCTTGGGTGAAGGGTAACCGTAGCGTGGGCTTCGCCCGCGAGAATCCGCCCTCTCCCGTCTGACGAGAGAAGGTGGGAGAGAAGGTGGCTTTTGTCCCTTGTTCCGTATATTTGCAAGCCACCCTATCCCAGCTTTCCCCCGTCGGATAATGGGAAGGGATCAAGCTGCTGTAACTGAAAAAAGGTCGTCTGAAAAACCTATTTCAAGCTTTTCAGACGACCTTTCATCTATATTTCAAACACTATCTAAATCAGCTTTTGCTGCTTTAACTCATTCTTCAGATACGCATAATAAACCGGTGCGACGATGATGCCGCCGACGCCGAAAATCCGTTCGAACACGACCATCGCCACCAAGAGTTCCCATGCGCTTGATTCGATTTCCGAACCGATGATTTTCGCGTTCAGGAAATATTCGAGCTTGTGGATGACGACCAGAAACACCAGCGAAGCGACCGCCACATATAAAGACGCGCCGAGGCTCAAGATGATAATGATGGTGTTGGAAATCAGGTTGCCCGCGACGGGAATCAGCCCGACGATGAAGGCGATGACCAACACGGTTAGCTTAAACGGCAACTCGACGCCGAAAAGCGGCAGGATCAGATAGAGGTACACGCCCGTCAGCGTGGTATCGATCAACGAGATTTTGACCTGCGCCAGAAACACACGTTCGAAGCTGGTTTCAAAATTGACAATCCGCCGCACCAGTTCTGCCTTGAAGGGCGGCATTTTGCGGCGGTTTTTGCGCATGTTGAGGCGGTGGAAACTGAGCATCGCGCCGATGATGATGCCGATAAGAATGTACACGAACGAGGTGAAGCTGTTTTTGCTGATGCGCGTCAGCGCGGCGCTGTATTCTTCAATCAATTTGACCGCATAGGCTTTGATTTCGGCGGTATTGTTGGGCAGCATGTTCAAAACCGACTGCGGCAGGCTGCTGCTGTTTTTCGTGTCTTCCAGAATCGCCGCCAGCTTGGTCAGCATGACGGGGATATGCCCGCCGTGAATCAGGTGGTAAATCCCCAGCGACATCAAGAGGATAACCGTCAATACGATGCCTATGGTCAGCGTGGTCGAAATCAGGTTGATATTGTGCGCGTTGAGCGATTTGTGCAGAAACGTATTGCGCGCGAGCGTACGGCGGCGCAGCCAAAGAATCAGGCCGTTGGTCTTAGTGATGAAGACGTAGGTCAGGATGACGGCGAGCAAAAGCGGCAGAAAGTGGAAATACAGCACCGCAAGCAGGGCAAGCCCCATCAGGATGTAGGATGCATTGCGGAATCGGGGGTGTTCGAAAATCATCGGGTGTAATGCCATGAAATATATAAATTTAAACAATCAAGCTATGAGGTGCGATTAATAAAGCAGGACAAGGGGGTTAACCCTCCTTTTGAAACTTTATTTCAATTTCGCTCGAGCTGACTTCGGTTTACAAACAAACCGTTACAATAAAAACTCAATCGCACCAATTGGTTATGCGGTTGTCTTTACGCAAATTGCCATTTGGCATTTGACGGAATGATTTTATCAGACAAATTTCCCGAAAGGATATTACACATGAAAACATTGTCTAAATTGACCTCTCTCGTTCTTGTTTCTGCCGGTCTGATCGCTGCTCCTGTGGCTATGGCACAACCTGCTTCCGGCAAAGCCGCTAAAGCAGAACACGTTCACAAAAAAGCCAATAAAGCTAAAAAACAAGCCAACGAATTGAAACAAGACAAAGCCGCCGAAGCTGCAACAACTGAAGCCACTTCCGCCGATGCCGAAACCAATGCGTTGGGCGAACAAGGTCAGGCTGCAACCCAAACCGCACCCGCAGCCACTCCGACCGAACAAGCTCCTGCAAAATAAGCAGGATGATAGTGGACTGAATTAAAAGAGGGATTTCATTTCCCACGCACCGTTTTGACGGCTGTCGTCCTTTTTGAATTTAGCCCATTAAATGTCTACCGCAGGCAAAAGGTCGTCTGAAGATTTCAGACGACCTTTTGCCGTTCACGATTCACACATATTCGCTTTTATCGTTTTCCTTCCAAGCCTGATGCGAGCAGAGCCAAAGCAACACAATCCCGCACGCCGTCGAGGCCAGCATCATGCCCGCCATCACCAACGCAGAACCATTGTGCAGCCGCGTCGCCAACAGCCCCACGCTTGCGCCGATGATGGATTGGAACACGCCCAATACCGCGTTTGCGCTGCCGCTTTCCTGCTTGAAATAAGCCATAAAACAAGCTTGTGTGTTCGCGCCGACCAAGCCCTGCGTGCCTACCGAAAACATTACACAAAGCACCAAAGCCCACATCGGCGGCAGTCCCATCGACCAGACCAGCAGTACCATCGTCAGGTTCGCCACAAACTGCACGATAATGCCCCATTTCAAAATACTTTGCGGGTGCGCCCCCGTTTTCAGCCGCCATGCCGTGATGCGGTTAAACGAAGCCATCGTGAGGATGTTCAGCGCAAACACCCAAGCGTATTGGCGCGGCGTAACATGGTACAGCTTTTGGTAAACAAAAGACGATTCCGTCAAAAATGCAAACATCGACGCAAAGCTGAATGCCTGAAAAAACAGATAGCCCATCGCCGCCCGCGTCTTCAGCACTCTGGCGAACCTGCCCGCCACTAGTCCGAAAATGTCCATCCCGATTTTGCCCGTCTGCTTTGGACGCGGCAGGAAAGCAAACACCAAGATGAACAAAATAAACGAATACGCCGCCAAAAAACCGAAAATAAAACGCCAGCCGCCCAATTCCTGCAACAGAGAGCCGAACATAGGTGCAATCAGCGGCACGACCATCAGGATAATGCCGATTAAGGCAAACATTTGCGCCGCCTCCCTGCCCGAATAATAATCGCGCACCATCGCCCCGACGATGACCACCGTCATCCCCGCTCCGAACGCCTGTACGGCACGCAGGTTCAAAAGCCCGTCCACCGACTGCACCATCGTCAGCGCGGCAACGGCCGCAAAATAAATGCTCAAACCGACCAAAGCCACCGGTCTGCGCCCCTTGATGTCCGAAACCGCGCCGCCGACAATTTGCCCGAACGCCACACCGAACATAAACAAAACCAAGCTCTGCTCAATGCGGTGTATATCCGCGCTCAGCGACTGCGCCATTTCCGGAATGGCTGGCAGGTAGGCATCGACCGAAAACGGCATCAGGGCAACCAACATCGCCATCAAAACCGCCATTTGCTTTTCGCCCAGCGGGGCGGGGGTGGATTGGGACATAAGGGACTTTCAGAATGTTCAAACGAAACAAACCGCCCTGACATATCCTAGGCGGTTGAAATAAAAAGAAGTATATCATGTTTTCATACCAGGCCGCAGCATACTCCCCCTATTCACAAAGAGGTCGTCTGAAAAACGTCCCGACAGATTTCAGACGACCTCTCCCGTTTTCCGTTACAATAAACACCCTCCGAATCACAGCACATGACCGTCCATGTACGACAACATCCGCTTCCACCTAGACGAAGAATATCCCGAAGGACTGCCGTCCGAAAACGCCGCCACGCATATCGGCATGTACTGGATATGGGCGGCGCAGACAGGGCTGGCGAATCCCGTTTGGCAAACTGCCCCCGAAAGCGCGGAAGATTTCGCCAATATGCTCAAAGGCAGAACCAGCGGTCGCCGCTTCCTACTCAAACACATGGACGGCGCGCTCACGCCCGACGACTTCACCGAACAAGGGCAGAAATTCACCTCCTATTACTACGACAATGAAGAAGACGGCTACAGTGCATTTTTAGAAGACTACGTCCGCACCCTCGACACCCCGTCGCTCGGCGGCTTCTACCACGTCCCCAACACCCCCGAAATCTACAAACGCCTCAAACCCGTCTTTCAGGCAGCATTTGAGCAATGGAAAAACCATTTGGCATCCACAGTCGGAGAGCAACCGTGAAACTCATCATCCTTGACCGCGACGGCGTCATCAACCAAGACCGCGACGACTTCGTCAAATCCGCCGACGAATGGATACCCATAGAAGGCAGCATGGACGCCATCGCCTTCCTCACCCAGGCAGGTTACACCGTCGCCGTCGCCACCAACCAATCCGGCATCGGCCGCAAATACTTCACCGTCCAAGACCTGACCGAAATGCACGCCAAAATGCACCGCCTCGTCCGTCAGGCGGGCGGCGAAATCGACGGCATCTGGTTTTGCCCGCACACCGCCGCCGACAACTGCGACTGCCGCAAACCCAAACCCGGCATGATTTACGACATCCTCGAACGCTTCAAAGCCAACCCTGCCAAAACCTGGCTGGTCGGCGACAGCCTGCGCGACCTGCAAGCCATGCACGAAGCCGGCGGCAAAACCGCGCTCGTCATGACCGGCAAAGGCAAGAAAACCCTGTCGCAACAGGAAAAAGAATTACCCGAAAACACCCAAATCTTCGACAGCCTGCTCGCCTTCTCCCAATACATCATGCAGGAAACCGCACAAGACCGTGCAGACGGACAGGAAAACCCGTAACAGCCGTATTCAGCAATCTGCCCCTCTCCTGTCCGGCGGGAAAGGGTCGGGGAGGGGATGGCCCTACGGCCTTTATGCCCCGTATCCGCCTCCCTCCTAGCCCCCAGACGGAGAAAAGAACAAGATTGCCGTTGCAGTTTAGTTAAAGAGGCCGTCTGAAACCTTGTCCGCGGCCAAATTTTCAGACGGCCTTCGCAAAAAAGAAACCTAAACAGCCGTCATTCCCGCGCAGGCGGGAATCCAGACTGTCAGTATTCAGAAATATTCAAAGGTTACTGTAATCCCAAACTCTGGATTCCCGCCTGCGCGGGAATGACGAAATGAGTGTTCCTGATTTGAAGGTTACTATATATTTTGTCCCACCCCGTTTTCAGACGACCCATCCGACAGGTAAAAACATGCTCCTCATCCGCAATCTGACCTACTGGTTCATCCTCAGCACCAGCCTGATTTTACTTTTCCCCTTCATGCTCCTCGCCCTGCCCGTCCAAGGAGGCGCGCACAAAATGGCGCAAATTTGGGTACGCATCCTCAACTGGTCGCTCAAACACATCATCGGACTCAAATACCGCCTCATCGGTGCCAAAAACATCCCCGATCGCCCCTCCATCATCTGCGCCAAACACCAAAGCGGCTGGGAAACCCTCGCCCTGCAAGAAATTTTCCCGCCGCAGGTTTACGTCGCCAAACGCGAGCTGTTCAAAATCCCCTTTTTCGGCTGGGGCCTGAAACTCGTTAAAACCATAGGCATAGACCGCAGCAACAGCCGCGAAGCCAGCAAACAACTGATGGAACAAGGCATGGCGCGCAAAAACGAAGGCTACTGGATCACCATTTTCCCCGAAGGCACACGCCTGCCGCCCGGCGAAAAAGGCCGCTACAAACTCGGCGGCGCGCGCATGGCGAAAATGTTTGAAATGGACATCGTCCCCGTCTCCCTCAACAGTGGCGAATTTTGGCCGAAAAACGCCTTCCTCAAACACCCCGGCACCATCACCGTCGTCATCAACCCCGTCATCCCCCACGGCAGCGGTACGGAAGCCGAATTGATGGCGGAATGCGAAAAACGGATTGAAACGCAACAACCTCTTATCGAAGGAAAAGGACCGTTCGCCGCAAAAAATAAGAAAACAACAGCATCGCTATCATGATAAAAGGTCGTCTGAAAATCAGTTTTCAGACGACCTTTAGCTTACATGAGAGTGTAGGAAATCATCGAATTGTTTACACCACAGATTGAGAGAAATAAGCCTGCAAGGCCTCAAACGGCGTATCGCCGTTCAAACTTCGATACGGCTTCACCGTGTTATAGAAATTATAGTGGATTAAATTTAAATCAGGACAAGGCGACGAAGCCGCAGACAGTACAGATAGTACGGCAAGGCGAGGCAACGCCGTACTAGTTTAAAGTTAATCCACTATAATAAAGCAGCACAACTCCTTTTACCGGTGTTCCGGACTCTCAAACGACTGTTTCTCATGCCACATCTCCATCAGGGTACGGATAACCCGCCCCGCCTTACCGTTGGTCTGCGGACGGGCAAACCGGGTAAACTTTTGACCAATCCCGTTCTCGTAACAGACTACACCGAAAGCATGGTTGGCCGAGCCTTTGTATTCCGTACCGTTGTCGGAGTAAACGCACTCAATCAGGTATGGGCAGGGATCAATCAGGTGTTCGGTCAGAAACTTGGCGGCGCTGTCTGCGGTTTTGTCCGGCAAAATGGCGGCGTATAGCTCCCTTGAGAAATCGTCAATGGCGACAAACAGGTAATCCCGCTTATCGGTGGCTTTCTGCCCTTTGAGCAGCGGCAGCCGTTTGGTGTCGAGATGCACCAGCTCTCCGGGGTAGGATTTATTGTAGCGTTTGGCCTGCTTTTTGAGTTTTTCCTGAATGCTGCGTTCTACCTTGGCCAGGCGTTTCATTCCGTACTTTGCCTGTTTGAAACGGTTGTTGGTACTGGTTTGCGGTTTGAGCAGCTTGGCCCTTGCGGCTTTAAGGGCGCGGTAAATGGTGACGCGGCTGACTTGGTAGCGGCGTGCCGGGGAGGTGACGCTTTCCTTTTCCTGCGTGTAGGCCGGCCAAATAGCTTGGCGGTGGTGCGGGGTGAGGCGGGTGTTTTTGTGCATGTTCATGTGTGAAGTAATCCGAATACCAATGGAAATATAGTGGATTAAATTTAAATCAGGACAAGGCGACGAAGCCGCAGACAGTACAGATAGTACGGCAAGGCGAGGCAACGCCGTACTGGTTTAAAATTAATCCACTATACTGTAAACAACGCTACTGGTTTCTAAAGGTCAAAATTAGAAAAAGGTTGTCTGAAAAAACAAATTTTATTTTTTCAGACAACCTTTTCACTTTCGAAACAGTTAGAAAACCACCTGCAACACCAAATAAGAGATCACAGACAAAACTGCGGCTGCGGGCAAGGTAATTACCCATGCCAAACCGATGGGTTTCATCAGTTTCCAGTTGGCATTGCGGTTAACCAAGCCGATCCCCAAAACCGCTCCGACCAGGATATGGGTACTCGATACAGGCAACCCCATGAATGATGCACCCATCACAACGGCGGCAGCGGAAAGTTCGGCCGCAAAACCCGAAGCGGGATGCATTTCCGCCAGACTGGTTCCGACGGTCTTGATAACCTCTTTACCGACAAACCATAACCCGACAATCAATGCGATACCAAAGGTCAACATAGCGATAGGCGGGACGGCATTTTGCGCGGTAATGCTGTTGGTACGCAATGCATCCATAATGGCGGCAAACGGTCCAATGGCATTGGCAATATCATTTGCTCCGTGGCTGAATGCAAAGCCGCATGCGGTAAAAACCTGCATCCAAGAAAACATTTGAAAGGTTGATTTGCCAAGGTCTTTGCGTTTGAGACTTTTGGCGAATACGAATGTCGCCATCCAAATCGCCGCGCCGACCATGAAGATAATCAGGAAACTGTTGACATTGCTCATGCCCAAATGCAAGTTGTTCAATCCTTTGAAAATCAGCATTGCAGCAATCATCATACCGCCTATCGAGCCGATAAAGGGAACCCAGGAATGAAGGGCTTTATAGGAATCGACATTGTTTTTCCGGTTATCCAATTCATACAGCCCGCGATAATAGTCAGACTGTAATTCGGAAGGTTCGAAATCGGGTTCGTCGTAAATCTGCGCATCGTGCGCTACTTTGGTTGCATATTCGACTTTTTCAGTTTCACTAAGGGCTTCAAAGAAAAGACGGTGCTGCTCTTTGTATGACTTCTTTTCCTGCTTGATGGTTTTAAGCGTTCCTTCTGCCCAGTCGTTGTAGTCTAATACGTTTTTCTTAATACGGGAGAAAACGAGGTAGGAAACCAACCCACCCAACATCGGGGATAATACCCATGAAAGGGCAATCTCTCCAAGCTTACCCCATTGGATAAGCGTACCCGCATCAATTTTGTGCATAAACGCCATACACAACGCACTGCCGACAATACCGCCGATAATGGCGTGGGTAGTCGACACCGGCAGCCCCTTACGCGAAGCAAACAAAAGCCATAATGCCGCTGCCAAAAGGGCTGACATCATAATGAAGACGAATTGCATGGGTTGCAAATCCAACCCGTTCAAATCGACAATACCTTTACGGATGGTATCTGTAACTTCGCCACCCGCTATAACGGCTCCGCTGACTTCAAATACAGCGGCAATCAAGAGTGCCTGCGGGATGGTCAGCGTGCCGGAGCCGACACTGGTTCCGAACGAGTTGGCAATATCGTTGCCACCGACATTAAATGCCATAAATACGCCGAACATCGTGGCAATGATGAAAAGTATAGGATTGTTGTAATGGGTATATCCCAGACCCCAATAAATAAAATAGCCGACCATGCCCACCAGCATAGCGGCAAAAGCGGCGTTAATAAGCTTCAAGTTCGCACTCGATTGAGTTTGAGCCATGGAAGTTTTCCTTTGGAAATACGAAAGTTGGCAGATTCGGAATCTCGACCTAATTGTAACCTTTTTACAATCTTTCTTGAAATATTTCTTTATCTTCTCCAATCCTGAATCCAAATAAAATCTGAAACAGCGTTACAATGTTTCTTTTTGCCTACTTCAAAATCACAATTTTATGAATATCCGAAACTATATCGGCATTATGTCCGGCACCAGCATGGACGGTACGGACGCAGTTTTAATCCGCATGGAAGGCAGTCGATGGCTGGAAGCCGTTTCCCACGTATTCATCCCCTATTCAGACGACCTTAGGCATGAATTGCTGGATTTGCAAAATATCGGCAACAACGAACTGCATCTCAGTATGCTGCTATCTCAAAAACTAAGCTGCCTTTACGCAGATACGGTTTCTTTACTGCTCAAACAAACCAACCTGCAAGCCCACGATATTGACGCCGTTGGCTGCCACGGGCAGACTGTCCGCCATGCCCCCGAAGCAGGATACAGCATACAACTCGCCGATCTACCGCTTTTGGCACATCTGACCGGTATCTTTACCATCGGCGATTTCCGCAGCAGGGATTTAGCGGCAGGCGGACAAGGCGCCCCTCTTGTCCCCGCATTCCATCAAGCCTTGTTCCAAAGCGACTCCGAGACACGCGTTGTTTTGAATATCGGCGGTATTTCCAACATCAGCATCCTGCCAAATTCCTCTCCGGCATTCGGCTTTGATACCGGCCCGGGCAATATGCTGTCTGACGCATGGATGCAAGCCATTTGGCAACGTCCTTATGACAAAGACGGCTTGATTGCGGCAACAGGAACCGTTTTACCCGAACTGCTAACCCGCCTGCTCGACCACCCATATTTTTCCTCCCCATACCCAAAAAGTACTGGGCGTGAATTATTTTCATTGGATTGGTTGAAAGGTCGTCTGAAAGGTGGTGAAAAACCGGAAGACATTTTGCGAACGTTACTCAGGTTTACTGCCCAAACGATTTATGATGCAACCATCTCTGCCGCTCCTGATGTTTGCAATCTTTATGTTTGTGGCGGTGGTATCCGCAATCCTGTTTTAATGGAAGATTTGCACCAACTTTTTTCCTCTACCACGAAATTACATAGTACAGCAGCACTCAATCTTGATCCGCAATGGGTCGAAGCCGCTGCCTTCGGCTGGCTTGCGGCCTGTTGGATGAATAAAATTCCAAGCAGTCCGCACCATGCGACAGGGGCAGAAAAATCCTGTATTTTGGGTGCAGGACATTATCCCTAATGAGACCTTTGCAAAATTCCCCAAAATCCCCTAAATTCCCATCAAGACATTTAGGGGATTTCCCATGAGCACCTTCTTCCAGCAAACCGCACAAGCCATGATTGCCAAACACATCGACCGCTTCCCATTATTGAAGTTGGATCAGGTGATTGATTGGCAACCGATCGAACAATACCTGAACCGTCAAAGAACCCGTTACCTTAGAGACCACCGCGGCCGTCCCGCCTATCCCCTGTTGTCCATGTTCAAAGCCGTCCTGCTCGGACAATGGCACAGCCTCTCCGATCCCGAACTCGAACACAGCCTCATCACCCGCATCGATTTCAACCTGTTTTGCCGTTTTGACGAACTGAGCATCCCCGATTACAGCACCTTATGCCGCTACCGTAACTGGCTGGCGCAAGACGACACCCTGTCCGAATTGCTGGAACTGATTAACTGCCAACTGGCCGAAAAAAACCTAAAAGTAGAGAAAGCATCCGCCGCCGTCATTGACGCCACCATTATTCAGACTGCCGGCAGCAAACAGCGTCAGGCCATAGAAGTCGACGAGGAAGGACAAGTCAGCGGCCAAACCACACCGAGTAAGGACAAAGATGCCCGTTGGACAAAGAAAAACGGCCTCTACAAACTCGGTTACAAACAACATACCCGTACCGATGAGGAAGGCTATATCGAGAAACTGCACATCACTCCTGCCAATACCCATGAGTGCAACCATCTGTCCCCTTTGTTGGAAGGCATTGCCGAAGGTACGACCGTCTATGCCGACAAAGGCTACGACAGCAAGGAAAACCGGCAACATCTGAAAGAGCATCAGTTGTTAGACGGCATTATGCGCAAAGCCTGCCGCAACCGTCCGCTGACGGAAGCGCAAACCAAACGCAACCGATATTTGTCGAAGACCCGTTATGTGGTCGAACAAAGCTTCGGTACGCTGCACCGTAAATTCCGCTACGCCCGGGCAGCCTATTTTGGTCTGCTCAAAGTGAGTGCGCAAAGCCATCTGAAGGCGATGTGTTTGAACCTGTTGAAAGCGGCCAACAGGCTAAGTGTGCCTGTTGCAGCCTAAAAGGCGGCCCGGATGCCTGATTATCGGGTATCCGGGGAGGATTAAGGGGGTATTTGGGTAGAATTAAGGAGTGATTGGGGGCGGAAACAGCCGAAAACAGCCGAAAACCTGTGTTTGGGGTTTCGGTTGTCGGGGGAAAAGGAATTTTGCAAAGGTCTCCTAATATGTCTCACTAGTTTCATTAGTTACTTTGCGACCCATAGCAAACCATAAGCTGTTCCCTGTATTTCATACACATTTAAGATAAAGACAGAAATTAAATTGCTCTATGAAGACAGATGGCTTGACCATAAAAAAACGCACCTTATGAAAAGGTGCGTTTTAATTTCTACGGTTTAGAATTTAGCGCCGGATTGGTTGGCCATATAGTCAACCGCTGCTTTGACTTCGTCATCACTCAGGCTTGTGTTACCGCCTTTGGCAGGCATGGAGTTAAAGCCTTCGAGCGCGTGTTTGTGCAGGGTATCTTTACCTTGCTTGATGCGCGGGGCCCACTCGTCTTTCTTGCCTATGCCTGGAGCACCAGGGATGGTACCGCCGTGACACATTTTACAGTTAGCTTCAAAAACGGCTTTACCGTCCACTTTGGCAGAAGAAGCATCTGCTTTTTCCACCGGCTTGGCTTCGGCAGGAGCGGCCGCTTTTGCATCAGCTGCTGAAGCTGCTTTTTCAGCTTGTGCAGGTGCGGACGCAGATGAAGCGTCAGCGGATGATGCAGCAGCAGAAGCAGGTGCCGGTGCGGGAGCAGGTTCGGCTTTTTTCACGGGCGCTTTGCCGTCTTTGTTGGACAGACCCCATACATACGCAGTCATAATGTGGAGTTTGTCTTTATCCAAGAAACGACCCCAAGCCGGCATTTGACTGTGTCGGCCGTTGGTGATGGTTTCGATAATCGATTTTTGAGTACCGCCCCACAACCATACGTTATCGGTCAGGTTCGGACCCAGTCCTTGGATACCTTGACCTTTGTCGCCGTGACAGGTAAAGCAGTTTGCCGGTGGACCACTGAACAATACTTTACCGCGTGCGGCACGTTCTTCATCGTATTGGTCTTTGGATTTGGATAAGGACATGACATAGTTTGCCACATCTTTTACCCGCTCTTCACCCAATGCAGGACCCCATGCCGCCATCGTCGCCGTACGGCCTTTTTCAATGGTCTCGTGGATTTTCTCAGGTTCGCCGCCCCACAACCAATCGTTGTCGGTCAAATTCGGGAAGCCTTTGGAACCTTTGGCATCAGAACCGTGACATTGGATACAGTAGGTATTGAAGAGGTTTTGACCGATGGCGCGTGCTTCAGGATTTTTTGCCACTTGCTCAATCGGCATATTGGCAAACTTGGCATAAACTTTGCCGTACTTCTGATCTGCTTTAGCCATTTCCTGATCATATTGTCCGTGGCTGCTCCATTTCCACTGTCCTTTATAATCGCCCAAACCCGGATACATGACCAGGTAGCCGATACCGAACAACCAAGTGCAGACATACAGCCAAAACCACCAGCGTGGCAACGGGTTGTTGTATTCTTCGATACCGTCCCATTGATGGCCTGTCGTTTTGACCTCTTCGCCCTTTTTAGGACGCTTCACAACGTTTTGGGAAAGCAGCAGCCATGCCAAGCCGATAAAGCTGAGCACGACGATGACTGCAATGTATATATTCCAGAAATTGCTGGTAAATTGGGTTGCTGTGTTCATTATTTTGCTCCGTGATCACGGACTAAACTGTTATCGCCCGTCTTTTTCAGACGACTCTTTATCCTCATCATTTTCGAAAATACTGTTGGCGGCATCATCGTAGTTCTTTTTATTGCGTCGGTTGAAAACGATATAAAGCACTAAGATAAAGCTGATAAAAACCCAAACAGTAAAGAGCGAGCGGGCCCAGTTTACGTCCATGATGTTACCTTACGTTTTTCAATGCCAAGCCTAAGCCTTGCAGGTATGCAATCACCGCATCCAGCTCCGATTTGTTTTCCAAGGCTTCAGGTGCTTTGGCAATCTCTTCATCGCTGTAAGGCGTACCGACTTTACGCAGGGCTTTCATATGCGCCACGGTTGCTTCGGCATCGACTTTGTTGCGGGCAAGCCATGGGAAAGCGGGCATATTGGACTCCGGCACAACGTCGCGCGGATTCAGCAGGTGGATGCGGTGCCATTCGTCGGAATAGCGGCCGCCGACACGTGCCAAGTCCGGACCGGTACGTTTGGAACCCCATTGGAACGGATGGTCATAAACAGACTCGCCGGCAACGGAGTAGTGGCCGTAACGTTCGGTTTCCGCACGGAACGGACGGATCATTTGAGAGTGACAGTTGTAACAACCCTCGCGGATATAGATGTCGCGACCAGCCACTTGCAAAGCGTTATAAGGTTTCACACCTTCAATAGGCTGGGTGACTGCCTTAGTAAAGAACAGCGGCACGGCTTCAATCAACAGGCCTACGCTGACTACAAGCAGGGTAAATACAATCAGGACGCCGACTTTTTCTTCAGCTAATTGTTGTAATTTCATTTTGGTAGCCTTTTCTTATGTTTTTAGTGGTGCTGGGTTTGAGACACCGCGGGAATCTCGGCATCAACCGCTTTGCCACTGATGGCCGTACGGTAAACGTTGTATGCCATGATACACATACCGCTCAGGTACAGCAGGCCGCCGGTGAAACGAATCATGTAGAAAGGCATGGTGCGTTTAACTGACTCTACAAACGAGTAGGTCAAAGTACCGTCCGCATTCAAAGAACCCCACATCAGACCTTGCAATACCCCTGCAATCCACATGGAGGCGATATACAGAACCACGCCGATGGTCGCAATCCAGAAATGCGCTTCCACCAATTTGGTGCTGTACATTTCATTTTTACCGAACAGGCGGGGAATCATGTAGTACACGGAACCAATGGTCACGAAGCCCACCCAGCCCAATGCGCCGGCATGAACGTGTGCAACGGTCCAGTCAGTGTAGTGGCTCAAAGCGTTGACGGATTTGATGGACATCATCGGACCTTCGAAGGTGGACATACCGTAGAAGGACAGAGAAACGATCAAGAATTTCAAGATAGGGTCGGTACGCAGTTTGTCCCATGCGCCGGACAAGGTCATGATACCGTTGATCATACCGCCCCAAGAAGGTGCGAACAGAATCAGGGACAACACCATACCCAAGGACTGAGTCCAGTCAGGCAGCGCGGTATAGTGCAAGTGGTGGGAACCTGCCCACATATAGGTGAAAATCAAAGCCCAGAAGTGGACGACGGACAGGCGGTAAGAGTAAACCGGACGCCCTGCCTGTTTCGGCACGAAGTAGTACATCATGCCCAAGAAACCTGCGGTCAGGAAGAAACCTACGGCATTGTGGCCATACCACCATTGAACCATAGCATCGATTGCACCCGCATAAACCGGATAGGATTTCATGAAGCCCGCAGGAATACTCAGGTTATTGACGATGTGCAACAGGGCAACGGCCAAAATGAAACCGCCGTAGAACCAGTTGGCAACGTAGATATGTTTGATTTTACGTTTAGCAATCGTACCGAAGAATACGATGGCGTAAGCAATCCAAACCAAAGCGATCAGGATGTCGATAGGCCATTCCAATTCGGCATACTCTTTAGCTTGGGTATAACCCAAAGGCAGGCTGACGATTGCCGCAACGATAACTGCCTGCCAGCCCCAGAAGGTAAATGCCGGCAGCCAACCGCCGAACAGGCGTGCATTACAGGTACGTTGAACAACGTAGTATGATGTACCCATCAGACCGCAACCGCCGAACGCAAAAATCACCGCATTGGTGTGCAACGGACGCAGGCGGCCGAAGTGGAACCAAGGGCCGACATCTGATAAATCAAGGGCTGGGGCGAACAATTGGGCGGCAACGATGACACCGACCAACATGCCCACAATACCCCAAACTACGGTCATGATGGCGAACTGGCGCACCACTTTGTAGTTATAAGTTTGTGTGTCCATGAGAGTCTCCATGAATTATGGGAATAAAAATTTTTTATCTCACTTTGCCGTATGCGTTTTAAACAAACGCAATAAGGGCTAGGTTTAAATTTTTCTAAATTTAACATATAAGACAAGCCTAGCCAAGCGGAATTACATTTCACTCCATCTGGCGGCTTTATCGATTTTTTATATTTTTTACTTTATAATCATATTATTATTTAACAACCTCCCCTACAGCGCCACTTTATTTTTTCAAGTCTCCCTTTTGAAGGGGACTTTATCGATATAAATCAAACCGCATAATTCGACCTTTTTTATTCATAAAATTTAACAAATACATTAATAGTCATGATTAATTACAAAATCACCCCCAGCCCGCTCACCCACGAGTGGCACATCCGCCTAACCTTCCGACAAGAACATGATTTGGAAACAGAAATCAGCCTGCCGAACTGGGTTCCCGGCAGCTATCTGATACGTGACTTCTCCCGCCACATCACCACCATCCGCGCCTTTTGCAATGGAGAATATGCCCATCTGACCCAAGTCAAAAAAAACCGGTGGCGCATTGCCCCGCAGTCCGGCGAGTGGGAAATTTACTACACCGTTTACGCCTACGACCTGTCCGTCCGCGGCTCGTTTCTGACTGCCGAACGCGGGTTCTTTGACGGCGCGTGCCTGTTTTTGCAGGTAAACGGACAAGAAAACAGCGCGCACCAAATCGAATTCCCCATCCTGCCGAAAACATGGCGGATTGCCACCACCCTGCCCCAAACCGGCATCCACAGCTTTCAGACGACCTCCTACCATGACTTAATCGACCACCCTGTCGAACTGGGCAACATCGAATTTCTCGATTTCGAAGCCGGCGGCATCCCGCACCGTATCGCCTTGAGCGGCCACTACCCCAATTTCGACCGCGACCGCCTCGTGTCAGACATCCGCACAATCTGCAAAACCGAACTGGCCATGTTCCCCTCCCCTGCCCCGTTCACCCATTACCTCTTCCTGCTCCACGTCGGCGACAACATCTACGGCGGACTGGAACACATCAGCAGCACCGCCCTGCTCGCCGACCGCCACAGCCTGCCGCCGCACGGCATGACCGACGCCAACGATGCCTACACCCAACTGCTCGGACTGTTCTCACACGAATACTTCCACGCCTGGAACGTCAAATCCATCAAACCCGCCGCCTTTGCCCCCTACGACCTCGACCGCGAAAACTACACCGAGCAGCTTTGGGCATTTGAAGGCATCACCTCCTACTACGACGACCTCTTCCTCGCCCGAAGCCGCACCATCGCCCCCGAAGCCTACCTGCGCCTGCTCGCCCAAAGCATCACCCGCGTGCAGCAAACCAAAGGTCGTCTGAAACAAAGCCTTGCCGAATCCAGCTTCACTGCTTGGAACAAATTCTACAAACAAGACGAAAACAGCCCCAACGCCATCGTCAGCTACTACCAAAAAGGCGCACTCGCCGCCCTCTGCCTCGACCTCGCCATCCGCAGCAAAAGCAGTGGGCGACACACCCTCGACAGCGTCATGCAGCAACACTACCGCGATTGGTTGGACACCCGGCAAGGCATTCCCGAAAAACAATGGCAAGCCCGTTGCCAAGCGTTTATCGGCCTAGACCTCGAAGACTTTTTTCAGACAACCCTCTACACCACCGCCGACCTGCCCCTTGCCGAACTCCTCGCCACCATAGGCATCGGGCTGCAATGGCAGGCACAGCCGCGCGGACACGGCGGCGCATTCCTGTCCGAACCGCCAACCGAAACGCCCGCCCCCGCGTCCGACTTCGGCGCAAGGTTCAAACAAAACAGCGACCACGCCACCTTGACCCACGTCTTCAACGGCGGCAGCGCAGAAAACGCCGCCCTCTGCCCGCAGGACAAAATCATCGCCATCGACGGCTACGCCTGCACCGACCTTGCCGCACAGTGGGCGCAACTCCCCATCGGCGCCACCGCCCGCCTCCACTACTTCCGCACCGGCATCCTGTACGTCGCCGACATCACCGTCCAAGCCGCCGAAGCCGACACCGCCGTCCTCTACATTACCGACCGCGAATTATTTGAAAACTGGCTTTATAATGACCGAGTCTGATTTTCAGACGACCTCAAACACCGGATCGAGGTCGTCTGAAAACCACTTACAGAAAGGAAAACCCATGTCTATCCAAAAACTTGCCGACAACCTCTACATCGCCCCTCAACTGACCGAAGCAGACGTACGAGAAGCCGCCAAACTCGGCATCCAAACCGTCATCTGCAACCGTCCCGACGGCGAAGAAGAAAACCAACCCTCGTTCAAACAAGTCGAAAGCTGGCTTGAAGCCGCAGGCATCCACGAACACCACCATCAGCCCATCGTCGCGCCCGCCATCAACGCCGCCGATGTCGCCGCTTTCCAAAACCTGCTCAAAAGCGTTCCCCAACCTGTCCTCGCCTACTGCCGCACCGGCACCCGCTGTTCCCTGCTCTGGGGCTATCATCAGGTGCAAAACGGCGCAAGCGTCGCCGAAGTCGTCGCTGCCGCACAACAAGCAGGCGTCAATCTGAGCAACTTCGAAGCCCGCCTGCAAGACGCGCAACAAAACGGGCTGGCGTAACACGCTATCCGTTTAGCCAAATGCAAAGGTCGTCTGAAAATACCGTTTCAAAAAATGGAAACTGTTTTCAGACGACCTTTTTTACGTTATGCCGTTTGGCGAACCGAATGAACGCACCTGATATAGTGGATTAAATTTAAATCAGGACAAGGCGACGAAGCCGCAGACAGTACAGATAGTACGGAACCGATTCACTTGGTGCTTCAGCACCTTAGAGAATCGTTCTCTTTGAGCTAAGGCGAGGCAACACCGTACTGGTTTAAATTTAATCCACTATACAAGCTTGAATCACGTTTTAATCATCTTCACAACAACCTGTGCTTCAAAGCGGGCAGTCTGGTGCGTACACTTTGCAGCCTCGCAGCGTCCAAATCGGCAATGACGATGCCTTCTCCTTCGGGCAATATGTCCAAGATTTCGCCCCACGGATCGATAATCATGCTATGACCGAACGTGCGCCTACCGCTTTCGTGTTCGCCGCCTTGCGCCGAAGCGATGACGTAGCATTGGTTTTCCACCGCTCGGGCGCGCAGCAGCAATTCCCAATGCGCTTTACCTGTCGTGTAAGTGAAGGCGGCGGGCAGCAGCAAAACGTCAAACGGCTGCTGGGTGCGGAAAAACTCGGGAAAGCGCAAGTCGTAGCACACACCTGCGGCAAGCGGCACGCCGTCGGCAGCCAATTTCGGCACATTGCCGCCCGCGCTGATGGTGTCCGCCTCGGCATAGCGTTCGCCCAAACCTGAAAAACCGAACAGGTGCATTTTATGATACAGCCCGATTTGCGTGCCATCGCGGTCGTACACCAACATCGTGTTCATCACTTTGCCCGCGTCAGGGCTTTGCAGCGGAATCGTGCCGCCGAACAGCACCACGCCGCATTCCGCCGCCGTCTCGCTCAAGGTCGTCTGAAAACGAGCGTAGCGAGTTTCGCTAAAATTGCTACCGACTAAAGGTTCGGCGAAAGCCAGTTTGTCAGTATCCTTGCGCCCCATCAGCGGCCAATATTCAGGCAGCAGCACCCAGTCCGCGCCTTGTTCGGCTGCTTGGCGTACGAGGCGTTTCATGGTGTCGATGTTGGCATCGGGGTCGGTGGACGAAATCATTTGCACGGCGGCTGCGCGGATGTTTTTTTGCATGTCAGTTCCTATCTGCGTGTTCAGACGCCCGCCGACAGGTCGTCTGAACAAAGATTCACGATATGTCCAAAGAAAAATACCTGTACCCATTATCTGAGACCTTTGCAAAAAAGCCCTTCCCCCCGACAGCCGAAACCCAAACACAGGTTTTCGTCTATTTCCGCCCCTAATTGCTCCTGATTTTACCCAAATATCCCCTTAATCCTCCCCGAATACCCGATAATCAGGCATCCGGGCCGCCTTTTAGGCGGCAACAGGCACACTTAGCCTGTTAGCCGCTTTCAACAGGTTTAAACACATCGCCTTCAGATGGCTTTGCGCACTCACTTTGAGCAGACCAAAATAGGCTGCCCGGGCGTAGCGGAATTTACGGTGCAGCGTACCAAAGCTTTGCTCGACCACATAACGGGTCTTCGACAAATATCGGTTGCGTTTGGTTTGCGCTTCCGTCAGCGGACGGTTGCGGTGGGCTTTGCGCATAATGCCGTCCAGCAACCGATGTTCTTTCAGATGTTGCCGGTTTTCCGCACTGTCGTAGCCTTTATCGGCATAGACGGTCGTACCTTCGGCAATGCCTTCCAGCAAAGGCGACAGGTGGTTGCACTCATGGGTATTGGCGGGGGTGATGTGCAGTTTCTCGATATAGCCTTCCTCATCGGTACGGGTATGTTGTTTGTAACCGAGTTTGTAGAGACCGTTTTTCTTTGTCCAGCGGGCATCTTTGTCTTTACTCGGTGTGGTTTGGCCGCTGACTTGTCCTTCTTCATCGACTTCTATGGCCTGACGCTGTTTGCTGCCGGCGGTCTGAATAATGGTGGCGTCAATGACGGCGGCGGATGCTTTCTCTACTTTTAGGTTTTTTTCGGTCAGTTGGCGGTTAATCAGTTCCAGCAATTCGGACAGGGTGTCGTCTTGCGCCAGCCAGTTGCGGTAGCGGCATAAGGTGCTGTAATCGGGGATGCTCAGTTCGTCAAAACGGCAAAATAGGTTGAAATCGATGCGGGTGATGAGACTGTGTTCGAGTTCGGGATCGGAGAGGCTGTGCCATTGTCCGAGCAGGACGGCTTTGAACATGGACAACAGTGGATAGGCGGGACGGCCGCGGTGGTCTCGAAGGTAACGGGCTCTTTGACGATTCAGGTATTGTTCGATCGGTTGCCAATCAATCACCTGATCCAACTTCAATAATGGGAAGCGGTCGATGTGTTTGGCGATCATGGCTTGTGCGGTTTGCCGGAAGAAGGTGCTCATGGAAAATCCCCTAAATGTCTTGGTGTGAATTTAGGGGATTTTGGGGAATTTTGCAAAGGTCTCTATCTATGTAATTTGAAACAACGGCATAGACTTTTTTGATACAGCACACATCATCAGCCCCGTCATTTCCGTCCACTCGCAATACGCCGATAAATAAACCGTATCGAAAACAGGACAAAGGTCGTCTGAAAATCAGTTTTCAGACGACCTTTATTCATTGCTTGCAACGGCGCGGCGTTATTTGCTAGCAGCTTTAATTCAAGCTGCCGGCAGCCATCCGCGTATGCGTTTTTCCATCGCGTCGGCACTCAAGCCCAAATCGTCCAAAAGTTTTTTCGGATCGCCGTGTTCGGTTACGGTGTCAGCAACACCCAAAAGAAAAACGGGTTTGCAGATGCCGTGTTTCGCCAATACTTCCAGCACCGCGCTGCCTGCGCCGCCTTGTTCGGCGTTTTCTTCGGCGGTAACGATGTAGTCGTGGCTTTGGGCGAGGCGGACGATGAGTTCCTCGTCTATCGGTTTGACGAAGCGCATATCGGCGACGGTGGCGTTCAGTTTTTCGGCAACCGCCAATGCGGGGGCGACTATGCTGCCGAAGGCGATGAATGCGGTTTTCTCGCCTTGGCGGCGGACGATGCCTTTGCCGACAGCTACGGTTTCGAGGCCGTCTGAAACGGGCGCGCCTGTTCCCGTGCCGCGCGGATAGCGGACGGCAGCGGGGGCGTCTGCCTGATAGCAGGTCGAAAGCAGCAGGCGGCATTCGTTTTCATCGCTCGGCGCGGCAACAATCATGTTCGGCACGCAGCGCAAGAAGCTCAAATCGTACAAACCGGCATGGGTCGGGCCGTCCGCGCCGACGATGCCCGCACGGTCGACGGCAAACAAAACGGGCAGGTTTTGCAGGGCGATGTCGTGCACCAGTTGGTCGTAGGCGCGCTGGAGGAAGGTGGAATAAATGGCGACGACGGGCTTCATGCCTTCGCAAGCCAAACCGCCGGCAAAGGTAACGGCGTGCTGCTCGGCGATGCCGACATCGAAATAGCGGTCGGGGAATTGTTGTTCGAATTCGACCAGTCCGCTGCCCTCGCGCATAGCGGGGGTAATCGCCGCCAATCGGGAATCTGCCGCCGCCTGGTCGCACAGCCATTTGCCGAACACTTGCGTATAGGTCGGTTTGGCGGCGGGCTTGTTTTCTTTTTCAGACGACGTTGCGGTTTTGAGGTCGTCTGAAATGTCTTTGGGCAGGTTGGCAACGGCGTGGTATTTGACAGGGTCGTTTTCGGCGAGTTTGTAGCCGTTGCCCTTTTTGGTGATGACGTGCAGCAGTTGCGGGCCTTTGCGGCCGCGCAAGTCTTTCAATACGTCAACCAGATGCTCGACGTTGTGACCGTCCACGGGGCCGGTGTAGCGGAAACCGAAGTTTTCAAACAAAGACAGCGACTGCTTGGCGTGTTCGGCTTCGCCCGCCAGCGTTTTGATTTTGTGTTCGACTTTTTGGGCAAGCTCCATCGCGCCGGGCAGCTTGTCCAAAACCTTGCTCGATTGCGCCTTGATTGTGCTCAACACGCCGCGCATATCGCGCACGACGTTGCTGGCGAGGTATTTCGGCAGCGCGCCGACGTTAGGGGAAATCGACATTTCGTTGTCGTTTAGGATGACCAGCAGGTTCACGTCCATGTCGCCCGCACAGTTCAAGGCTTCAAACGCCTGCCCCGCCGTCATCGCGCCGTCGCCGATAATGGCGACGCTGCGGCGGTCGCTGCCCAAGAGTTTGTCTGCCGCCGCCATGCCCAAAGCCGCGCCGATGGAGGTGGAGGAATGCCCTACGCCGAACGCGTCGTATTCGGACTCGCTGCGTTTGGGGAAACCCGCCAAGCCGCCGTAGCGGCGCATGGTGTGCATCCGTTTTTTGCGGCCGGTGAGGATTTTGTGCGGATAGCTTTGATGGCCGACATCCCAAATCAAATGGTCTTCGGGCGTGTTATACACATAGTGCAGGGCGATGGTCAGCTCGACCGCGCCCAGATTGCTGGCGAAATGCCCGCCGGTTTGACCGACGGATTCGAGTAGGAATGCCCGCAATTCGGCGGCAACCTGCGGCAGCAGGCTTTTATCCAGCCTGCGCAAATCCTGCGGCAGATGGATGGTGTCTAATAACGGAGTGTGGCTCATGGTGTGTCTTTGCGGGCTTATTGTGTCTATCGGGCAATTATAGCAAGAGTTGTCCTGTTCGGATAAAGGGTTTTGACGAAGCTTTGTTTTCAGACGATCTGATTTAACTATCTATTTATATAAAGGTCTTATATAAAAGTCGTCTGAAACTGCTCTTTCAAACCTGCTACTGCCGTTCCAGCCATTCATCACGGGTTTGTTTGGCAGAGGCAAAATAGCGGTAAAGGGCGGCGCGGTCTTCTTCGGACAGGATGCGTTCGAGTTCGGATAACTGGGTACGCAGGCCGCCAATCAAATCCAACAGGCTGTTTTTGTTGGCAAGGCAGATGTCCGTCCATACGGCGGGATGACTGGATGCGATGCGCGTAAAATCACGAAAGCCCGTCGCGGCAAATTCGAGGTAACGCCGACCGTCGGGATGATCGGCGATTTGGTGGACGTAGGCGAAGGCGGCAAGATGCGGCATATGGGAAACGGCAGCAAAAACGGCATCGTGTTCTTCCGCGCTCATGCGGAAAGTTTGCGCCCCGACTGCCAGCCACAGGTTTTCAACCAGGCTGACCGCCTGTTCATCTTCTTCCCCGTGCGGCGTGATCACCAGTTTCCTGTCCTGAAACAATCCGAACTGTGCGGAAAGCGCGCCGTTCCTGTCAGAGCCTGCAATCGGATGGGCTGCGATGCAACGGGACAAATGTTCGGGCAGGACGCTGCGGAAAGCCTGAACGGCAGATTGTTTGGTACTGCCCACATCGGTAACCACGGTATGCGCGTTCAAATAAGGTCGGACGGTGCGGCAAATGTCTGGAAATGTGGAAACAGGCGTAGCGATAACGGCCAAATCCGCTTCGTGCATACTCAAAGCGTCGATTTGTGTGTAGGCACGATCGATGACGCGCCGTTCAAGCGCACGGTCAAGGTTGTCGCGATCCAAATCGATGCCGGTTACCGTATCGACCAATCCGAGCCGTTTCAAGTCCAACACGAACGAGCCTCCGATCAGCCCGACACCGATAAGGACGATGTGTTTGAGTGTATTCATGGCAGGTACACGGGACAAAGGTCGTCTGAAAACGGCACGCCCGCTATTTTTATTTTAGGGATTAATTGTCCGCATTCTATCGTATCCGAAAGGCAAACGCATATCGGCAATGATACTGCCTCGCACACCATCCGTCCGACCATAAAAAGGCAGTTCGCCATTGTGCCGTTTCGTTTTACAATAGGCAGACCGAAATCCATCCGCCGAAAGCAAACTATGTCCCTGGCCCAACCGAAACGTATTTTAGTCATCAAGCTGCGCCACTACGGCGACGTCCTGTTAGCCACGCCCGTCGTCCACGCCCTCAAGACCCGCTTTCCCGATTGCGAAATCGACATGCTGGTTTACCGGGAAACCGCCGACATCATCAGCGACAATCCTGAAATTGCCGAAATCTTCACCATAGACCGCTCCTGGAAAAAGCAGGGGTTGAAAACCCAGCTATGCGAAGAAAAAAAGCTGTTCTCGCACCTGAAAAAGCGGAGGTACGACTGGGCGTTCAACCTGTCCGACCAATGGCGCTCGGCAATACTCGCCAAATTCTGCGCACAATGCAGCGTCGGCATCAGCCATATCAAACGCGACCACTTTTTCTGGCGTTGGTGCCACGACTTCCTCAACCCCGAAGCCGGACGCGGCTGCCACATTACCGAATATCATATGAACGTTTTGCCGCCGCTTATCCGGCCTGAGGAAACACCGCCGACAAAAGTGATGATGGCAATCGGCGAAGATGCCTGCTCGAATTTGCAAAGCAAGCTGAACAAACAAGGCTGGAACGGGGAGGATTATGTCTTATTCCACCCGGGCGCGCGTTGGGAATTCAAATGCTGGGAAGACGGCAAAAACGCCGCCATCGTCCAATTACTGCTCAACCACGGTCAAAACGTCGTTTTAACCGCCGCACCCTCAGCAACCGAACAACAAATGATCGATGCAGTTTTAGAACGCGTCAAAATTCCCG
Organism: Morococcus cerebrosus; assembly: GCF_022749515.1. Classification (NCBI taxonomy): domain Bacteria; kingdom Pseudomonadati; phylum Pseudomonadota; class Betaproteobacteria; order Neisseriales; family Neisseriaceae; genus Morococcus; species Morococcus cerebrosus. The sequence goes on from NZ_CP094242.1 coordinate 1,871,022, forward strand.
AAGGCGGTAAATTATGGACACTGTCGGGCAACCTCAACCTGCGCGAACTGGCTGCTGCCATCGACGGCTGCAAACTCTTCATCGGCGTAGATTCCGCCCCCATGCACATCGCCGCTGCACTGGACAAACCGCAAATCGCCCTGTTCGGTCCCTCATGGCTGGACAGATGGCATCCCTATTCCGACAATGCCGAGGTTATTTGGGCGGGTGATTTCGGCGACCTACCCCACCCCGACAGCATCAATACATCCGGCAAAAAACGCCTGCTCAAAGCCATTCCGCTGGAAGCCGTGTGGAACAAAATTGCTGAAAAGCTGGGTTTAAACAAGGAAGCTTAAACAAAACGGCAAAGGTCGTCTGAAACCCCCAAATCGGTTTTCAGACGACCTTGGATTCGGATTTCAAGTGCAACACTAGGGTACCAGTGGTTGGAACAGATTTAAGAATAAAACACTTGGCGTTTCGTAGCCAAGTGTTTTTCTCGGCCGGTGGTTCAACTCATCTTGAACCCTGCGTATCTCCCGATCGCTGATGTTTCGGAAATCGGTTTGTTTGGGGAAATATTGCCGGATGAGTCCATTGGTGTTCTCATTCAGCCCTTTCTCCCAAGAATGGTAAGGGCGGCAAAAATAGGTTTTCGCCTTCAATGCTTTGGCTATTTTGGTGTGTTGGTAGAACTCTTTGCCGTTATCCATGGTGATGGTGTGGACTCTGGCTTTATATGCCTTTAATACCCTAATGGCCGCCCGGGCAGTGTCTTCGGCTTTTAAGTTCTTTAATTTGCAGATGATGGTGTAGCGGGTAACGCGTTCGACCAAGGTCAATAACGCGCTTTTCTGATTTTTGCCGACGATGGTGTCGGCCTCCCAATCGCCGATGCGGGTTTTCTGGTCGACGATAGCAGGTCGGTTCTCTATGCCGACGCGGTTGGGCACTTTGCCTCTGGTCCATGTGCTGCCGTAGCGTTTGCGGTAGGGTTTGCTGCATATTCTGAGATGTTGCCACAAAGTGCCGCCGTTGCTTTTGTCTTGGCGAAGGTAGCGGTAAACGGTGCTGTGATGGAGTGTGATCCCGTGGTGTTTATGCAGGTAGGCACATACTTGTTCGGGACTGAGTTTGCGGCGGATAAGGGTGTCGATGTGTTGAACCAGCTGCGAATCGAGCTTATAGGGTTTTCGCCGGTGCTGTTTGGTCAGCCGGCTTTGCTTCTGTGCTTTTTCGGCGCTGTATTGCTGTCCTTGGATGCAGTGCCGCTTGATTTCGCGGCTGATGGTGCTTTTGTGGCGGTTGAGCTGTTTGGCGATTTCGGCGATGGTGCAGTGGCGGGACAGGTATTGGATATGGTATCGTTCGTCTTGGGTCAGTTGTGTGTAGCTCATGGCAATCTTTCTTGCAGGAAAGGCCGTATGCTACCGCATACTGGCCTTTTTCTGTTATGGAAAGTTGCACTTCAAATGCGAATCCGCCGACCTTTTCATTACACGAACGACAAAAAATTCAATATTTCCCAAACTGCCCTGCCGCATCATCTCCCATATTGCCCGAATGGGAGGAAGGACTATGCCAAACCGTGCGCGACAGGCTGCGCGAACCTACCGGCGTATCCTGTTCTGCCTGAAACAACACATTATTCCCACTACCGATAGGTAGCGAGCCGCGCAAACCGATATAACTGCCTGAATCATATATGCCGCTATGTGATACCGAACTGTCTCTCGATTTGATGCGCGACGCTTCAACGCCGCTTTTGATTTCGCCATAAAGGCGGACTTCCGCTGTCGCCAACACAGGCAAAGCCGTCAAAGCAGCAACCAAAATATACAAGGGTTTCATCCTGTTCGTTCCTTTCAAATATTTCTTACACAACCGAATAGCGATAACCAATTTGACCAACCAGTATATGCCCCTCTTGCGTAAACAAACCATAAATCGTGAAAACGTCGTCTGAAAAGACACATCGCATCCCATATCCGTTTTATATTGATTTCACTATAATCCCGGTTTCACCGCCTCAACAGCATAATCATGACTTCCGCTTCACAAACCACCCGCATCCTAGGCATAGACCCCGGCAGCCGCGTAACCGGCTTCGGCATCATCGACGTCCGCGGCCGCGAGCATTTCTACATCGCCTCTGGCTGCATCAAAACCCCTCCGGACGCGCCGCTGTCAGAACGCATCGCCGTCATCGTACGCCATATTGATGAAATCGTCCGAACTTACCGGCCGCAACAGGCCGCCGTGGAGCAGGTATTCGTCAACGTCAATCCTGCCTCCACACTCATGCTCGGACAGGCGCGCGGCGCGGCATTGGCAGCATTGGTCATGCATAGCTTGCCCGTATCCGAATACACCGCCCTGCAAGTCAAACAGGCCGTCGTGGGCAAAGGCAAAGCAGCGAAAGAGCAAGTACAGCACATGGTCGTACAAATGCTCTCCCTTTCCGGCACGCCCCAATCCGATGCCGCCGACGGCCTCGCCGTCGCCCTGACCCATGCCCTGCGCAACCACGGACTTGCCGCACAGTTGAACCCGAAAGCAATGAAAGTCAAACGGGGACGCTTCCAATGGTAAAAAGGTCGTCTGAAAACGAGCGTAGCGGGTTTCGCCAAAACAAGTTTACTCAGACTCCTACTCTCTGACTGAACAACAGACCTTTCCGTTATAATTCCCTTTTTCCCGCACCATTCCTCAATAGACGACATGAAAGCCGCCTTTTTCCTCCTCTACCTCATTCAGCTCCTGCCCTTCAAAGCCATACACAAAATTGCCGATGCAGTGGGCATCCTTGCCTATTACGCCGTCAAACCGCGCCGCAAAGTCGGCGAGACCAACCTCAGAAAATGCTTTCCCGAATGGAGCGAAGACAAGCGCGAAGCCGTGCTCAAACGCCATTTTCAGCACATGGCAAAGCTGATGCTCGAATACGGCCTGTATTGGTACGCACCCGCAGACAGACTGCGCAAGTTTGTGCATTATCAAGACAAACACCATCTCGACGACGCACTCGCGGCGGGCGAAAAAGTCATCCTGCTTTATCCGCATTTCACCGCATTTGAAATGGCGGTTTACACCCTCAATCAGGACGTGCCGCTGACCAGCATGTATTCGCACCAAAAAAACAAAGCGTTGGACGAACAAATCCTCAAAGGCCTCCACCGCTACAACAACGTCTTCCTCATCGGCCGCACCGAAGGCCTGCGCGCGATTATCAAGCAACTGCGCAAAAGCGACGCCCCCTTCCTTTACCTGCCCGACCAAGATTTCGGCCGCAACGACTCCATTTTCGTCAACTTCTTCGGCATCCCCACCGCCACGATTACAGGCTTAAGCCGCATCGCCGGCATGACGAAAGCCAAAGTCATCCCCGCCATCCCCACGCGCAATGCCGACAACACCGTTACGCTGCGCTTTTATCCGGCATGGGAAAACTTCCCTTCAGACGACGTTGCAGCCGACACCCAACGCATGAACGACTTTATCGAAGCGCGGGCAAGGGAAAATCCCGAACAATATTTCTGGCTGCACAAACGCTTCAAAACCCGTCCCGAAGGCGAACAGGGATTTTATTGAATTACATACAGTTACAACAAAAAGCAAAGCCCGTCATATTCGGGCTTTTATCATTTCTATTAAATCGAAAATTAACAACGATAGTAACAAATTTTCAATTGAGAATTTTTCACATTAACTCTTTGGATAAAATAGAGATTTAACCCTAATTAACCTAAAATGCAGTCGAATCCCCAAGCCATATCCTCAAAACGTAAAGATAATATAACTTTTTAATTAATATATTAAATTTAATTTCATTTAAAATCAAAAAGTTATAAAATAACATTTTATCCAAATTAATATCATTAACTACACAATCAAGAATATAATTCCAAAATTATGAAAATATGATTCTTATTTTTATATAAATATTAATTTAATAGCATATAGTTTTAAATAATTTAGATTTTTTGAAATATTGCAAATACAAAAACAGCATAAAAAAATCATATCCCCCTCTTGGCAAACCTGAAAATTTAGCGTAAATTTCACTACATCGAATTACAGCCCTACTGGCAAATACGATACTCTGGTTTCCCGTAGCAAGCTCCTTAGTTTGCAGCGGATGTTCCGAGCCTCACTCCCTCGGAGCAAAAGTTTACCCGCACGGAGTTGAGCCGTGCAGGTAAAGCCGCAGGCGAAAGCCTGTATTGTTTGTGAAGCGTAAATCTCTGATTTGAGGTATTGGGGCAATCCTGTGGGGGATTGCCTCCTTTTTTGTTTCCTACATTTCCACCATTTCATTATTGCCTCCGACCTCAAATTGTCTTGAGGTATTCGGACATCCGGCCCGCATTACTTCCATATAAAAGGTCGTCTGAAACCTGATTTTGTTTCAGACGACCTTTAAACTTTATCTGCAGACGGATAGCTTATTACATTTGTTGTTGCGCTGCTTTGATGGCGTTTTGATCGGGATTGATCAAAATCTCAACGCGGCGGTTTTGGGCGCGGCCTTCGGCTGTGGCGTTAGATGCAATCGGGTGGCGTGAGCCGTAGCCGGCGGTGGTCAGGCGCGAGCCGTTCACGCCGCGGGATTGCAGGTAATCGGCAACGGCAAGTGCGCGGTTGCGGGACAGCGGTTCGTTGATGGCGTCATTGCCGGTGTTGTCGGTATGACCGTTAATCGTCAAGGTCGTGTCGGGGTATTGCACCAGCGTTTCGGAGGCGGTCGCCAAAGCGTTACGCGCCTGATCGCTCAATGCCGCGCTGCCTGTGGCGAAGGTGACGTTTTCAGGCATCACCAGCTTGATTTGGTTGCCTTGGCGTTCCACTTCGATGTTGGTGTTTTTCAGGTTTTCGCGCAGTTTTTTCTCTTGGTAGTCCATGTAGCCGCCTACGCCCGCACCAATCGCACCACATGCCAACGCGGAATTGCGCGCGCCTTTGCCGCCGTGGGTCAGTGCACCGACGATGCCGCACACTGCCGCGCCACCCAAGCCGTACATAGCGGTTTTGCTGGTGTTGCGTTGTCCGCTTACAGGATCGGTTACGCAGCCGGTCAGAGCCAAAGGAATGGCCAACGCGGCAACAGTCAAAGGTTTCAAGAATTTCATTGAGATTTCCTTTCAAAAAATACCGCTCCGACACAGAAGGTCGTCTGAAAAGCGGCTTGATGTATTTCAACGATGTTTCGGCGTGCTGCAAACCCTTCCAAACAGATTGAAGCAGCATGATAGCCAAGATTGCGGCGTAGTAAATCTCGCTTAACCCGATATTACCTAACTAACCGCAAACTGACATTTCGGTTTTCTATTCTGCGTATTCAGTAAGATTACCGTAATGAAGTTTGGTTCCTCAAGGCGTTTGCAACACCTATTCTTTCCCATAACGGCTGCGGACATACCTTATCAACATATATTTCAGCCTCAAACGCACATCGTAACCGACCGATCCCGCGCCCAACACAAACAACACCAGCGCGACCGGCAAGGCAAAATGGTGGCCTATCTGATGATAGCCCCACGCACCAATCACCCCACCCAACAAAAACGACCACATCAATCCGCCCAAAAGCCACATCTTCGGCTTATTGACACGCACATGCGGCAGGCGCGGATGATGTTTTTTCGAATAATACAGCGCGCGCGAAAGCTCGATGCCCAAGTCGGTTGCCGTGCCGGTCATGTGCGTCGAACGGATGGCACCGCCGGATAAAAGCGTCATCACCGTATTGTGCATTCCCATGATGAAACACATTAAAAACAAAGCCAACGACGGGAAAACCAAATTCCCGTCCCCGATGTTCCACTTCGATGCCGTCAGACCGAACAAGCCGAATATCAACAGATAAACCGCTTCCAGCCACATGGAAAAACCGAAGCTGCCGCGAAACCGTTTCTGCTGCGTCCACAAAACCACCCAGCCCGAATGCGCCGCACCGACAATGAAGCACAACACACTAATCAAAGCTACTGCCGCCGTTACCCATTCGCGCAGATATAGTCAATTAAAATCAAAATAGGACAGTAACGCATCGTCAAATCGGGCGTAATCAGACAATACGGTTCGCAGATACCGCTTAATATTCGCCCACACCTTCTCAATCGGGTTGAGCTCAGGTGAATAAGGTGCAAGAGGCAATACCTTATGTCCCCATTTTCCCGCCATTTCCCGTAAAACACCCATACGGTGAAATCGCGCATTATCTAAAATAATCACCGATTTTTGAGTCAATGCAGGCAGTAGGCATTGCTGAAACCACGCTTCAAAAAAGACTCCGGTCATCGTATTTTGATAAACCATCGGAGCAATCAGCCGGTTGCCGACTTGTGCGGACACCAGAGATAAGCGTCGGTATCTTTTTCCACTTATCTGCGCTTTCACTATTTGCCCTTTCGGGCTGCGGGCATAGGGACGGAACAGGTAGCGGTCAAATCCTGTTTCATCCAAATAAACACGTTGGTAGCCGGAAAATTCGGCCAGCTGTGTCAAATAATGCGTTACTTTGGCCGGGTCTTGTTCTTTGTAAGTGGTGGTCTTTTTTTGCGCGTCATCCCCATCTGTTTGAGTGCATAGCAAACGGCGGCTGGCGTACAATCAAAATGTTTGGCGATTTCATGCAGATAGGCATCCTGGTGCTGCTCAACATATTGAGCCAGTTTTTGCCTATCCAATTTTACGGCATTTAGACCGGTAACTTGATGTTTTAGGCTGCCTGTTTGTTTTTTAAGGTGAATCCACAGGTAAAGCGTGTTTCTTGACAAGTTAAATGTTGCTGCGGTTTGGCTGATGTTTTTGCATTGTTCGTAAAAGTTTAAAGCTTTGTTTCTCAAGTCCGCAGAGTATGCCATGGTTAGACCTTCAAAGTTGAGTATTGTACTATTTTGTTTTTAATTGATTATAAACAGCGTCCGCCAGCAGCGACATCGAGCCGGTAACGTGCGACGTATAACGTGAAAACGCAAAGAAACCGCCCGCATTGATCGCACCCGCCAACATCGCCATGATGTAACCCAGCCTGCGGAAGCGCGCATCGGAAATATGGTGTTCGTGCAGATACGGCCTGTCTGCCTGCCAAAACGGTGGGGCATGCCGCCGCTTGTCATGCGGCCTAATCTGCTTATCGCGTCGTAAGTGTATTTGCGGTTCTTCCATGCAACGTTATCCCTTTTGCAATGATGGATGCAAGGCAAGTAAACACCTTTCCGATTAAAATTAATCCATCATCCGAACAGTATGTTCAGACGACCCCGCCATCAAAAATCTACAATATTAAGGTGTTGTACCTACCACCGATGAAAAATGACGGCAGGCAGGAATTTTTCTATTTCCATTAGCCATAAAAAAGGTTGTCTGAAAAGCATTTTATCCTTTTCAGACAACCTTTCCACCGATTGCATCAATACAAAATCAAATCAGCACACTTCAACCAACCAGCCATGTTTGTCTTCCGCCAAACCGTATTGGATGTCGGTCAAGGCTTTACGCAAAGCGTAGCCGCGTTCTTGGCTCTTCACTTCGATTTCTTTGCCGTCGATGACAAAAGAGGTTACGGGCGAGATGACGGCGGCAGTGCCGGTCAGAATTGCTTCCGCGCCCTCTTCGACTGCGGCTTTGAGTTCGTCCACGGTGAAGTTGCGTTCGCTGACGGTGTAGCCCAAGTCTTTGGCGACGGTCAGCACAGAATCACGGGTTACGCCGTGGAGGAATTCGTCGGTCAACGGTTTGGTGATGATTTCGTTGCCTTTAATCAGGATAAAGTTGGACGCGCCGGTTTCCTGTACGTCGCCGTTCGGGCAGAACAGGACTTGATTTGCACCATGTTCAGCTTTTGCCTTCAGTACCCAAGGCATGGCGGAGGCGTAGTTGCCGCCGCATTTGACGCGGCCCATGTGCGGTGCGCAGCGGATGTGCTCGGTTTCAACCAAAATTTTCACGGGCGAACCGGCTTTGAAATAATCGCCGACCGGAGACGCGAGGATATAGAGTAGCGCGGTTTCGGACGGTGAACCGGCTTTGCCGATAACGGGGTCGGTACCGATGAGCGTCGGACGCAGATACAGCGCGGCAGGCGCATCGGGAATTTCGTCGGCGGCGCGTTTGACCAATTCGATCAGGGCATTCAGATAGGCTTCGGTTTCGGGGCGCGGCAGGTGCAAAATGTCTGCGCTTTGCTGCATACGGGCGATGTTTGCCGTCGGGCGGAACAAGACGATTTTGCCGTTTGCCTGACGGAAGGCTTTTAAGCCTTCAAAGCATTCGCTGCCGTAATGCAGGGCGTGCGCGCCGGGCGCGAGGGTGAGGTCTGAGGAAGTTTGCCATTCGGTCGGCTGCCATTTGCCGTCCTTGTGGGCGATAACGGGCATTTGGGCGTGGAAGACGCTGCCGAACACGGCGGGTACGGGTCTGCTCATGGTGATTGCCTTTCTTATTCTGTTTGGTTCTGTTTAGATATTAAAAGTTGAAAGATACGCCTGTACGGATGGTTTTGACAAGTCCGAATACTTGTTTCGCAAACAGCTTTCGCCCAAGCCCTTGCCTGATAACGAAATACGGAAAACCATCCATTCCGATACGCATACGAATTGTCCGCAATCATGCCTACCGTGTACTACATATATATAATGAAGCCTAAGGTCGTCTGAAAACTGCCGCACATCCTATCCGAAACAATCCAAATCGTTTAAACTAAGCCGCATCTGCGGCAAACGGATTCGGAAACGGAATCCCTATCGACCGCCCTACCGAATTTTCAGACGACCTTTTCAAAACTTTCCGACAGGCATACCGCCGGAGACATCCATGAAACTGATTTACACCATTATCAAAGTCATCATTTTATTATTGTTTTTACTGCTCGCCGTCATCAATACCGATAGCGTCGCCTTCCACTACCTGCCCGGTCAGAAAGCTGATTTACCGCTGATTGTCGTCCTCTTCGGCGCGTTTGTCATCGGCATCGTGTTCGGCATGTTTGCCCTGTTCGGCAGACTTTTGGCGCTTCGCAGCGAAAACAACCGCCTGCGTGCCGAAGTCAAAAAACACGCGCATTTGAGCGAAAAAGACCTTGCCGCCCCCGCTCCACAACAACCTGTACCTCAAACCACTGCTCCCGCCAACCAACCCGTACAAACGCCCAAGCCTTAAAGAAGGAATCACATGGACAACGAATTGTGGGTTATCCTCCTGCCCATTACCCTTTTGCCCGTCTTTTTCGCCATGGGCTGGTTTGCCGCCCGTATCGACATGAAAACCGTGTTGAAACAGGCGAAAAGCGTGCCTGCCGGCTTTTACAAAAGTCTGGACGCATTGGTTGACCGCAACAGCGGCCGTGCCGCCCGCGAACTGGCGGAAGTCATCGACCAGCAGCCGCAGTCTTACGACCTCAATCTGACCTTGGGCAAACTCTACCGTCAGCGCGGCGAAAACGACAAAGCCATCAATATGCACCAAGCCCTGCTCGACTCGCCCGATACCGTCAACGAAAAACGCGCGCGGGTATTGTTCGAACTCGCGCAAAACTACCAAAGCGCAGGCTTGGTTGACCGCGCCGAACAAATCTTCATCGGCTTGCAGGAAGGCAACATGGCGCGTGAAGCCCGTCAGCACCTGCTCAGCATCTACCAGCAAGACCGCGACTGGGAAAAAGCCATCGAAACCGCGCAACTCCTCAGCCACGACGAGCAGACCTACCAATTTGAAATTGCACAGTTTTATTGCGAACTCGCCCAAACCGCGCTGTTCAAATCCAATCTTGACGCCGCCCGTTACAACGTCCAAAAAGCTTTGGATGCCAACAAAAAATGCGCCCGCGCCAACATGATTTTGGGCGACATCGAAACCAAACAGGGCAATTTCCCTGCCGCTGTCGAGGCATACGGCGCCATCGAGCAGCAAAATCATGCCTACCTAAGCATGGTCGGCGAAAAACTCTACGAAGCCTACGCCGCACAAGGCAAACAGGAAGAAGGGCTGAACCGGCTTATCGGCTATATGCAGACCTTTCCCGATTTAGACCTTATCAACGTTATCTACGAAAAAGCCCTGCTGCTCAAAGGCGAAAGCGAAGCCGCCCAACTCGCCGTCGAACTCGTGCGCCAAAAACCCGACCTCAACGGCGTATACCGCCTGCTCGGTTTGAAAATCAGCGACATGAATCCCGCATGGAAAGCCGACGCCGACATGATGCGCTCCGTCATCGGCCGCCAACTCCAACGCAGCGTCATGTACCGCTGCCGCAACTGCCACTTCAAATCCCAAGTCTTCTTCTGGCACTGCCCTGCCTGCAACAAATGGGAAACCTTCACGCCCAATAAAATCGAAGTGTGAAGCAAACCAACAAAAAGGTCGTCTGAAAAAAGTTTCAGACGACCTTTTTTTCACAAACAAACGGTAGTTTATCTTGCCAAGCGGTACAAAAAACAACAGTTTTTTCAAAAAAATCTACTTTCTCAAATTAATTACTAAATATAATTAGTAATATTTTCAATATATTAAATTTCCAACCTAAATATTTCATTATGAATTTATCATTTTCTTATTTGTCATGCTAGAATTACTCTCAATTACTCATTTCGAATATTAGCTCACTTCCCCAGTCAAAAAGGAACATTTATTTTGGTTACAGTGAACTAATAAACAATCTCGCAATCTTACTTAATCTAGGTTAAATTACCTAAATAACCCAAAATACAGTACAGATAACGTGAATGAATGAAATGATAAGAGGTTCGACCGTCTAGATATGCAACAAACAATCAAAACGGCCGGAGTCCGAACCATAAAAGGTTTTCCTTATTCTCTAAGGCAACACACCATCAGAAAAACGAATAGATACGGCCCGCCCGATTGAAGATAACAACCTTTAAATCGGTTTTTAGTCGAAAACTTCTGCCGCAAGCAGTATTTTTCTTACACAGGGAAACTCCTCTATTTGATAAAAGGAACACCATATCGTTACATTGCTACGGGTATGAATCCGTAATGTTCAAACATGGGAAATACAAATTATGTCAAAACAAACTCTGTCTGCACTCGCTAATCATGGGCAAACTACCATCCACACATCTCCTGCGATCTCAAACACAACAGGACAAGGGCAAACGACTTCTTCTACACTAAACGCTTTGATTTTCGAACACTCAATGGGTGGAATAAATATCGCTACCGCCCTACCGAAGCAAACTTATGGCAAAACCAACATTACCGATACCTCAAATATGCAGCCAACCAAGTTTTCTATGAATAAAGCCAAACTGACGCCTTTCGAAACCCAGTTGCTTGCCCAAGCCAAAGCTGCTGCCGAGAAAAAAGCAGAACAAGAAAGAGCTGAAGCAGCACATAAAGCAGCCATAGCCGCAGCCGAGAAAAAAGCCGCAGCCGAAAAAAAAGCCGCTCAGGAAAGAGCCGAAATTGCGCATAAGATTGCCATGGCCGAAGCCGAGAAAAAAGCCGCGGCCGAGAAAAAAGCCGCTCAGGAAAGAGCCGAAATTGCGCATAAGATTGCCATGGCCGAAGCCGAGAAAAAAGCCGCGGCCGAGAAAAAAGCTGCTCAGGAAAGAGCCGAAATTGCGCACAAGATTGCCATGGCCGCAGCCGAGAAAAAAGCCGCCGCCGAGAAAAAAGCCGCTCAGGAAAGAGCCGAAATTGCGCATAAGATTGCCATGGCCGCAGCCGAGAAAAAAGCCGCCGCCGAGAAAAAGGCCGCTCAGGAAAGAGCTGAAGCCGAGCGCAAAGCAGCCCGAGAAAAAGCTGAAGCCGAACGTGTAGCTTTGGAACAAAAACGAGAAATCGATCGTAAAGCAGCCATCATCAGTGCTCGCGAAAAGGCAGAAGCGGCCCGTAAAGCTGCTGATGCTGCTGCAAAAGCCGAGCTGGCAGAAAAAAACCGCGCAGAACAAATCAAACATTCGGAAAATAAACTGGGCAATCATTCTTCAAACGAAGAAGAAATGAGCAAACCTGCAAAAAATACCGGCTCTAAAACAGACAACCCATCATCCGATAAATCCCATGTCGGCAAGAGTACGCTGCCGGCACAAGACAACACCGGCAAAGTAACCGACCTTTCCGATGACAACAATAATGCAACACAACACCAAAACAACAAAAATGTTTCTCCTACGCAACCTGCTGCTGAAAAAGGAACGACTGCGACTGCCCATATCCATAATCCTGCCGAAGGCAAACAATCGGAATCCGGCGACTATAAAGTATATGAATCCAAACAATATGGTCGCTACATTAATGTAAATGATTTCGGTGCGGATCCTACAGGTAAAAAAGACAGTCTGGCTGCCATCAAAGCTGCACTCGAAGCCGCCCACAAAGAAAAAGCCATGCTGTTTATGGACGGTACTTATTACATTTCTGATCAAATCGTTATCGACAATAATACCTCCGGCGTTAAAGGCATCTTCGGTTCGGGTATGGGTAAAACCCAGATTAACTTCGACAAAGCCCAAGTCGGCATATTCAATTCCAACACCAACCACGACGATGTTCGTGCCTTTGCAGGTATCTTGGTGGATGGTCAAAATGGTAAAACGATTGCCGACCTATCGGTTCGATATACCAATGCTGACTTCTACCGGAAAGATTTAAGCTACTTCGGTAAAGTAAACGGTATTTTAGTCAACGATGCAGACAACACCCTGATCAGCAAAGTGGAAGTATCCGGTGCAAACCGTGCAGGCGTAACCTTTACCTCTACCGCCGCACTCATGCGTGAAGCCGGCTATAAACTGTCTTATAAAGATCGCGTTGCCAACGGTTCCATCGACGACAAATACGATTCACTGCCTTTAGGTGAAAACAACCGTATTATTGATTCCAAGCTGCACCACAACCGCGTTGCCGGTGCTCTGGTTTCCTATCAGAAGAATTTCCTTGGAGAAGGCAATCTCTTATCTTGGAACGGACACCAAGATGATGGCGGTACCGGCTATGGTATGGCTGCCGCTGCAGGTAGCTACAACTACGGGATTACCTACCGTAAAAACACAACAGATCACAACTATCGGAAAGGTTTGGATGTACATGACGGCACAAACGTCTTGATTGAAAACAACACATTAAATGGCGACCGCCTGTACGGGATTGCCGTCTATAACCGCCAATTCTCGCTGGACAACGTCAAAATATCCGGTAATGTCATTACACAGGACACTTCGTTCCGTCTTGCCGTCGATGACACCCCGGGATACGACTACCATATGTATTCAGGTATCCAAGTACAGACCAATACGCAACGCCGGGACTTACACAGTAAAGATAAAGGCTATTTTGACATCAGCAACAACACAATCAATAACTTGGAGGTCTATAAAGACAATATCCAAACCTACGGTATCGAATTCCGTAACCATGAACAAAAAATGGATTACACACTAAACATTACCGGTAACAAAATCAGTGGCGAATCCACCAAATACCTGATGGCGGTTATCAATGATACCTACGCCCCGCAAACTCATGAAAAAGGTATCGGTATCAGCACCATCAACATCAGTGATAATGTTGCTGATATTGGCAAAATAAAGAGCGGAGCTGTTCCTTTCTATATTGAAGAACATCACTCCGACGTACCGATGCATGGCTCGGTTACGCTAAACAACAACGCCGTTACCGTTCGTGAAGAATCCGGCGGTTATGCTGAATTTGCCTTTATGCGTACAAATGCCAAGGAATATAACGTTACCAATAATACCCTGTCGCTACACGGACACCTGGATAACGGTATCGTTGAAGTCCGCAGTACCGGGGATGGTAAGGTTAATGCTAATTTAAATATGGCAAATAATACCTTGGTAACCGACATCAAAGGCCAAATCTACAAAACCTGGCTGCGTTATGAATCGGATATTGATGTTTATGCCAACTCCAACACCCATAACGGCGATACGCTTGATAATGTCAATACCAAAGGCAGCAACGTCAGCATGTCTGATGTATTAGTCAGCGTCAGCAAAAACATCAACACCATCCAAGATGCCGTCTATTCCTACCAGCATAAAACCTTACCAGTAACAGAAGACCACGTGCACACCAACGGCATCCTATAAACCCGCCGTAATCAAAAGGTCGTCTGAAATTTCAGACGACCTTTTAGCTATTTTCCATCCTACACCGCCACGGCGGCCTTGATGTGCGGATGCGGGTCGTAACCTTCCAACTCGAAATCTTCAAACTTAAATGCAAACAAGTCTTTGACTTCCGGATTGATTTTCATCACCGGCAGCGTGCGGGTGTCGCGACTCAATTGCAGTTTTGCCTGTTCGAAATGGTTGCTGTACAGATGCGCATCGCCCAAAGTATGGATAAATTCACCCGCCCCTAACCCGCAGACTTGGGCAATCATCATGGTCAACAGCGCGTAACTGGCAATGTTGAACGGTACGCCGAGGAAAATGTCCGCGCTGCGTTGGTAAAGCTGGCAGGACAATTTACCGTTGGCAACGTAAAACTGAAACAGCGCATGGCAAGGCGGCAATGCCATTTCGTCTACCAACGCGGGATTCCATGCCGACACAATCAGGCGGCGGGAATCAGGGTTTTTCTTGATTTGTTCCACCACATTGGCAATTTGGTCGATATGGCGACCGTCGGGGGCAGGCCAACTGCGCCATTGGTAGCCGTACACAGGCCCCAAGTCGCCATTTTCGTCCGCCCATTCGTCCCAAATGGAAACATTATTATCTTTCAAATATTTGATGTTGGTATCGCCTTTGAGAAACCAAAGCAGCTCATGGATAATCGAGCGCAAGTGCAGCTTTTTGGTAGTCAGCAGCGGAAAGCCTTGACTCAAATCGAAGCGCATTTGATAACCAAACACCGAACGAGTGCCTGTACCGGTACGGTCGGATTTATCGGTACCGTTTTCGAGAACATGACGCATTAAATCAAGGTAGGCTTTCATTGGTGTCCTTTAAGGATGTATGTTATTCGAGAGATTATAGGGTGTATTGTATAGGATTCAACGGAACAGGAATACCAAGGTGTAAGAAATCACCGCGTTGTTTATACAACATTTAGGGGATTTTCCATGAGCACCTTCTTCCAGCAAACCGCACAAGGCATGATCGCCAAACACATCGACCGCTTCCCACTATTGAAGTTGGATCAGGTGATTGATTGGCAACCGATCGAACAATACCTGAACCGTCAAAGAACCCGTTACCTTAGAACGTGTTCATTGTCTCAGCCTCTGCTGTAAACTATCGGCATGAACAGAAAAACCTACCCAAGCGATATCAGTCGCGAGCAATTTGCGCCTCTCCTTCCCCTGCTGGAAAGTGCCCGTAAACGCACAGCGCCACGCCAGGTGGACTTGTACGATGTCTTTTGTGCCATTCTCTACCTGCAACGCACTGGCTGCTCCTGGCGCGCTTTGCCGGGCGACTTCCCCAAATGGCGCACCGTGCATTCCTACTTCCAGAGATGGACCGAACCACGCGAGAGTGGCATCAGCATCCTTGAGGAAGCATTAAAAAAATCAGGTAGTTGCGGAGCACCGCAAGCAGGGGCGCCATGAAGCAACTACTTTCCTGATTATTGATGCGCAGAGTGTGAAGAACACGGATACCGCCATGGAAAAAGGCTACGATGCGGGCAAGAAGGTTAGCGGTATCAAGCGACATATAGCGGTTGACACGCAAGGTTTGCCGCATGCCCTTGCGGTAACGACGGCGGATGTTACGGATAGAAAAGGCTGCCTGGTGGCATTGGAACGTGGGCGGGATAATCTTGGTGCGATACAAAAAATCCTTGCTGACGGTGGTTACACGGGTAAGGCATTTGCTTCGTCGGTACAGGAGTTGATTGGTGCGGAGGTAGAGATTGCCAAACGAAACGAATTGCACCGTTTTGCAGTATTGCCGAAGCGATGGGTAGTAGAGCGCAGCTTTTCCTGGTTGGAAAAGAACAGGCGGCTTTGGAAAAACTGCGAGCGTAAGTTGAGTACCAGTCTGCAAATGGTAGCTTTGGCTTTCTTGGGAGTCCTGCTACGAAGACTATGAACACGCTCTAAGGTAACGGGTTCTTTGACGATTCAGGTATTGTTCGATCGGTTGCCAATCAATCACCTGATCCAACTTCAATAATGGGAAGCGGTCGATGTGTTTGGCGATCATGGCTTGTGCGGTTTGTTGGAAGAAGGTGCTCATGGGAAATCCCCTAAATGTCTTGATGGGAATTTAGGGGATTTTGGGGAATTTTGCAAAGGTCTCGAACTGGGCATCCCCGATTACAGCACCTTATGCCGCTACCGCAACCGGCTGGCGCAAGACGACACCCTGTCCGAATTGCTGGAACTGATTAACCGACAACTGGCCGAAAAAAACCTAAAATTAGAGAAGGCATCCGCCGCCGTCGTTGACGCCACCATTATTCAGACCGCCGGCAGCAAACAGCGTCAGGCCATAGAAGTCGATGAAGAAGGACAAGTCAGCGGCCAAACCACACCGAGTAAGGACAAAGATGCCCGCTGGACAAAGAAAAACGGCCTCTACAAACTCGGTTACAAACAACATACCCGTACCGATGAGGAAGGCTATATCGAGAAACTGCACATCACCCCCGCCAATACCCATGAGTGCAACCATCTGTCGCCTTTGTTGGAAGGCATTGCCGAAGGCACGACCGTCTATGCCGACAAAGGCTATAACAGCAAGGAAAACCGGCAACATCTGAAAGAGCATCGGTTGTCAGACGGCATTATGCGCAAAGCCTGCCGCAACCGTCCGCTGACGGAAGCGCAAACCAAACGCAACCGATATTTGTCGAAGACCCGTTATGTGGTCGAACAAAGCTTCGGTACGCTGCACCGTTAATCAAGACCGTCTGAAAACCCAAAATCAATTTTCAGACGACCTTTCTTGTTTATGGAGCAGCCTATTTTTTACGCAAAACCCATTTTACGTCCTGCCCGATCAGCTCTACCGAACGGCTTTCCCACTCGCCTTCCGAAGCCAAAACGGCGGGGTTGGCGGAGAGGGTGAGCAGGCTTCTGCCTTCGCCTAAGATTTTCGGCGCTTGGTACAACACGATTTCGTCTGCCAAGCCTGCTTCGATAAAGGCGGAGGTCAGCGTCGCACCCGCTTCGACCATAATTTCGCCGTAGCCCAGTTCTGCCAACCGGGGCAGCAGTGCGGCAAGGTCTATACGTCCGTCAGCGTTTTCGGACGACCTCAAGATGCGGATATGATTGAACGCGCGGTATGGTTTGAGGCATTCTTCATCATCAACGGCGGTTACGATGATGGTGGGGCTGAGGTCGTCTGAAACCATGTGGCTGTTCAACGGCGTTTGCAGTTTGCTGTCCAACACGATGCGCGCAGGTTGGCGCAGGGTCGGGAAGGCGCGGACGTTGAGACGCGGGTTGTCGACAAGCACCGTGCCGATGCCGGTTAAGACGGCGCAGCTTTCCGCGCGTAAGGTTTGTACGTCCGCCCTTGCGGCTTCGCCGGTAATCCAGTAGCTGCGTCCGTCGGCGAGCGCGGTTTTGCCGTCCAAGCTGGCGGCGCATTTGACGCGGACAAACGGGCGGCCGCGTTCGATACGGGAAAGGAAGCCGCGGTTGAGTTCGCGCGCTTCGGTTTCCAGCAAACCGCTTTCGGTGCGGATGCCTGCGGCTTCGAGCATTGCCAAACCTTTGCCTGCCACCAGAGGATTGGGATCGGTCATGGCGGCGACCACACGCGATACGCCCGAGCCGATTAGGGCTTCGGCGCAGGGCGGCGTATGGCCGTAATGGCTACACGGTTCGAGCGTCACATAAGCCGTCGCCCCGCGCGCCATTTCGCCCGCCTGCCGCAGCGCATGCACTTCGGCGTGCGGTTCGCCTGTTTTGACATGAAATCCCTGTCCGACGATTTGGTTGCCGTGTGCAATCACGCAGCCGACGCGCGGGTTGGGGGAAGTGGAAAAACGCCCGAGCCGCGCAAGGGCAAGGGCGTTTTGCATCATTTGGGTATCAATACAATCAAACATAACTTAGGTTTCTTAAAGTTTTCCGTTTTCAGACGACCTTTTCTTTCGCCGTATTCCGTTCGTCAAAGCATTAACGCGACAAGCTCAATTCTTTCAATACTTCCGACAATTCCTTCTGACCCACGTGATGGCTGTACGCGCAAACGGTATAAATATTGGTTTCGTGAATGGCGATGCAGTATTGGTTGAACGTACCTTGCCGGTCTTCGCGGTCGGTTTGGTAATTCATGCGGTTGTCGGTGGCGATGCCGACGCGGACATTTTGAGTCTCGTCCGATTGCAGGGCGGTTTTGAGTTCGGCGAAATAGGTTTTGGCATCCGTTTGCGCCGGGCCGTTGTTCGCCGCATAAATAGTAATGCGCGCTTCAGGGTCGTGTTGGAGCAGAATCAGGTTGGAGGCGGGAACGTTTTTCGGATGGCGGGCAGAATCGGCGATGATGTCGGTGAAGTGGCTGTTGTGGACGGAGATGGAAATTTTGCCGTCCATGCTCGTCAGCGTTTGAACCGTATCGGAGGCGGCTTTCGACGCCGCATCGCCCTGTTCGGGGCTGCAGGCGACAAGGCAGAATAGGGCGGCGGCTACGGATAAAACTCTTTTCATAAACATCCTCTTCATCATCAACACACCGCTTTCAGACGACCTATTTCCCGTCGGTCTGCACCAGCGTGGCGATTGCCTGAGTAAACTCGGACACGTCGTTGAAACTTTTATACACGGAAGCAAAACGGACATAGGCGACCTGATCGATTTTTGCCAATTCCTCCATCGCCATTTCTCCCACCATGCGCGACGGCACTTCCTTGTTGCCCGACTGATACAGACGCTGCTCAATCAGCGCGACCGTTTCATCGATTTTTTCTTGGGCGATCGGGCGTTTGTGCAAAGCCCGCTCCAAACTGGTTCTCAGCTTGTGCGGATTAAACGCCACGCGCGTACCGTTGGATTTAATCACCTGCGGCATCCGCATTTCGACCGTTTCAAACGTACTGAACCGCTGCCCGCACTCCACGCAACGGCGGCGGCGGCGGATGCTGTTCGTCTCTTCCAAGAGCCGCGAATCAGTGACTTGAGTATTGGGATGCTGACAAAACGGACATTTCATAAGTTTTTGAATTTATTTGTTTGTGAAACGGAATTGTAGCCGATTGAGCTATTCCCGTATAGTCGGTGGGTTTATTATGGGTTGAAGGGGTCGTCTGAAAGCGGAAATTCGAGCTGCTAAATGAACTATAAACCCTATCGTTACTATCTTTTATACTACTGCCTCCTCCTTGATTGTTAAATGAAAATCTTGGGATTGAAGTAGAGTAGCTCTAAATAAGACAACAAAGCCTAAGGATTTTTAATCACCTTTCATTTTAGTATCTCATAGTGGAAACGAAATTTACATTTTTTCAAAAATAATTAGAAAAAGAATTCAAATCAACTCTGTTACATTTACATAAGACATGCTTTTACCTAATTTTAAAAGTTTTCAATACCTTTAGCTTACTATGATTTATCTTGAAATAGTAAAATCTATTGGTATCTAATACATCATAACTACTTTCACTATCAGCATAACTACGCTTCCAAACATAATTTTCGTTACAATAACAAAAATAAGCTTTCTCTTTTTGGAGTAGCTCACCATGCACACATAGATCGCACTAGCACACTTTAAGATCGCAGCGATTACTCCACCTTAAGCTACTACCACACTTTGTTTCCTTTTTGTCTTTGCCAAAGTAACTCATACACACCTTCATAGAATCCTAGAAAATCTAATCTGCGCCCACCAATTAAAGGTAGCTTATATCCTCTAATAACCGCTTTGTAAGTATCGTAAACCATCTTTTTTCACCTCGACATTTCAAGATAACCAAAACAATCATTTTTTGGCTCGCACTATATTTATTCACTTGAGATAATGCTTCACCGAATAGGATTCATTCAATTCTAGAATACCTTATAAGGAGCTATCTTCTATATGCATCATCTTCTCCAAACCTGTCAACGATACAAAGTAAAAGCCCCCGACATCTGTCGGGGGCTTAGAATAGGTGTTTGGCAGTGACCTACTTTCGCATGGAAGAACCACACTATCATCGGCGCTGAGTCGTTTCACGGTCCTGTTCGGGATGGGAAGGCGTGGGACCAACTCGCTATGGCCGCCAAACTTAAACTGTACAAATCGGCAAAGCCTTAATCAATATATTCGGTGATGACTGAATCAGTCAGTAAGCTTTTTATTTGAAGTTCTTCAAATGATAGAGTCAAGCCTCACGAGCAATTAGTATGGGTTAGCTTCACGCGTTACCGCGCTTCCACACCCCACCTATCAACGTCCTGGTCTCGAACGACTCTTTAGTGCGGTTAAACCGCAAGGGAAGTCTCATCTTCAGGCGAGTTTCGCGCTTAGATGCTTTCAGCGCTTATCTCTTCCGAACTTAGCTACCCGGCTATGCAACTGGCGTTACAACCGGTACACCAGAGGTTCGTCCACTCCGGTCCTCTCGTACTAGGAGCAGCCCCCGTCAAACTTCCAACGCCCACTGCAGATAGGGACCAAACTGTCTCACGACGTTTTAAACCCAGCTCACGTACCACTTTAAATGGCGAACAGCCATACCCTTGGGACCGACTACAGCCCCAGGATGTGATGAGCCGACATCGAGGTGCCAAACTCCGCCGTCGATATGAACTCTTGGGCGGAATCAGCCTGTTATCCCCGGAGTACCTTTTATCCGTTGAGCGATGGCCCTTCCATACAGAACCACCGGATCACTATGTCCTGCTTTCGCACCTGCTCGACTTGTCGGTCTCGCAGTTAAGCTACCTTTTGCCATTGCACTATCAGTCCGATTTCCGACCGGACCTAGGTAACCTTCGAACTCCTCCGTTACTCTTTGGGAGGAGACCGCCCCAGTCAAACTGCCTACCATGCACGGTCCCCGACCCGGATTACGGGTCTGGGTTAGAACCTCAAAGACACCAGGGTGGTATTTCAAGGACGGCTCCACAGAGACTGGCGTCTCTGCTTCTAAGCCTCCCACCTATCCTACACAAGTGACTTCAAAGTCCAATGCAAAGCTACAGTAAAGGTTCACGGGGTCTTTCCGTCTAGCAGCGGGTAGATTGCATCTTCACAACCACTTCAACTTCGCTGAGTCTCGGGAGGAGACAGTGTGGCCATCGTTACGCCATTCGTGCGGGTCGGAACTTACCCGACAAGGAATTTCGCTACCTTAGGACCGTTATAGTTACGGCCGCCGTTTACTGGGGCTTCGATCCGATGCTCTCACATCTTCAATTAACCTTCCAGCACCGGGCAGGCGTCACACCCTATACGTCCACTTTCGTGTTAGCAGAGTGCTGTGTTTTTAATAAACAGTCGCAGCCACCTATTCTCTGCGACCCTCCGAGGCTTACGGAGCAAGTCCTTAACCTTAGAGGGCATACCTTCTCCCGAAGTTACGGTATCAATTTGCCGAGTTCCTTCTCCCGAGTTCTCTCAAGCGCCTTAGAATTCTCATCCTGCCCACCTGTGTCGGTTTGCGGTACGGTTCGATTCAAACTGAAGCTTAGTGGCTTTTCCTGGAAGCGTGGTATCGGTTACTTCATGTCCGTAGACACTCGTCGTCACTTCTCGGTGTTAAGAAGACCCGGATTTGCCTAAGTCTTCCACCTACCGGCTTAAACAAGCTATTCCAACAGCTTGCTAACCTAACCTTCTCCGTCCCCACATCGCATTTGAATCAAGTACAGGAATATTAACCTGTTTCCCATCGACTACGCATTTCTGCCTCGCCTTAGGGGCCGACTCACCCTACGCCGATGAACGTTGCGTAGGAAACCTTGGGCTTTCGGCGAGCGGGCTTTTCACCCGCTTTATCGCTACTCATGTCAACATTCGCACTTCTGATACCTCCAGCACACTTTACAATGCACCTTCATCGGCCTACAGAACGCTCCCCTACCATGCCAGTAAACTGGCATCCGCAGCTTCGGTTATAGATTTGAGCCCCGTTACATCTTCCGCGCAGGACGACTCGACCAGTGAGCTATTACGCTTTCTTTAAATGATGGCTGCTTCTAAGCCAACATCCTGGCTGTCTGGGCCTTCCCACTTCGTTTACCACTTAATCTATCATTTGGGACCTTAGCTGGCGGTCTGGGTTGTTTCCCTCTTGACAACGGACGTTAGCACCCGCTGTCTGTCTCCCGAGGAACCACTTGATGGTATTCTTAGTTTGCCATGGGTTGGTAAGTTGCAATAACCCCCTAGCCATAACAGTGCTTTACCCCCATCAGTGTCTTGCTCGAGGCACTACCTAAATAGTTTTCGGGGAGAACCAGCTATCTCCGAGTTTGTTTAGCCTTTCACCCCTATCCACAGCTCATCCCCGCATTTTGCAACATGCGTGGGTTCGGTCCTCCAGTACCTGTTACGGCACCTTCAACCTGGCCATGGATAGATCACTCGGTTTCGGGTCTACACCCAGCAACTGTTCGCCCTATTAAGACTCGGTTTCCCTACGCCTCCCCTATTCGGTTAAGCTCGCTACTGAATGTAAGTCGTTGACCCATTATACAAAAGGTACGCAGTCACACCACATGGGTGCTCCCACTGTTTGTATGCATCAGGTTTCAGGTTCTATTTCACTCCCCTCCCGGGGTTCTTTTCGCCTTTCCCTCACGGTACTGGTTCACTATCGGTCGATGATGAGTATTTAGCCTTGGAGGATGGTCCCCCCATATTCAGACAGGATTTCACGTGTCCCGCCCTACTTTTCGTACGCTTAGTACCACTGTTGAGATTTCGAATACGGGACTATCACCCACTATGGTCAAGCTTCCCAGCTTGTTCTTCTATCTCGACAGTTATTACGTACAGGCTCCTCCGCGTTCGCTCGCCACTACTTGCGGAATCTCGGTTGATTTCTTTTCCTCCGGGTACTTAGATGGTTCAGTTCTCCGGGTTCGCTTCTCTAAGTCTATGTATTCAACTTAGGATACTGCACAGAATGCAGTGGGTTTCCCCATTCGGACACCGCGGGATCATAGCTTTATTGCCAGCTCCCCCACGCTTTTCGCAGGCTTACACGTCCTTCATCGCCTATCATCGCCAAGGCATCCACCTGATGCACTTATTCACTTGACTCTATCATTTCAAGAACTTCTCTGACTTTGCCTGATATTCCGTTGACTAGAACATCAAACTTGAATTTCCTACTCTGATAAAGCTTACTGCTTGTTGTGTCTTAATCCCGCCTTTTGTCTTTCGGGATTAAGTCGATACAATCATCACCCAAATACTGTACCTGTTTTTCTTTTCCTGTTCAGGAGACAACTGACCGTTTGCAATCGGTCAATCATCAAAAACAGACACATTGTCTTTGTTTGTTGATTTCGGCTTTCCAATTTGTTAAAGATCGATGCGTTCAATATTGCTATTTACTTCGCAAATCAAAATGAGCTGATTATTATAGCAGCCTTTCTTTTTCCGTCAAACTGATTCGTCAGCAGACTTCTCTTTAGAAAAAAAGAAAGCAGTTACACTGCCTTTTAACTCGCTTTGATTTGGAAAGTATTGGTGGAGGCAAACGGGATCGAACCGATGACCCCCTGCTTGCAAAGCAGGTGCTCTACCAACTGAGCTATGCCCCCGTTCTTGGTGGGTCTGGGAGGACTTGAACCTCCGACCCCACGCTTATCAAGCGTGTGCTCTAACCAGCTGAGCTACAAACCCGGATTCTCTTCTTAAGCGAATCTTGTCTTCACTCAAGCATTTTTCCGCATCTTCTACAGTTTACCGATAAGTGTGAATACGACAGCCTCTTCTTTCTCTAGAAAGGAGGTGATCCAGCCGCAGGTTCCCCTACGGCTACCTTGTTACGACTTCACCCCAGTCATGAAGCATACCGTGGTAAGCGGGCTCCTTGCGGTTACCCTACCTACTTCTGGTATCCCCCACTCCCATGGTGTGACGGGCGGTGTGTACAAGACCCGGGAACGTATTCACCGCAGTATGCTGACCTGCGATTACTAGCGATTCCGACTTCATGCACTCGAGTTGCAGAGTGCAATCCGGACTACGATCGGTTTTGTGAGATTGGCTCCACCTCGCGGCTTGGCTACCCTCTGTACCGACCATTGTATGACGTGTGAAGCCCTGGTCATAAGGGCCATGAGGACTTGACGTCATCCCCACCTTCCTCCGGCTTGTCACCGGCAGTCTCATTAGAGTGCCCAACTTAATGATGGCAACTAATGACAAGGGTTGCGCTCGTTGCGGGACTTAACCCAACATCTCACGACACGAGCTGACGACAGCCATGCAGCACCTGTGTTACGGCTCCCGAAGGCACTCCTCCGTCTCTGGAGGATTCCGTACATGTCAAGACCAGGTAAGGTTCTTCGCGTTGCATCGAATTAATCCACATCATCCACCGCTTGTGCGGGTCCCCGTCAATTCCTTTGAGTTTTAATCTTGCGACCGTACTCCCCAGGCGGTCGATTTCACGCGTTAGCTTCGCTACTAAGCAGTCATGCTGCCCAACAGCTAATCGACATCGTTTAGGGCGTGGACTACCAGGGTATCTAATCCTGTTTGCTACCCACGCTTTCGGGCATGAACGTCAGTGTTATCCCAGGAGGCTGCCTTCGCCATCGGTATTCCTCCACATCTCTACGCATTTCACTGCTACACGTGGAATTCTACCTCCCTCTGACACACTCTAGTCACCCAGTTCAGAACGCAGTTCCCAGGTTGAGCCCGGGGATTTCACATCCTGCTTAAGTAACCGTCTGCGCCCGCTTTACGCCCAGTAATTCCGATTAACGCTCGCACCCTACGTATTACCGCGGCTGCTGGCACGTAGTTAGCCGGTGCTTATTCTTCAGGTACCGTCATCAGACAGGGGTATTAACCCCGCCCTTTTCTTCCCTGACAAAAGTCCTTTACAACCCGAAGGCCTTCTTCAGACACGCGGCATGGCTGGATCAGGCTTTCGCCCATTGTCCAAAATTCCCCACTGCTGCCTCCCGTAGGAGTCTGGGCCGTGTCTCAGTCCCAGTGTGGCGGATCATCCTCTCAGACCCGCTACTGATCGTCGCCTTGGTAGGCCTTTACCCCACCAACTAGCTAATCAGATATCGGCCGCTCAAACAGCGCAAGGCCAAATGGTCCCCTGCTTTCTTCCTCAGAATATATGCGGTATTAGCTAATCTTTCGATTAGTTATCCCCCACTGCTCGGTACGTTCCGATATGTTACTCACCCGTTCGCCACTCGCCACCCAAGAAGCAAGCTTCTCTGTGCTGCCGTCCGACTTGCATGTGTAAAGCATGCCGCCAGCGTTCAATCTGAGCCAGGATCAAACTCTTATGTTCAATCTCTAACTTTTTAACTTCTGGTCTGCTTCAAAGAAACCAACAGGACAATGTCTAAAACATCATCTTGTCTGTCTTTCAAACAGTGTGAGGCTGTCGCACTCACACTTATCGGTAATCTGTTTTGTTAAAGAGCAAAAACGAATTATAAAGCATTTCATCTCGTTGTCAATCAAAACTTTTCTTAAAACCTCGAAAAATCAGACCAACTGTGATATACTTATCTGTTCGTTCAATCACCGCCAAAGCAGCGAAGAACCGAACTATACCCCTCCCCTCAAAAACCGTCAACCCCCAAATAACAAAAAATCCCACAAAACACTTCAACAAACTGAAATTCAACAGCTTTTATTTCAGATACTATTTCGGAACTTTCAAAACACCATCAATCCAAAATCCAAACAGCCCAAAACCATCCAATTCTCACAACTACAAACAGAAACTCAACTCCCAACACCTAATAACACCAAAGGTCGTCTGAAATCTCTTTCAGACGACCTTTGGTGTTCAATTTCGCATCATGTTTTACCAATCTTGCTCATTCAGAAAATATTTACCCTCCTGAATATTACATCACCTCGTTGACATATATAGATCTTCCTCAAAATTGCTTGTTTATTCTTTATCCATGTTAGTATAAACATATTTTGAACACGTATTTTAATCATGAGTAAACATATTCTGCTGGGTATTAGTGGCGGCATTGCCGCTTATAAGTCTTGCGAGTTGGTACGCTTGTTGAAAAAACAGGGGCATTCAGTCAGTGTGGTAATGAGCAAAGCATCAACCGAATTTATTTCACCACTGACTTTTCAGGCCTTAAGCGGAAATCCTGTTCTAACAGATACGCATGAAAATAGCTTAGGAAATGGCATGGCTCATATTAATTTAACACGTGAGGCAGATGCGTTGGTCATTGCACCGGCAACAGCCAATACGATTGCCAAAATTTCCCATGGCATTGCGGATAACCTCCTGGCTAATCTTGTTGCCGCACGGAAATGTCCTTTAGCAGTTGCTCCCGCCATGAATGTAGAGATGTGGAACAATCCTGCCAATCTACGCAATATCGAACAACTACGTTCAGACGGTATTACTGTCTTTCAGCCGGCATATGGCGAACAGGCCTGTGGGGAAATTGGACTTGGTCGAATGCTTGAAGCAGCTGATTTGGCTGATTTAATTTCCGACTTATGGACACCTAAAATCTTATTAGGCAAACGTATTTTAATCACAGCCGGAGCAACGTTTGAAGCCATCGACCCTGTACGCGGTATTACAAACATCTCTAGCGGACAGATGGGTACGGCTTTAGCACGGGCATGCAGGGCTGCAGGGGCTAAAGTAACTCTGATTTATGGGCAACTCCAAACTACTATTCCAACCGGGCTTTTTCATACAGAACAAGCCGTAAGTGCTGAAGAAATGTTCCGTGCTGTTCACAATCATATTACCAACCAAGATGTATTTATCTCCGTTGCAGCTGTTGCTGACTATAAGGTGAAAAATAGCAGTTCCCAAAAAATGAAAAAAGATGGTTCCGGTAAAGTTCCTATTATCGAATTAACGGAAAACCCTGATATTCTCGCTTCCATTGCTTCTTTACCTACCCCTCCCTTCTGTGTCGGGTTTGCCGCTGAAAGCGAACGCGTTCTAGAATATGCCAGAATCAAAAGAATCAGGAAAAATATCCCTATGCTGGTTGCAAATCAAATTTCCCAGTCAATGGGAAAAACGACTAATCAAATTACCATTATTGATGACGAAAATGAGATTTCATTCCCAGAAACAGATAAACGTCAAGCAGCAGATAACATTGTCCAACATCTTGCAGCTCGTCTGAATCGTTGATCATGAACAATATAGCAAAATAATTCTCAAAATAAGCAAGAACAATGCTATTTTTTTGAAAAGTCCAAAGGTCGTCTGAAAATTTTAACGAAACCCGTTTCCCTGTTTTCAGACGACCTTCATCTTTAATCTAAACAAAAAAAGGAAGAAAATGAGGTTTCTTCCTTCTTCGTTTAAGGTTAAATTTTAACCGCCGAAGTCATCCAAGAGGATGTTTTCATCTTCCACGCCCAAGTCTTTAAGCATTTTGATGACGGACTGGTTCATGATCGGCGGGCCGCACATGTAGAATTCGCAGTCTTCCGGTGCTTCATGGTTTTTCAGGTGGTTTTCGTAAACCACGTTGTGGATGAAGCCTGTGTAACCGTCCCAGTTGTCTTCAGGCAATGGGTCGGACAGGGCAACGTGCCATGTGAAGTTCGGGTACTCTGCCGCGAGTTGGTCGAAGTCTTCAACATAGAACATTTCACGTTTAGAACGGGCACCATACCAGAAGGTAATCTTACGTTTGGAGTTCAAACGTTTCAGCTGGTCGAAAATGTGGGAGCGCATCGGTGCCATACCTGCACCGCCGCCGATAAATACCATTTCCGCATCGGTGTCTTTGGCGAAGAATTCGCCGAACGGGCCGGAGATGGTTACTTTGTCGCCGGGTTTGAGCGACCAGATGTAAGACGACATTTGTCCCGGAGGCGCATCGGGTACGCGCGGAGGCGGCGTGGCGATACGCACGTTCAGCATGATGATGCCTTTTTCTTCAGGATATGAAGCCATGGAGTAAGCGCGCAAAATCGGCTCGTCCACTTTGGAAACGTATTGCCACAGATTGTATTTATCCCAGTCTTCGTG
This sequence comes from Morococcus cerebrosus, assembly GCF_022749515.1. Taxonomy (NCBI): domain Bacteria; kingdom Pseudomonadati; phylum Pseudomonadota; class Betaproteobacteria; order Neisseriales; family Neisseriaceae; genus Morococcus; species Morococcus cerebrosus. Next base: position 1,899,081 of record NZ_CP094242.1, read on the forward strand.
ATATTCCTTAGGAATGTCGAAATCTTTGTAGGCAACGGTGTGCGGCGGGGCTTCGATTTGGATGTAGCCGCCGGCGCGGAATGGGACTTCTTCGCCTTCGGGAATGGCAAGCTTGAGTTCTTTAATGAACGTGGCTTTGTTGTCGTTGGAGATGACGGTGCATTCCCATTTTTTCACGCCGAACACTTCTTCGGGCACTTCGATGTCCATGTCGGTTTTGACGTTGACCTGACAAGACAGACGGCAGCCTTCGCGTGCTTCTCGTTTGCTGATGTGGGACAACTCGGTCGGCAGAATGTCGCCGCCACCGCTTTTCACGACAACGCGGCATTGTCCGCACGAACCGCCGCCACCGCAGGCGGAGGGAACGAAGATACCTTGGCTGGCAAGCGCGCCCAACAGTTTGCCGCCGGCGGGCATAGTCAGCTCTTTTTCATCATTGACTTTGATGGTGATGTCGCCCTCGCTCACCAGCTTGGATTTGGCAAACAGAATCATCAGTGCCAAAGCCAAGACGATGACGGTGAACATCACGATACCTAAAATAATTTCCATGCCGAATCCTTTCTTATAACTGGATGCCGGAGAACGACATAAACGCCATCGCCATCAGGCCGGCGGAGATGAAGGTGATACCCAGTCCTTTGAGGCCTTTGGGAGCGTCCGAATATTTCATTTTTTCGGTAATGCCCGCCAAAGCGACAATCGCCAACATCCAGCCCAAGCCCGCGCCGAAGCCGTACACGACGGATTCGCCGAAGTTGTATTCGCGTTGCGCCATAAACGAAACGGCACCGAAAATCGCGCAGTTTACGGTAATCAGCGGCAGGTAGATACCCAGCGCGTTATAGAGGGCTGGGAAGAATTTGTCCAAGAACATTTCCAAAATCTGCACCAAAGCCGCAATCACGCCGATGAAGGTGATGAATTTCAGGAAGGTCAAATCCACGCCTTCGACAATCGCGCCGTCTTTGAGCAACGAATAAACGAGCTGGTTGGCTGGGACGGACAGGCCGAGTACGAAGGTAACGGCAACGCCCAAGCCGAATGCGGTGGATACTTTTTTCGATACCGCCAAAAAAGTACACATGCCCAAGAAGAAGGACAGCGCCATGTTTTCAATGAAGACGGATTTCACAAAAAGGCTTAAATAGTGTTCCATGTCTTATTCCTCCGCCTGTTCGGGTTTCCATGTGCGCAAACCCCAAATCAAAAAGCCGATGATGAAGAACGCGCTCGGTGCCAGCAGGAAAAGGCCGTTGGTTTGATACCAGCCGCCGTCCTGCACGGTTTGGAAAACGGTGTAGCCCAAGAGCTTGCCCGAACCGATAAGCTCGCGGATGGTTGCGATGATAATCAGCATCATGCCGTAACCTGCGCCGTTACCAATACCGTCTACCAGGCTTTCCAACGGCGGCTCTTTCATGGCGAAGGCTTCGGCGCGACCCATCACGATACAGTTGGTAATAATCAGGCCGACGAATACGGAGAGCTGTTTGGACAATTCGTAGGCATAGGCCTGCAATAATTGGTCAACCAGCGTAACCAGCGACGCGACAATCGCCATCTGCACGATAATGCGGATGCTGTTCGGGATGTAATTGCGCACCAGCGAGATAAAGAAGCTGGAAAAACCGGTTACCAAACTGACGGAAATACCCATCACGATGGCCGTCTGAAGTTTGGTGGTAACCGCCAGCGCCGAACAAATCCCCAAGACCTGCAAGGTAATCGGGTTGTTGTCAATAAAGGGTGAAAACATTAAATGTTTCAAGCGTTTCATATCAGCCATTATTGTGCTCCTGCTGATTTCAATTTGTTCAGGTAGGGGATATAGCCGTTTTCGCCGAACCAGTAGGCAAACGAGCCTTGTACGCCTTTGGAAGTCAGCGATGCGCCGGAAAGGGCATCTACGCCATGTTCTTTGTCCGAGCTTCCGCCTTTGGAAACATGCAGGGCAAGTTTGCCTTGTTCGTCAAAGAGTTTTTTGCCGACGAATTTTTGCTGCCACAACGGATTGCCGATTTCACCGCCCAAGCCTGGAGTCTCGCCTTGGTCGTAATAAGTAATGCCGTTGATGGTGTTGCCGTCGGGTTGGATGGCGACGAAGCCATACATGACCGACCACAAACCGTTGCCGTGCATAGGCAGGATGATTTGGCTGACTTTGCCGTCATCGCCTTTTACCAAATAAACTTCAGTGTATTTGGCGCGGCTTTTGATGCCTGCCAAATCGTCTTCAGGTTTGATTTGGATGCTTTGCGCGGGGTCTTTGGCGGCAACGCGTGCGCTGAAGTCTTTTGGCGCGTCTTTCACATATTCGCCGGTCGCCAAATCAACCACGCGTTGCTCGATGCGGTCGGCAAAGGTTTTGCTGATGTCGGTATTTTTATCGAGCAAACCGGCAACACTCAGGATGTAGCTTTGCTTGTCCTGAACCTTTTGTTTTTCCTGAACCGGTTTCAAGCCGACAACCGCGCCTGCTACGATGACCGAGCAAATCAGGCTGACCGCCAACACCACAATCAGCGTGCCGCTGAAGCTGTCTTTATCGAATTTCTTAGCCATTGCTGCGCGCCTTTCTGCGTTTGATGTTCGCTTGTGCGACGAAATAGTCGAAAATCGGGGCAAACAGGTTGGCAAACAGAATCGCCAACATCATGCCTTCGGGGTAAGCCGGATTGACCACACGGATTAACACGCACATCACGCCGATTAGCGCGCCGTACCACCATTTGCCGACATTGGTAAAGGAAGCGGAAACAGGGTCGGTCGCCATAAACAGCATACCGATGGCGAAGCCGCCGACGACCAGATGCCAGTACCAAGGCATGCTGAACATCGGGTTAGTGTCTGAACCGATAACGTTAAACAGCGAAGACATGGCAATCATACCGATCATCACACCGGCAATAATGCGCCAAGAAGCAATGCGGGCAAACACGATAAACGCGCCGCCGATTAAAAGCGCCAAAGTGGATACTTCGCCGATAGAACCGGGCAAGTTGCCGATAAATGCATCCATCCAAGTGATGGATTTACCGGTAACTGCATTTTGCAAGCCGTCTGCACCGTGTGCCGCCCATTGAGCCAACGCGGTTGCGCCGGAATAGCCGTCAACCGCCATCCAAACGGTGTCGCCGGTAATATTGGCGGGATAAGCGAAGAACAAGAAGGCACGACCTGCCAGTGCAGGGTTCATAAAGTTTTTACCCGTACCGCCGAACACCTCTTTCGCAACCACCACACCGAAGGTAATACCTAAGGCAGCCTGCCATAGCGGCAGTGTAGGTGGAACGATTAAGGCAAACAGAATCGAAGTCACGAAGAAACCTTCGTTGATTTCGTGTTTGCGCACGGTGGCGAACAAAACTTCCCAGAAACCGCCGACGATAAATACGGTCGCATAAATAGGCAGGAAGTAAATCGCGCCGAACAGCATTTTGCCCAACACGCCCGCTTCAGACGACATATTGATACCCAAAGCGTTGGCAAGGGCGTAATGCCAGTCGTTGGCGATGCTTTGTTGCAGCAAATCGGGTGTCAGCGCACCGAATGCCTGCGCGCCGACGTTGTACATGCCGTAAAACATGGCGGGGAACAAAGCCAGCCACACCAAAATCATCATGCGTTTGGAGTCGAGCGCGTCGCGGACGTGTGCCGCTTTGCGCGTTACCGCGCCGGATGTGTAGAAAATCGTCGCCGCAGCTTCATAGAGGGCATACCATTTTTCATGCTTGCCGCCCGGCAGGAAGTGCGGTTCGATTTTTTCCAGAAAATGTTTCAAGCCCATAATCAGCCTTCCTTCTCAATGGTTTCCAGCACCTTGCGCAACAGCGGGCCGTATTCGTATTTGCCCGGGCAGACGAAGCTGCACAAAGCGAGGTCTTCTTCGTCCAATTCCAAGCAACCCAAAGCTTGCGCGCTGTCGGTGTCGCCGACGATTAAATCGCGCAAAAGCAAGGTAGGCAGGATGTCCAGCGGCATCACGCGCTCGTAAGTACCGATGGGAACCATGGCGCGGTCGCCGCCGTTGACGGCTGTCGTGAACTTGAAGAGTTTGTTTTTCAGGAAATGACCGAGGGTCGTACGCGTAATCGAGTATTTGTCCGGCTGCGGCGCAACCCAGCCTAACAGCTCTTTGCTGCGGCCTTCTTCGATAACGGAAATCTGATTGTGATAGCGTCCCAAATAATCATGCGCGCCTTGTGCAATCGCGCCGTTCAATACCGAACCGGAAATCACGCGGTTGTCCGCGTCAACCAATTCGCCGGCGGTAATTTGCGACACCTTCGCACCCAAAACGGTACGCAAGAGGCGCGGTTTGTTGACTTGCGGGCCGCCCAAGGCAACCACGCGCTCGGCGTTCAGACGACCTGTTACGAACAAACGTCCGATGGCAATCACGTCTTGATAATTGATGGTCCAAACGGTTTTATTCGCGCCGACAGGCTCGATGAAATGAATGTGCGTGCCGCTCAAACCCGCAGGATGCGGGCCGCCGAATTCGTGTGTTTCAATGTTGGCGGCGTTTTCAGACGGCACGTCCGCACCGGCTGCTTTACAAACATGGATTTTGCGTTCGGTCAGTCGGCTCAACACCAGCAAACCTCGTCTGAAATCCTCGGCGGCTTCTTTGATCACGACCACAGGGTCTGCCGCCAGTGGATTGGTGTCCATCGCATTGACGAAAATGGCGAACGGCTCGGCATCAACGGCGGGGATTTTGCTGAACGGACGGGTACGCAGCGCAGTCCACAAACCGGATTGAATCAGATTGCGGCGCACTTCTTCGCCGCTTAAGTTTGCCAACGCATCGGGCGCGTAGCGTTCGAACTCGATTTCGTCATCGCCCTCAACGGCAATCACGACCGACTGAAGCACGCGCTTTTCGCCGCGGTGAATCGCAGCGATTTTGCCGGAAGCCGGCGCAGTAAACACCACGCCCGGATTTTTCTTGTCTTCAAACAGCACTTGGCCTTTTTTGACGGCATCGCCTTCCTTGACTTTCATCGAGGGGCGCATACCGACATATTCTTCGCCAAGCAACGCGACTTCGGTAATGGCCGGACCGTCGTAAACGGCTTGCTCCGGTCTGCCCGCGATGGGCAGGTCTAGGCCTTTTTTGATTTTAATCATAGATTTGCATTACTTGTGATGAGTTAAACAGAATAAAATGTTCCAACTTTTCAGACGACGTTTGAAATGGCAAAGCATGGGGAAGGTCGTCTGAAAGTAAAGCCTTACTTACGGAAAACAACAATTAAATGAAAACTGTAAAACGTTTGATTTTAGCAGGAACAGCCCGCCTTATGTCAGATTTACGCAGATTTTTTCCAGCTTCCTGCCCCGAATCCCACGCAAAGCAGCCCTCCAATAAAATTACAAGATATTGATGCCCCAAATTAATCCCTGGCAGAATGCAAAAGGTCGTCTGAAAACCGAATCAATAAGAATCAGGTTTTCAGACGACCTTTTGAAGTTTAGGAATCAGAACAACTGCCAAACGAAGAAGATCAGCGTGTGCAGTATAAACAGCGGAATCAATACCCCTACCGACCACATCATATAACCGAAGAAAGTCGGCATCGGCACGCCGCGCTGCTCGGCAATCGCTTTAACCATAAAGTTCGGCGCATTGCCGATATAAGTGAGCGCGCCCATAAACACCGAACCCATGGATACTGCCAACAGCGAATGGAACAGATGCCCCGTCATCAGCACCTGAGCATCACCGCCCGCCATATTGAAGAACACCAGATAAGTCGGCGCATTATCCAAAAATGCGGACAACAAACCGCTCATCCAGAAATACATCGTATTAATCGGATTGCCCGAAGCGTCATGCACCAACGACACCACCGCGCCCAGCGCACCCGCCTCGCCTGCCTTCAAAATCGCCAAAACAGGGGAAATCGTAATGAAAATACCCAAAAACAGTTTGCCCACTTCGGCAATCGGGTCGAAATTGAATTCATTGCCCGCCCTGACCTGTTTGGGCGTAATCAGCAGCGAAACCATGGTCAGTACCAGCAAAATCACATCGCGCACCAAGTTTTGCAACGCATAGTGGCTGCCTAAAATCTCAAACCCCGGATGATCGGGCTTCCACAAGCCGGACAGCAAAACCGCACCAACCACGCCCGCCAGCAGCAGGAAATTCCATTTGCCGGCAATGCGCAAATCTTCATCGACCTCCTCTTCCTGACGAATCTGTTCCACATTGGCTTCACGCGCGTAATAACGGCTGTCGATAATATAAAACACCAGCAACAGCACCACCGTACTGATCAATACGGGCATCAACATGTGTTTCACCGTCCACATGAAATCCACGCCCTTCAAGAAGCCTAAAAACAGCGGAGGATCGCCCAACGGCGTCAGGCCGCCGCCGATATTTGCCACCAAAAAAATAAAGAATATAACGACATGCACCTTATTCTTGCGGTAATGGTTTGCCTTAAGCAGCGGACGAATCATCAGCATTGCCGCACCGGTCGTCCCCATAAAGGAAGCCATCACCGTCCCCGCCGCCAGCAGCCCGGTATTCAGCGCAGGCGTACCATTGAGCTTACCCCAAACCAAAATTCCGCCCGAAATCGTGTATAAAGCCAAAAGCAGCAGGATAAACGGGATATATTCCTCAACCAGCGCATGGGCAACCGTATGCACACCCGCCCCGAAACCGAACACAACGGCGAACGGAACCAAAAACAGCAGCGTCCAAAACGCTGTAATCTTGCCGAAATGGTGATGCCAGGTATGCGCGAAAAAGAGCGGCCCCAACGCGATAGACAAAAGAATCAACGCGAACGGCGCACCCCAAAACAGACTGAGCGTCGCGCCGTCAAAATCAGCGGCGTGAGACACAGCGGGAAGCAGGATGAGGGATAGAATTGGTAAGCGGCGCATTGTTTTTCCTTGTTTTTTTTTAGTTTTTCTTATGAACGAAAAGCCTAAACAAACACATCCGCACAATGCCGTGAAATCAAACAAAAACGTCTGCAACCAACCTTGGCATCAAGCGGCGGAGTGTTGCCATATGTAAACCTTGTTTGATTGTAAGTGAAAACCCCGCCCCAAACCAGTCAAAATAACCGACCGCCCTACCCTGTTTCCCAATCTTCAAGCCCCTCTTCCGCCCTATCCGCTGAATCATATTTTCAAAATCCTTTTGAAAATAAAATGCTAGGCAAGCAGCAATGTAAACTATCGAAATATAACTTTAGATTTATTCTTTCAAAAATTTACACAATATGCCCTTACTCAAATAAAAAAGCTAAAGGTCGTCTGAAAAATTTCAGACGACCTTTTATTATTCAAACCAAACACAATCAGAACGTTTTACTGAACTCGACAAACATTCTGGTTTTGCCGTATTCATTATATTTGTCGTTACTCCATGTTTTGTGGTGGGCGACGGTCAGGCGCGGGGTGATGCCTTTGAAGTGAAAAGCGCGGTGCCACACGGCGAGCGAAATATCCGCTTCTTTATCGCGGCGGTTTTCCTGACCGCTCAAAAGGCTGGGCGTTTGATAACGGCGTTGCGCCGCACTCAGCCGCAACATGGTGGACAGCCCTTTGCCCCATTCCTGCCCCCATGCGGTACGGAGGCTGTAACGGTCGAAGCTGTCCGATTTGTCTTCTTTATTGCGTTCCTGATAGATGTCGAAACCGCCGACCCAGTATTGGCGGGCGTTTCGGTAATAGACGACGGAATTGCTCAACAGGCGGTTGTTGCTGTCGGAACGGGCGCGTCGGGTATTTTTTAGACGACCCATTTCAACGGCGCTCAAGGTTTGCAGCTTAGGCTGCCACCAGCGGTTGATGTGCAGGCGCGCACCGCTGGAGTAGGTATACGGGTCGTTGCCGTAGAAGCGGCGTTCGTGGAACGGGGTCAAGCCGATGTCGTTGCGCTGGTCGGCGTAGCCTGCGCCTACCGAAAAGCGGGTGGTTACGTCGTTATACTTGGTTTGTTCGGGATAAATTTTGCCGTAATTGTCCGCGCCTGCCGTAACGTACCAGCCTTTGGGCAGCGACCATTTTTTCTCTGCGCCGAGTTGGTAGTTGATGGCGGTAGCGTCGATAGGCTCAGGAAAGGTCCAGTTGCCGTATGTGCGGCGGCTGGGGGCCTGGTTGATGTTTTGTTCGCGGGTAACGCTCAAGCCGGCGTTGAATTTCCACGAATCGCGCTCGCGCAATGCTTTGCGGTAGGATTCGATGCCTTTGACGAGCTGCTCGGGCAGGTTGGCTTCTGCTTTGAGTTTGTCGAACTGGTCGGCGGCAGCTTCGTTTTGCTTGTCTTCAAACAAAGCGGTGGCAAGCTGCCAGCGGACGACGGGGGCATCGGGGTTTTCGGCGATAAATTGACGGTAATACCCGATGGCTTCTTTCATTTTGCCGTCGTCTTGAGCAACCAAGCCGTGCGCGTAGAGCGCCATGTTTTTATCGTGTCCCTGCCATTGTTCGTAAATCGGCAGGACAACCTTGATGCCCGCGATGTTGCGCGACACAACGGCAGAATACATGGCGCGGGAAAGTAATTGGGGATTGTCGAGCAGGGTTTTGGCATCGACGTTGACGACTTTTTCAGACGACGTTTCAGCAGCAGGTTTGGCCGCTTCTGCTTCGACGGGGTCAGGTTCTGCCGTTTTAACCTGCAACTCGGGGGCAGGCTGGTTTTGAGGCTCGGACGGCACGTCGGCGGCTTCCGCTGCGGACACGGCGAGCAGGGAGAGGAGTAAGAGTGTTTTTTTCATGATCTTTGCAATGTGTGAACGGTAGTATTGTAGTGATTGCGTCAATATTTTTTATTTGAGATCGGACAACACCATTTATTCTCTTCGGTACTGTTTTGTCTCAATATTATGTTGAGCGCGGATTTTACCGTGTTTTACAGTAAAACAAAATATTGCGGAGGCAAATAAAACGATACGGCATGATTCGGCTTTGTTCTGTTTCGGCGCAAATCCGCCCTGCCCTGTTGATTGAATGCCGTTTGCCCAATCCTATTGCAAAGGTCGTCTGAAAAGAGGTTTCAGACGACCCGTGTTTTCTTCCAAACGGTTTTTACGGATAAAACAAATGTTGTAAAAACCATAAACAATTGTTAACGCCGCCATGTAAAAAGGTCGTCTGAAACCTCTTTTCAGACGACCTTTCCAGTATTTCTTGATTTAGCGTTTGTCTAAGTCCAAATCAGCTTTGTATTCGATGCGGCCGTGTCCTTTGTTTTCGATGGATACGTCCAATTCTTGTCTGCCACGTTTGAATTTCAAATCGGCATCGTCGTGTTTGATTTCAGATTCGACCACTTGAAAACCTTTGCTGCGCGCGTGGGCGATGACTTTTTTCGCCAAAGACGGAATCGGGTTGCCGCGTGCGGGCAGCTCGGCTTCGTATTCGAATTCGCCGTTGCCCTGACGGTCGGCTTTAACCGTATGCGCGCCTGCGGGAAGGTAAATTTCGGCAGGAAGCGGGGCGGCGAAGGCGGTGGCGGAGAAAAGCGCCAAAATGCCGGTTGCCAATAAAGATTTTGTTTTAGCCATACTGTATCCTTTCGGGGAAGGCATATAAAAACGCCGCCATGTTATCGGCAAGGCAACACCCTATCAAGTAAATAAACCTTGTTTTACGTATGACAGTGTTTTTGCACGCAGCGTTTACGCGGTTTTGCGATAACCCTGCAAAAACCTGCGCCTTGCCTGTAATAAAAGGTTTCAGACGACCTTTTGAAACACGGCTTTTGCGCTTTCGGGTAAAATAGCCGCTTTGTTTTTATTCAGGCAGCCTCAACCAAATGTCTTCCTCCCTTTCCAAAAAAACCGCCTACCTGCTGATTGCGCTGACCGGCATCGCGCTTGACCAACTGACCAAATGGGAAATCCTCGCCCACTTCCAAGAAGGCGAGCGACTCAACATCATCCCTTCCTTATTCGACCTGACCCTTGCCTACAACCCCGGCGCGGCGTTCAGTTTCCTTGCCGACCAAGGCGGCTGGCAGAAATTCTTTTTCTTAGGGCTGGCACTGGTCATCAGCGCCTATCTCGCCCGCGCCATCCTGCGCGACGAGTTCCGCCTTTCGGGCAAAATCGGCGCAGCTATGATTATCGGCGGCGCACTCGGTAACGTCATCGACCGCTTGATTCACGGTCATGTGGTTGATTTCTTACTGTTTTACTGGAAGGATTGGTATTATCCCGCGTTTAACGTTGCCGACAGCTTTATCTGCGTCGGTGCCGTTTTATTGGTTTTGGACGGACTGTTCCACAAAAAACAACCCAAACCAACCGACGAACCAACAACCGACAACCCATAAGGTCGTCTGAAATCCGGACCATACACATGACCCAAAAAACCATCATCCTTGCCAACCCGCGCGGCTTCTGCGCCGGCGTTGACCGCGCTATCAGCATCGTCGAGCGCGCGCTGGAAGAATTCGGCGCACCGGTTTACGTCCGCCACGAAGTCGTCCACAACAAATTCGTCGTGGACAACCTGCGCGAAAAAGGCGCGGTATTCATCGAAGACCTCGCCGACGTACCCAAAGACGCCATCCTGATTTACTCGGCACACGGCGTCTCCAAAGCCGTACAGCAGGAAGCTGCTGAACGTGGGTTCCGCGTATTCGATGCCACCTGCCCGCTCGTGACCAAAGTCCATAAAGAAGTCGCCCGTCTCGACGCGCAAGACTGCGAAATCATCATGATCGGACACAAAGGCCACGTCGAAGTCGAAGGCACCATGGGACAGCTTCCGCCCGGCAGAATGCTGCTGGTCGAGACTGTTGAAGACGTCGCCGGACTGCAAGTCAAAAACCCCGACAAACTCGCCTACGTCAGCCAAACCACCCTCTCCGTCGATGAAACCAAAGACATCATCGCCGCACTGAATGCCCGTTTTCCCAACATCCGCAACCCGCACAAAGAAGACATCTGCTACGCCACGACCAACCGCCAAACCGCCGTTAAAGAATTGGCGGAAGAATGCGACATCGTCATCGTCGTCGGCTCGCCCAACTCTTCCAACAGCAACCGCCTGCGCGAAGTCGCCGCCCAACGCGGCGTCGATGCCTACATGGTTGACAACGCCGGCTACCTGAAACGCGAATGGTTCGAAGGCAAACACAAAGTCGGCGTAACCGCCGGCGCGTCCGCCCCCGAAGTTTTGGTCAGGGAAGTCCTGCAAACCATACAGCAATGGGGACACGAAACCATACGCGAAGGCGAAGGTGCGGAAGAAAGCATCGTCTTCGTCCTCCCCAAAGAGCTGCGGCGCGAAGGCGAAAACAAACAGATATTGAACAAAGGTTAAACTGTTTATCCCATCCTTTTCATCCAAGCGGCAAAACAAAAAGGTCGTCTGAAACCCGTTTTCAGACGACGGCGGATTAGCATTTGAAGTGCAACTTTCCATAACAGAAAAAGGCCAGTATGCGGTAGCATACGGCCTTTCCTGCAAGAAAGATTGCCATGAGCTACACACAACTGACCCAAGACGAACGATACCATATCCAATACCTGTCCCGCCACTGCACCATCGCCGAAATCGCCAAACAGCTCAACCGCCACAAAAGCACCATCAGCCGAGAAATCAAGCGGCACTGCATCCAAGGACAGCAATACAGCGCCGATAAAGCCCAACGGCAAAACCGGCTGACCAAACAGCACCGGCGAAAACCCTATAAGCTCGATTCGCAGCTGGTTCAACACATCGACACCCTTATCCGCCGCAAACTCAGTCCCGAACAAGTATGTGCCTACCTGCATAAACACCACGGGATCACACTCCATCACAGCACCGTTTACCGCTACCTCCGCCAAGACAAAAGCAACGGCGGCACTTTGTGGCAACACCTCAGAATATGCAGCAAACCCTACCGCAAACGCTACGGCAGCACATGGACCAGAGGCAAAGTGCCCGACCGCGTCGGCATAGAAAACCGACCTGCTATCGTCGACCAGAAAACCCGCATCGGCGATTGGGAGGCCGACACCATCGTCGGCAAAAATCAGAAAAGCGCGTTATTGACCTTGGTCGAACGCACTACCCGCTACACCATCATCTGCAAATTATAATCAATTAAAAACAAAATAGTACAATACTCAACTTTGAAGGTCTAACCATGGCATACTCTGCGGACTTAAGAAACAAAGCTTTAAACTATTACGAACAATGCAAAAACATCAGCCAAACCGCAGCAACGTTTAATTTGTCAAGAAACACGCTTTACCTGTGGATTCGCCTTAAAAAACAAACAGGCAGCCTAAAACATCAAGTTACCGGTCTAAATGCCGTAAAATTGGATAGGCAAAAACTGGCTCAATATGTTGAGCAGCACCAGGATGCCTATCTGCATGAAATCGCCAAACATTTTGATTGTACGCCAGCCGCCGTTTGCTATGCACTCAAACAGATGGGGATGACGCGCAAAAAAAGACCACCACTTACAAAGAACAAGACCCGGCCAAAGTAACGCATTATTTGACACAGCTGGCCGAATTTTCCGGCTACCAACGTGTTTATTTGGATGAAACAGGATTTGACCGCTACCTGTTCCGTCCCTATGCCCGCAGCCCGAAAGGGCAAATAGTGAAAGCGCAGATAAGTGGAAAAAGATACCGACGCTTATCTCTGGTGTCCGCACAAGTCGGCAACCGGCTGATTGCTCCGATGGTTTATCAAAATACGATGACCGGAGTCTTTTTTGAAGCGTGGTTTCAGCAATGCCTACTGCCTGCATTGACTCAAAAATCGGTGATTATTTTAGATAATGCGCGATTTCACCGTATGGGTGTTTTACGGGAAATGGCGGGAAAATGGGGACATAAGGTATTGCCTCTTGCACCTTATTCACCTGAGCTCAACCCGATTGAGAAGGTGTGGGCGAATATTAAGCGGTATCTGCGAACCGTATTGTCTGATTACGCCCGATTTGACGATGCGTTACTGTCCTATTTTGATTTTAATTGACTATAAACACGTTGGTAGTCGGAAAATTCGGCCAGCTGTGTCAAATAATGCGTTACTTTGGCCGGGTCTTGTTCTTTGTAAGTGGTGGTCTTTTTTGCGCGTCATCCCCATCTGTTTGAGTGCATAGCAAACGGCGGCTGGCGTACAATCAAAATGTTTGGCGATTTCATGCAGATAGGCATCCTGGTGCTGCTCAACATATTGAGCCAGTTTTTGCCTATCCAATTTTACGGCATTTAGACCGGTAACTTGATGTTTTAGGCTGCCTGTTTGTTTTTTAAGGCGAATCCACAGGTAAAGCGTGTTTCTTGACAAATTAAACGTTGCTGCGGTTTGGCTGATGTTTTTGCATTGTTCGTAATAGTTTAAAGCTTTGTTTCTTAAGTCCGCAGAGTATGCCATGGTTAGACCTTCAAAGTTGAGTATTGTACCATTTTGTTTTTAATTGACTATAAAGAACTTAAAAGCCGAAGACACTGCCCGGGCGGCCATTAGGGGGCGGATTCGCATTTGAAGTGCAACTTTCCATAACAGAAAAAGGCCAGTATGCGGTAGCATACGGCCTTTCCTGCAAGAAAGATTGCCATGAGCTACACACAACTGACCCAAGACGAACGATACCATATCCAATACCTGTCCCGCCACTGCACCATCGCCGAAATCGCCAAACAGCTCAACCGCCACAAAAGCACCATCAGCCGAGAAATCAAGCGGCACTGCATCCAAGGACAGCAATACAGCGCCGAAAAAGCACAGAAGCAAAGCCGGCTGACCAAACAGCACCGGCGAAAACCCTATAAGCTCGATTCGCAGCTGGTTCAACACATCGACACCCTTATCCGCCGCAAACTCAGTCCCGAACAAGTATGTGCCTACCTGCATAAACACCACGGGATCACACTCCATCACAGCACTATTTACCGCTACCTCCGCCAAGACAAAAGCAACGGCGGCACTTTGTGGCAACACCTCAGAATATGCAGCAAACCCTACCGCAAACGCTACGGCAGCACATGGACCAGAGGCAAAGTGCCCGACCGCGTCGGCATAGAGAACCGACCTGCTATCGTCGACCGGAAAACCCGCATCGGCGATTGGGAGGCCGACACCATCGTCGGCAAAAATCAGAAAAGCGCGTTATTGACCTTGGTCGAACGCACTACCCGCTACACCATCATCTGCAAATTAAAGAACTTAAAAGCCGAAGACACTGCCCGGGCGGCCATTAGGGTATTAAAGGCATATAAAGCCAGAGTCCACACCATCACCATGGATAACGGCAAAGAGTTCTACCAACACACCAAAATAGCCAAAGCCTTGAAGGCGAAAACCTATTTTTGCCGCCCTTACCATTCTTGGGAGAAAGGGCTGAATGAGAACACCAATGGACTCATCCGGCAATATTTCCCCAAACAAACCGATTTCCGAAACATCAGCGATCGGGAGATACGCAGGGTTCAAGATGAGTTGAACCACCGGCCGAGAAAAACACTTGGCTACGAAACGCCAAGTGTTTTATTCTTAAATCTGTTCCAACCACTGGTACCCTAGTGTTGCACTTGAAATCCGAATCCAAGGGGTATTAAAGGCATATAAAGCCAGAGTCCACACCATCACCATGGATAACGGCAAAGAGTTCTACCAACACACCAAAATAGCCAAAGCCTTGAAGGCGAAAACCTATTTTTGCCGCCCTTACCATTCTTGGGGGAAAGGGCTGAATGAGAACACCAATGGACTCATCCGGCAATATTTCCCCAAACAAACCGATTTCCGAAACATCAGCGATCGGGAGATACGCAGGGTTCAAGATGAGTTGAACCACCGGCCGAGAAAAACACTTGGCTACGAAACGCCAAGTGTTTTATTCTTAAATCTGTTCCAACCACTGGTACCCTAGTGTTGCACTTGAAATCCGAATCCAAGGACCTTTACCTATTTACCCCTTGCACTCGACCAGCCGTCAGCGTACATTGGTTATCATCACCTTAAAGGGGCAACATCATGAACCCATTACGCTTTTTATCGCTCTCCACCCTCGTCTTCCTGACTGCCTGCGCTGCCACGCCAGAGCAACTCGCCGCACGCGCACAGGCTCGGAAACAGGAAGAACAAAACCTGCAAATCCACTTAGCCGCTCAGTGCGACCCTGAAACCGCCCGATTGATACAAAAACAGTTTGAGCTGGCGGACAACCGCTCCGTTCAAACGACAGAACAGCAAAAATCCTTCCGCTTGAAATATATGGATAAAGTTTCCGACCCCATGTTCCAAGCCTGCTACAAAATGGCATGGCAAAACCACATCTCCCAGCAGCAACTCCAAGAAGCACGCTATTATTACAACTATTACGACCCTTGGGGCTACCCTTTTTACCGTCCGCCGTTTTGGTGGTAAAGACGACACAGGTCGTCTGAAAACATATTCAGACGACCTGTGGTTTATATAAACACCAAGAACGTTTACAATACCCGTCCGTTTACGAACCGCATAAATAACTCATGAAAATCTGGCTCGGTCAGCATCGCATGCCCGACTTCCCTCAGGGAAGTGCCGTTACCATCGGTAATTTCGACGGCGTGCACCTCGGACACAAACACATTCTCCAAAAACTCAAGCAAGAAGCCGATGCACGGGGGCTTCCAGTTGTCGTCGTTATCTTCGAACCACAACCCAAAGAATTTTTTGCCCGACAAACCGGTAAAAAACAGCCCTACCGTATCAGCCCTTTGCGCACCAAACTAAATTTGCTTGAACAAACCGGCTGTGTCGATGCAGTTTGGGTGCTGCGGTTTAACCAAACATTTGCCGATATGGATGCCCAAGACTTTATCAACCTGCTTTTACGCAAGACGTTGAATACGCGTTATCTGCTGATTGGAGATGACTTCCGTTTCGGAGCAGGTCGCCGTGGCGATTTCGAACTTTTGGCAGCACAACCGGATATTCAAACCGATCGCACCCCATCTGTTATCGTAGAAGACATCCGTACCAGCAGTACTGCTGTGCGCAATGCGCTTTCCGACGGTCGATTAGACTATGCCAAAAAACTGCTGGGACACGATTACACTTTAAGCGGCAAAGTCAAACACGGTAAAAAACTCGGCCGCACCATCAACGCTCCCACCGCCAACATCCAACTCCCTCCCCACCATTACGCCTTAAGCGGGGTATTTGTCGTTGAAGCAGACGGCACTTTCGGCACAAAACGCGGCGTGGCAAGTTTCGGATTCAACCCCACTGTCAGCAACAACCGCGCCCAAAAACTTGAAGTCCATTTGTTTGATTTCAATGAAAACATTTATGGACAACGCCTGAACGTCCGTTTTCTGCACAAATTACGCGACGAAAAAAAATTCGACAGTATCGCCGAATTAAAAGTACAAATCGAACAAGACATGAAAAATGCCCGACATTGGTCTGAAACATAAGTTTGGACAGCCATTACCATAATGGCATCCTACCAAGCAAATGCCTACCAAGGAGAAAAAAGCGGGGCTGCATAGCCTCACAAAAACGTATTAAATACAGCTTATTGTAAGCCTCCGACCATTGAATCAGATAAAGTATCATCTTCTTCCGCTGCAACCGTATATTTCTCTTGCGCCCATTCGCCTAAGTCAATCAATCGGCAGCGTTGACTGCAAAAAGGTCGGTATTTACTCTCTTCATTCCATATCACCAGCTTTTGACAAGTCGGACATTTCACAGTCGTTACTTCAGTCATTATTTATTCCTTCCAAATCATTCTTTATTTTATGCTTGTTACGAAAAACCTTCTAAATGACGGCTAATTGCCTCTTCAATAGTTGGATACCAATCCATAAATGAAGACTGTAATTCCTCTAAAACCAACTCATTGAATAAATCATCTAAATTTCTCCAATCCATTGTTTCATTTGGATAGAGAAAATTTGCCATAACGACAGTATGTTTATTGTGGGAGTAATCTGATAGGGCGCAAACCATCAGATACTGCCCTGAATGCTCCAGATAAAAAATTCTTTTTTCTAAGGGAGGTCGATTATTTGGGTATCCATTTTCCATTGTTTAAACTTTTCGCCGTATTGGCTTCCGAGTTCTTAAAATTGAATTATCTGTTTTCCGTCAAGTAAGTCGTCTGAAAAACCAAACACAATTTCAGACGACCTTTTGATTGTTGGATTTCCAATATGCTTTGTCTGTTGATCGGGATATTTCACGTTAGGGCAATGATGTACCAAATTTTGAGTTGCCGGCATATCCCAGATAAAACCTATGCAAGCCCTGAATTTTCTTGGTCAATTCAGATAAAGTCCCTTCATTTTCTAAAACATCATCTGCATAGATCAGCCGCGTTTGGCGTTTGGCTTGTGTGTTCATAATGCGCTTGATCTCTTCTGTGTCCAAACCGCTTCTTTGCTGAACACGAAGAATTTGTGTTGCTTCAGAAACATCAATCACCAATACTCTATCAACAACCGCCAAAAAATCCGGATTTTCAATCAGCAAGGGGACATCGATAATGCCGTATGCTGCATCGGGATAACAGGTTTTTGCTGATTTGATTTCATTTAAAATCAAAGGTAGTAATACCTCTTCCAATTCTTTTTTGGCTTGAGGTCGTCTGAAAACAATATCTCTCAAAGCAGCACGGTTCAGACTGTTTTGAGTATGAAAAACCTTGTCACCAAAAAGACGACGGATAGCCGGTAATGCTATACCGTTATCCGCCGTCAGATTTCGACTCAGGACGTCGGCATCAATGTGCGGGACACCCAAATCAGAAAAGATTTTTGCTGCTTGAGATTTCCCGCTGCCGATACCGCCTGTCAAACCTATCCATAAAGTCATATTAAAACCCTGATTTGGTCAGCCACCAAGTGACGGCACGATGTACCGGCTCGTTAGCTACCAAAATAATCCAGCCGGCAATAGCCAAACTCGGACCGAAAGCAAAATATTGTCCTTTGGCAACCCGTCCGATAATCGCTCCAATCAGACCAATTAATGCTGCCATAAAGACCAATACAGGTAAAATGCCGCCCCCAAGCCATGCACCTAGTGCAGCCAGCAATTTAAAATCGCCGTTACCCATACCGATTTTTCCAGTCAAAAGCTTATAGATGAAACATAACAGCCATAAGCTCATATAGCCGAAAACTGCACCTAAAACGGCGGATTTCAATGGCACGAATGTGCCGTTCAAATTAAACAGCAAACCTAACCATATCAACGGCAGGGTCAGACTGTCAGGTAAATATTGAGTATCCGCATCGATAAAGGTCAATGCAATCAATATTGCAGTCAATATCAACCCACCGAATGCCGCCATCGTCCAGCCATATTGCCACGCCACTACGCCAAACAATATACCGGCCAATAATTCGATTAAGGGATAACGGATGCTGATGGGCGTTTTACACGAACCACATTTACCACCAAGCATCAGATAACTGATAATCGGAATATTTTGCCAAGCCTTTACCGGAGCATGACACTTGGGGCAGCGGGAATCCGGCTTCATCAAATTGAATGGTTGCTGCTCTTCTTCCGTTAATTCAAGTTGCAAATGCTCTTTCGCAAACTGAGTCCAGCCGCGTTCCATCATAACAGGAACGCGGTAAATGACGACATTAAGGAAACTTCCGATTAACAAACCAACAATGACAGATAAAGGAATAGCAAATGGCGCTAATGTATCCAAAGATTCCAGCATATTAACCTACTACGTTACCGAGGTTAAACAGCGGCAGATACATCGCCACGAGGATTGTACCGATAATGGAGCCCAAAACCACCATGATAATGGGTTCCATCAATGCAGATAATTGTGATACGGAGTTATCAACTTCATCCTCGTAAAACTCTGCAGCTTTATTCAGCATATCATCAAGGGAACCGGATTCTTCCCCAATAGCGGTCATTTGAATGACCATATTGGGGAACATATCCGTACTTTGCATGCTCGAAGTTAAAGAAAGACCTTGAGTAACTTTTGCACGAATATCTTGTGTTGCTTCTTCGTAAAGGATATTACCAGCTGCGCCGGCTACCGAATCTAAAACCTCTACTAAAGGGACACCTGCGGCAAACAAGGTGGAAGTCGTCCGAGCCCAACGTGCAATAGTTGCTTTACGAATGATGGGCCCAAAAATAGGCATACGTAAAACCATAGCATCTACACGCTTTTGGAATTCAGGAGATTTTTGATGCAGTTTATATATACCAAAACTGATACCAATTGCAGCAATAATCATAATCCAACCATGCTCAACAAACACGTCAGAAATATTCATGACTGTTTGTGTCATGCCTGGTAATTCAGCTCCCATATTTGAGTAAACCTCTTTAAATGCAGGCAGTACCCAGCGCATCATCACAAAAATCAATGCTATTGCAACAACAACAATAGAAATTGGGTACGTCAACGCAGTTTTCACTTTTTTCTTAATGGCTTGCGTTTTCTCTTTATATACAGCAAGTTTATCCAACAGGCTTTCCAAAACACCGCCAGCTTCGCCGGCCGCAATCAGATTGCAATAAAAACGGTCGAAATATTTTGGATATTTGGCAAATGATTTACCTAATGCACTACCTTGTTCCACATCTGCACGGACTTGCATCAACATTTCAGTCATGGATGGATTGGAGTGTCCGCGTGCGACAATTTCAAAAGCCTGCATTAAAGGCAGACCTGCTTTCATCATGGTGGCAAGTTGACGGGTAAAGACAGTGATGTCTTCCTGAGTAATACGACGCTTTTTGGTTGCCTTTACTTTACTGATACGTAAAGGGCGTATCCCGCGGCGTTGGAGCTTTTTACGCGCTTCTTCTTCGTCTTTGGCGACTACTTCGCCTCGGACTAATTGATCCGTATTGGTATTTTTACCTTCAAACGTAAAACGTTTGCCTTTGTTTTTTTGAGCGAATAAGCCTCTTTTTTGCTCTGCTTGAGCCATTTTGTTACCCCTTGGTTTAATGTTTAAGAATGAAGAAAACAAAAGTCCCCGTATTTCTTCGATTCAATGGTTTAATCGTTAGTGTGAGCAATAACTTCTTCTAATGAAGTCAAACCTTGCATAACTTTTAATAAGCCTGCACGGCGTAAATCGACCATGCCTTCTTTATAGGCCATGTTCATAATATCAACTTCCGTACCATTATTCATAATGACACGTTGCATTTCCTCGGTAATCGGCATTACTTCGTAGACACCGACACGGCCTTTAAAGCCTTTACCACGGCAACTATCGCAACCGACAGGACGGTAGAGTTTCCAATCCTTTGCTAAATCTTCATCTGTAAATCCTGCTTTTTTTAATGCGGGAACTGGAGGACGCTCAACCTCACGCTTACAGCTCGAACACAGACGACGCAATAGTCGTTGCGCCATAATTAAGCTGACGGAACTGGCAATGTTGAATGGGGCAACCCCCATGTTCAACATACGGGATAGGGTCGCAGGCGCGTTATTGGTATGCAACGTTGAAAACACCATATGTCCGGTTTGTGCCGCTTTGATGGCAATATCCGCGGTTTCCAAATCCCGAATCTCACCTACCATGATAATGTCAGGGTCTTGTCGTAAGAAAGATTTCAACGCCGCAGCAAAAGTCAAACCTTGTTTGTCATTGACGTTGACTTGGTTGATGCCGGGCAAATTAATCTCGGCCGGGTCTTCTGCGGTGGAAATATTGACGTCTTCTGTATTTAAAATATTCAAGCAAGTATAAAGTGATACGGTTTTACCGGAGCCTGTCGGACCTGTTACCAATACCATGCCATAAGGCCGATGAATGGCCTCAAGCAGCATTTCTTTTTGGAAGGGTTCAAATCCCAGTTGGTCAATATTTAAAGTTGCTGCATCAGAATTCAGAATACGCATTACCACTTTTTCGCCAAAAAGCGTAGGTAACGTACTTACACGAAAATCAATAGGGCGACCGTGTTTATGGAAAGCAATCTGAATACGACCATCTTGCGGTACGCGTTTTTCCGAAATGTCCAAACGCGCCATTACTTTGATGCGTGAAGCCAGCTGTCCGCGTACAGCAACAGGAGGTTGAACCACTTCCCTTAGCTGTCCATCTACACGAAAACGGACACGAGCCATTTGTTCATAAAATTCGAAATGTATATCGGATGCGCCTGCATTTAGTGCATCTGATAAAGTTTTGTGAATAAAGCGTGGAATAGGCCCATCTTCAGCCTCTTCGTTGTCAATATAAAGCGCCTGAGAGGGCTGAGCAGCTTCTTGTTCTTCACTAATTTCTTTTAAGATGGTGGTAGAACGTTGTCCTAACCACTCCAGCAAAGAACTCAACTGATCATCCGGGACAACTACTAAATCAACCGTCACTCCCGAAGCAAAAGCTATTTTTTGAAAACTTTGGATTTGAGTAGGATCTGAAACCGCCAAATATACCTTTCGGCCGCGACGAAAAATCGGAACGCAGCGATTTTGAACCATCTGCTCCTCAGTTAAGACATCCATAACAATATTGTTACGTGGATAATAATGCAAATCCAATAGCGGATAACTAAAAACTCGCGCAACCAACTCGCCCAAAGACCTTGGGCTGATAATCTTATCCGCAAAAAGCATGGGCAAGATTTCCTGCCCCGTTTTCAATATATTATTGTAATGCTCTGCCTGGGTATTGTTGATTGTCTGGCTTTGAACCAAAACTCGTAATAATCCGATACTCATTATTTGCTATCCGTTCCTTATTTTCTCTTTTTTGCAAAGAGTGTGCTTATTTTATCATTCATTATGCCTAAAACATATCAAGACGTTCTAATATTATTCAACTTTGCTTTTCATTGTGAAAAATATGACACAAACGTCCCTTACCAAATTTTAAGGAATTATTATAAAACAACCGCTGTCCATGCAGAATTCCATTACACTACTATTTAGAAAGGCAAAATAACAAAACCGAGTTTTGCAAAATAACAAAACTCGGTTTTAATTCATAAAATCAAACTATTACTGGCGGATACGTGCAGCAGGAGCAGGAGCCACTTCGCGAATAATCACTTCACGAACTACTTCAGGAGCAGGCTTTTTAGGACCGCAACCTTCTGGCAACCAGAAGAATGATTGGGCATTTTTGTCTTTGTCAAACAAAATCTTGTATTGACAAGTTTTATGCTCACCATTTTCACGGTAATTGAACAAATAATCCCACTCACGAACACCATATAAGCCTTCTTGGAAATGAGGACGACCAATCAATTCGTAAATTTGGTCTTTATTCATACCTGCTTCGATTTGACGGACATTATCCCAATTCGGCCAAGTACCATGCTGAGTACCATCATGACGGAAGGTAGTTTTAGCAGCATCAGGCCATACAGGGTTATCAGTAGTACCTTCTTTGCTGACTTTGCTTAAATTACCACAAGCAGCCAAAGTCAATGCCGCGATAACTGGCAAAATGATTGATAATTTCATGTTTTTTCCTTTATATCGATATCATTCTTCAACTGGGGTCGTCTGAACCGACCAACCCCTTCAGGCCTTACCATTGATAGCCTACGCTACCACCCCAGTTTACGTCTTTGCGTGTATTAACACTGACACCGGTTTTAACAGACCATTTGTTGTTATCTGAGTTATGAGCATAACCCACGGCAATAGCCTGTTCATTGCGATAGCCACCTACTGCAGCAGAAACCATGCTCTTACCTGCTTCATTCGGACGTTGCAAGAAGGCAATCGCAGTCGCACCGGCGATACCTGCACGCAAATCCTTATCCATATCATTCAAGCGGTTACCAATACCATTAACTTGATTTTGTAAATTGGTGATTGCAGTAGAGTTACCTTGCGAACGTGCAGCAACTTGATACAATTGACTACCGTTAATAGCATCAGTACTGGTTGCACTAATACGACCAGCAGCAACATTAGTGATAGTACGCTCACCACCCGCATAGCCAACACTAACGGTAGAACGAGGATTAGTACCTGCAAAACCGCCATAAGATACGCCGTTTACGGTTGCGCTATTAGTACCGACTGCCTCAGCAGTTTCAGAACCTGCACCCAAAGCAACGGAACCTGCATGAGAAGCTGTCGCACGAGAGCCAATAGCCACTGCCGAATTAGCAGAAGCTTTAGACTGCAAGCCATAAGCAACACTTGATTGACCTGACGCAGAAGATGCTGCACCTGTAGCAGTAGAATACATTGCAGAAGCTACAGAACCAGTACCCAAAGCAGTTGCGCCTTGGGCAGTTGCACGAGCTTTTTGACCTGCGGCAGTCGTTACATTACCAACTGCTTGCGCACCTTGACCAAAGGCCGTAGCGGCAATACCGTCTGCATTAGATAGAGTACCAACAGCGGTAGCAGACTCACCCGCAGAAGTGGTGCTGGTACCGATAGCGATACCGCTATGACCTGTTGCCTTTGTATTTACACCGATAGCCATACCAAAACGATCAGTAGCGCCATCGTTGTTGTAGTTAGGACGTTGAACACCAGCATCACTACTGATACTAATGTAATTTTCAGCTGAAGCAGCAGATGCTGCAAACAAACCGAAAGCGGCAAACGATACGGACATTGCCGTATTGAGCGCGGTAAAACGATTCATGTGTGCTTTGTGTTTCATATTTTATCTCCCTGATAAAAACACATAATGATAGTTATCGAAAAGATCGAACCAAAGATAATATATGTTTTGCATATTATGATTGACAAATATTTGCCGCTTATCTAATATACATACCACTTATCCAATACTTACAAAAAAATGTACCCGATTCAATCCATCTAAAACAAATAAATAAGTACAATCAAGATAATGGATTGACTTACAATCCAATCAATCTATACATGATTGTATTATATTGGACCACCTGTCTTCTCATTTATTATTTTTTTTTATCATGGCTTAACACGTTCTCTATATTATTAATTATTAACCGTATTGTTTGTCATGAATATATAACTCAAAATATATTAACAACTGGAACAAATAGAAAAATATATAACACTCTGCAATTTTATGTCTAATTTTTATATAAAAAGCAATTTAAATTTAAAATAAACTAAAAATTTACCAATAAATTTTTTAGAGGCTATTTTTATCTACAAGAATGTTTTCCATACATATATCCACAAATTCCCATCTCTTACCTCTATACCCCAACTTTCACGCATCTTTCTACAACTGAAACATGTTAAAAAAGTGTTGTATTTAGACAAAAATCATCTATCCTCATAGATGATGATCTTTCTAATTTCGTCAATCTTATCTAACAACACCTATTTCCCACTCACTCCAAAATTAAGTATTTCAAAATCACTGGCCTCCCTATTCAGCTATTCTCATTAGCTTTGGATCTGCTCATCTCGTCCCGTTTTAGATTGAATCGTCTATAATCCCCTCCTGATACCTTTTTTATACGCCCATCACATCTTGGAATATCATTATGATACGTTGGTTATACAATCAACTTTGGCATATCGCTCCTTTGTTTATCCGCCGTTATCTAAAAAAGAGAGCTAAAAAATCAACATCCTATTTGGAACACTGGGATGAAAGATTCGGCAAAAAAATGAGCAAGCCCGTGCGTCATCCGATTTGGATTCACGCCGTTTCTGTCGGGGAAACCCGTGCTGCGCAGCCACTCATCGAAGCATTACAGAACTATTTCCCAGATGTCCCTTTATTACTGACTCAAATGACACCGACCGGAAGGCATACGGCGCAAACCCTATATCCCAATGCGCAATGCCGCTATATTCCCTACGACAAACCAGAATGGGTTGGGCAATTTTTAACCGACCATGTCCCTCGTTTCGGTATTTTGATGGAAACAGAAATTTGGCCGAACCTGATGCATATGTGTGCTGAAAAACAGGTGCCGCTTTTTCTTGCTAACGCCCGCCTGTCTGAAAAATCGCAACGGGGATATTTGAAAATACGCGGCTTGGTTGAGCCTGCTATGCGCACCCTGAGCGGATGCTTTGCCCAAACTGCCGAAGATGCAGAACGGTTGCACTTGATTGGGGCTTCTAATGTCCACGTTTGCGGCAACACCAAATATGATGTATCGCTTCCCGAAGGGATGAAAGCACTTGCAGCCGCATTTAAAGAACGGATCGGCAACCGCCCTGTCGTCGTGTGTGCCAGCATCCGTTTCTATAAAGGTCAGGACGAAGCGGAAATGTTGCTTGAAGCATGGAAACGCTATAAAGGGGATGCACTGCTGGTGATTATCCCTCGACACCCCGAGCGTTTTCAGACGACCTTTTCCCTTGCAGAAGATATGGGCTACCGTGTGCAATATCGCAGTGATAACCTTCCTGTCAACAAAGAAACGCAAATATGGGTCGGAGACAGCATGGGAGAACTGTTTGCCTATTATTTGGCTGCGGATATTGCCTTCGTCGGCGGCAGTCTTGTGGATGCGGGCTGTCAGAATGTTATCGAACCGATTTCCTGCGGCATACCGACCTTATTCGGTTGTTCAACCTACAATTTCTCCGCTGTATGCCAAGATGCCATCCATGCAGGGGCGGCAGAGCAGGTTGGTTCTGCTGAAAGATGGTATGAAAAAACCACATCATGGCTTGCCAATCCATCGGAAAAAGAACGTTTCTCCCAAAAAGCCCTTGAGTTTATTGGCAAGCACCAAGGAGCAAGCAAACGCATGGCGGATCAAATCGCCAAAGCAGTCATCCGCCAATAAATCATCCATCCCACTTATTACTATAGTGGATTAACTTTAAACCAGTACGGCGTTACCTCGCCTTGCCGTACTATCTGTACTGTCTGCGGCTTCGTCGCCTTGTCCTGATTTAAATTTAATCCACTATAAAAGGTCGTCTGAAACACGATGCCCTCGTTTCAGACGACCTTTTCTCATGGCCACCCCATCAAACAAAAACCGTTCCGACAAATGAAACGATCGGAACGGTTTGCATAATGATATTAATGAACTACTTAACGATAGCGATGTCCGTGATGAACTTGGCTGCCGATAACGCCGCCCAATGCTGCACCACCCAAAGTAGATCCGGTATCGCCGCCAATCAGGTTACCTGCTACACCACCCAATACTGCGCCGGTAGCGGTATTGCGTTGGGTTTGGTTCATACCTGCACATGCGCTCAAAGAAGCAGCGATAGCAATCAAGGTAACGGTTTTAGTCAAAGCCTTTTTCATGTTGTATTCTCCATCAGTGGGTTAAACAATACGCAGGCAGTATCTCACAAGGTTTCATTAATATGTCTTCTGATAAGTAAAGACTGTTTAAACTACGATAATTTACCCGGAGACTACCCTGAAGCCCTTGTATAGTGGATTAAATTTAAATCAGGACAAGGCGACGAAGCCGCAGACAGTACAAATAGTACGGCAAGGCGAGGCAACGCCGTACTGGTTTAAATTTAATCCACTATAAATAAACAATTTATACAAAACAAAAACAAAAGGTCATCTGAAAAACTGTCTGTTTTTGTTCACACACAGTCTTTTCAGACGACCTCTTTTTTGCCGTTCAAACCGGCTTAAGGCGCGACCCGTTTACGGTTTGCCGCAGCCAAAAGCGCGAGCATTTCTTCGGTGGTATCCCAGCCGATGCAGGCATCGGTAATGCTTTGCCCGTAAACCTCAGGCTTGTCCTGTCTGCCTTCGACTAAATGACTTTCCACCATCACGCCCATAATGTTGTCTTCGCCGTTTTCCAGTTGCGCGGCAACGTCTTGGGCAACTTCCATCTGCCGTCTGTAATCTTTACGGCTGTTTGCGTGGCTGCAATCGACCATCAGCTTGGGCGACAAGCCGGCTTTTATCAATTGCTCCGCCGCCGATTTGACGTGTTCGGTGCTGTAATTCGGTTCTTTACCGCCGCGCAGGATAACGTGGCAGTCGGGATTGCCGCCGGTATGCACAATGGCGGAATGCCCCGCTTTGGTTACAGACAGGAAGTGATGCGGATGACTTGCCGCGCCAATCGCGTCGATGGCGATTTTCAGATTACCGTCCGTACCGTTTTTGAAACCGACCGGACAAGACAGGCCGCTGGCGAGTTCGCGGTGTACCTGGCTCTCCGTCGTCCGCGCACCGATCGCGCCCCAAGAAATCAAGTCCGCGTAATATTGCGGCGTAATCATGTCGAGGAACTCCGTCGAAGCGGGCATGCCCATATTGTTCAGCGTCAGCAGCAAGCTGCGTGCCTGACGCAGGCCGTAGTTGATGTCGAACGTGCCGTCCAAGTGCGGGTCGTTAATCAGACCTTTCCAGCCCACCGTCGTACGCGGTTTTTCAAAATACACGCGCATCACAATCAGCAATTCTTTTTCATATTTCTTGCGCAACACCAGCAAACGTTCGGCGTATTCCAATGCGGCTTTGGGGTCATGGATGGAACACGGACCGATAATCACCAGCAGGCGGTTGTCCTTGCCGTGAACCAAATCGGCGATTTCATGCCGCGTGCGGTGTACCAGCCCCGCCGCTTCCTCGGAAATCGGCAGTTCGTACAAATGGGCAATCGGCGGCAGCAGCTCTTTGACTTCTCTAATCTTAATATCGTCGGTAGGGTATTGTTTGGTCATTTTTATTGCTTTCAAATTCAGATAAATTAAGGCATAGATTACCTTCTTTACCTGTTTTAAACAAGACTTTTTCCAATTATTCAGCAATTTTATTTCAAAAAAATATTTTTTTTGTATTTTAAAGCATTAAAAATCATAAAATATAAAAATATAAGCAACAATATTTCTATTAATTAAATTCAAAAATCAAAATAGCCGACAACCCTTCGACTCAACGTACAGCCCATATACCTAATACAATTAAATTTGAACAACAAAAGCTCAGACAATAAAAATGCTCGGTATAACCGGATAGCAAACCCAACTCCGTATCATATATATATATATATGATATAGCCTCTACCACTGCATATTCCCTAACCGCAAGCAAGCCAAGCCCACCTGAAATCCGTTAAAATACCGCATCCTTATTTTCAGACGACCTCAAACCATGTTGGTACTCGGAATCGAATCATCCTGCGATGAAACAGGCGTTGCGCTGTATGACACCGAACGCGGCCTGTTGGCGCACCATCTTCACACCCAAATGGCGATGCACGCCGAATACGGCGGCGTTGTCCCCGAACTTGCCAGCCGCGACCATATCCGCCGCGTCGTGCCGCTGACGCAGGGCTGTTTGCAGGAAGCGGGCGTTTCCTATGACGACATCGATGCCGTCGCCTACACCCAAGGGCCGGGTTTGGGCGGCGCGCTTCTGGCGGGTTCGGGCTATGCCAACGCCTTGGCGTTTGCCTTGAACAAACCCGTCATTCCCGTCCACCATCTCGAAGGCCATTTGCTCTCCCCGCTTTTGGCGGACGACAAACCCGAATTTCCGTTCGTCGCCCTGCTGGTTTCGGGCGGGCATACGCAGTTTATGGCGGTGCGCGGCATCGGCGACTACACGCTGCTGGGCGAAAGCGTCGATGACGCGGCAGGCGAGGCGTTCGACAAAACCGCCAAACTCTTAGGTTTGCCGTATCCCGGCGGCGCGAAGTTGTCCGAACTGGCGAAGCTGGGCAACCCCGATGCCTTCTCGTTCCCGCGCCCCATGCTCCATTCGCACGATTTACAGATGAGCTTCTCCGGTTTGAAAACCGCCGTGCTGACCGCCGTCGAAAAAGTCCGCGCCGAAAACGGCGGCGAAATTCCCGAGCAAACGCGCAACGACATCTGCCGCGCGTTTCAAGACGCGGTGATTGACGTCCTCGCCGCCAAAGCCAAAAAAGCCTTGTTGGATACCGGTTTCAGAACTTTGGTCGTCGCGGGCGGCGTCGGTGCAAACTGGAAGCTGCGCGACGAATTTTCCCGCTTGAGCGTCAAAAAGCCGTCTGAAAAAGGCAAACCCAAACCTAAGGAAGAAAAAATCAAAGTCTGCTTCCCACCCATGGAATACTGCACCGACAACGGCGCGATGATTGCCTTCGCCGGCGCGATGAGGTTGCAGGAGCGGCAGCCCGCCGGTGCGTTCAACGTCAAACCGCGCTGGCCGCTGTCGGAAATTGTGAAATAGTGTGCGGCAAAGAAAAAAGGTCGTCTGAAAACTTGGATTGGGGTTTTCAGACGACTTTTTTAGAGTATCTCTATTACTCGGTATTTTTTTGTCCTTGCGGCAACTCCTGTTTTTCAACTGTCCACTGACTTTCTGCCGTCTCCTGCTCTTTGAATACATCCTGTCCTCCTTGTTCTTTAAATATTTCCTGTACGTTTAACAACTCTGGTTCTCCACCTGATTTCCGTTGCAGCAATAACTCCTGCTTACGCAAAGATTCTTGCTCTTTCAATAATTCCTGCTGACGTAAAGACTCCTGCTCTTTCAACAATTCCTGTCGGCGTAAAAGTTCTTGTTCCTTCAACAACTCCTGCCTACGCAAAGACTCCTGCTCTTTCAGCAATTCCTGTTGGCGTAAAAGTTCTTGCTCCTTTAATAACTTCTGCCTACGCAAAGACTCCTGCTCTTTCAGCAATTCCTGTTGGCGTAAAAGTTCTTGTTCCTTCAACAACTCCTGCTTACGCAAAGACTCTTGTTCCTTCAGTAATTTTTGTTGATCCAAAAATTGTCGCTCTTGAGGTTGTTCCTGACCTTCAATCTGTTTACTTTCTTGCTGCCGCTTAAATATTTCACCTTTTTTATATACTTGCCCTTTTCCATATGGCCGATAATATTCAACCAGATCACCATTCCATCTGACGAAATAACCCCTGTCTTGTTCATATTTCGGACAAGGCGTATACCAAGAATTATCTCCTTCCGAACAGTAACTCAAATACAGTTTTCCACCTTTTTTCACATACCCCTTCACCTTACCGCTGCCACCGGGACCGTCTGAACGCCCTTCATACCACTCACCCGTAATTATATATTTTGGTGATTGTTTGATATTAAAATATTTACCATAAACACCACCTGGAATATTCTTTACATACCCCCAACTACCTGTAAAATCAGCAGATATTGCATTACCTATGAGCAAAGCAGCATATACCCCAAAAATATATTTTTTCATCGTAACCTTTTTATTTAATAAATAATAAACGTTTTGAATTTTATGACGTTACAGATTTCATGTCTATGCCATTGAGGATGAAATTCGGTAGCCATTCTTCAGAATTATAAAAAAGGTCGTCTGAAACATTTTCAGACGACCTTTTGACAAACAGGGAACGCGGATTATGCGTTGCCTTCTTGTTGTTGCTGGTACATGGCTTCGAAGTTGATCGGAGCAAGCAGTACGGGAGGGAAGCCGGCGCGGGTTACGCTGGTGGAAATGGCTTCGCGTGCGTAAGGGAAGAGGATGTTCGGGCAGGCTACGCCTAAGAGCAGTTGAACGTCTTCTTCAGGGATGTTTTCCAGACGGAAGATGCCGCTTTGGGTTACTTCGTTGAGGAACATGGTGCGTTCGGCGTTGAGTTTGGCGGTTACGGTAACGGTTACGTCAACGTTGTAGTAGCCGTCTTCCAGCTTCTCGCTGTTGGTGGAAACGCGCATATCGACTTCAGGCTCGCCTTGTTCCAAAAAGATTTGGGGGGCGTTGGGCACTTCCAAAGACAGGTCTTTGACGAACAGGCGTTCGATGCTGAATACGGGTTGCAATTCTTCGCTCATTTTGTTTTCCTAGTTGGGTTTAAAGTTACGGGTTTAATAAAGAATCCAGCCTGCCTTCGCGGTGCAGGCCGTACAAATCGGTGAAGCCGCCGACGTGGGTATCGCCGATGAAAATTTGCGGTATGCTGCGCTGCCCTGAAAGCTGCTGCATCTCGGCAAAGGCTTCGGGGCTGCGGTCGACGCGGATTTCGTTGATTTCGGCGACGCCCAGCGAATGCAGCAGCTTTTTGGCCATGGTGCAGTAGGGGCAGAACGCGCCTGTGTACATCGTAACGGTTTGCATGATTGTTTTCAGAGTTCTAATGGGGTTCACTATATGGGCATATGGTTTATTTTACAATACTTGAAATTGGCTATTTTGCCTGAATCTTTGTTTTCGGGGCGTGAGGGCTGCCTGCCGCCCATGTGCCAAAACGCCGTTTTTAAAGTATGATAAACGGCAATCCGAACCGCTTTTGCCATTTATAGTGGATTAACAAAAATCAGGACAAGGCGACGAAGCCGCAGACAGTACAGATAGTACGGAACCGATTCACTTGGTGCTTCAGCACCTTAGAGAATCGTTCTCTTTGAGCTAAGGCGAGGCAACGCCGTACTGGTTTAAAGTTAATCCACTATATTTTCCACAAAACCGATGGCAAGCGGATGGTAGATTAAATTTGAGTCAGAACAGCAACACAATCAGCCGATCATTTTTCAGGTTTGGGCAACATCAGTCTGGTTCAAATTTAATCTACTATATTTCTTATTAAAAATCAGGAACTAAAACCATGCTTTCAGGAATCCCCATCCCGAAGGACGCCGTCCGTCCGCCCGAAACCGTGCTCGTCAACATTACGCCGCAGGAAACACGCGTGGCAGTGTTGGAAGAAAACAATATCTGCGAGCTGCACATCGAACGCAACAGCGGCCACAGTCTGGTCGGCAATATTTATCTGGGCGTGGTGCGCCGCGTGCTGCCCGGCATGCAGAGTGCGTTCATCGACATCGGTTTGGAACGCGCGGCGTTT